>JANPCX010000047.1:0-2508 GCA_031431125.1 Burkholderiales bacterium
CCAGAATGAAATGGCGGGCTTTTGGCCGAATGCCGCAATGGGTCCGGTTGAGCGAATACGAAGGGACTTCCCCATTCCGAAGACGGTGTCGAGGCACCAAGATTGAAGTTTGTGGAGTCAATCTGAAACTGCGAAGGAGAAGTCCCATGGCGGAGATTACACGAGCGCTGATTGCGCGGGTAGGGGTAGACCTGGCGAAGCTGGTGATTCAAGTGCACGCGGTGGACGGCGCGGGCCGGCGTGTGGTTGCCAAAGCACTCAAGCGCGATCAGTTCCTGGCGTGGTGCGCGCAGTTGCCTGCGGGCTGCGTGGTGGCGATGGAGGCGTGCAGCGGAGCGCATCACTGGGCGCGGCAATTGAGGGCGATGGGGTTGAATGCGCGACTGATTGCGGCGAACTTCGTCAGCCCGTACCGCATGGAAGGCAAGAGCGGGAAGAACGACATGAACGATGCGGCGGCGATCTGCGAGGCGGCCTCGCGCCCGACGATGCGGTTCGTGCCGATCAAGACCGCCGAGCAGCAGGGCCTGATGATGCTGCATCGCCAGCGCGAGGGGTTCAAGGAAGACCGCACGGCGTGCATCAACCGCATCCGAGGTGCGTTGATCGAAGCCGGGCTGG
Organism: Burkholderiales bacterium; assembly: GCA_031431125.1. Classification (GTDB taxonomy): domain Bacteria; phylum Pseudomonadota; class Gammaproteobacteria; order Burkholderiales; family Burkholderiaceae_C; genus JANPCX01. The sequence continues at coordinate 622 of JANPCX010000047.1, forward strand.
CGTTCGGCAAGAGCCCTAAAGTGCTGCGCGCCGCGCTGCCCGACGTGCTGGAGGATGCCAGCAATGCGCTGAGCGGAGTGGGGCGCCTGGCGCTGCGGCAAGCGTTTGAGCTGTGGCGGCAATTGGACGAGCACATGCACTGGTGTGATCGTCAGATTGGCCAGCATGTGCGCAGCAGCGAGCAGGCCAGGCGTGCGGCCAAGATCACGGGCATCGGCGAGGTCGGCGCCTCGGCATTGACTGCGGCCGTGGGTGACTTCGGCCAGTTCAAATCCGGCGCGCAGTTCGGCGCCTGGCTGGGGCTGGTGCCGCGGCAAAACTCCAGCGGCGGCAAAGCCAGCCTGGGACGCATCACCAAACGCGGCGACGACTACCTGCGCACGCTGCTGATCCAGGGCGCGAAGTCGGCGGTGATGAGCGCGCAAAAGCGCGACGACCCGAACAGCCGATGGGTGCAGCAACTCGCCGCGCGGGTGGGTTGGCAGAAAGCCTGCGTGGCCATGGCCAACAAGAACGCGCGCATTCTGTGGGCGGTGATGACGCGTGAAGATGGTTTCAATCCCCAACACGTCAGTGTCAAGCCCAAAGCCAAACAGGCACCGCCTGCGCAGGCAGAGCGGGCAACGGCTTGCGTCTGAACGACGGCAATCCGGCCCATCCGATCAACCCGACCAACACCACCTGAATCCCTCCACCACGGACGTGCTCCCGAAGATGCATTGACAGGTCAGACCGGCAGTTGGTGAACTCGGCTAACCCGACGCGGCGGCAATCACGCCCAACCCCGTGGAGCGAATGGAGCCCAACTGAGCGGTTCGTATCTGGGTCCGCACCGGCAGGTGCAACAAGGCCGTTTGTAGATGTGCAGTCTGTTTTTCTGTCGCGCCGCACCTTCGAAGCCCACCACGCCAGAGCGAGCAATTCAATAGCCAATACCAACAGCCGCTTGACAAGGGGAACAGCCAAACAGCCAAACCAATCATCAGTCCTCTTGACTTAGTGGGAAGTCCTTGTAGAGGGGTTAGGCGTCACTTCGGTTTCAACAAGGTCTCGGCAACTTGGCGGAGTGACTCAGCCACGCTTGTGTAGGCTTCATCCCTATCGGCCCAAGTGCTGATGGCGCGAGCGTCCTTGGGCAGTGCTTGAAGCTTGGCGAAGGGTGAGTGCTGCCAGAGACAGCTGCGCACGATGACAGGCACGACAACAGCAGTTCCCTCTGCATGTTTGACGAGGGCCCGCTCGAGCTCGATGCCATAGCAGTAGTCAGAGTTGACAAAGTCGACGCTGATCAACAGCACGATGAGTCGGGCTTGGTCAAGGTGTTTGGAGATCTCTGGAGCCCACTCGACGCCCGCTGGGATCCGGCGGTCATTCCACTGCTCGACCAGCCCTAGCCGCTGCAGCGGCCGCAGATGCTTAACAAGGTCGTCCTTGAAAGGCTCGTCCTTGTGCGCATACGAAATGAACAAGCTAACCCTTTCTGATCCACTCGGTCGTGCGAGGCCGACGGAACCGCCGCGGGCGGGTGAGGAGAAGATAACTCCCTCGGTGACCAGTTGCTCCTTAATGCGCCGATAGGGGCCGTCTTGCCATCGGAGAGCATCGCGAATTGTCTCGTCCGGTACGATGTCCTTTCCGTGTGCGGAAAGGCGCTCGATATTGAGCAGAAACTACTCGCGGTAGGTGTAAGGGTAGGCTAGTTTGGATTTTCGGGCCATGGCAGCTCGCAGTGGTGGACTAGTTTCAGTGATGCCTAACGTTCGAGCTAAGCGGGCGACGACGGCAGGACGCCAGGCCCGGGCTGGCGAAAATGTACCGCGTACCGCCAGACCGGGCCTGGCGGCCTGCCGTTGGCGCTCGGCTTGAGCGAGGGGTTAGGCCTCAACA
>JANPCX010000048.1:0-5708 GCA_031431125.1 Burkholderiales bacterium
AATTTGGCTCAGCGTTCGATCAAAGCGCGGTTAAGCCTTCGAGATCGTATGACGCCAATGTGGAAAAACAGCCTCAACCTTGCCGAAATCGTGCGATGCCAATTTGGGTGGCGATGCGATGGAAGCGAGGCGCGCAACACCGCCATACATGGGTTCGTAAAAGCGTTTGTAGATCAACTTTCCGGCGCGGCTGAAGTTGACGACCCAGTACCAGGTGCCTGATGTGGCTTGCAGGTGTTTGATGGCGTACATGGAGCCGGTTTGCTTTTAGGCAGCGTTTGGCTGGCGTCTTGTGCCAGGGCGCTGTGCCAATGCACGCGACCAAGTCTTGGTGGGCGAGGTGTCCAGCACCATGGACACCACCTGCACGTCAAAGCACTGATGAAACAGCTTCAATGTCAATTCGCCAGGCCATTGATCCGAGTCTTCTTCCCACTGCTCAAGTTCGCGCTTGAAGAAGAACAAAAAATCGTCGTCCACTTGGGCGCGCACTTCCCGGTGGCTGTAGGTGTCCTCATGCCGTTCCAGCAAATACGCTGTCGCGTCCTGGTTGAGTTCAATCAAGGTGGGCAGGCTTTGATGCTGCCCCGAGCTTTTGAGTTGCCTGTGCACCCAACGCACAAAGGGCTCTTTGTAGTGCAGCACCACACAACTGCGGTCAATCATGTAGCGGTCGTACTCGGGCAGGTCGCCATCAAAAGCAGCAGCACCCTCAAAGGACGGTACGTCGGAATTTGTTGGCCCACGACCAAAAAGTTGACGCAAAAAACCCATGGGATTTGTGATCGGAGAAGGGTTGAAGGATCGCCGCGAGACACATGGTGCCAAGCAACGCCAAAACGGCTGTGAATTTTAGCCGTGGGCGAGGTGTTTTTGAGCAAATCACCGCTCGTTATTTGGTATCTAAAAATCAGCTCACACATCAGCGCGCACAACCGCTTACATCAACCGCAAAAACCACTCCCAGAATGCCGCGCACAAAACCAAAAGAGGAAGTGCAATGGGTTGGGAGGATGCGGTGGTGGGGGTGGCGGCGCTGTGGCCGCTTGTTCAGTGGCGCACGGTTTGGATTGGGCTGTGGCTGCAATGGTTGTGGCGCGGGGTGCTCCGGTTTCATCAACCTCGGCTTGGGTTTCGTCGCAAGGCTTTGGCGCATGAAGCGGGAGAGCAAATCCAGCCCGCAGCACCTGACACCCCAGCCGCCAAGCTCTACCGCGTCAACCGCAAGCCCGAGTGGGCCATTGCCGAAGTGCTCAATATCAAAGCGCATATGCAAAAGCAAGGTTGCCGCAAAGTGGCAGACGCATTTAACCAAAAGCACGGCCCCACTTGGACAGTGAGCAAAAGCTTGGTGGCTGAAGTGGTGAAGCGCAATCAGTACGCCTTGTGGTGCTTGCACCGAGAGATCAAAAACAAGAAGCCAACGCCCTACGCCGTGAATGCGGTTTGGGCGATGGACTTGACGTTTCAAGTGGACGCCCAACATCAACAACAAACAGCGCTGGGCATCATTGACCATGGCTCAAGGGCCTTGCTGTGCTTGCAAACCATCGTCAACAAAAACAGCTGGACGCTGCTGGGCCAACTTTGTTTGGCTATTGGGCGTTATGGCAAACCGAAAGCAGTACGCACGGACAACGAACGGGTGTTCACAAGCGGTCTGTTCAAGCTTTTCTTCACGATGGCGGGCATCAAACACCAGCGCATTGCATTGCACTCGCCGTGGCAGAACGGGCGCATCGAACGGCTCTTCGGCACGCTCAAGCCGCTGCTCAAACAACTGGTGATTCCAAGTCAAGCCGCGCTGCAAATGGCGCTGGACGAATTCCGTTTGTTCTACAACCACTGCCGCACGCACCAAAACCTGGGTGGGCTCACGCCCGCGCAGGCGTGGAACAAAGTCACCTGGGCTGACTTGAAGCAAAACCCGCCGAAAGAAATCAGCCTGGTTCACGCGCTCGACGGCGCATGCGTCGGGTATCACATTCGGCGTTAGCGGCAAGCCACCCAAGGCGAGCCACTGGCAGCCCAAAAGAACGCGCAAATTGTTAAAGAACGAACTGTCCAGGAGGGACAGGGAGGCCACACGCCTCGGCGGCAGAAACTGCCTTAAAAACGATCACAGCGATCAAAGAAGTTCACCGAAAAACGTAAGAACCTCTGCTGATTACTAAGTATTGAGCCCGAATTTTTGAAAAACGGGCTTGAAAAATAACGCCGAACTTCTCCTGGACGGTTGGACATGACAGCAATTCCTTAGTGAGCCGTGGGGGCTTTGTTTGCAAACAATGGAGTAAAAAAATAACTCCGCATTAGCATACTCTAATGTAGAGTGCGGTCAAGCACTCCATGAACTCCCCCACCCATTCCCGGGCCTATCCTGATGAACACCACCACTGCTTCACCACTGACCGTGAACACCAAGGACGAAGTGTTTTTCAAGGAAATGGGGCTGCGCATCGCGCAGGCCCGCAAGGAGCGCAACATCACGCAGGTGCAGCTTTGCGCCAAGCTCGGGATTGCCCAGCAAACGCTGGCGCATTACGAAGGCGGGCGGTTGCGTTTGCCCTCTTCGCTGCTGGCCCCTTTGGCACATGAGCTGCAAGTCAGCGTGGAGTCGCTGCTGGGACAGGTGCCAGCCCCCAAGGCCAAGGCGGCTTCCAAGCGTGGCCCACCTTCGCAGTTGCAACAGCAGGTCAACCTCATTGCCAAATTGCCACGCGCCAAGCAACGTTTTGTGATGGAGATGCTGGACACGGTGCTGGCGCAAGCCAGTAGTCGGTGAGAGTAGCGGGTGAGTTCTGTAGTCAACGGAGGTTTTGAAGATGAATGCCATCGTGTTTGAACATGTCCCCGTGGCCGAGCTGCCGCTGGCTTGGCGTGAGAAGCTGACCAGCGCTCAGGTGACAGTACGCATTGAAGAGGAAGCGCCTGTTTCAGCGCAAGGTACTGAAGCGCCAACACAAGCAGCAGCCCAAGTGGCGGCTGCGTTTGCCAACGATCCGCTGTTTGGCATGTGGCGCGACCGCGAGGACATGGCCGACGTGGCCGCTTATGTGCGGCGCATTCGTGAGCCACGTTTCACTGAGCCGCGTTTTAACGGGGATGGCTCGCGCAATGAATTCCCCCAGCCCACCGCACCAGGCCCGGACGACAAGAATGCTGATTGACTCGGATGTGCTGGTCTGGCTCACACGCGGCCACCTCAAGGCCGCGCAGCGGCTGCAAGAGATTCCCCAGTGGAAGATTTCTGTGGTGACTTACATCGAGCTGGCCCAGGGCTGCCGCGACAAGGCGGAGTTGGCCCGGCTCAAGAAGGGCCTGGCCGCGCACCAGGTGGAGGTGATTCAAATCACGCCGCCCATCTCGCAGCAAGCCGCCGCCTTGGTCGATCAGTTCGGCCTGTCGCACCACATGCGCCTGCCAGATGCGTTGATCGCCGCCACGGCTTTGGAACACCGCCTGCCACTCATCACCGCCAACGTGAAGCACTTTGGCGCAGTCTCGGGGCTCACGGTGGAGGTGTTCTCTCCTTGAGCGTCTGCACCCTTTTTTTAATCAATGATCTTCTTTGAGCAAGGCAATGTTCCATCGGTCAATCTGCGGCTCGTATTGCGCTTCCCACACATAGGTCTGGCCCTGTAGACCCTGCTCGTAAGGGCTGGAATACGAGATGCAGAGCTTGCCGTCCTTGATGTACGTATCTCTCAGGTTATTTGGCCAAGGTGGGAACCAGGTTCCGCCCCAGCCCAACTTAAAGATAGCCCACCAATGCTTACGCCAGTTGCGGGTGAGTCGAACGGCTCGCCAAGTGCGACCGCCGTCTTGGCTGTGAAGCACGTGCAATCGCTCAGGATTGCCATCAGATTCTTGGCGTCGAAGAACTTCCACTCGCACTTCGTACATTTCGTTGGCATTCACCTGGTACCGCATTGGAGGCGGTTGAGTGAGCACCGTTCGCATGTCCAACTCTTCTTCACGTGGCTTTCTCATTTGAAGGTCATCGTCACGTTCTTGTAAGCATTGCTCGCAGCCCATGAGCCTGCGGTGGAGCCAGCATAACCACCAGCGATGCCGCCCACGATGGCCCCGGCCAAGATGCCCCAGCCCACTGGTGTGGCACCCAAGGCCACAGCCAGCGCTACACCACCGGCTGTGCCCAAACTGGCCCCATACCAGCCACCGACCCAACTGCCTGCCTCTTGCGCCACCACACCACCGCGCTGGCCTGGTGCCGCATTCATGATGTTGGTGGTGGTGGAGTAAGCGCCAAATCCCACACCCAATGGACCGGTCACCCAACTGATCTTGCCAAGGTTGTTAACCGTTTGATTGCTGCTAGCCGCACCTTTAGCAACTTTCTGAGCCAACGCAAACTCATCCGCAGCCTTGGGTGCATATTTGTTGAAGTAAGCCCCGGGCGGGTTGGATTGGTCAAACGCGGCTGAGACTCGGTAGCCACCCATGCTCAATCGCTCGCGTGTCGCCAGGCGGTTGTCGATGCGTTGCTGTGACGCTTGCCAAGCGGCGGCATAAGCGGCCAGCGGATCATTGGCCATTCGGGCTTGGGTGATCTTTGCGGCTGCCGTTTGTGATGCCACCACATTGGCCTGGTGGTAGTTGATCCGCTGCTGCGCATCCCAGCCACCCAGCGCCGCTTGCCCGCCTGAGTTCCAACTGGGCAAAGACCAATTGCTGACCGAAGGGACTTGCCACGTATCAGGCATCGAGAAGGTGGGCTCGCGTTTTGCCGTCACCGTCACCGTGCCATCCGTGTCATAAGTGACTCGCTGCACCACGCCTTCAGGCGTGGTGTACCAGCCATCGTTCGTCGAGGGCTGGCCGATGTAGGAGGTATCTCCCGCGTAAGGTGCTTCGGTGTAGCCGCCATAACTTGGCAGCGGACTGACCGTCTCTCGAATAGACGGCACAGTGGGCGAGCGGTCAACGATGTTGACGCCGATATAACCAGAGCCGGTTTTGGTTTGACTGTTCGCCTCGTTGACAGCCTCACGGATCGACTTTTGCAGCTCTTGCATTTCTCTGAGGTTCGCTTGAGCGCGAGTGACCGCCGGGCTTCTTGCGTCGGCGTACTGCATGCCATCAATCAACGCTGGCGGTGCGCCGTCCAAGTGCTGCCAGCCCGCATCGGTGTACCGCATGCCAGGTTGTGGCGGCGTGCCGCCGTTGTAGGACAAGGCGGCGTTGTTGACGGGGTTCTGAATGTCCGCACCGTTTTGGTAGCCGTAGTCAGACCAAGGCCCTTGGCCTTGGGTCTGCGGCGCCTTGGCTTCTTGCTGACTGGCCCCGCTGGTGATGCCCCGAGCGATGGAGTTCCCCAAGGCATTTCCGAACGCGTCAGCGGCGACTTGCCCGAAGTTGACCCGTCCGCCCTTGTTGGTGACCGCCTGAGCGACGGTGCCACCGATGAAGCGCGAGCCCGCATCAATCGCAAACTTGCCGAAGTCGCTCAAGCTGCTGCTGTTCTGCCAACCGGCACCACCGCCCAGTGCATCACCAACGCCTTGCGTCACGCCTGCCGAGATGGCGCTAGCTGCAACAGAGCGCCAGCTGAATTGAGGTGGGTCTGACGTGCAGTCGTAGTCGAAGACCCCGCACGCGAGGCGTGGTGCGGGTTTCAGCCAAGTGTGGTGAGCAAGCATGGGGGCAGATTGTGCCCCGCACGCGCGAAGCGCGGTTTTGAGAAT
>JANPCX010000049.1:0-26582 GCA_031431125.1 Burkholderiales bacterium
CAACGAGTCTGCAACAACGCCCCGTGGCCGGCCAGACACCGGCCCTTCGGGTGATCTCCACAAAAGCCCACCCTCCGCGTTGCAAATGCTCGCTGTGGCACAGGCCACAGCTGTGCTTTGCGCCTTGATGGTGGGCTTTTGTGGCGTCACGCGGGCTTCCTTTTAGTGTGAACAGGCCCTAGCCCTTTGTTTTTCTCTTGGCCTTGGCCGCGGTGGCTGCTGTGCGGGTTTTGCACCCAGCGTTCCAGTGCTTGTTTCTCGACCAGTAGCACCTGGTCGTCGCCCGCACTCGTTTCCATCCAGGCCACTTCCAAGCGCCTGAATGCGTGTTCAAAATGAGCGCGTTCGTTGCCAATCTCCAGCACCAAGACGCCGATGTCAGTCAAACGAGAAGGCGCATCACTCAAGATGCGGCGAACCAAGTCCATGCCGTCGTCGCCGCCGGCCAGGGCCAGGGCCGGTTCGTGCTGGTACTCGGCAGGCAAGGTCTGCATGCTTTGATTGTTCACATAGGGTGGGTTGCAAATGATGAGGTCGTAAGGGCCTTTCACGCTGTTGAGCAGATCCGACGCATAGACCTTGATGCGCTTTTGCAGCTTGTGTTTGTCGACATTGATTTGGGCCACGGCCAGTGCATCGTTGGAGATGTCGACCGCGTCCACGGTCACCTCGGGGTAGGCCAGGGCGGCAATCACCGCCAGGCTCCCATTGCCCGTACACAGGTCCAGCACACTTGAGGTGCGGTCAGACAACCATGCATCGAGTTGCCCCGTGCCTTCGCCGTCGGCGAGCAGTTCCGCAATGAATGAGCGCGGCACGATGCAACGTTCGTCCACATAGAAGGGGACGTTTTGCAGCCAAGCTTCTTTGGTGATGTAAGCAGCAGGCAGGCGTGTGTCAACGCGCTGTGTGATCACCGCTTGCGCTTTTTGCTGCTCCTCGGCGGACAGCAGCTTTTGGGCGTGCAGTTCCAGCGCGTCCATCTCCAAACCCAGAGACCACAGCACCAGCCACGCGGCTTCGTCAAACGCATTCAGCGTGCCATGCCCAAACGAAACGCCCGCCTGTTTGAGGCGGGCGCTTTGCGCGGTGATGAATTCGATCAAGGTCATGTCAGCAGGCTCTCTAAGGTTCGGCGGTAGATGTTTTTGAGCGGTTCAATGCTGTCAACCGCAATGTGTTCGTTGATTTGATGGATGGTGGCATTGAGGGGGCCAAACTCCACCACCTGGGGGCATATTTTGGCGATAAAACGTGCATCGGACGTGCCGCCCGTCGTCGACAGCTCTGTCGTGATGCCGGTTTCCGTTGCAATGGCTTGGCTCACGGCCAGGCTCAGTGCACCGGGTTCGGTGATGAAGGGTTCGCCGCCCAAGGTCCAGGCCAAGTCGTAGTTCAGGCCATGTTGATCCAGCACCGCATGCACCCGGGTTTTGAGGGAAACGGCTGTGGACTCGGTGGAAAACCGGAAGTTGAACTGCAAGACCAACTCACCCGGAATCACATTCGTGGCCCCGGTGCCTGCGTTGATGTTGGACACCTGCCAAGCCGTTGGCGGGAAGTAAGCATTGCCCGCATCCCATTGAATACTGGCCAGTTCCGCCAACGCGGGGGCCAGCAGGTGGATGGGGTTTTTGGCCAGGTGCGGGTAGGCAATATGACCTTGAACACCCTTGACGGTGAGCTTGCCCGACAGGGATCCGCGCCGACCGTTCTTGATCATGTCCCCCAGCTTGTTGACCGAGGTGGGTTCGCCAACGATGCAGTAGTCGAGTTTGATTTTGTTTTCCTGCAACCACTGGCAAACCTTGACCGTCCCGTCGACAGATGGGCCTTCTTCGTCGCTGGTGAGCAAGAAGGCCACCGACCCTGGGTGATTGGGGTGGGCGGCGACAAACTCTTCCATCGCGACCACCATCGCTGCGAGTGAGCTTTTCATGTCGGCAGCGCCCCGGGCGTACACCATACCGTCGCGGTGCGTGGGCACAAAGGGGTCGTTGGTCCATTGGCCCAAGGGGCCGGTGGGCACCACATCGGTGTGGCCTGCAAAGGCGAGCAAAGGTCCTTGTGGGGCACTGCCTCGGCGCAGCGCCCAAAGGTTGCTGACGCGGAAATCCGCAGGGCCAAACACCAGGGTCTGGCATTCAAACCCCAGGGGTTTGAGGCGACTGGCAATCAGTTCTTGGCAACCCGCGTCATCGGGCGTGAGGGAGGCGCGGCTGAGCAATTGCTCGGTGAGGTGAAGGGCGGTAGAGGTCACAACAAATAGTTCAATGAGAGGCGGTCAGTCGCCGCGCACATCGAGTGTGATTTCGGTGAAGGTGGCATGGTCATCTTGCTCTTCTTTTTTGGCAACGATGCGCGAGATGGGCGCCATGTCGTTTTGCAGGCGCCACATCAAATTCGTGGGCGAGTCGGCAAAGGCCAAACCTTCGTCGCGGGAGATGGTGCCGTTGTTGATGAGGCGGGCCAGGTCTTGCTCAAACGTTTGTGAGCCTTCAGCCAGGGATTTTTCCATGGCTTCTTTGATGCCGCTGAAGTCGCCTTGCTCAATCAACTCAGACACCAGCTTGGTGTTCAACATCACCTCTACCGCGGGCACACGGCCGCCCGTGGTGGCACGCACCAAACGCTGCGAAACGACGGAGCGAAGGCCAGCGCCCAAGTCGGCGAGCAAGGCGGGACGGGCCTCGGGCGCGTAGAAGGACAAAATTCGGCCCAAAGCGTGGTAGCTGTTGTTGGCGTGCAGCGTGGACAGCACGAGGTGGCCGGACAAGGCGTAGGAGATGGCGGCCGTCATGGTTTCGCGATCGCGAATCTCGCCAATCAAAATGCAATCAGGTGCTTGGCGCAGTGCATTCTTTAGCCCGACTTGAAGAGACTGGGTATCGCGGCCCACTTCGCGCTGGTTGACCACCGATTTTTTGTTGCTGAACAAAAACTCAATGGGGTCTTCGATGGTCAGGATATGACCCGCCAACTGCTGGTTGCGCTGCTCCAACATGGACGCCAGCGTGGTGCTCTTGCCCGTTCCCGTGGCGCCCACCATCAAAATGAGGCCGCGTTTTTCCAGCACCAAGGTGTTGAGCAGGGCCGGGACGCCGAGTGTGTCCAGCGCCGGAATGGTGAACGGAATGCAGCGAAACACCGCTGCAATCGAGCCGCGCTGTCTAAAGCCGCTCAAACGAAAACTGCCGACACCTGCCAAGCCGACCCCGACGTTGAGCTCACCGGTGTCGTCAAGCTCCTCCAACTGCGTGGGGCTCAGCACCTCAGCCAGAAGCTGCCTGGGTTGGGTGTGGGTCAGCGGCTGGTCACTGAGCTGGAGGATTTGCCCATTGATCTTGATCAGGATGGGTGTGTTGGCCGACAAATAAACGTCGGACGCACCCTTTTCTGACATCAGGCGCAGCACGCGCTCCATATTTCCACCGCTCATGGGGTTCCTCCTGTTTTTTCTGGACAGTCCATGTGAATCAAGGCTATCAGCTTCTGAGCAAATCGTTGATGCTGGTTTTTGCGCGGGTTTGTGCGTCCACGCGTTTGACAATCACGGCGCAATTCAAGTTGTACTTCCCGTCTGAGCTGGGCAAGCTGCCGCTGACCACCACCGAGCCCGACGGCACGCGGCCGTAAATCACTTCACCTGTGGCCCGGTCGTAAATTTTGGTGCTTTGACCGATGAAGACGCCCATGGAGATGACGCAGTTCTCTTCAACGATCACGCCTTCCACGATTTCTGAGCGTGCGCCGATGAAGCAGTTGTCTTCAATGATGGTGGGGTTGGCCTGCATGGGTTCCAGCACACCGCCTATGCCCACGCCGCCGCTCAGGTGCACATGCTTGCCAATTTGCGCACAAGAACCCACCGACGCCCAGGTGTCCACCATGGTGCCTTCACCGACATAGGCGCCAATGTTGACGAAGGAGGGCATCATGATCACGCCGCTGGCGAGGTAGCTGCCACGACGCGCCACGGCCGGTGGAACCACGCGCAGGTTGCGGGATTGGAAGTCAGCCGCACCAAAGCCTTCGAACTTAGAGGGCACTTTGTCGAAAAAACCAATGTCTCCGGCCGAGATGGTTTTGTTGTCTTTCAGGCGAAAGCTCAGCAGCACCGCTTTTTTCACCCATTGGTTCACCGACCACTGTCCCACACCCTGTTGCTCTGCCACACGGATGTCGCCGCTGTCGAGGCCGGCAATGACTTGGTCTACCGCGACAGCCACATCGGGGTGCGATGTGGCGCTGACGGTGGTGCGCTGTTCCCAGGCGTTGTCGATGAGTTGTTGCAGGGCTTGTGTCATGGTGGAGGTTGGATTCGAAATGGGGAAAGAGCGGAAAGAATTTTTACCGGCTGTTACGCAGGCCCGCAACAAAAGCGCAGATGCGCTCGGCCGCTTCCAAGCATTCGGCGGTTTCGGCCACCAGGGCCAAACGGATGCGACCTGTGCCGGGGTTCACGCCTTGGGCCTCACGCGCCAACAAGCTGCCTGGCAAAACAGCGACATTGTATTGAGCGAGCAGCTGTTGGGCGAAGTGGACGTCGTCCATGCCAGTTTGCACTTGGCTGACATCGGCCCATAAATAAAACCCTGCATCGGGTAAAGCCACGTTCAGATGTGGCGCCAGCAGCGGCGTGACCTGTGCGAATTTTTGCCGGTACAACTCGCGGTTGGCCACCACATGGGCCTCGTCATTCCAGGCGGCGATGCTCGCCTGCTGCGCCACCGGACTCATCGCGCTGCCATGGTAGGTGCGGTAGAGCAGGAACTGTTTGATGATGTTGGCATCACCGGCCACAAAACCCGAGCGCATGCCGGGCACATTGGAACGTTTGGACAGGCTGGTGAAGGCGATCAAGTTTTGAAAGTCACCACGCCCCAACTGCTGGGCGGCTTCGAGCGAACCGAGGGGGGCTTCGTCGCGAAAATAAATCTCGGAGTAACACTCGTCCGAGGCAATCACAAAACCGTGTTCATCGCTCAGCGCAAAGAGTTTTTTCCACTCCGACAAAGGCATGACGGCTCCGGTGGGGTTGCCAGGTGAGCATACAAACAGCAGCTGGGTACGGGCCCAGACGTCAGCGGGCACTGCATCCCAGTCGGCCGCAAAGTTACGAGCGGGGTCGCTGTTGGCGAAATAGGTCTCGGCACCCGCAAGCAAGGCCGCGCCCTCGTAGATTTGATAGAACGGGTTGGGGCAGACCACGGTGGCGCCCGCACGGCTCGGGTCGATCACGGTTTGCGCCAATGCGAACAAGGCCTCGCGCGATCCGTTGACGGGCAGCACTTGTGCCGAAGCGTCCAGCGTCAAGCCGTATCGGCGAGCCAACCACAGCGTGAGCGCTTCACGCAGCGCTGGCTCCCCCGCTGTGGCGGGATAGCTGGACAAGCCCTTGAGGTTGCCCACCAGCGCCTGCTCGATCAAGCCGGGTGTCGGATGTTTGGGCTCACCAATACCGAGGCTGATAGGCCAGTACGCAGCGTTTGGTGTGATGCCTTTTGTGAGTTGGCGCAGACGCTCGAAAGGGTAGGGCTGCAGCCGGCTGAGTAGGGGATTCATGTTGATCGGGTGTCTACGTGCAGTCACTCAACCCAAAAGGCCAGTCGCCTGCGTTTGTGCTGGCAGTGCGATGGCTGGCAAGGGCTTCCAGCCTTTCTTGCGGTGCTCAGCGACGACGTTGGTATAGATGCCGCCACGCACATACCACTTGGCGGTGATGCGGATGAAACGGGGTTGGCTCACTTTGATGATGTCGTCCAAGATGTCATTGGTGACTTTTTCGTGGAAGGCACCTTCGTTGCGGTAGCTCCACATGTACATCTTGAGGCTTTTGAGTTCAACGCAGCGTTTGTCCGCCACCATGTCGATGGTGAAGTGGGCGAAGTCGGGCTGGCCTGTGAGGGGGCAGTGGCAGGTGAACTCGGGAATTTGGAACTGAATCAGGTAGTCGCGCTGCGGCGACGGGTTGTCGAACACGTGCAGCTCTTTGCTGGGCTTGGACGGCGGGTTCACTGGCATCGCCCGTTCGGAGGCGGCTGCGAGGGAGGAGGTTTTTTTTGGGGCAGCAGAAGAGGTCTTGCGCGAGGCCATGGTGGTCACAGTTGGAGAGGTGTCTAGAAGGGTGGCGATGGTATCATCCGCCCCGCTCAGCACGCGTGAAGAAGCGCAGTTTTTGCTGATAAATCAACCACTTATAGCCTCAGGCTGACTTCGCAGTGAATGCGTTGCGCCCGGCTTCACCGCACATCCGCCGCCCATGCGCCTGAATTCGATCAAGCTCTCCGGCTTCAAGTCGTTCGCTGAACCCACCCACTTTCAACTGCCGGGCCAGTTGGTCGGCGTCGTGGGTCCCAACGGTTGTGGCAAGTCCAACATCATGGATGCGGTGCGTTGGGTGTTGGGTGAAAGCAAGGCCAGCGAACTGCGCGGCGAGTCGATGCAAGACGTGATCTTCAACGGTTCCGGCCACCGCAAACCCGCCAGCCGCGCCAGTGTGGAGCTGGTGTTCAGCAACGAAGACGCACGTGCCGGTGGGCAGTGGAACCAGTTCGCTGAGATTGCCGTCAAGCGTGTGTTGACCCGCGATGGCACCAGCAGCTACTACATCAACAACCAGCCGGTGCGCCGCCGCGATGTGCAGGACGTGTTTCTCGGCACTGGCCTCGGGCCACGCGCTTACGCCATCATTGGCCAAGGCACCATCAGCCGCATCATTGAAAGCAAACCCGAAGAGCTGCGTTTGTTTTTGGAAGAGGCCGCCGGTGTTTCCAAATACAAAGAACGCCGCCGCGAAACTGAAAACCGGCTCAAAGACACGCGTGAAAACCTCACCCGTGTGGACGACATTCTTCGCGAGTTGAACAGCAACCTGGACAAGTTGGAGAAACAAGCGGAGGTGGCCGCCACCTACCGAGGTTTGCAAGAGCAGGGCACGCTCAAACTGCACCAGTTGTGGTTCCTGAAACACCGCGACGCGGCTCAAGAGCAGGAGCGAGTGAAAAAAGCGGTGCTGGAGGCTGTCAACACCCTCGAAGCCCGTATGGCCGAACTGCGCCAAGGCGAAGCCGAACTGGAAACCCTGCGCCAAGCCCACTATGCGGCGGGCGACGACCTGCATGCCGCGCAAGGCTCTTTGGCTGAGGCCGCGCTTGAGGTCAGCCGTTTGGAAGAGCGGATCCGTTATGTGGTCGAGGGCCGGCAGCGCGCCGAGCAGCGCCTCTTGGAGATCAAAGCCCAAAACGAGCAGTGGGGTGCACGGCAGCAAGAGGCCCAAGACGAACTGGAGCGCATTGCCGAACAAATGCTTGGGGCGGATGAGCAAAACGAATTGTTGGCCGCGCAAGCCGAAGAACAAAACAACACCTTGCCGCAGCTGGAAGACCAACTGCGTTCGGCGCAGAACAAGGCCAACGAGCAGCGCAACCAGGTCGTGGTGGTGCAGCAGCAAATTCAGGTGCTGGCCAGCGAAAGCCGCAGCGTTGACGAGCAGGTCAAGCAGTTCAGTGGCCGGCGCGAACGGCTGGCTTCGGAGCGGCAGCAAATCGCCAGTCCGGATATGGCGCGCCTGCAAGGGCTCCGGGGTCAATTCACCCTGGCCCAAGAAGCGCAAACCGTTGCCGACGCACGTTTGCACGAATTGGCCGAGCAACTGCCACAGTTGGACGAAGACCGGCGCAGCAAACAAGAACTGCTCAACTTAGAGTCAGGCAGGCAGTCTGAATTCAACGCCCGGCTTTCAGCCTTGAAAGCATTGCAAGAAAAGGTGCAAACCGAGGGCAAACTCAAGCCCTGGTTGGCCAAACATGGGCTCGACGGCCTGCAAGGTTTGTGGACCCAAATTCACATTGAAACCGGCTGGGAGACCGCACTCGAGGCCGCGCTGCGCGAGCGCATCAATGCGTTGTCCGTGGGGCGTGTTGACATCGTGCGTGCGTTTGCCAGCGACGCGCCGCCTGCCAAGTTGGCTTTCTATACTTTGCCCGAAACGGGCATTGCCAACAGCCACCATACGCTGGCCCGCCTGTCCGATTTGCTGCGTTTGGATGCGGCACCCATGGGTGGTGGCCTCAAAGCACTGCTCAACGACTGGCTGGAGGGTGTGTACACCGCAGCCAATTTGGACGAGGCCTTGGCGGCGCGGTCCAAACTGACCCACGGTGAGGTCGTCATGACCCGCGAGGGCCATGCGGTGAGTCAGTTCGCGGTGAGTTTTTATGCGCCCGACTCCGAACAAGCCGGTATGTTGGCGCGCGCCCAAGAAATTCAAAACCTGGAGCGCCAAGTCAAGGCGCAGGCCCTGATTGCGGATGAGTCTCGCAGCAACTTGGTGCGTGCCGAAGCGGCCTATACCGAAGCCTCGGGCCGCATGGGAAGCAGCCGCAAAGACGCCGCCGACACCCAAACCCGTGCCCATCAATTGCAAGTGGAGGTGCTGCAACTCACGCAGCAAGCAGAACAAAGCCAAACCCGCCGCACCCAATTGGACGATGAGTTGACCGAGGTCGACGCTCAGTTGGAAGAGCTGCAAGAGCGACGCGCCCAGGGGGAAGCTCGCTTTGAAGAGCTGGACATGCAACTGGCCACCACCCAAGAACGCCATGCCGAGCTGGACGAGGCCGTCATTCAGGAAGAGCGCCGCATCGCCCAAGCACGAGAACAGTTGCGAACGCTGGAGCGCCAAGCGCAAGAAGCCCAGTTTGCCTCGCGCAGCCTGAACGCGCGTCAAAGCGAGTTGCAGCGTTCGATAGAAACGGCAGGCCAGCAAGTGCAGAGCAATGCGCAGGCGCAGGCGCAACTGCAAGAAGAACTCACCCGTTTGACCGATGCGTCCGCCCAAGCGGGTTTGGAAACGGCGCTGGCCTTGCGTTTGGAGCGCGAGGCCCTGCTGGGTGCCGCACGCAGCAACTACGACGACCTGAGCCAGCGCTTGCGCCGCCTGGATGAACAGCGCCTGTCCCATGAGCAAAGCCTGCAACCGCTGCGTGATGCGGTGACCAAACTGCAATTGGAAGAACAGGCCGCGCAATTGGGTGGGGCCCAGTTCATGGAGCAACTCACAGCGGCTGAGGTGAACTTGGACTTGCTCGCGCAAGGCATCCAGGAGCAGGGTGTGAAGCTGCACGGCCTGCAAACCGAGATCGACCGCATTCAGCGCGAGATCAACGCCTTGGGCGCGGTGAATTTGGCTGCGCTGGACGAACTCACGTCGGCACGCGAGCGCAAAACCTTTCTCGATTCACAAAACGCCGATTTGCAAGACGCCATCAACACACTCGAAGACGCCATCCGCAAGATCGACCTGGAAACACGCGACCTGCTGGGCAGCACCTTCAACCAAGTCAACCTCCATTTCGGCCGCATGTTCCCCAGCCTCTTTGGCGGCGGCGAGGCCAAGCTGGTGATGACGGGCGACGAGATTTTGGACGCCGGAGTGCAGGTCATGGCCCAGCCGCCAGGCAAAAAGAACAGCACCATTCATTTGTTGTCCGGGGGTGAGAAAGCGCTCACCGCCATTGCGCTGGTGTTCGCTATTTTTCAGCTCAACCCGGCGCCATTCTGTTTGCTCGACGAGGTGGACGCGCCGCTGGACGACGCCAACACCGACCGCTACGCCAAGCTGGTGCGTGAGATGTCACGCAGCACCCAGTTCCTCTTCATCAGCCACAACAAAATCGCCATGGAGATGGCCGAGCAGTTGGTGGGCGTGACCATGCAAGAACAAGGGGTGTCGCGCATCGTGGCCGTGGACATGGAAGCCGCCATGACCTTGGCGGAAGCGATTTGACATGAGCCTGACCGTTTCGCTGGCGATATTGGGCGGCATTGTTTTGGCCGCGGTGATCATCCATGGTGCTTGGCAAACGCGTCAAGCGGGCCCGAAGCGGGCGGACAAAAACGCGCCGCCGTCTGATGGCGAAGCGGCGAGCCATGCGCGGCTGGACCCGGAATTCGACCGCATCGAGCCTTCGCTGGGTCCTGCACACCAAGGCTCAACCGTTCAGCCCGAGCCGTCTTTGGCTGGCGGCCATGGGTCCGCAGTGGCACAGACTATGGACGCCGATCGGCTGGCCAGCCCAGCAACGGTGATCTACAAACGCCCAGCCCTTCGTTTGGATGCCTTGATTGACGCCATTGCCCCCATTTCCCTGGATGCCCCCATCAGCGGGGAAATGCTCTTGTCTCATTTGCCGCCCAGCCGCCGCGCGGGCAGCAAGCCCATGTTGATCGAAGGCTTGAATGCGAACACCGGCGAGTGGGAGTTTGCGCTGCCAGGGCAGCGTTACAGCGAGGTGCAAGCGGGCGTGCAGCTGGCCAATCGCACCGGAGCATTGAACAACATTGAGTTCTCTGAGTTTGCTCAGAAAGTGCAAACCCTTGCAGACCTGCTGGGCGGCATGCCTGACATGCCCGACATGCTGGATGCCACCGGCCGCGCCCGTGAGCTCGACGCTTTTGCCAGTGCCCACGACGCGCAACTTGCTGTGCATCTGCGTGCTCGCGCCGCGGCGTGGAGTGTGGGCTACATCCTGCAGCACGCTGGAAGGCATGGTTTTGTGCCCGGTGCCCTGCCTGGGCGTTTGGTTTTGTCCGCGCAAGAAGAGGGCGCACCGCCCATCCTGAGTTTGACCTTCGACGCCCAGGCCGCTCTGGCGGATGACCCCCAACAAGCCGCCGTGCGAGATGTCACCCTCAGTTTTGACGTCCCCCAAACCTCGCCGGAGGCACAACCCTTTGCCGCATGGCAGGCCAGCGCCCAGGCGCTGGCCTTGGGCATGGATGCCGCCATCGTCGATGACAACGGCCAACTGCTCAGTGGTGACGGTTTTTCAGCCATCGGGCGTGAACTGGCGCAGCTGTACCAGGCTTTGGCACAGCGTGACATGGCAGCGGGTTCGGCCGTGGCGCGGCGCCTGTTCAGCTGAGTGTCAACCAAGGGTGGCTCGAATCCCTGGGAATTCGGCAACACCTGATGCAGACGCTGCATCCCCCCCGATCTCGCCATCGTTTCCCCTTAGGTGTGGGGGGAGTGGGCGTGAAAAGTTGTCATTTGTGGCTCTCCTCACACGGCAGACTGTTGTAACCTGCGCCTAGTGTCATGAGCTGGAGGTTCGTCGAATAAGTTTGCCGAGAGTCAACGCCGTGCGGCGTTGCAAATGCTCGCAATGCCACTTGGCATTGCTGTGCTTTGCGCCTTGCCTGGCGCTGATTTCGACAAACTTATTTCTTCAACGAACTTCCAACCCGCGACACCAGTGTGCAATGTTGACATCTTTCGAGTAGCCGTACAGCGATGAGCATCTTTAGTTTTTTACGTCGATCCCCCGAGCCCAGCAAGCCTGCCGCCGTCCCGGCGCCCATCGCGCCCAAAGAGCCCAGCGAACGCCGTCGGCTGTCCCGCTTGCGGGCGCGCAGTGGCACCCGGGTGCTGGTGATTGACGACTCGCAAACCGTGGTGGTGGCGCTGACGCGCATGCTCAAACAAAACCACTATGACACCCTGTTCGCTTACGAAGCAGAAACCGGCATCAGCCTGGCCCGAGCCCGCAAGCCCCACCTCATTTTTCTGGACATCATCCTGCCAGGCATGAACGGCTTCAACGCATTGCGCGCGCTGCGCCGCGACCCGGCCACGCAGAACATCCCTGTGATCATGATCAGCGGCAACGACCAAGCGGCGGAGCAGTTTTACGCTGAACGTATTGGTGCTGACGATTTCATGAAAAAGCCCTTCAACCGCATCGAGGTGTTCTCTCGCATCGACCGACTGTTGGGTCCCGACCTCATTCCACATCGTCCTGCCACCCCTGCTGTGCACGATGCCCAGCATGTGCCCCGCTAACGACCAACCCCATCCCCTTCCTTTGTTTCCTGATGATTTACAGGCCGCGTCCGCACACGCCGAGCGGCTGCGAGCGTCGCTTGCTTTCCACGCCCATCAATACTATGTGTTGGATGCGCCTCGGATTCCCGATGCCGAATACGACCGTCTGTTCCAAGAGTTGCAGGCGCTCGAAACCGCACACCCGGCACTGTTGACGGCCGACTCGCCCACGCAGCGCATCATTGGCAAGGTATTGGACGGATTTGCGCCTGTACGGCATGCCGTGCCCATGCTGTCGATCCGCACCGAGACCGACACCGACGCCAGCGGTGCCTTGGCCTTTGATGCCCGTGTGCGCCGTGAGTTGGAACTCGTTGATGAAGCACCGCCGATTGAATATGCCGCCGAACTGAAGTTCGATGGCCTGGCGATTAACCTGCGTTATGAAGAGGGCCTGCTGGTGCAAGCCGCCACACGGGGTGATGGCGAAACCGGCGAAGACGTGACCCAGAACATCCGCACCATCTCGCAGATTCCACTTCGTTTGATGGGCTGCGGCGCGCCCGTGCTGGAGGTGCGTGGCGAGGTCTATATGCGGCGAGATGCCTTCGAAGCCTTGAACGAACGTCAGCGGGCGTTGATCGCCCAGGGCGCAAAAAACGAGAAAACCTTTGTGAACCCTCGAAATGCCGCTGCGGGGGCGGTTCGGCAACTCGACCCTGCGATCGCCACCAAGCGGCCTTTGAGTTTTTTTGCCTATGGGCTGGGGGACGCCCAAGGTTGGAGCCTGCCTCAGACCCATGGCGAGTTGCTGGATGCCTTGGCGGCCATGGGTTTGCCGGTCTGCAAAGACAGAACGGTGGTGCAGGGTGCCGAGGCCTTGGTGGCCTTCCATCGGGCCATGGGTGCCAAAAGAGACACCTTGCCATTTGACATTGATGGTGTGGTCTACAAGGTCAATTCACGTGCGCTGCAGCAGCGCTTGGGTTTTGTCAGCCGAGAGCCGCGCTGGGCTGTGGCGCACAAGTACCCGGCGCAAGAACAAATCACCACCTTGCTGGACATCGACATTCAGGTCGGGCGCACCGGCAAGCTCACGCCGGTGGCCAAATTGGCGCCTGTGTTTGTGGGTGGAACCACGGTCAGCAATGCCACGCTGCACAACGAAGACGAGGCCCGCCGCAAGGACGTGCGCATCGGCGACACCGTCATCGTGCGCCGCGCCGGTGATGTAATTCCCGAGGTGGTGGCGGTGGTACTGGAGCGCCGCCCTGCCGACGTGGGCGAGGCCTTTGATCTGTACAAACGCCTGCAGGGCCAGTGCCCGGTGTGCAGCAGTCCCATCGCACGTGAAGAAGGCGAGGCTGATTGGCGCTGCACCGGTGGTTTGACCTGCCCCGCACAGCGCAAACAAGCCATCCTGCACTTTGCCGGCCGCCGCGCCATGGACGTCGAAGGTTTGGGCGATAAATTGGTTGACCAGCTGGTGGACGCGGGGCTGATCAACAGCCTGCCCGAGCTCTACAAACTGGGTTTGGCCAAATTGGCCGCTTTGGATCACATGGGCGACAAAAGCGCGGTGAACCTCTTGGCCGGGCTGGAAAAAAGCAAGTCCACCACGCTTGGGCGTTTTCTATTTGCCCTGGGTATTCGCCACGTGGGCGAAACCACGGCCAAAGATTTGGCCCGACACTTTGGTTCTATCGACCGCATCATGGATGCCACCATCGAGCAGCTGCTGGAGGTGAAAGATGTGGGGCCCGTGGTGGCGCAAAGCCTGCGCGCATTCTTTGATCAAGCGCACCACCGAGAAGTGGTGGAGCAACTGCGGGCGGCTGGCATTCATTGGCCCGAGGACCAAGGCAGTTTCGATGCCAGCCCCAAGCCACTGGCTGGGTTAACCTTCGTCCTGACGGGCACCTTTCCCACCCTGAGCCGCGATGCCGCCAAGGACTTGATTGAAGCGGCGGGTGGCAAAGTCAGTGGCTCGGTGTCCAAAAAAACCCACCATGTGGTGGCAGGGACCGACGCCGGCAGCAAGCTCGACAAAGCGCGGGAGCTGAATCTGTCGGTGTTGGATGAAGCGCAGTTGTTGGCCATGTTGAACATCACCTAGTGTCATGAGTCAGACATATCGAGGCAAAATGAAAACGATGGATTCGCTCCGAGGGCAAGGCGCAAACCACAGCGATACCTATTGGTATCGCGAGGATTTGCAACGCAGCCATCGGGGCGAAGGCGTGTTTTCATGTCTCGATATGTCTGACTCGTGACAGTGGCAGCAAAGGACGAAAAAAGACCATGGCAGTCAGAGAAATACTCAAGATGGGCGACCCTCGCCTTTTGCGTGTTGCCGCGCCGGTCGAGCGTTTTGATACGCCAGAGCTGCACAGTTTGGTGGTCGACCTTTTCGACACCATGCATGACGCCCAGGGTGCCGGGCTGGCCGCACCGCAAATTGGCGTCGACCTGGCGGTGGTGATTTTTGGTTTCAAACACAACGACCGTTATCCCGACGCACCCGAAGTGCCGCAAACCGTGTTGATCAATCCCGTGATTGAGGCTTTGTCGGTCGAGGAAGAAAGCGGCTGGGAAGGGTGTTTGTCCGTGCCTGGAATGCGCGGCATGGTGCCGCGCTACAGCCACATCCGTTACCGGGGTTTCGATGTGCGCGGTGGCCCGATCATCCGCGAAGCGCAGGGCTTCCATGCCCGCGTGGTGCAACACGAATGCGACCACCTCATCGGCAAGCTCTACCCCATGCGCATCCGTGACTTCAACCAGTTTGGTTTTACCAGCGTGATGTTTCCTGGCTTGGATGCCAGCGACGATTGACGGGCCCCCTCGATCACGTTACGGCGAGATCACTTTCTCTTGCATGGATGAGAGTGGCCGCTGCGTCGTTGTAGGGCGTGGGAATGCCCAGGCGCTTGCCCATACGAACGACGGCCCCATTGAGGTAGTCAATTTCAGTTTTGCATCCTGCCTCCACGTCCTCAAGCATGGAAGAACGATGGGCGGCCGCTTTGGGAAGAACAAACGGCGTTCGCGATTTCTCGATATCACGCGTCGCGTCTTCGGACAGTGTTTGGTCGGGTTCAAGCCGCTGTGGAAACTTGGCGGAAGGCGCAATCTTGCTGCCGATCGCCGCTGCTGGTTAGAGCGAAACCGGAGCGCGAAGGGCAGGGGCCCTCGGGCCCCCAAGAGCCACTTCTCAGCTGCGGTCCGAACCTCCCGCAGCGTTCACAGCACCGGGCGGCAGCTGCCCCGACAAAGCCGCCAGTACGTTGTCTGCCGCCGCGTGCTCGATGGCCAGCCTGCTGGCGCGTACGGCCGACCCTAGGTGTGGGGTGAACACGGTGTTGGGTGCGGTCAGCAGCGCGGGGTGCACCTGCAGCGGCCGCTCGGGCAGCAACCAGTCTTCAAACGCAAACACGTCGGCCGCATAGCCGCCGAGGCGGCCTTCCACCAGCGCAGCGGCGATGTCGCTTTCGACAACGACCGAGCCGCGGCCCACGTTCACCATGATCGGGGCACGCGCACACGCGCTCAGCGCGCACGCGTCGATCGAATGCAGTGTCGTGCGGTTCAAGGGCAGCGCTACGAATACAAAGTCGGCACCTGCCAGCGCTTCTTGCTGTGTCGCTGGCTGCGCGCGGGGGTTGCAGGCTTGTGGGTCTACAGCCAGTACGGCCTGGCAGGCGAAGCCTTGTAGGCGGTCCACGATGGCGCTACCCAGGCGGCCCTGGCCCAGCACCGCGCAGACCGAGCCTTCAAGGCCGCGGCCGTAGTCACGCGCGCGCCAGCCGCTGTAGCTGCCCGAGTGCACGCGTTGGTGTCCTATCAGCACGTGCCGCGCGGCGGCAATCGCCAGGCCCAGGGCCAGTTCTGCCGTGGGGGCTGTCAGCAGGTCGGGCACCACGGTCAGCCAGACACCCGCCAGCTCGCAGGCCGCTGCATCAAAGCTGTCACCACCCTTGAGGGCCCCGGCAACCACCTTCAGCCGGCTGGCCAGTGCCAGGCGACGGGCATCGACATGGTCGGTCATGAACGCCACCCAGGCCTCGGCGTCGCGCAGCTGGGCGTCCACTTCGGCTTCGGTCCACGGCTCCAGGGACTCGTTCATCACCAGCGTGCCAGCCTGGCGCAGCCGCTGTGCCACCTCGTCGTGCAGGCGGTGCGTCACGACGATGCGGTGCGCGCTCATTTGAGCCTGCGCCGCAGCGCGGCACCCAGACTGTCGACCACCACCACACAGGCCAGGATGCACAACAGGATGGCAGAGACTTGGTCGTACTTGATGAGGCGCAGCGCGGCCATCAGCTCAAAGCCAATGCCGCCAGCACCCACGATGCCCAGCACCGCCGAGGCGCGGAAGTGGTATTCCCAGCGGTAGATGGTGATGTCGGCCAACTGCGGCAGCACCTGCGGCAGCACGGCGTGCCTGATCACCTGAAAGCGGCTGGCCCCTGCTGCGGCCGCAGCTTCCAGCGGCTTGGGGTCCACGTGTTCGATGGCCTCGGCGTAGAACTTGCCCACCATGCCGGCCGAGTGCAAGGCCAGCGCCAGCACCCCGGGCAAGGCGCCAAAGCCCACGGCCGCCACGAACAGGATGCCCAGAATGATCTCTGGCACCGAACGGCAGGCCGCCAGCAGCGTGCGCGTGAAGCGCATCAGCACGGGGTTGGGCGCGGTGTTGGGCGCCGCCAGCAAGGCCAGGGGCAGCGACAACACGATGGTCAGGGCCGTTCCGGCAATGGACATGGCCAGCGTGTCGAGCAGCGGCTTGAGCCAGTGCTGCCAGCGCGCGAAGTCGGGCGGCACCATCTCGCTGGCCAGCTGTGCGATAGCAGGCCCACCTTCAGCAAAGCGGGTCGCGTCAAAGAAGCCGCACAAGACCAAGGCCAGAACGCAGACCGCCAGCACCAGGCCGATCAAGCCGCTGTTGCGCAGGGCCTGCGCGCGCTCCGCCTGGAGGATGGCGCTGAAGCTGGCGCTGGAACTGGCGCCATTCGGCATCGCAGGCTGCGCCATCACTTCATCTTCTCCAGGTCAAGCTTCAGCACCGTGGCCATCTCGCGCAGGGTGTCGTAGGCCTTGTCGTCGGTGGCAGCGAAGCCTTCCACGCGGAAGGACTTCAGCACCTCTTTGTCCTTGATGTTGAGGAAGGCACTGCGGATGGCCTCCTTCAGCGCCGGCGCCAGGTTGCCCTGCATCGTGATCGGGTAGTTCGGGATCGGCGCGGACAGGTCGATCTGCACCACGCGGGTCGGGTCGATGACCTTGCGCTCGATCAGGCTGCGGTAGATGGCCTCTGACAGCGCTCCTGCGGGCACCTGGCCGGCCTGCACCGCACGCGCCACGCCATCGTGTGTGCCCAGGTGCACCACCTTGTAGTCCTTGTCGCCTTCCAGCCCCTTCTTTTGCAGGTGCGCGCGGGGCGCCAGGTGGCTGGACGTCGAGGCCTGGTCGCCAAAGCCAAAGGGCTTGCCGCGGATGTCGGCCACCGTCTTGACCGGGCCGCCCACGTTGGCAATGAGGATGGAGTTGTAGGTGGGCGAGCCCTTTTCAACGCCCACGGCAAAAGGTTCGATGGCTGGCGCCTTGCTCTTGGCCAGCACGTAGGAGAAGGGGCCGAAATAGGCCACTTCGATGCGGCCGAAGCGCATGGCCTCGATCATCGACGAGTAGTCGGTGGTGACGATCAGCTCGATCTCTTTCTTCAGCGTGGCTTCCAGGTACTGCTTCAAGGGCTGCGCGTTCTGGATCAAGGTGGCTGCGTTTTCATCGGGCAGCAGCGCCACGCGCAGGCGCGCGGGGTCACGGCCCTGCGACCAGGCCAGGGGATGGGCCATCACGAGGGCGGCTGCACTGGCTGCGAGCAGGAGTTGACGACGGTTCATGGTGTTTCCTGGATGTGTTGGTGAACAGGGGAGGTGCATGGATGCGACATCGGTTGAGCAGGGCTCAGGCCGCCTTCAGTTCGGCGGCCATGGGCTCGAAGCCCGCAACGGGGGCGGCCACGGCGCCACCGCTGGGGGTGCCGTACAGCGTGGTGAGCGTGTCCGACCCCAGCGCGCCCGGCGCGCCGTCAAAGACAACGGCACCCTGGCGCAAGCCCACGATGCGGTCGGCGAAGGCCTTGGCAAACTCCACCTGGTGCAGGCTGACGATGACGCACAGCCGTTCGCGCCGGCAAATGTCGTGCATCAGCGCCAACAAGCGTTCGGCGGTGGTCGGGTCCAGGCTGGCCACGGGCTCGTCGGCCAGCAGCACGCGCGGTTGCTGCACCAGGGCGCGGGCCACGCCCACGCGCTGCTGCTGCCCGCCCGAGAGCTGGTCGGCACGGTGCAGCGCGCGGTCGATCAGGCCCACCCGTTCAATGGCCGCGAGCGCCAGTTCCTTGTCAGCCCGCCGCCATGGCCCCAGTGAAGCCCAGCCCGGGCGGTGCCCCAGGCGGCCCATGAGCACGTTGTCCAGCACGGTCAAGCGGCCGATCAGGTGGTGCTGCTGAAACACCATGCCCGTGGTGGACCGCAGCGTGCGGCGTTGGGCGGCTGTTGTCACCGGGCCCAATCCCTGCGCGATGAGCGTGCCGTTGCTGGGCGTGACCAGGCCATTCAGGCATCGCAGCAGCGTGGACTTGCCGGCGCCGGACGGGCCGAGGAAGACGGTGAAAGCGCCGTCCTCAAACGACAGCGAGGTCGGGTGCAGTGCCCGCGTGCCGTTGGGGAAAATGACCTCGGCACCTTGCAGTTCGAGAGCGGTGTGAGTGGTGCTCATGTCGATTCCTTGATGCTGGGCTGGGCGTTCAAAAGTTGCCCATAGCTGAAAAATCGTGCAATGCCTGCGCTCGGCGGAAGACCGTCGATGCCGTAACCACCGTCGAATACGAGGCAGGGCACATCCATCGCCTCAGCGCAGCCTGTGTCGGCGGCGCTGTCGCCCACCATGAGGGCGCTGTCAGGGGCGCTTGCCGGGTCGATTTCCAGGACCTGCAAGGCGCGCAGCAGCAACGCCGGGTGCGGCTTGGGTGGGTCGCCTTCGCGCAGGCCGACGATGGCCTTGAAATAGCCATGCAGCCCGAGCCCCCGCAGCAGTTCATGGGCCAGGGACTCGTCTCGATTGGTGCACACGGCCAGCCTGCAGCCGCGCGCGCGCTGGGCCTCCATCACGTCACGAACCGCCGGGTAGGCGGCCGACCGGGCCACCATCCGCTCGCGGTAGCGTGTCCTGAAGGCCATGAGCAGTGCAGCCTCGTGTCGTTCGGCGTTGGGAACGTTCTGCAGGGCAGCCTGCACGCTGCCGCCGAAACCGCTGTGCATCGAAGTGCGCACCAATTCCGGTGTCACGCTTGCAAAGCCGTGTTCACCAAGCACGTCGTTCAGGGTTTGGTGCAGTCCGTCCAGCGTTTGCACCAGCGTGCCGTCAAGATCGAAGACCACCGCATCGCGCTGCCAGAACAGCGTGTGCGCGTTCAAAGTGCAAAACGCGCTGAGGCGTCATCAAAGTCGTGCAAGTGAACGATGGTGCTTTCTTCGTCGGCCAGCACCACGGCGTATTGCGGCGGCTCGTGGCTGCCCATCACCTTGGGTGTATCACCCAGATGCAGCGCCACCTGGTGGTTGGTGCCGCGCACGGTGGACAGCGGTATGCCTAGCCAGCTGCCCGCCAGCGGCCGGTGCAGGTGGCCGAAGAATAGGTGTCTGATGCGTGCGCGGTGAGGCAGCAGCACCGCGCGCAACGGACTGGTGTCCCGCAGCGAGAGGCGGTCCATTGCCGCCATGCCCACCGCGCATGGCGGGTGGTGGATGTACAGCATCACCGGCCGCGGTGCACTGTGCGCCAGCTCTTCGGCCAACCAGGCTGCACGCTGCTCGCAGAAGACGCCCCAGCCGACGCCCGGCTGCAGGCTGTCCAGCACGATGTGATGCAGGCCACCTGCGTCAAACGCGTATTGCACGAAGCCCTCGGGCGTGACGGGTGTGCCTGGAAACGCCGCGCTGAACGCGGAGCGTTCGTCGTGGTTGCCGACCGCCACATACACCGGCATACGCAGCGGCGCCAAACGCTCAGCCAGGGCGGCGTAGGCGGCGGGCTCGCCGCGGTCTGCCAGGTCGCCAGTGATCACCACAAAGGCGGCGTTGCTGTGTTCCGCGTTGATGGACGCCACGGCGCGAGCCAGTCGCCAAGCGGGGTCGGTGCCGTGTAGCGCACACCCAGGGGCCAGCAGGTGGGGGTCGGTCAGGTGGATGAATTTGAGCGCCATGAGGTTCTTGTTGTGGTTCAGGTCGCGACGCAGGCCAGGTCGTCGGCAACGGCCCCGGAGCCATTGGGTCCGCTCGGAGAGCGTTGTGCAGACGTGCCTTCCTGCAGGTAAAGCGCTTGCTCGTTGGCTGGGCCGATGTCTGCTGGCGAGCCGTCGAAGACGATGCGACCAGCCTTCAATCCGATCAAACGGTCGGCAAACTCGCGTGCCAGCCCGACCTGGTGCAGGCTGCACAGCACGGCAAAACCTTGGTCGCGTGCCACGCTGCGCAGCGTGGCCAGCACGTGGCGTGCTGATTCGGGGTCGAGGCTGGCCACCGGCTCGTCGGCGAGGATCAGCCGGCCCTGTTGCGCCAGCACGCGGGCGATGGCCACCCGCTGCTGCTGGCCGCCTGACAAGGCGTCGGCCCGCACATACGCCTTCTCCAGCAAGCCCACGCGGTCCAGGCAGGACAGCGCAGCTTGGCGGTCGGCGGCCGGAAAGCTGCGCGCCAGCACACGCCAGGTGGTCACACCGGCAAGACGACCAGTCAGCACGTTGTCCAGCGCCGACAAGCGGCCGATCAAATTGTGTTGCTGAAAGATCAGGCCGATCGAACGCCGGGCATCGCGCAGTGCTGCGCCAGTCAAGCTTTGCAGCGGCTGCCCTTGCACTTCGATGTCGCCTGCATCCACCCGAGCCAGGCGCGTGAGACAACGGAAGATGGTGGACTTGCCGGCGCCGCTGGGGCCCAGCAACGCGACGAACTCACCGGGGCCGACTGAGAAGCTCACGTCGTTGAGCGCGCGAACCGACCCATAGGCTTTGCTGACCTGACGCAACACCAGCAACGCGCTCATACGAGTCGCCTGCGCAGCCAGGCACTGAGCTGGTCGATGAGTGTGACCATCACCAGCACCGCAGCGGTCAAGGTGAACAGGCGCTGGAAGTCCAGCAAGTCAATGGCGGCCTTGATTTCCATGCCGATGCCACCGGCGCCGACGATGCCCAGCACGGTGGAGGTGCGCACATTGGCTTCCCAAACATACAGCGACACCGAGGCCAGGTTGGGCAGCACCGCTGGCATCACGGCATGCGCCATCACCTTCGCAGGCGCGGCGCCGCTCATCGCTGCGGCCTCCAGCGGTGCGCGCGGCAGCGTTTCGATGGCTTCGCTGTTGAGCTTGATGAGCACACCCAGCGAGTGCACGATCATGCCCAGCACACCGGCGAAAGGCCCCAGGCCCACGGCGGCGACGAAGAGGATGGCGAACACCACGGTGTCGATGCCACGGCAGGCGTTGGCAAACCAGCGCAGCGGCATGGCCAGCCAGGGCCAAGGCGCGGTGTTGTTGGCCACCAGCATGGCCAGCGGCGCTGCCAGGATGGCGGCGGCCAGCGTGCCGACGGTGGCAATGGCCACGGTCTCGAAAGCACGGTAGGCGATGATGTCCAGCTCTTGCGTGTAAGGCGGCCAGGCCGTCGAGGCCCATTCGAAGAGCCGTGGCATGCCGCGCACCAAAGCAAGCAGATCGACCTTGGCCACCACCAGGCACACCGCCAGGAAAACCAGTACCGCGGCGGCCGCAGCGAGTTGCTGCCAGGGGCCACGGCTGCGCCAGTCGACGGTGGGCTCGCAGTAGCTGCCTGCGGGCAGGCGGATGGGCGCGGACACAGTGGGCATCATCAACCCTTCAACACACCTACTTCACGCCCCATCGTCTCCAGCTTGGCGTAGGGCTCATGCGTGGTCGGAACGAAGCCGGTGTAGGGCCAGGGCAGCATGTCCTTGGCCTTGGCTTCGGGAATCGCGGCCAAGGCCGCCTGCAAACGCGCGGTGAGTTGCGGATCGAAACCGCGCCGCACCACCACGGGTTCGTTGGGCAGCGGCTCCGATTCCCAAACCACGCGGTTGGACTCGGGCTTGATCTGGCCGTTGCGCAGCATGGTGTTGCGGTGCGTGTCCCAGCCCGTGGCCAGGTCGACCTGCCCGCCGACGGTGGCCATCTGCGCGGCCGCTGCGCTGGCACCTTCGGCGTACTTGCCAAAGTGCGTCTTGGGGTCGATACCGCGTGAGCGCATGAAGTGGGTCGGCACCAGCCAGCCCGAGGTGGAGCCGACGTCGAGCATCTGCATCGACAGGCCCTTGACGTCTTCCGGAAAGCGCGCTACTTCCAGGCCAGGCCGCGCCACCACGATGGCCTTGTAGTAGTTGCGGCCCTGGATGAGAAGCATGGCAATCGCCTGCGCGTCTCCCTTTTGTTTGGCCAGCACATAGCCCCAAGGGCCCATCTGCGCAACATCGATCTGCTGGCTGGCCAGCGCCACCGAAATGCCGGCCCAGTCATTGGCCACGGTCAGTTCGATGTCGGCACCGATCTGCTCGCCCACCATTTTGTAAACCGGCTCCCAAACCCGTTTGGTGTCGGCCTGCGTCGGCTGCTGCGGCCCGAGGCCCACCTCGATCAACGGCCTCTTGGTCTGGGCGCGCAGTATGGCGGGCGCAGCCAGTGCCCCAGTAGCGAGGGCAGTTGAAGCAATAACGATGTGGCGACGGGTGGTCATGACGATCTCCAGCGGGTTGAAGTGCTGGTAGGTTAGGGAGCGTTGATGTCACCACCATTAATAAAGTTGTCACAGTTTTCGCGGAAGCTATAGACCACATCTATGACTGACCTGTCCCTGTCCCAGCTGAAAGCCTTTGACGCCACGGCACGCCTGGGCAGCATGTCGGCGGCAGCACGCGCGCTGGGCCTGACGCAGCCCACTGTCTCAGCCCACATCGCGCGGCTGGAGGCCCACCATGGCCTGGAGTTGTTTTTCCGCCGTGGTCAGCGCATAACGTTGACCGACTTTGGACGCGTGCTTCACGACACGACCAAGCGCATCTTTCGTGCCGAGGACGACGCCTGGGCGCTGCTGGCCAGCGCGCGCAACCGGTACCAGGGCCGGCTCACGGTGTGTGCGGTGGGCCCTTACAACGTGACCCCCATGCTCAAACGCTTCCGCACCCGCTGGCCTTTGGTCGATCTGGTTGTGCGCTTGGGGGATTCGCGCCAGATCGTCGAACAGATACTCGACTACCAGGGCGATCTCGGTGTGCTCGTGCACGAGGTGGTCGACCCGCGCATCCACTGCGTGCCGTTTCGGCGGCAGCCGCTGGTGGTATTCGCCCGGCACGACCATGCGTTGGCAGGGCGTGAGGCGCTGCGGCTGCGCGACCTGGCGGGGCAGGAGTTCATCATGCGCGAAAGCGGTTCAACGACGCGCAGGGTCTTTGAGCAGCGCATGGCCAGCGTCAAGGTGCCGGTACGTTTCGCTGTCGAGATCGGCAGCCGCGAAGCCTTGCGCGAAGCGGTCGCTGAAGGGCTGGGCTTGGGTGTGGTGGCCGAGCCTGCTTACGTGGCCGATGCGCGTCTGGTGCGTCTGGACATCGTCGATCTGGACGCGTGGACGCATGTGCACGTGATCTGCCTGGCGGATCGCCGGTCGGTGCCGCTCGTCGCGGGCTACTTGTCGATCGTCGATGAGCTGGCGAGCGAGTTGTCGCCGTCAGCCGTCGTGGTGTGCTAGTGTCGTGAGTTAGAAGTTCGTTGAATAAGTCCGTCGAAATCGACGCCATGCGGCGTTGCAAATGCTCGCAATGCCACGGGTCATTGCTGTGCTTTGCGCCTTGCCTGGCACCGATTTCGACAAACTTATTTTTTCAACGAACTTCTAACTCATGACACTAGACGCGCCCATTTCTTCTGGCGCATGTTCCAGTTTTGATGCACTTGTGACGCTGCTCCGCAGCGTGGCCGTTTTCGCACTACTTCGGCAACTGCGAGCGCAACACCGGCCACACATTGGCCAGCATGGTGGCCTGCGCTTTTTCATTGGGGTGGATGCGGTCGGATTGAAAAAGGCTTTCGGCTTGCGGTGAGTCGGCCACGCCTTTGAGCAAAAAAGGCACCAAGGCATTTTTCTCGGCGCTGGCCACCCTTTGAAACACCGCGGCGAAATCGTCGGTGTAGCTGCGGCCGTAGTTGGGGGGCACTTGCATGCCGACCAAGACCACCTGCGCACCGGCGGCGGTAGCGGCGCGGCTCATGGTTTGCAGGTTGTTTTCCGTCATCGTCAAGGGCAGGCCGCGTAATGCATCGTTGCCGCCCAGTTCAATCACCACATGGCTGGGGCGGTGTTGTACAAGTAGGGTGGGCAGGCGTGAACGACCGCCAGACGTGGTGTCGCCACTGATGCTGGCGTTGACCACTTTGGCGTTGATTTTTTCAGTTTGCAACCGTGTTTCGAGCAAAGCCACCCAGCCAGTGCCACGCTGCAGCCCGTACTCGGCTGACAGGCTGTCGCCCACGACCAAAACAGTGGGAATGGATTTGTCTGGGGTTTTATTCCCTGTGGGTTGCGCGGCCGTTGTTGGGTTGAATCGGCTGACCAGGCACAAGGCGCTAGAGTAGGCCAGCAGTTGGCGGCGCGACAGACCGAGCGGCCATTGAATATTCTTCAAAACTTCATCTCCCTTTTTCCTCATGACCGACACCCTGATCGCCGTTCAAAACATCAGCAAAGATGTGCAAGACGCCACGGGCACACTCACGATACTGCACGACATCGATTTTCAGCTGACTGCCGGCCAATCCGTGGCCATCGTTGGCGCGTCGGGCTCGGGCAAAAGCACTTTGCTGTCCATCATGGCCGGGTTGGATACGCCGACGCGTGGAACGGTTCAATTGTTGGGCCAAGACATGTTTTTATTGGGCGAGGATGCGCGTGCCGCGCTGCGTGCCCAGCACATGGGGTTTGTTTTTCAGAGTTTTCAGCTGTTGTCCAACCTCACCGCCCTGGAAAACGTGATGCTGCCGCTGGAGTTGCAAGGCCGCGCAGACGCCCGCACCGCAGCGACCGAGATGTTGCGCCGCGTGGGCCTCGCAGACCGTTTGAGTCACCATCCGAGGGTGTTGTCAGGCGGTGAGCAGCAACGTGTGGCCTTGGCGCGTGCATTTGTGGTGCGCCCCGCGGTCTTGCTGGCGGACGAACCCACGGGAAGTTTGGACTATGCCACTGGCGAAACAGTGATGGCCCTGATGCTTGAACTCAACCGAGAAGTGGGAACCACTTTGGTGTTGGTCACCCACGACCGCGAGATTGCGTCCCGCTGCGACAGGCAGTTGCGCATTGAGGCGGGACGACTGGTGGCCAACGACGCGCCATAAAAAAAGCGGCGCATGACGCACCGCTTGGTTGATTCAGAAAACGCGTGGTTCAGTTTTTGAAGTAGTCGGTCTTGGCGCTGGCCCGAACTTTTTCTACGAACGCGCCGATTTTTTGCTGGGCAAGTGCGTCTTTGAGTCTGTCTTTGATCTCATCCAGGGGTGGAGGTGCGAGGTCTCTCGACTCTTCCAGTTTGATGATGTGGTAGCCGAACTGGGTCTTCACCGGCGCTTCGGTCATCTCGCCATTTTTGAGTTTGACTATGGCTTGGGCAAATTCGGGCACGTAAGCATCAGCCTTGGAGAAGCCGAGGTCGCCACCGTTTTGTCCTGATCCGGTGTCTTTGGAGTTTTTCTTGGCCAGTTCTTCGAACTTGCCGCCCGCCTTGAGTTGTTTCGTCAAAGACAAAGCTTCTTCTTCTTTTTCCACCAGGATGTGGCGAGCGCGGTATTCCTTGCCAGGTGATTGGGTTTTGAGTTTTTCGTACTCTGCTGCGACTTCGGCGTCAGTGACCGGGTTCTTGGTTTGTTCGTCTTTGAACA
This sequence comes from Burkholderiales bacterium, assembly GCA_031431125.1. Classification (GTDB taxonomy): domain Bacteria; phylum Pseudomonadota; class Gammaproteobacteria; order Burkholderiales; family Burkholderiaceae_C; genus JANPCX01. The sequence goes on from JANPCX010000049.1 coordinate 25,829, forward strand.
GGGACTGAACAAGCAGCTCGTTTTTCAACTGTTCCAGACGCACCAAGTATTCGGAGTTACGTTCAACGCCGCGTTTTTTGGCTTCCTGAACCATGATTTCTGTCATCACCAAGCCGTCACGCACTCGTTTTTCGGTGTCGGGACGCAGTGTCTGTCCTTGCCGTACGGCGTCGGCTTTGATATTGGTCATCAAAGCGTCCAAACGGGCTTTGGGCACTGGCTTGCCATTGACGGTGGTGATGTTTTGGGCTTGTGTGGCCAGCGGAGCAGCCAGCGACAGGATCAATGCGGCTGCGGGAAGCAGCTTTCTGGAAACCATGGTGTTCATCGATTCAAACATGTAGGACTTTCTAACCTGTTGTGGTTGTGTGGAGTGAAAGGGTGAATAACGCCGCATTCGACGCTGTGCGAAGCAATTGGTTCAACTTGGATCTGGCCATGTTGTATCCAAGGGCTAGTGTGGTGTTGCACTCTTGATGGAACAAATAAAAACGATGCGTTTTGGGTCAGGGCAAGGCGCAAACCGCAGCGATACCCAGTGGTATCGCGAGGATTTGCAACGCCGCCATGGCCCAAAAGGCGCGTTTTTATGTTCCAGATAGAGTGCAACACCACACTAGGAGTCTGCGCGGCAGAAGGTCGGCGGCTGCAACGCGCGGGTAAACCGTACATTTTGGTATCGCCACCGGCCCCCAGGGGCCTGCCCGGGGCTTGGGGGTGCTACCCAAAAGTGCGCGGGTTTCGCACGGTTAGC
>JANPCX010000050.1:0-3865 GCA_031431125.1 Burkholderiales bacterium
TGGCCGCTGGATCAAGTTCAAGGCCTTCATGGAAACCTTTCCCCTGTACCGTCAGGACATGTTCAAACGCGGCAAGAGCTACATGAAGTCGGAGCGCTATAAATGAGCCGCCGGGCCGCTCCCAAGGCGAATAGCGCCGCAGCGCGCAGCGCGGAGGCTTCACCATGAGTTTGTTCGCGGTCTCCGACGTCTCGCTGCGTTTTGGCGGCGTGCAGGCGATTGCCAACGTCAGTTTCGACGTGGCGCAGGGCGAGGTGTTTGCCATCATCGGCCCCAATGGAGCGGGCAAGACCTCCATGCTCAACGTCATCACCCGCGTGTTCGACCCGAGCGAGGGGCGTGTCACATTCGAAGGCCGGGACATCACACAGCTGCCGCGCCACCGCGTCGTGCACAGCGGCATCGCCCGAACTTTCCAGAATATCGAGTTGTTCGAGGGCGGCACGGTGCTGGACAACCTGTTGCTGGGGCGTCACCGGTTTGACCATGGCAGTTTCGCTGCGCAGTGGTTGTGGACGCCCGCCGTGCGCCGCGCCGAGGAACAATCGCGCGCCCAGGTGGAAGAAGTCATCGACCTGCTCGATCTGATGCCGCACCGCAACAGCCCGGTGGCCGGTTTACCCTACGGCGTGCGCAAGGTGGTCGAGCTGGCGCGTGCGCTGGCCACCCAGCCCCGCCTGCTGCTGCTCGACGAACCAGCATCGGGCCTGAACCCCGAGGAGACGCGCGATCTGGCGTTCTGGATCGACGACATCCAGAACGACCTGGGCATCACCGTGATCATGGTCGAGCACGACATGTCGCTGGTCTCGGAAGCAGCCGACCGGGTGTTGTGCATGAACATGGGGCAGGTGCTCGCGCTGGGCACGCCCGAGGCGGTGCAGAGTGATCCGGCGGTGATCGCCGCCTACTTGGGAGGCTGACATGGCACAAGCTTCCTCCGCCGTACTTTCTGTGAAGAACCTCGAGACCTGGTATGGCCCGGTCAACGCCATCAAGGGCGTCAACCTGGACGTGCCAAGTGGCCATATCGTCGCCGTGCTGGGCGCCAATGGCGCCGGCAAGACGACCCTGCTCAACACCATAGCCGGCGTCATCGACCCCTTCAAGGGCAGCGTCGAGTTCCGCGGCCAACCCATCCAGGGCCAGGACCCGGACCGTGTGGCGCGCAGCGGCGTGGTGCTGGTACCCGAGGGACGGCAGGTGTTCCCGTTTCTGTCGGTGCGCGAGAACCTGATGATGGGCACCTTTGCCCGCGCCAGCCGCAACGAACTGCAAAGCGACCTCGATCGCGTGTTTGGCTGGTTCCCGCGCCTGCTGGAGCGCCAGGACCAGCACGGCGGACTGCTGTCTGGCGGGGAACAGCAGATGCTGGCGATCGGCCGCGCCCTCATGGCGCGCCCGGCCGTGCTGCTGCTCGACGAGCCGTCACTGGGCCTGTCGCCGCTGCTGACACGCGAGATCTTTGCCATCGTGCGCCGCATCAACGCCGAGCTTGGCATGTCGATCCTGCTGGTGGAGCAGAACGCGGCCATCGCGCTGGCCACCGCCGATGACGGCTACATCATGGAACTCGGGCGCGTGGTCGCCGCCGGCACCTGCGCCGAACTCATGGCCAAGGACGATGTCAAGGAGTTCTACCTGGGCGGCGGTGCGGCGGGGCAGCGTACGGATGGGCAAAAACAGCGCTGGAAACGGCGCAAGACCTGGAGGTAGCCAACACCATGCCCAACACGAGCTTGAGCGCCGCCGGGCCGCCCCAAGGCGCGAACGCCCCCTCGGGGGGCAGCGCAGTACACGAAGTGACAAGCGTGGGGGCACATCTCTTGGCCTATGGCCATGACACGCCGCAAAAACTGTTCCGCGCCCGCTGCGCCGAATGGGCGGCGAACCCTGCCCTGCGGCACAAGAAAAAGGGCATCTGGTCCTCTGCCAGCTGGGCCGACTACTACGCCGCAGCGCGCGCGGTTGGGCTGGCGCTGGCCGAGATGGGAGTGCAACGCGGCCAGACCGTCGCCATCCTGTCGGAAAACCGACCCGAATGGCTGTATGCGGACATGGGTGCGCAGTGCATGGGCATGTTGTGCACCGGCATCTACCCCACGTCGTCACCCGAGCAGGTGTTGTACATCCTGAACGATGCCGCGGTGCGCGTGTTGTTTGTCGAAAACCAGGAGCAGTACGACAAGGTGGTGGCAATACGCGGCCAGTGTCCCGCCCTGCGCCATGTGGTGATCACACGGCTGCGTGGGCTGCGCGGCTTGGTCGACCCGATGGTGAGCGATTTTGACGCCATGCTGTCGCGTGGGCGCGAGCTTGCGGCGACGCAATCTGGCCTGTTCGAGCAGCGCATCGACGCCAGCCTGCCGGGCGACGTCGCCTTTCTGGTCTACACCTCGGGCACCACTGGTGCGCCCAAGGGCGCCATGGCCAGCAACCGCAACCTGGTGTTCCAGATCGGCAGCGTGCGCCAGTACCTGGACCTGAAACCGCTCGACCGCACGGTATCGTTCCTGCCGCTGTGCCATATTGCCGAGCGCATGAGCACGGTCTACAACCCGATGGCGCAGGGGCAGATCGTGCACTTTCCGGAAAACGCCGGTACCGTGTTCAACGATGTGCGCGAGGTGGCCCCGCACCTGATCTTCGGCCCGCCGCGCTTCTGGGAGAAGATGTATTCGCAGGTCACGCTGTACATGCAGGACGCGATTCCGGCAGCACGCCGGGTCTACGCGCAAGTGCTGGCCGAAGGTGCGGCGCTGGCCCAGGCCCGGCTGGACGGCGACCCCGTCAGTGGCTGGCGCGCCACGCGGTATGCCTGGATGCAAAAGCTGGTGTTGTCCAACCTGCGCAGTTTTCTCGGCCTGCAGAATATCAAGACCGCCATGACTGGCGCCGCACCGGTACCCCCTGATCTGCTGCGCTGGTACATGGCAGCGGGCATCGACCTGTTGGAGGCTTTTGGCATGACCGAGACCTGCGGTTTTTGCACCTCGATGCCGCCGCAGCGAATCAAGATTGGCACTGCCGGCGTATGCGCCGAAGGCACCGAGATTCGGCTGGGGGTCGATGACGAAGTGCTGGTGCGCGGGCCCAATGTGTTCGCCGGTTACTGGAATCTGCCGGAAAAAACGGCCGAGACCATCGACGCCGATGGCTGGCTGCATACCGGCGACTGCGGCGAGATCGACGCCGACGGCTACCTGCGCATCAAGGACCGCATCAAGGACATCATCATCACCTCTGGCGGCAAGAACATCACGCCCAGCAACATCGAGAACCACATCAAGTTCAGCCCCTATATCTCGGATGCGGTGGTGATCGGCGAGGGCCGCCACTACCTGACCTGCCTGGTGATGATCGATCAGGACAATGTGGCCAAATTCGCTCAGGACCGCCAGGTTCCCTACACCGATTTCGCCAGCATGACCCGCGCCAGCGAAGTCATCGCATTGATCCAGGCCGAGCTGGAGCAGGTCAACACCAAACTAGCCCGGGTCGAGCAGATCAAGGACTTTCGCATCATTGCACAATTGCTCAGCGCCGATGACGACGAATTGACCCCCACCATGAAGCTCAAGCGCAAGGTGGTGGCCAGCAAATATGCGCAGGTAATCGCTACCATGTACCGTTAGTTTTTTCTGGTTTCATTTCGAGCCTTCGGCTCATTTTCAAAAGGAGACAGCAATGTTCGCAAGAAGATTCAAACACGCACTGCTTGGCGCGGCGCTGGCCACCGGCATCGCCGGCAGCGCCATGGCCGCGGGCGTCACGGCCACCGAGATTGTGCTCGGCACCCACCTCGACCTGTCGGGGCCGGTGGCCGCTGGCATGCCCAGCCTGCGCAACGGCATGCAAATGCGCC
>JANPCX010000051.1:0-56895 GCA_031431125.1 Burkholderiales bacterium
CTCGTAAACCTCTTCAAATCTCATGATCCGGCTTCCTTGCATCAAGTGCGCCCGGCTCAGTTGTGGTGCGAACATCGCACCTCCCCTAAACCGGACAGATTACTTGCTACAGCTCCGGACAGATCATTTGCTCTCTACACGTTCATCCAGGTGAGTCAACTCACTGAGCATGTCGCCCACCACGGTGTTGCACCAACCGGGCAAATCCTCCAGGTGTTGGTGCGCCTCGCGGCGCACGGTGGCGGCTTTGAGCGGCAGCACGATGCCCAGCTCGGACAACAACCCCCGAATGCGGTTGATCAGCGCCGTGCGCTGCTGCACATACCCTTGCCTGGCTCTGTGCACAAACAAACGCGACTGCTGCTCCAAACTTTTGAGGGGCACAAAACGCATGCTGGGGCGGGTGACGGCTTCGCAGATGGCCGCGGCGTCCGCAGCATCGTTCTTGCCGCGTTTGCCACTCATGCGGTACGGGGCCACAAACTTCGGCGCCATCAAGCGCACCGCGTGCCCGTACTTCTCAAACTCACGGGCCCAGTGATGAGCGCCGCTACAGGCTTCCATGCCAATCAAACAAGGCGGCAGTTTGGCCACCAGCTCCAGCAACTTGCCACGCGGCACTTCGGGGCGCACCAGTGCGGGCTTGCCTGCTTCATCCACGCCATGCACCGCAAAAACGTTCTTTGCCAGATCAATTCCAACCGTTACGATTGCCATGACTTCCCCTTCCAGAAAAAGTGAGTTGATGAAAAGATTTGCCTCTCCATCGTGGCACTTTGTTGCCGACAACCGCAACCCCTACGGGTCGCGGCTCACTTGGGACGGGGAAGTCCCTTTCATTCGTTAAGCCTCACGGTCCACACCTGTGCCATTTGCCCACCTCGCCGACACCGTTCTGATCCTCCACTTCGCCATCTCCTTCTTCGTCGTGGCGGGCCTTCCCGCCATCGTCATCGGCAACTGGCAACGGTGGGCTTGGGTCAACGGGTTTGTTTTCCGCGTCTTGCATCTGGCGGCCATCGTGGTGATTTCAGCGCAGGCGTGGTTGGGGCAGTACTGTCCGCTGACCGTGCTGGAGTCGTGGCTGCGGGTTCAAGCAGGTGGGGCAGCTTATGACGCGAGTTTTGTACAGCACTGGTTGGAGCGTTTGCTTTACTTCAACGCGCCACTCTGGGTGTTTGCCATGGCCTACTCACTGTTCGCCGCGCTTGTGGGGTTGGCGTGGTGGTTCTATCCACCCAGGCGGCGTTAGATCACGCGCGGCGGTTCTTCGTGTTCGACATATGGAGTTCGTCATTCGGCATCATCTATACTTTATTCATACCTTTTCTATACGGTGGTGGTCATGCCCAAAGAAGCTGTTTTCACGATGAAACTTGAACCTGCGCTGCGTGACGAGTTCATGGCCGAGGCGCAGGCACTGGATCGGTCTGCTTCTCAACTGGCCCGTGAGTTAATGCGGGAGTTCGTGCAACGCCAGCAGGAAGCACGCGCCCACGACACGTTTGTTCGACGCAAGGTGAAGGCGGCGGGTGCCCAGGTTTTGAAGGGCGCTGGGCGGTCTAATGAGGCTGTGGAAGCTGACTTCGCTGCGCGTCGCAATGCCTTGTTGCGTGGTGTCGGTCAATCGGCAAACAAATCGGCTGCCAATGTCAGCAGAACGACCAAGTGAAGGTTTTCTGGACGGTACTTGCCGAACAAGACCGTGAAGACATTCTTGTCCATATTGCAGCGGACAACCCGCGTGCTGCCGTTGCCATGGACGAACTTTTCTCTGCATGTGCACAGCGCTTATCCAGCTTTCCCCAACTCGGTGAACCAGGTTTGGTCGCGGGCACCCGTGAGTTGATTCCCCACGAAAACTACCGTTTGATTTATGAGGTCAACGAAGCTCAGGCCGTGGTGTGGGTATTGGCGCTGATCCACACCGCCAGGCGCTGGCCGCTATTGCGGTGACGCGGCAGGGGCAGGCGAATCAAGGCAAGCTGCCCGGAATCAAAATGTCCTTGTCCACGTTGCGAATATCGGTGTGCCCACAAAACGCCATGGTGATGTCGAGTTCTTTGTGGATGATCTCCAAGCACTTGGTCACACCCGCTTCACCCATCGCGCCCAGGCCATAGAGGAAAGGCCGACCAATCATGGTGCCGCGTGCGCCCAGGGCCCAGGCTTTGAGCACGTCTTGGCCGCTGCGGATGCCGCTGTCCATCCACACTTCAATTTGTGAACCGACCGCGTCGACGATGGCGGGCAGGGCGGCAATGGAAGACGGCGCGCCATCGAGCTGGCGGCCACCGTGGTTGGACACCACCAAGGCGTCGGCCCCGCTGTCAGCGGCCAGGCGGGCGTCTTCGACGTCCATGATGCCTTTGAGGATGAGTTTGCCGCCCCAGCGTTTTTTGATCCAAGCCACATCGTTCCAATCCAGGCGCGGGTCGAACTGTTCTTTGGTCCAGGCGGCGAGCGAGCTCATGTCGCTGACGTTTTTGGCGTGGCCTATCAGGTTGCCAAAGCTGTGGCGGCGGGTGCCTGCCATGCCCAAGCACCAGCGCGGTTTGGTCATCAGGTTGATGATGTTGGCGATGGTGGGTTTAGGCGGTGCGGTCAAACCGTTTTTCAGGTCTTTGTGGCGCTGGCCGATGACTTGCAGGTCGAGCGTGAGCACCAGGGCCGAGCAGTTGGCCGCTTTGGCGCGGTCCATCAGGCGCTCCATGAAGTCGCGGTCGCGCATCCAGTAAAGCTGAAACCAAAACGGCGCCTTCGTGACTAGCGCTACATCTTCAATCGAACAAATGCTCATGGTGGAGAGCGTGAAGGGAATGCCGAATGCCTTTGCAGCGCGCGCCGCCAGCATCTCGCCATCGGCATGCTGCATGCCGGTCAGGCCCGTCGGTGCAATGGCCACTGGCATGGCCGTGTCAATGCCCACCATTTGGCATCGGGTACTGCGGTTGTCCATGTTCACTGCCACACGCTGGCGCAATTTGATTTTCTGGAAATCACTCTCGTTGGCGCGGTAAGTGCCCTCGGTCCACGAGCCCGAATCGGCGTAGTCGTAGAACATGCGGGGCACGCGCTTTTGGGCGAGGAGCCGCAGGTCTTCAATGTTGGTGATGGTAGGCATCGGGTTTGTCTCTCGGTTTGTTTTGAAGTGTCAATCGGTGAAGCGGACGGACAGATTGGGCAGCTGGATGTCATGCAGTTCGGCTCGCCAGGTTTGCCCCGGCGCGACGGAGTAGGCTGCTGTGATGGTGCCGGTGGTTAACCAGTCGCCGGCCGTCAAGGGGCGGCTCTCGGGTTGACCGGCGAGCACCGCGGCCAAATGAACCGCAGCTTGCAAGGGGTGACCCAGCACATTGGCGCCGCGGCCGACTTCCCTCACCGTGCCGTCGCAGGCCAGCGCGACGCTGAAGTCCATCAGTGCTGCAACGGCGTTCGCGCCAAGGTCTTGCGGTTTGACAGTGGGCCCCACCAACAGTTTGGCATGCATGGCCCAGTTCGCCGTCGCATCGGCCGCAGCGAATTTCCAGCCCGGGTAGTGCGACTGGACGATTTCATAGCCCAGCGCCACGGCGTCAATGCAGGCGAGCATCTCTTCCCGGGTGGCACCAGGCTTTGGAGTTTGATGGAAGTGGAAAACGACTTCAGGCTCAATTTTCTGGTTCACAAAACCCTTCAAACTGCAAGTGGCCTCGTTGGCTTCCAAGTGAACCACGGTGTGCGCATAGAGTTGCCCCCAAACCGGCGCGTTCACACCATAGGCGGCCCACATGGCGGGGTTCGTGAAGCCTATCTTCAGGCCCACGGGCTCCGCACCTTCCGCCAGCCGGAGTTGATGGACACGCCGGGCTATCTGGTAGGCGGTGGCTAAGTCAATCTCGGGGTAGCGGCAGCTGAGCGGCGTCATCGCAAGCGCCTGGTCCTGCGCAGTTTTGATTTGTTCAGCCAGTAGTTCGATGTCGATGCGGGTGGACATGCAGCTGGTCTCCAGTGGTATTTTATGAATACATGCTCAGAATGACTGCAGATGGTAGGCGGGTGGGTCGTTGTGCTGGCAGAAAAATTTTCACGTCGGCGCCGGAATTTGGGGCCGGTGCAGGTTTCGCGAGGCAACGGCTTTTGGCGGCCTCTTGGCACTCCTGTAGCATCCAGCCCCCATGAACTGGCCCTATGAACTACAAGTTGGTTGGCGCTACACCCGCTCAGGCAAAACGGGCAGGCGCAATGGATTTATTTCTTTCATCTCGGGTGTGTCCATGCTGGGCATTGCACTCGGCGTGGCGGCGCTGATCATTGTGCTGTCGGTGATGAATGGTTTTCAGAAAGAAGTGCGCGACCGCATGCTCTCGGTCATCGCCCATGTCGAGCTGATGGCGCCTTTTGGCGCGGCCTTGCCGGACTGGCAAGCCACCGCGGCCAAGGCCAGCCAGAACCCGCAGGTCATAGGCGCAGCCCCTTTTGTGGCCACTCAGGCGCTGATCGCCCGGGGTGACGACATGCGCGGCGCGGTGGTGCGCGGCATCTTGCCCAATGAAGAAGCCAAGGTGACAGACCTGGCCGCGCAACTGCGCGACACCACACTGGCGCAACTGGTGCCCGGCGGTTGGGGCGTGGTGCTGGGCGACGAACTGGCCCGTGCTTTGGGCGTGCGTGTGGGCGACAAGGTGACCTTGGTGGCGCCAGGCGGGCAAGTCACCCCTGCAGGTGTGGTGCCGCGTTTGAAGCAACTCACCGTGGTGGGCACGTTTTTCGCCGGCCACTACGAGTACGACAGCAGTTTGGCGCTGATGCACATGGAGGACGCCGCGAGGTTGTTTCGCACCGAAGGCCCGAACGGCGTGCAACTGCGCTTGAAAGACCTGCACCAAGCCCGCCAAGTGGCCGCAGAGTTGGAGGTGGCCTTCGGTGGTGAAAACCGCGTGCGCGACTGGACCCGCACCAACAAGCAGTGGTTCGATGCGGTTCAAATTGAAAAACGACTGATGTTCATCATCTTGACCCTGATCGTGGCGGTGGCGGCCTTCAACTTGGTGTCGACTTTGGTCATGACCGTGACCGACAAACGTGCCGACATCGCCATCCTGCGCACCTTGGGGGCGAGCCCACGTTCCATCATGGGCATCTTCATGGTTCAAGGCGCGGCCTCGGGTGTGATCGGCACTTTGAGTGGCGTGGGTTTGGGTTTGCTGGTGGCGTACAACATTGACGTCATCGTGCCCGCCATAGAACGCCTGCTGCAAACCAGCTTTCTGCCCGGCAGCATCTACCTCATCACCCGCATGCCGAGCGAACCGCAAAGTGGCGACATCGTTCCGATCGCCATCATCTCTTTGGTGCTGGCATTTTTAGCCACGCTCTATCCCAGCTGGCGCGCCAGCCGTGTGCAACCGGCCGAGGCCTTGCGTTATGAATGAAGCATTGCCCCATGCCTTGGTGCTGCAGGCCATCAACCTGCACAAACGATTCACAGAAGGCCCATTGGATGTAGCCGTGCTCAAGGGGGTCGATCTGCAAGTGCCACGTGGCGAAACCCTGGCCATCGTCGGTGCTTCGGGTTCAGGCAAGAGCACGCTCCTGCATGCCTTAGGCGGGCTGGAAGCGCCCACGCAAGGCAGCGTCAAACTGATGGAGCGTGATTTCGCACGCATGGATGCACAAGAACAAGGCCTGTGGCGCAACCAGCACCTGGGTTTTGTCTACCAGTTCCACCACCTGCTGCCCGAATTCACCGCCCTGGACAACGTGGCCATGCCGCTGCGCATACGCCGCTTGCCGCAGCAACAAGCACGGCAGCGGGCGCGTGATGTGTTGACCCAGGTGGGTTTGGGTGACCGCGTGGATCATCGCCCCTCGGAGTTGTCAGGCGGCGAGCGCCAACGTGTGGCCTTGGCCCGCGCGTTGGTGGGCAGCCCATCCTGCGTACTGGCGGACGAGCCCACAGGCAACTTAGACCGCGGCACAGCGCAAGGCGTGTTCGACTTGATGCTGGACCTCGCCAAACGCCAGGGCACTGCCTTTGTCGTGGTGACGCACGACCAAACCTTGGCAGCGCGTTGTGACCGCGTATTGCAGATGACGTCCGGTCGTTTGAGCTGATACTCAGTTTTTCTTGCGGCCCATGAGCTCTGCGGCCTCAATACCCAGCCGAGCGCAGTCCCAAGCGGCTTGGGCCGCATAACCACGGGGCATCAGTTCGCGGGTCGCGCAGGAGAGTTGGAAGGCGCCTTCCATCATCGCCAACAATGCGCAGGCCAGCGGGGCTGCACCGCCTACTTGGCGATTCTGGTGAACCAGGCAGTCTCTCAACAAGCCGGTGAGCTGTGTCAGGTCGTTGCCAACCGCACGCTGATATACCTCCCTCACCTCAGGCTCTCGCACCGCTTCCGCGCCGACCATGACCCAAGCGGCGGCCAGGTCCGCGTCCGCGCCATCGCCCAAAGCCAGTCGCGCGTCCAGGTAGGCGCGCAAACGCGCTTCGGGACCATGTCCTTGCTCCAAGAGTTGTTCAAAGCGGGCCTGGGCGTGCTCCACCATGGCATTGACCAGGCTGACCAAAATCTCGCGTTTGTTAGCAAAGTGGTAGTGAATCAGCCCCGGCGCCAAGCCCGCTTGCCGGGCAATCTCGACCACAGTGGCTTTGCCATAGCCCGAACGCGCCAGCACGGGCATGAAGGCTTGAACGATCTGAGCGCGGCGTGATTCGGTATTGGGAAGTCTTGGCATGCTCGGATTGTGAAGTATGTTGGTCAAACAACCAAATAATGCTTGCGTTGATGAGGTTTGATGGCTATATTCCATTTATTGGTCAATCAACCAATAAATATGAAGGAGAAGCCTCGTGGTCAATCACCCCTTGCCCAGCGCTATGGGTTTTTGTGCGGTCATTCCAGACTTTCTTTCGTCTGCGCAGTGCCAAGCGCTGATTGACCGTAGCGAGGCGAACGGGTTCCGCAGTGCAAACACCGACTATCCGCCCAGCTACCGCAACAACGAACGTTGGGTGGTGGACGATGTCGCGCTGGCCCAGACCATGGGCGAACGATTGACCGCCGTTTGGCCACTGGCCAATCTTGACCAGCAGCATGACCGACCCAGTGGTGGTTGGAGATTCGACACCGTCAACGAGCGCTTTCGTTTTTGCCGCTACCAAGCCGATCAGGCTTTTCACATTCATCAAGACGGCGTTCATCAACGTGGCCCTTTGCTTCAGTCTCGGCTGACCTTCATGATTTACTTGACCGATGGCGATGACTTTGAAGGTGGTGACACCTTGTTTTTTGCAGGCGGTCCTGGAACAACTTTGAACGGACATCACCAACCGCCTGTGGTGGCGCGGGTGCGACCCCGCAGAGGCAGTCTGATTCTTTTTGACCACCACCTTTGGCATGCGGGAGCCACGGTCACCAAAGGCATCAAACACATCGTGCGCAGTGACGTGATGTTTCGCCGCGAAAAGCCTGCATCTTCACCAAACAGCTTGCTCGACCTGGCCTTCACACCGCCGCATCAGGGATATGTCTGGAGCCTGTGCAATGCGGGTCACAACCTGATTGCCAGCGGCGGGCGCGACACTTCGATTCGTCTGTGGACAGAGCAAGGCGTGAGTGTGGGCTGCTTGCCCGGGCACAGCCAGTCGGTGCTGGGTCTGGCATCGTTGGATGATGGGCGACTGGCTTCGGTGTCCAGAGACCGAAGTCTGCGAGTTTGGAACCTCGAGCAGCACCGCTGCGATGCTGTGCTGCATCCACACGAAGCAGCCATTTTGTGTGTGCATGCTTGGCAGGGCCACATCGTCTCGGGTTCAGCAGACGGCACACTCGCTTTAAGCCATCCCAGCGCCGGTGCACCCCAACTTTTAGGTCGCGATTTGGGCTGGGTTTGGGATTTGGACTCCTCAGCAGACGGTCTGCTGGTGGCTGCCTTGGAGAGCGGCGAGGTGGTGGCATGGAGTGCAGATCAAGAGCGCCAGCCCTGGACCTTGAAGAGCGACTGTCCGCTGCGTGCGGTAGCCATTTCCAGGGACGGGCAACAGCTGGTAGCGGGTGATGTGCTGGGGAAAATTCACCACTGGGTTCGTCAAAACCAAGCCTGGAGCCTCAGACACTGCTGGCAAGCGCACCGCGCTGCACTTCGCTGCTTGCGGTTTGCGCCCGACGCATCGCTGTACAGCGGCGCAGAAGACGGTTGGGTTCGCCATTGGAGCGCGGCGCACAGGTGTTTGTGGCAGCATGCGCACGACAACTTCGTCACCGACTTGTTGCACCTGTCTGACTCAGCGTTGCTCAGTTGTGCTTACGACGGTCGCATTCTTCGCCACAGACCATGATGCTCTCCGAAGTCCCCGCTACCTATCTCCAAGGTTTGCCCGAACGTTCTTGGAAGGGATGCGAGCCGGAACTCTTTCGTGCCGTCAAACTGGCCTACGACTCGCCGAGGCGTGTCTACCACGCGTGGTCGCACATTGAAATGTGCCTGCGAGAATTCAAGCAAGTGCATTTTGTTGAACCCCGCGCTGTGCTAATGGCGCTGCTGTTCCACGATGCGGTTTATGTGGCGGGTGACTCGCAGAACGAAATTCGCAGTGCCGAGTTGGCGCAAAACCGCTTGCAGCGTGACAGCAACTTGACCGCCAGTGAACGCGACCGTGTGTCGCAATTGATCATGCTGACAGCGAGCCATCACCAGGAAGCCGGGGTGGACGCCGATGCGGCTGCCTTCATCGACATCGACCTGGCCGTGCTGGGCGGCGACTGGCCCACCTACCAGTCCTATGCCCAGGGTGTTGAGCGCGAATACTGTCCTTCGGTGGTGTCTTTGACGCTGTTTCGCCTGGGACGGCGGCGCTTTTTGCAAGGGCTGTTGTCACAACCCTCTGTTTTTCTGACGCCCACCATGCGCGAGCGCTGTGAGGCCACCGCGAGGGTCAATCTTCAGCGTGAGATGGACGACTTGCTGGTTTGACGACGGACCGCTGTTGCCTGGCCGAGTCTTCTTCAGATTTTCCCAATCTGCGACATCATCGCCAGCTGTTGCCCCGCCGCACGCAGCCGGTCAGCCAATCGCTTGGCGATGGCCACCATCAAACGTGCCGCGACCTTGGGGTGCACTTCGATCAAGCGCTCCAGGGCTTTGCGCGACAGGCCACCGGCTTGAACGGTGGAGGTGGCCACGCAACTCACCGAACGTGCTTCGCCGTCCAGCAGCGCCATCTCACCGATCAAGCTGCCCGGGCCTAACACGGACACTTCCATGGGGTGGGTGCTGGCCGGATCGTTCATCTCCACGCTGACGTCCCCGGTCAGTACCAGCAGCATGTAGCTGTTGGGCGACTGATCGCCTTCGCGAAGCATCAACGCGCCTGCGGGGAAGGTCACCAAACGCATGTGGGTGACCACCACCAAAGCGTCGTCTGCCGACAGCATGGCCAAGGAATTGGGGGTGCGCAGCAGTTCGATGGCCGCTTCGGTGAGTGCGGGCACCTCGGTCAAGGCCCGGGTGCGTGGGCTGCTTGCGGTGGAGGACTCGCCTGGTGGGTTGTCGGAGGGCGGGCTGGCGGCGTGGTCCATGGGCAAACTCAGGTGTATTTGACGGTGATATTCATTGCGCCAAGTCCGTCCTGCGGACTTGGCGGTTCATTCGCTCAGACCTTAGCATTTTTTGACCTGATCTGCGGCCGTGGGTTTGCACAACGCAACGCATGACACCATGCCCGTCGTCAGGGCGTGGTCTCGATGACGCCTTGTTCGGCCAAATGAATCTGTTCTTGTGAGGTGTAGCCTAAACTGCTGAGCAGTTCACCCGTGTGCTGTCCCACCGAGGGTGGCGGCAGGCGCAGTGGCGGGCGTTGACCGTCCACGGTCAGTGGCAGCAAGGCCATGTGGGTGTGGATGTCGCGCGCGGCCATGCTGGCGTCGGCAGGAATGCACACGGGGGCGAGGCCACCGGTTTGTTGCAGGTGTTCGTCGTCGAATAAATCGTGTGGGCGTTTGATCAAGGCATAGGGCAAACCGTGGGCATCAAACAGCGCGGCGATCTCGGTTGCCGTGTGGGCTTGCAGGCGACCTCGCAGTTCCGGCATCAACCACTCGCGGGCCTGCACACGCTGGTTGTTGCTGGCGACGCGGGCATCCGCGCGCAAATCAACAAAACCAAACACATCGCAAAAAACGGCCCACTGGGTATCGGACACCACGGCCAAAAACAGTTGCTCCTCGTTCTTCACGGTGAACACGTCGTAAATGCCCCAAGCTGAAATGCGGCTGGGCATGGGGGAGGGCGGCTGGCCGGTGACGGCGAACTGCATCATGTGTTGGGCCACCAGCAGAATGTTGTTCTCAAACAAGCCGGTTTGCACGACTTGACCTCGGCCTGTGGTTTGCCTTTGCAGCAAGGCGGCCAGCACACCGATGGCGCCAAACATGCCGCCCATGATGTCGTTGACGCTGCTGCCTGCCCGCAGTGGTTGGCCGGGCGGCCCTGTCATGTAGGCCAGGCCACCCATCATCTGCACCACCTCGTCGAGTGCGGTGCGCTGGTCATAGGGTCCAGGCAAAAAGCCTTTGTGTACGACATAAATCAGCCCTGGGTTGAGGGCACGCAGCACGTTGGGGCCCAAACCCAGTTTGTCCATGCTGCCAGGTTTGAAGTTCTCGCTGAAGACGTCGGCTGTGGCCAACAACTTCAGCAACACTTCCAGCCCCGCAGACTGGGTGATGTCCAGGGCCAGGCTTTTTTTGTTGCGGTTGAAGAGCGGAAAAAATCCCGCACCTGCACCCATGAGGCGCCGCGTGTTGTCACCCACCAAGGGTTCCACTTTGATGACCTCGGCACCCAAGTCAGCCAGCACCATGCCGCAGGCCGGTCCCATCACCATGTGGGTGAGTTCGACCACGCGCACGCCTTGTAAGGGCAGGGGCTTGTTGGATTCAATCATCGTCAAATATCCTCATGACTGTTGCGCTTGCAAAACAGGGCCCTTGTCTGTGAGCGTGTACTTTCTTGTAAAACCGTTGAAGACTTCACCAATAGCCGCTTTGTCGCCCTGGTAACAAGGCCCCAAGCCGGCTGGTGCTGGCTACTATTCTGGCTCTTTGATCCCCTGTCCGGTCTTGCCGCCGGCTCTGTCACCCGTGCCACGACCTGCTAACCGATCAGCATCGCGTACTACGAACGTGAGCCCGTGGCGTCAGCGTTGGCAGGCACAGTTTGGCGTTTACAGCGCGCGCGACCCCGTTTCGGCGGAAATTCGGGCCAAACACGTGGCCGCGTTGGTGCGGATGACACCGTTCAATATGTTGGCCAACGCGCTCAGCGGCTTGCTCGTGGCCTGGTCCATTGGACCGAGCACCACACCCTTGGCCATGGCCCTGTGGTTGTCGGCGCTCTTGCTCATGTGTGCCACGGGCATGTGGTCTTGGCACAGCGGGCGCAGCCGAACTTTTGTCTCGGTGTCTCCGAAGGCTGTGCGTCGCGCCACCTTGCACGCAGCGATCCTCGCGGCCACCTGGGCGGCTGTGCCTTTGCTGTGGTTCGATGTGGCTTCAACGCCGCAGCGTTTGCTCATCGCCACGTTGATTGCCGGCTTGACTTGCGCTGGGGCGTTCAGCTTGGCGACCATTCCTCTTGCCGGCGTGGTCTACGTGCTCATCTTGACCATGGGTGCCATGTTGGGTGCACTGACCGCCTACGACCTGCAGTACTTGCCCTTGATGCTGTTTTACCTCGGCTACGCATTCGCCGTCATTGCCGGGGTGCTGACAACGGCCACGGCGTCGACCGCCCGTTTGATGGCCGAACGTGAAGCGGCGCGTCAAAGCCAAGTCACCAGCCTCTTGCTGCGTGACTTTGAAGAACACTCCGCCGATTTGTTGTGGGAAATTGACCGCAGCGGCCGCTTCAGCCATGTCTCCAGCAAACTCGCCACGGCCTTTAAACACAGCGCGACTGAATTGCAGATGCTCAGTCTGCTCGGTGCGCTGCAGGTGCGTAAACCGACCGATCACCCGGACACGGGGTTGGAGCAGTTGCGTAATGCTCTGAATCTGGGGCGACCTTTCCGTGACATTGAAATCCCGGTGAACATCAACGAAGAAACCCACTGGTGGTTGCTCACGGGCAAGCCCCTGCTGGACGATTCAGGCCGCACCTTGGGCTGGCGCGGTGTTATTGCCGATGTGACCCAAGAACACCAAGTGCAAGACCGACTGCGTTATCTGGCCCACTTTGATTCACTCACCGGGTTGGCCAACCGGGTGCAGCTGCACGAACGATTGGCCCAGGTCATGGACCCCAGTCTGTCCAGCACCCGACGCAGCGCCTTGTTTTGTTTGGATTTGGACAACTTCAAAAGCATCAATGACTCGCTGGGTCACTCAGTGGGTGACGAGGTGCTCAAGCTAACCGCACAGCGCTTGCAAAGCTGCATGCGACGCGGTGATTTGGTGGCCCGTTTAGGCGGCGACGAATTTGCGGTGGTGCTGGACGATGTGCGCAGTGACGAAGAAGTGACCACCTTGGCCGAACGCTTTTTGCAAGAACTGCAGCAGCCCTGTGAGGTGCTGGGCCACCATGTGGCGGTGGGCTCCAGCATCGGCATCGCCATGCTGCCCGACCAGGCAGATACCGTGGACGAAGCCTTGGGCAATGGTGACCTGGCGCTTTATGCCGCCAAACAAGCGGGTCGTGGGCGCTATGAGTTTTTTGCCAGTTCCTTGGTGGAACGCAGTCGGCGCAGGTTGTCGGTGGAGCAGCAGCTGCGTTTGGCCATGGGTCGGGGCGAGTTTGCACTGCATTGGCAGCCCCAGATTGAAGTCGGCCGCTGGGCGATTTGTGGCGCGGAAGCGCTTTTACGCTGGAACAACCCGCTGCTCGGCAGTGTGTCGCCGGTGGAGTTCATTCGGGTGGCTGAAGAAGCGGGTTTGGTGGCCGACATCGGCACCTGGGCCCTGAACGAAGCCTGCGTGCAAGCGGCCGTGGGACTGCCTGATTTGCCTATTTCTGTGAACGTGTCGCCCATGCAACTGATGCGTCCTGATTTTCTGTCTTGTGTGGAACATGCGCTGACCCAGTCCGGTCTGGAGCCGCATCGTCTGGAGATTGAGATCACCGAGTCCATCTTCATTGATGAATCGACGGTGGCTTTGACCCAGTTGCATGCCTTGCGTGGCCTGGGTGTGCGGGTGGCGCTGGACGACTTTGGCACGGGTTATTCGTCGCTGGCCTATTTGCGCCAATTCCCATTCGACACCTTGAAGATTGACCGCGCTTTTGTGCGGGAGTTGATGTCGCGCCGTGATGCCCGGGCTATCGTGCGCACCATTGTTCAGTTGGCCACGGCTTTGGGCATGACCACCGTCGCGGAAGGCGTGGAAGATGCGGGCCAACTGGAGTTGCTGCAGTACGCAGGATGCCGCGCCATTCAAGGCTTTTTGGTGTCACAGGCGCTGCCGCTGGCAGATTTTTGCGAGCTGCGCAAGCAATGGAATACCAACCAGCGGCCTACTTCCTCCATCGCTTTGCCTGACACGACGTTTGCCGGCTTAACGACTCGGCACTCGTCTTACTGAAACTTTCAGCCCTGGGCCTGCCAACAGGTCCCGGGCTGTAGCGACAACAGTCTCAGCGCGGCAAACAAAGGCGCTCACAAACCGCATCGCCGCAGCGCTCACACAGCCCACGCCAGCGCACCAGCCTGTCGTTTTCTTCCTCACGCATTTGCAGCTTCAAACCCATGGCGTGGTCTATGCAGCGCTGTGCACGGTGTTGTCGTTCTCTGCCCTGGCCCGTCACCACGCTGTAGGCTAAACCTGCTCGGTGCAGCGCGGTACGGATCAAGATGTCGACCGGCTCACGCACCTGGGGCCCATCGCGCTGCAGCCCGTCGGCCTCCCATGCGATGTCCAATGCCGTGACCAGGGTCAAATTGACCCGTCGTTGGGCTTGTAATGCCTCACCATACAAAGACGTATCGCCGAATACCTTGTCGCTGTACACCGCCGTCATCAAGGCCGTGGTGTCGGCGATGACGACATCAAAACGCTGTGCCATCTCGTCGATGCGCCGCGTTTGTTCGGACGCGATCTGGGTTTGTTCTGATTGGCTGGGGGTGCGGCCATGCAGGTCACAAAACTCACGCAAGTATTCGTTCACGACCGCGGTGTTTTTCCCCGCACTGCGCAGTGCTTGGCCCAAGGCCGAGGCCAGCGTTGTTTTGCCTGTGCTCTCGGCACCCAGCACGGCAATCACAAAGGCGGGCACGCCTCAGCTCCCTTCTTTTTGCGCCAAGCGGCGCCAGGCGCGCCAGCCCACCACCGCCAGGACCAAGAAAACCGCATAGAGCACACAGGTCAGCCACAAGGTTTTGTAAATGAACAGCGACACGCTCAGCGCGTTGACCGCCACCCAAACCGGCCAGTTCTCGACATGCTTGCGCCCGAGCAACCAGGTGCCAATGATGCTGCCTGCCGTCGCGGCGGCGTCCCACCAAGGAACGTCGGTGTCGGTTCGGTGGTCCAGCAGTTGTGCCAAGGCCAACCACAGGAGAAGGAATGAGACGAGCAACCATGGCCACGCACCAGGTTTCAAAGGGCGAACCACCAGGGCCTGGCCCGCGACTGTGGTGCCACGCAACCACTGCCACCAGCCCCACAGTGCCATGGCCACGAAAAAAAGCTGCAAGCCGGACTCACCGTACAACTTGGATTGCCAGAACACCAAGCCATATGCCAACGAGCTGACGATGGCCAAAGGCCAAGCCCAGGGGTTGACACGGATGTTGCACACCACCATCACCAAGGCCAGCACAAACCCCACCAGTTCTAAGCGGGTGGAGGCAAGTTGGGCGCCCAGAGAAACAGGCAACTCCAGCCAAGCCTTGAGGCTCAACAACAGCTCGGTCATTGAACAGCGGGGACAGCCTCAGCGCTTGGGCGAGGCAATCTGCACCAACAACTCATCAGGTTTGACCATGCCGAGCTCATAGCGGGCTTTTTCTTCCACCATCTCCAAGCCCTCTTTGAGGTCGCGCACTTCGGCCAGCAACTGGTCGTTGCGCTGCCGCGCGGCGGCATTGGCCGTTTGCTGAATTTGCAGTTTGTTTTGCAAGTCCATCACCCGCGGCAAGCCGCCCTCACCAAACCACAACTGGGCTTGCACGACGACCAACAAGGCCATCAGCAAAAGGGTGATGAGGCGGTTGCTCACGCTTGGTGCGGTGGTTAACGCAGGTTGTAGAACGCGGCACGCCCAGGGTAGCTGGCCACATCACCCAGGTCTTCTTCAATGCGCAGCAACTGGTTGTACTTGGCCATGCGATCCGAGCGGCTCAAACTGCCGGTTTTGATTTGCAGTGCATTGGTGCCCACCGCAATGTCTGCGATGGTGGAGTCTTCGGTTTCGCCCGAGCGGTGGCTGATTACGGCGGTGTAGTTGGCGCGTTTGGCCATCTCAATCGCGGCAAAGGTTTCGGTCAAGGTGCCGATCTGGTTGATTTTGATCAGGATGGAGTTGGCAATTTTTTTGTCTATGCCTTCCTTCAAGATTTTGGTGTTGGTGACAAAGAGGTCGTCGCCGACCAACTGCACTTTGTTGCCCAAGCGCTCGGTCAGGTGTTTCCAGCCATCCCAGTCGCCTTCGTGCATGCCGTCTTCAATGCTGATGATGGGGTATTTGTCCACCCAAGTGGCCAGCATGTCGGTCCACGCGGCTGCGCTCAATTTGATGCCGCCTTCGCCTTCGAGCACGTACTGGCCGTCTTTGTAGAACTCGCTCGCAGCGCAGTCCAGACCAATCGCGATTTGTTCGCCTGCGGTGTAGCCGGCTTTGTCGATGGCTTGCAAAATCAGTTGAATCGCCGCTTCATGGCTTTCTACGTTGGGCGCAAAACCGCCTTCGTCACCCACGGCGGTGCTGATGTGCTTGTCGTGCAAAATTTTCTTCAGCGCGTGGAACACTTCGCAGCCATAGCGCATGGCTTCACGGAAGGTGGGTGCACCCACGGGAATGATCATCAGCTCTTGCAGATCGAGGCTGTTGTTGGCATGGGCGCCGCCGTTGATGATGTTCATCATGGGCACGGGCATTTGCATGGCGCCTGAGCCGCCGAAATAGCGGTACAGCGGCAAGCCACTTTCTTCCGCGGCAGCACGGGCCACGGCCATGCTCACGGCCAAGGTGGCATTGGCGCCCAAGCGGCTTTTGTTGTCGCTGCCGTCGAGGTCGATCAAGGTGCGGTCCAAGAAGGCCTGCTCGGACGCGTCGAGGCCCAAAATGGCTTCAGAAATTTCCGTGTTCACATGCTCCACCGCTTTGAGCACGCCTTTGCCCAAGTAGCGGGCTTTGTCGCCGTCGCGCAGCTCAATGGCTTCGCGTGAGCCGGTAGAAGCACCCGAGGGCACGGCAGCGCGTCCCATGACGCCGCTTTCCAGCAGCACGTCGCATTCGACGGTGGGGTTGCCGCGGCTGTCCAGAATTTCTCGGCCGATGATGTCTACGATGGCACTCATGTCAGGGTCTCCAGTTTCAAAGGTTCTTCAAGGGTTCAAGGGCGGGTGACCTTCACCCGAGTGGCGGCCATGTTGCCCAGATTCAGTTACACAGGCCAATCTAATTTGTTCAAGACCTCATGCCTACGGGGAATGAAGGCAAATCAACAAGAAAAATCGTTCTCCAGCAGGGGCTGGGCTTTGATCACCCTGTCCAGCTCCAGCAACTGGGCCAGCAAGGCCTTCATGTGTTTGAGCGGCACCGCATTTGGGCCGTCACTCATGGCTTTGTTGGGGTCGGGGTGGGTTTCCATGAAGAGGCCGGCGATGCCCACGGCCACGGCGGCGCGGGCCAGCACGGGCACGAACTCGCGCTGCCCGCCGCTGCTGGTGCCTTGGCCGCCGGGCAGTTGCACTGAGTGCGTGGCGTCGAACACCACGGGGGCGTGGGTTTCTCTCATGATCGCCAGTGAGCGCATGTCGCTGACCAGGTTGTTGTAGCCAAAACTCACGCCACGCTCGCAGGCAATGAAGTTGTCTTCAATCAAACCTTTTTCTTTGGCCGCCGCACGTGCTTTGTCAATCACGTTTTTCATGTCGTGCGGCGCAAGAAACTGGCCCTTCTTGATGTTGACCGGTTTGCCGCTTTGCGCCACGGCGCGGATGAAGTCTGTTTGGCGGCACAAGAAGGCTGGGGTTTGCAACACGTCGACCACGGCGGCTGCGGCGGTGATGTCGTCTTCGGTGTGTACATCGGTCAACACCGGAATGCCCAGTTCGCGTTTGACTTTGGCCAGTATCTCCAGCCCCTTGTCGCGGCCGGGGCCGCGGAACGTGGAGCCGCTCGAACGGTTGGCTTTGTCGAAGCTGCTTTTGAAGATGAAGGGAATGCCCAAGTTGGACGTCATCTCTTTGAGCTGACCCGCCACGTCCATTTGCAATTGTTCCGACTCAATAACGCAGGGCCCAGCGATCAAAAAAAAGGGCTGTGTCAAACCGACATCGAATCCGCAAAGTTTCATGCCGCCGCCTTGGTGGTTTGCAGGGTAGCCGCTTGCACCAAGGCCGCCTTGATGTAGGACGTGAAGAGTGGATGGCCGCCCCAGGGCGTGGACTTGAACTCGGGGTGGAACTGCACGCCCATGTACCAAGGGTGAACGGCGCGTGGCAGCTCCACCATCTCGGTGAGTTTTTTGCGCTGGGTCAGGGCAGAAATGACCAAACCTGCTTGCGATAGCTGGTCCAAGTAATGTTCGTTGGCCTCGTAGCGGTGGCGGTGCCTCTCGGTGACCACAGGGCCATAAATTTCAAACGCCAAGGTGCCGGTTTTTACATCGGAGCTCTGGGCGCCCAAACGCATGGTGCCGCCCAGGTTCGAGTTGGCGTCGCGTTTTTGAATCGAGCCGTCGGCATCCAGCCACTCGTCGATCAAGGCAATCACCGGATGCGCCGTGGTGGGCTCGAACTCGGTGCTGTTGGCATCTTTCAACCCTGCCATGTGGCGCGCATATTCGATGGTGGCAACTTGCATGCCCAAACAAATGCCCAAATAGGGAATTTTTTGTTCGCGCGCAAACTGCGCCGCCAAAATTTTCCCTTCTACACCGCGTTTGCCAAAACCGCCGGGCACCAGGATGGCGTCAAATCGGCCGAGCTGGCTGATGTTGTCCGCCGCCAGGGTTTCCGAGTCGATGTACTCAATGTGCACCCGAGCGTGGTTGTGGATGCCCGCATGGCGCAAGGCTTCGTTGAGCGACTTGTAGGAGTCGGACAGCTCGGTGTACTTGCCGCACATGGCAATGCTGACGTGGTGCTGCGGGTGCTCGACCTCGTGCACCAGCGCGTCCCACTGCTTCAAATTGGCGGGCGGCGTGGACAGGCGCAGTTTGTCGCAAATGAGGCCATCCAGCCCTTGCTCGTGCAGCATGCGCGGCACTTTGTAGATGGTGTCGGCGTCCCAGACCGAAATCACACCCCACTCGGGGACGTTGGTGAAAAGGGAGATTTTTTCGCGTTCCTCGGAAGGAATCGGCCGGTCGGCGCGGCACAAGAGCGCGTCGGCCTGGATACCAATTTCGCGCAGCTTTTGCACCGTGTGCTGGGTGGGTTTGGTTTTGAGCTCGCCGGCTGCCGCAATAAAGGGCACATAGGTCAGGTGCACAAAGGCGGTGTTGTTCGGGCCGTTGCGCAGTGC
Source organism: Burkholderiales bacterium (assembly GCA_031431125.1). Lineage (GTDB taxonomy): Bacteria > Pseudomonadota > Gammaproteobacteria > Burkholderiales > Burkholderiaceae_C > JANPCX01. Next base: position 18,676 of record JANPCX010000051.1, read on the forward strand.
CATTTGGCGTGCGGCTTCCAAGAAGGGCAGGCTTTCAATGTCGCCCACGGTGCCGCCAATTTCGACAATCGCCACATCCACCGCGTCGGGTGTGTCCACACCAGCCCCGCGTTTGATGAAGTCTTGAATTTCGTTGGTGACGTGGGGAATGACCTGAACGGTTTTTCCGAGGTAGTCGCCCCGACGTTCTTTTTCCAGCACCGACTTGTAAATTTGCCCGGTGGTGAAGTTGTTGGCCTTCTTCATCCGGGTGGTGATGTAACGCTCGTAGTGGCCGAGGTCGAGGTCGGTTTCGGCACCGTCTTCGGTCACGAACACCTCGCCATGCTGGAAGGGCGACATCGTGCCCGGGTCCACATTGATGTAGGGGTCGAGCTTGATGAGGGTGACTTTGAGGCCACGCGATTCAAGGATCGCCGCCAAAGATGCAGCCGCGATGCCCTTACCCAGCGAGGACACCACACCGCCGGTCACAAAGACAAACTTGGTCATTGCATGCAGCACGCACTTTTCATCGCGAATGCCGTGGTGGTAAAGGGAAATTATATCGACGAGTGGCGACCGGTCTGTTACGAGGCGTCGTTCTTGCGATAAAAACTCTGTGGTAGTTTCCCTTGAACCCACCTGCCGCCCATGAATGATCGCTTGATTGCCCACCTGGACATGGATGCGTTTTACGCCTCCGTGGAGCTGCTGCGTTACCCCGATTTACTGGGACAGCCCGTGGTGATCGGCGGTGGCCGCGACCACCAGCCCGAGCTGCTCGCCGATGGCAGTCGGCGTTACGCCCGGTTGCGGCACTACGCCGGGCGCGGCGTCATCACCACCTCCACCTATGCGGCCCGCGCTTTGGGCGTGCACTCGGGCATGGGTGTGATGAAGGCCGCCGCCCTGGCCCCCGACGCCGTGCTGCTGCCCGTGGACTTTGAGGAGTACCGCCGTTATTCCCGCCTCTTCAAAGCGGCTGTGCGCGCCATCACCCCGGTGGTGGAAGACCGCGGCATCGACGAGATTTACATCGACCTGACCGACGTGCCCGGCGCGCAGGAAGACGGTGGCCACGGCATGGCCCTGGCGCTGAAACATGCTGTGCACCAAGCCACCGGTCTGACCTGCTCGGTTGGCGTTTCACCCAACAAACTCTTGTCCAAAATAGGTTCGGACTTGAACAAACCCGACGGCATCACGTTGTTGCGTTTGGATGAAGTGCCAAGCCGCATCTGGCCCCTGCCGGCCAAAAAAATCAACGGCATCGGTCCCAAAGCCAATGCCAAACTGCAGCTACTGAACATCCACACCATAGGCGAGCTGGCCGCAGCACCGCTGGACCTGCTGCAAGCCCACTTCGGCCCCAACACCAGCGTCTGGCTGCATGCCGTGGCCCATGGGCGTGACGAGCGGCCGGTGGTGACCTTCAGCGAACCCAAAAGCATCAGCCGCGAAACCACCTTTGACCGCGACCTGCATGCGGTGCGTGACCGCCCTGCCTTGTCCGCCCTGTTCACCGACTTGTGCACCCGCTTGGCGGGTGACTTGCAGCGCAAGGGTTATGCCGCCAAAACCATAGGCATCAAACTGCGTTTCGACGATTTCCAGATCGCCACCCGCGACCAAACCCTGGCCGATGTCACGCAAGACCCAGCCCAGATTCGCCGCGCGGCCGGAGAGTGTTTGAAACGGGTGGACTTGACCCGCCGCCTGCGTTTGCTGGGGGTGAAGGCCAGCCAATTGCACAAGGCCGATGGCTTGAACCCATCGCCGACCTCGTCCATGCCGTCCCCGGGCGTGCCATCTGCCCGAAACGACGGTCCTTTGTTTGGACAGTGAACAACGCCGTGCATCCAAAACACTGGCGTTTTCGTAGGTTTGGAGTCAGCATCACCACCCATCCCTTTGAGGAGGCTTCTTTGAAACCATCACTGATCAAAACCGCGCTCTGCGCCGCCCTGGCCTTGTTTTTACAAACCGGAACTGCCGGTACGGTGAACATCACCGTGCTCGATGCCGAGGGCAAACCCGCCCCCGACGTCGTGATCTTGGTGCGCTCCACCCAAGGCGCGCCCGCCACAGCGGCGGCCAAGCCGGTGCTGATTGAACAAAGCGGCCTGCGGTTCGCGCCCTTCCTGTCTGTCGTGTCCGTGGGCAGCACCGTGCGTTTTGCCAACCGCGATCCCTACGACCACCACATCCGCTCCATGCCGTCGGGGCCCCTGGGCGGCACGCCGCCCGCTCAAGAGTTTGAATTACGCCTGGACGGCGTCCAAGGCGCCAGCACCGGCGACGGCTACAGCGCCCCGCCCCCTAGACGTAAACCCGGCGGCAGCAGCACGGCTGAGTTGAAGGTCACGCAAGTCGGTGCCATCACCCTGGGTTGCCACTTGCACTCGTCGATGCGCGGCCACCTCTATGTGGCCGACACGCCCTGGTTTGGCAAGACCGATGCGAACGGCAAAGTCAGCATAGACAACGTGCCCGACGCGGCGGCCGAGGTGGTGGTGTGGCACCCGGACCAGCTGACCACCCAGGCGCCTTTGAAGTTGCAGGTGGCGGCGGGGGCGAATGCGGGGAGTGCGACTTTGAATTTCACGCCGCGCAAGCGGCGTGGAGCATAGCTAGAACTCGCGACTGGAGACCATCCCGGCTCGGCTTCCAACTGCTTTGTGAACGAACAGACGCCCCCGATGTTTTTCCGCCTCTATGAGCATCGCACCCCCTGTTCACAACCGCCCATGACGGCGTTTCGCTGCAGCATTTTTTGAGGTCATGCATGAACACACACCGCCTGCTTGTCACTTCGGTCCTGCTGTTGACACTCGCGTGCAACGTAATTGCGCAACCCAACCCTAGATTCCAGATCGCGGATTCGGTGATTGCTGCAGCATTTCCGGAGCAACGTTTAAGTCCGTGGACTGCGGCTGAAGGGGATCTGAATGGCGACGGCATTCCAGACATGGCGATAGTGCTAACGGGTTGGATTGGAGGGCAAGACCCCCGTGGCGAAAGGCTTGTCGTTTTGATCGGGAATCGTGACAAAAGTTATACCGTCCTTTCGATGTCAGATGAGTTCTGCAATGCGCGGGAGTTCTACAACCTGAGCATAGAGAAACGCTCTCTGGTGGTGGAAGCCTTTTGGAGGGTGAGTGACAGAATTTCCAGCTCTACGCTGCACTTTCGATACAACCATCAATTGATGGATCTTGAACTGATCGGCGCAGAAAACTTGAGCGAAGAGAACGTCAAGGTCTCAAGCTACAAAATCAGCACCAACTACCTCAACGGGAAGGTCATTCACACCAGAAGAGACGGGAAAAAGTACAAGGAGGCTCAAGCGTGGATTGATCGAAAGCCCCTTTCCCGCTTGCAAGGCGTTGCCTGCGAAAGTTATTGGAGCTCCGAACAACCGAGCATCAACATCAACGAACGTTTCGTCGTCGAGAGAAGGTGAGTTTGATGTGTGGCCATCCGCGCTCATTGCCTCACCGCTTCGTCACCACCTCCCTGTGCATCGGCGCCAGCCGTGCCAGCATCCGTCTTTGTGCCGCAAACGGGATGCTCTTGGCCTCCATGCTGGCTTGCAGCGCCTCCACCAAGGCGTTGAAGTCGCCCTTGGTGATGTCCATGTCGGCGTGCACGTCTTTCATGGGGGCGCCTTGGTAAACGCAAGGCCCGCCAGAGAGCATGCAGAGTTGGTCGGTGAGTTGCTGAGCGAGGTTGGTTTGGTTGGTGTCTTTGAAGAACGAACCGATGCGTTTGTCTGCCACCAGGCGTTTCACAAAATCATCCATCAAGGCGGTGAGACCGGCTTTTTCGCCAAAAGCTTTGTAAAGGCTGTCGTCCGCCGCTGCAGGTTGTGCGCCGGCCCAGCCATGGCCGAGGATGAAGCAGGTGGTCAGCAGCAGCGATGACATGAAGCGACGCATGGTGATGCCTTTCAAATGAGGGAATGAATGCAAATCCGGGCGTTTCAAAACGCAATTTGCGCAGAAAAATAAGTGCCGGTTTGGCGCTTGGGCTGGACCGCAGGGGCAATCTTTCCCAGGTCGACATAAGCCATGGCGAGCGAGAGATTTTTGTTCGGGGCCCAGACCACAAACAGGTCAAACCAGTCGCCTTCTTTGAGAGCGCCTGTCCCCAAGACTGAACGATTCAGGTGGTCGGGTTTGGCGCGGTACTCGGCGCCGATGACGATGTTTTTGTGCAGCAAGTAGGCGAGTGACAGTTCGGGCAACAGTTGATAGCGGTCGTTTTGCGCCCCGCCAAAACCGAGCAGACCGTTTTGATTCGCCTTGCTGGCACGCAGCGTGCCATTGACGAGTATCCCTTGCGCCAAGAACAGTTTGGTGGCGCTGAGGTACACATCGGTGCCGCTGTCTTTGGCGCCCAATGGGCCGGTCAAGGTGGAGCCAAATACCCCAGGCTTCGCTTTTTTGTAAAGCACGCCTACAGCGATTTGCGGTGTCCAGCGGTCGCTGTCGAGCACGGCATCCCCTGCAACTTTGATCTTCAAACCGATGATGTCTTGCCGCAAATGCAACCCGGGAAAGCCCAACGGCGCGAGGTTGTTGTTGGTGTCTAGGTCTTGGTGGGCCACGGACACCTCCACTCGGTCACGAAAGGACAGGGCCGCACCGGCAATACGCAGACCATAGTCCTGGGTCTTCGTGCCAGACACAAAAGCGGTGCCGCCCCACTGGCCCTCGGTCGCATAACTCCCGGTCACGGCCCAGGGCGTGAGCCCACCGCCTGCCGCGCCATCAATGCTGCTGACGCCGCCGGTGAGCAGCAGTTTGCCGCTTTGGGCTTGCGCGGCACCGCTGAGCAGCAGGGCCAGGCTGAGGGCGGTGCGCAGACAGCTGCTGCGGGGAAGGTAGGCCATGGACAACTCCGGTGGGGTCAATGTGATGCGCGGCTGTAGCCGCTGCTGCGTGTTTTACGTCAACAACCTGAGCGTGGATGCATCCAGTTGGCGGGAGGCCGCGTAATGCCGTGGGCGAGGGCTTGCAAATACAACCAAGCCCGCTGCACTTTAACCGCCCACCCAACAGGAGTTTTCCATGACCTCAGTTCTTCCTCTGGCACGCCGCTCTTTCCTCAGCCAAACCAGCCGCGTGACATTGTCCGCCGCTGCAGTGACCTTGCTCGCGGGCACATCCAGCCGCGCCGTCGCCCAGTCCTCAGGCAGCATGGCCGCCGATGTGAACATTCTCAACGTGGCCTTGGGCCTGGAGCATGAAGCCATCAACGCATACCAATTGGGTGCGGGCAGTGGCCTCTTGCAAAAGCCAGTGCTGGACGTGGCGGTGCAATTTCAGTCCCACCACAAAGCCCACCGCGATGCCTTGATCGCCACGATTCAGAAAATGGGCGGCAAGCCGGTGGCAGAAAAATCATTGGACGACTATGCCAAGGCCTTGAATGCTGCTTCTCTGAAAAGCCAAAACGATGTGCTCAGCCTGGCCGCCAAGTTGGAGCTCGGTGCCACCAATGCGTATTTGGGTGTGATCCCCTCGTTCAAAGATGTGCAACTGGGGCAAATCGCTGCCCGCCTGGCCGCCGATGAAACCATGCACTGGACGGTGTTGTCGCAAGTGCTGGGCCGCAGCCTGCCAGCAGGCGCTTTGAGTTTTGGCGGTTGAGTCTATGGGGCCGCGCGGTCATCTGTTGGGTGCGTTGCTGCTGGCCAGCAGCAGTGCATTCGCGGGCGGTGATGCCGTTCGGGGGCAGCAGGTCTACGAGGCGCGCTGCGGCGGCTGCCATTCGGTGGAGGCGGACCGGGTCGGTCCGCGGCATGCGGGCCTCCTGGGTCGGCGTGCGGGTGCGGTGCCCGGTTTTGCCTACTCACCCGCCTTGGCAGCGAGCAAACTGGTTTGGAACGCCAGCACGCTGGACCGTTGGCTGACCAATCCAGAAGCCCTGGTGCCGGGGCAGCGCATGGGCTACAGCCTGAGTGATCCGGCGCTGCGGGCGGATGTGATTGCGTATTTATCCATACTCAAAGCGGCGCCATAACCCGTACTGGGAGAATCGGGTCCATGGACCCGATCCGCCTTCCTTCCATTGACGCCCTGCGTGCGTTTGAAACCGCTGCGCGCTTGGGGAGTTTTGAGCGTGCAGCCGACGAGCTGAACGTCACCGCCAGCGCGGTCAGCAAACGGGTGACGGGTTTGGAGGAACAGCTCGGCACGGTGCTCTTGCAGCGCGGTGGCAAAACCTTGGCGCCGACACTCGCAGGCAAGGAGTACCTGGAGCAGGTCAGCGTTGCGCTGGCGATGTTGAATGCGGTGCCGCTTCACCAGGCGGCGAGGCGCTCAAACCAGCCTCAGCGCCAACGTTTGCGCGTGTGCGCTCCCCCCACGTTCGCGCGGCAAATTTTGGTGCCCCATTTGCAGCAGTTCACCGAACTTCATCCTGAGGCGGACTTGGAGCTGATGTTGTCCATTCCCTATCTGGGCGGCCATGCGGTGGACAGCGATGTGGAGGTGCGCACTGGCGATTGGAAGGCCGACGCCAAAACCCTGGGCGGACAGCGCCTGATGGTGGATGCCGTCTTGCCCATGGCCAGCCCAGCACTCTTATCGCGTTTCGCAGCGCTGCATCAGCCGAGTGACCTTTTGAATTGGCCCTTGCTGCGCACGCCGCTGGAGCCTTGGGCTCCCTGGTTCAAGGCGGCGGGACTGCCCTGGCCCGAGCCGCAAAGTGGGCCCAAGCTGGTGGACTTAGGCCTGACCTTGGAAGCCGCTGTGAGCGGACAAGGTGTGGTGCTGGCGCGTCCGAGTTTGGCCAGAGCCTGGGTCGTCAGCGGCGCGCTGCTGCCTTTGTTTGCGGTGACGGCGGAACCCGTGAACAGCTACTACCTTCAGCGCCATGCCTCAGACCCAGCAGCGGTGGGTTTTTCCAGCTGGTTGCTCGATTTGTGTGAACGGGTTGCGCAGGACGCGTTGCGCGAAGTGCTGAGTCAAGTTCAGTTGACTTGAGCATGCAGTTCAGGCTGGCCCGGACTTGGCCAACACCTCCAAGGCGTTGAGCAAGGCCTGGGCTTGGGCGGCGATGGCATGGCCTTGTTCATCCGCCATCTTCTGTAATCGTGTGAGGGCGGCCATGCGGTCGATGCCGTGGCGGTGCATCAGCACGCCCACGGCCATGGCGACCACGGTCGGCATGGTTTCAGTTTCAACGCTTGCAGTGACACTGGACGTGCGCAGCGGAGAGGGCGCGATCAAGTTCACCCGCACCAAAGCGGCTTCGACGGCCGGCACGATTTGACCAATGTCCAGTGGCTTGACCAAGTAAGCGACCGCGCCCAATGCATGCACCTGTTTGACCGTGGCTTCGTCAGCGAACGCTGACAAAAACATGAAGGGTGTTTGGCAGTAGTCGCGCAGGTAGGCGGCCACATCGAAGCCACTTTTGCCTTCCATGCGGATGTCGAGCAAAGCCAAGTCGGGGCGGTGCTCGCGCGCCAGCAAGATGGCGTCGTCGCCGTTGTCGGCGTCGAACACCTGGTAACCGGCTTGGGTCAGGCCATGGGTGACGGTGGCCAGCACCAAGCGGTCATCGTCGACGACCAGAATTTTGGCTTTGTAGCTTGGTGAACTCATGGTGACTCAGCCCTTCGTGAACACGGGAGGCATTGTGGCGGATAGCCCCTGGGGTGTTCAATCGGGACTTTGCCGTGGAGGCATTTACTCACGGATGGGTTCTAACCGCACGCCTGGGGGCAATAGACTTAACCTTGCCGCCACCAAGGCGCCTTGGCTGCTCAGCGTCAAGGTGGCGCTGCGCCTAGGCAACAGCGAGCGCACCAGGCCCAGGCCCGAGACGCCGCCTGGCACCTTGCTCAGGTCAAAACCCTCGTGAAGTTGACCCTGGTTGGTGATGACGATGACCACGCCGGAAGCACCGCTGAGCAGCTGGCAGCCGACCTCGGGGCGTGCCCTGCCAGTTGGCGCGACGGTGTGTTTGATGGCATTGGTCAAGAGTTCGTTCAAGGCCAGCGCGATCGGGATGGACTCCGCTTCTGGCAACACCCAACGTTCGGGCGGCAGACCGGGTGCGCCCGATTGCGTGTCATCCACGCCCATGCTCAAACTGATGGCATGACCAAAGGTGCGCTGCACCGAGCCCGTGATGGCTTGCAGCACCGAGGCCAGTCTCAGAGGACCATCAGCCCCCACTTGCAGTCCATACACATGGGCAATGGCCTGCACCTGGGTGATGACCTCGGACATGGCAGGGGCCACTTCGGGTTTGCGCTGGGAAATTTGTTGCAACAGCCCCGCCACACCTTGCAGGTTGTTCTTGATGCGGTGGTGCACCTCTTTGACCAACATCTCGCGCTGGGCGATGGCAGCATCAAACTTGGCTTGTTGGGCCTGGCGCTGTTCGGTCACATCGGTGGCCACCAGCAGCAGCTGGTCAGGCGGTGCATGTTGCACGTCCGGTGTGGTGGACGTTGGACTGCGTGTGGACAACGGCATGAAGCGGGCATCCCACACACGGGCCTCCCCCGAGGTGGTCACGGTGTATTCACGTTTGGTGACTTCACTGGCGCTGAGCGCCGCTTCCATGTCAGCGCGCATGGCGGCGGCGGTGCTGGCCTCGTGCATGTCCTCCAAGTTCAACCCCACCACCTGGCTGGGTGTGCGGCCCACAATGCGCGCGGCGGTTTCATTGATTTGTAGAACACGCAGGGTTCTGGCGTCGCGCAGTGTGATGGCCATGGGCGCGGCTTCAATGATGCGCTGCAAGGAGGCCTGGGTTTGTGCAATGCGGGCTTCGGCTTGACGGCGGCGCTCAATGTCCAGCAGGGCATAGGTCAATTGGCGACCCGCCATTTCTCGGCCTGTGGCCACCACATTGCCCACCACCCAAAACTCACGCCCGTCGCGCGCTTTCACGCGGCACTCAAAGGTTTCGGCCTGGCCCTCGACCAGCTCGTTCAGGTAGTGGGTTTGCAGGAAGGGGTGGTCGACTTCTGCCGTGGCCACGGTGCTGATGGGCGCGTTGATGAAGTCGGCCAAATCGCCGCCAAACATGCGCCGTGCGGAGCGGTTCATCCACTCAATGCCCGCGGGGCCCACGGTGACGATGCCCACCAGCACCGAGTCCAAAATGGCGCGTGTGCGTTCGGCTTGCAAGGCCACGGCCTGTTCAGCACGGTGGCGGTCGTCCACATTCACATAGGAGGCGATGATGCCGCCGTCCAGGTCTCCTTCGGTCACCAGACGTTTGCTCACTTGCATCCAAAGCAGGCGGCCGTCCCGTCGCTTGAGCGGCAACTCGCCCGACCAGCGGCCGTGTTGCCGAAGTCCATTCAATTCGTGTTTGCTGTGGCGGTCGAACTCGGCCGCGTCAGCAAACAGTTGCGCCATGGGCAACATCGCCAATTCTTCGGCGGTGTAACCCAGCAAATGCGCCAGAGCGTCGTTGGCGCGTTGGATGCGCTCGCCGCGCAAGAACGCGAGGCCCACGTCGGACACACTGAACATCAGCTCGCGGTCACGTGCCAAATGCTCCAGCTCAAGTTGTTGGGTTTTCAGTCGGGTGATGTCGGACAGCACCGCAATCGCTTCGGTGAGTTCTCCGCGCTGGCCGGTACGGCGTACTGACAGCGAGTACCACACCGAGCTGGGACCGGATCGGTTGTGTACCGGTACCTCGACCTCGGTTTCGTACAGACTTCCTTCAGTCAGTGCCTGCAAGGTGTCAACCGCAATGCGCTGTGCCTGTTCGTTGTGGCCAAAGAGGCTGTGGATGCTGCGTCCTGCAACGCGCTGGGTGCCGTTGCCGTCGGTGTCTGTCGGCAAACGCAGCATCAACTCAAAACGGCGGTTGCAACGGACCAATGTGTCGCCGCGGATGTAAGCGATGCCTGCCGTGGTGCTGTCCAGAATGGTCGAGAGCTCGCGCAGGAGTTCCTGGTTGCGCACATCACTTTGGTGCTGCTCGGTGATGTCCAAGGTCACCACCGCTGTGCTGCGTTTTCCCGACGACAAGGTGGCGGGCTCCACCCGCGTGAGCAACCAGCGCGGCCCCAACTCGGGGTGGTTGATGGCATAGCGCACCTCGGTACGCTGCCCGCGGCGCAATGCTTGCTGCAGTTTTTCATATTCAGGCAGCGACTCCGGCAAAACGATGTCGCGGCTGATGCTTTGTAAGGCGGCGGAGGAGGGTGCTTCGTTATGGATTCCCGAAGGGGAGCCGTCGTCGCGTTGTCGCCAAGTGGGTTGCACCCAGCCGGAAGACTCTTGGAAGGTCGCCAAGCCGACGCCAGCGGCGTCCATCAAAGCGCCAATTTGCATTTGCGCCAGGTCCCGCTCTTCTTCCAGGCTGCGGTCTTCCACCACGGCCATGAAGCGGCGTTGTCCACCGGGTGTGAGGTAGCTGCGCAGCGTGGCACGCACACGGCGCGGTTTTTCGTCAATAGGTGGCGACCAGCTTTCGCGTACCACCAGTGGGCCGGCGTGCAGCAATGCTGCGTCAGGTGCACCGTCGGACCACGCCATGAGGTGTTGCAGATCGGGCGGTGCTTGGCTCAGCTCCACATGGTTGCTCCCCAATAAACTTTGAAACATGGGGTTGGTGCGAACAAAGAGGCCCGCTTCATCGAACAACACCATGCCGACGGGGCTCAGGTCAAACCAGTCGTCCAATTCACGCGCCGAGCGTTCGGCCCGGGCGCGCGCACTGTGTTCAGCAGTGCTGTCTTGCAGCACCGCCAAGTAGAAGGTTTGCCCGGCCTCGTCTTGCAGCATGCGCCGCGAGAACCGAAAGTGACGCTCACGGCCGTCGGCGGCGATGATTCGTCGTTCCAACAAACGAGTTGTGTTGGCACCGATCTCGCTGTTGATGCGTGCGCGGTCGGCCAAGATGCGCTCGTGGTCTTGCGCGGGTTGCAGCTCTTTGGTGTCGCGGCCTATCAGTTGCTCGCGCTGGTAGCCGGTGAAGGCTAAATAGGCCGCATTGACGTCGACAAAACGAAATTGAGCGTCTTGCAAGGTCACTGGATAGGGCGATGCCCAAAACACCTCCAGCACCCGCTGCGCCAACTCACCCTGTATGACTTGAAGCGGTGGGGCTTGGGTGCTCAAAGAATCGGCTGTTGCTGCAGCGTGTGCCAAAACTGTCAGTGCGCCGTATTGGTCGTCCAGCAGGTTCCAAGTCAGGCGCGCCCGTCTTCCATCCGCCAGCAGGGCATCCGGAATCGATGAGCGGGCCGGGGATTCGCTGGCCAATGCCTGCTGCAACCAAGTGACTGCGGCCTCACCGATGAGTGCTTTTAAGCCAATCAACAGCGTGCCAGGCTCACACGACAGAAGGCGCAAAGCCGCGCCATTGGCAAAACGCAGGGTGCCATGCCGGTCCAGCAGCAGGATCGCGTCAGAGAGCTGGCTCAGCAGCTCCCGCAGTGGGGGGCTGCCGGCCCAGGACTCTTGCGGTTTCATGGGTGAGGCGATTTACACCGCAGTCTTTTGTTAACGCGTCTTAATCCAGCTGCATGCCGGCGGTCAATGCCCGCAGCATGGCGCGGTTGATTTCGCTGACGCTCATCATCAGGTTGTCGGCGCTGCTTCGGAAATCATAGGGCGAACCATCTTCCACCGCGCGCACCACATCCAAGTAGGGTTGGTAGGGGCCGGTCTGTTCGACCAGCGCTTGGAAAACCTTCTCTGGAACTGGAATGGATTTCAGCAGTTCATCAAAGGGTTGCTTGAACATGCGGTCGAGCAAGGAGAACACACCACAGATGAACATTTCGTTGCGCATTTCTTCGTCGCCGCTGGAGCGAACCAACTCTTCCATCAGCAAGCCACGACGCACAGCGGCGAACATCACGGGCTTCAAGTTCACGTCTTTACTGGCCGTGGCCAAGAGCAGGGCCAACCAACGTTTCAGTCGCGCGTAACCGAGCATCATGATGGCGTGGCGGAAGGAGCTGATCTCCACCGACAAGCCGAATGCAGGCGAGTTGATGTAACGCATCAATTTGAAGGCCAGAGTCGGGTCGCGTTTGAGCGTGGCTTCCAGCTTGTCGATGGGCTCTTCGGTGTCGACGCGGTGAATCAGTTCAACAATGGTATTCAGGTCGGTTTGACCGGCTGCTTTTCCTCTCGCAGCACCACTCGTCACGACATCGTCAATCGGCCAGCCCAACACCGCAGTTGCTCCGCGACTGAAACTCAGCTCCATGTCTGCAACCGAGCGGACACCTGCCTGAACGTGTTGAATGCTGCGCGAGATTCCAACTGGCATGTGGGTTTCGTGCAAGCGACGGTCGTCTGAGAAATCAATGATCGAATACTTGAAACAGGGTAAAACTGTGCGAGGTAACTCGCTCAACGGTCGTCCTTTGAGCATCAAGGCGTTGCCACGCGAGTGCAGGGCAAAAATAGCAGCCGCATTGCTTTCATCGGCGGCCATAAATGCAGGTATTTCCACCATGATGTTGCCGCTCGGCTCTGCACGCATTAGGTCCTGGAGAAGTGTTTCGCTGGCCACGTTAAGCACCACGCGCGCGCCCTCTTCGGGCCACACGCCGCTGACTGCACTAAGCAACTCGCAAGCGTCCAGGATCGTATCGGGTTTCAATGGGAAAACGGTCAGGCGTGTGGCGATGACAGCGCGGTTGCGGTCGATCACCGGTGAGTAGCCCAGGGATACCAAATCAAGTATGGCCACGTTAAACATTGAATATCTCCGAGCAAAACATTGATTGTCCGAGTGTAGGCTGATCGCGCTGTAGCTAACTCAGCCAGAGCCTGCCGCAGTAGCAATTAACATTCACAGGCTCAACCGTTGATGTACTGGAACAACGACATGCGCTGCACCATCGAATAGGACTTCAGCGCCGCGTCGTAACTGGTTTGGCGATTCTGGAATTCGGAGATGGCTTCCACCATGTCCAAGTCCTCCGCATTGGAGCGCGCTGTTTGGGCAGACAGTTTTTGCGACGCCAGGCGCTCGGTTTCGCTGTCACCCCGGTTCAATACCTCGCCCGCAGCAGAGCGGGCTGACAACATATTGCCGAGTACCGAATCGAGCGCACGCAAGTTGTCGCCATTGAATTGGGCAATTTGCGTGCCGCTGCGGCTGGTCGCTTTGAGGTCGACGATGGCTTTGTCGAGCACGCTGAACACGTCCAAGTCGCTGGTCGAGGGTTCAACTTGAAACTCGTCGCCGGGCTGCGGTGTGCCATTGACGGTGAACGACATGCCGTCCACCATCATCGCCAGGCCGGGCACGTAAGGGCCGCTTTGCGCCAACACCGTCACCGGGGCTGCAGGCGGGTTGGGGGTGCGGTTGATGGCATAGGTCGTGGGCACCACAGCAGTGTTGAAGCTGATGTTGTAAGTAGAGGGCGGCACCGCGTAGTAGGCGCTGGGATCGACCACCTGGCCACCGTCGATGTAAACATTGCGCGGCATGTCGTTGGAGGTGGCATTGGTCAGCGCGCTGGTTTTGAAGACGCCGTTGCCGGTGCGGGCCGCCATCCATACCGCGCCGCCGTCGGCGCTCAGCGGCAGGGCCGTGGTTTGTTCAGTCTGCGCCTCGCCCTGGGTGCCCAGGTATTGCACGCCACCGGGCGCATCCACAAAAGGCGCCAGCGTGGAGCCTTGACCGGCGAACAGAAAACCGCTGGCGCTGTCGCCTCGGTTGGCCACAAAGAAGAGTTGCTCGCGCAATGCGGACAGCTTGTCAGACAGCGTCAGCCGGTCGGCCGGCGTGTAGCTCGCGTTGCCTGCGGCCACCAAGGTCTCGCGCACCTGCTGCAAGAGCGCGGTGGCGTCGCCAATCGCACCCTCTACTTGCGTCATGGCACTTTGGCTGGCGTCTACGGCGCGCTGGTTGGTCTGGCTGCGCACAATGCTGGCCAGGGCGCGCTCGGCGCGGGCGGCGGCGGCTGGGTCGTCGCTGGCTTTGTTGACGCGTTTGAGCGAGGTCATGCGAGCCTGGGTTTCGCTCAGTTCCGCTTGGCGACGGGTTAACGCGTCCACGCCGGCGTCGTAGGTGTTGGCGGTGCTGATGCGCATGGCAGTTCCCTTAGAAAGTAATTCTCAAGTCAACGGGCGGTGGCTTGCAGCAGCGTGTCAAACAGCGACTGCGCCACTTGGAGCATCTTGGCGGCGGCTTGGTAGCTTTGTTGGTACTGGATGAGGCGTGACGCTTCTTCGTCGAGGTTCACGCCCGACAAGTTGCTTTGCCGCGCCACCGCATCTTTTTGAATGGCCGTGGATTGATCCGAGGCCAACTGGCTGCTTTGCACCCGAATGCCAATCTCCGCCAACGTGCTGGCATAGGCGTCGGTCACGTTGTTGCCGGAGATGACGATTTCCCCGCTGGCGGGTGCAGACAGGCCGTTGTTAGCGCGCCCCGCGCCCACCAAGTTGCTGTCCCGAAGGCCCATCAAAGCATTGGCGTTGCCGTTGTTGTTCGAAGGAAACTGAGTTTCACCCACGGTCAACACGTCGTCCGTTCTCGGCACACCATTGAGGCTCAGTTCCCAGCCGTTGTAGCTGATGGGCTGGCCCGCAGTCCAAGTGCCCGTGCCGGTGGTGACCACCGGCGGGGGGGTGGTGTTGTCCGTGAAGGTGGCGTTGTAGGCACCGCTGTTGTTGGTGAATGTCAAGCTCACCGTTACTTTAGGGTTGATGCTGTTATTGACTGTGCGCAGCGAAGCAACCGAGGCCGAGCCGGTATTGGTGGTACCCAAGGTGACAGAGACCGACGATGCAGCCGCCACACCGCGTGGGTCGTCGAGCACGCGCTGCATGTCACGGGCGGCCACCGCCACGGGTTGAAGCAAAAAACGATCACCTGCGGCCGGGGTGCCGCTGTTCAAGGTGATGCGTAGGCCGTCGACATGGTTGTAACCTGCTGCCAATTGCGCCGCCGTGACCGTGACCGGCAACGGCGGTTTTTGGCCAGAGACCCGGCTCAGCTGATAGTTGCCCGCGCCTTGGTAAAACAGTTCGTAGTCGCTGGCTTGCACCAAGCTCGCGTCATCAATCACCACGCTCAGTGCGGCGTTTCCTGAGTTAAGTTGGGAGGGCAGCACCTTGGGTGCGCCGACGCTGAGGATGTCGACACCAAACTGTTTGTTCAAGTCCCAGCCCAGTGATTGCTGCTGGTTCACCCCACCGCTGATGGCCACCGCCAGTTGGCCCAGCATGTTGCGCGCTGAGGTGAGGTCGTCATTTTGAAAACGCAGCAAACCCACGATGGAACCAGCGCCGAGCTGCTCGGTGAGCACAGGCCGGGGTACGCCACCGTCTATCACTTGCAGCTGCGACTTGGTGGGGTCAAAGTTGTCCGGCACCACCGCAAGCTGGGTGGTTTCGTTGCCCAGCACCAGTTGCTGGCCGCCGGCAAAAAACACACTCACCGAGCCGTCGCTCGCGGCAATCGTGCTGACCTGCAGCATCTTGCTCAGGTCTTGAATGGCCAGCTCGCGTTTGTCCAGCAAATCGTTCGGCGTATGCCCCACCCCTTCGGCCACAGAAATGCGCTGGTTCAACTCGGCGATTTGG
This sequence comes from Burkholderiales bacterium, assembly GCA_031431125.1. Lineage (GTDB taxonomy): Bacteria > Pseudomonadota > Gammaproteobacteria > Burkholderiales > Burkholderiaceae_C > JANPCX01. Next base: position 34,203 of record JANPCX010000051.1, read on the forward strand.
CGCGCCAGTTCATTCACGCTTTTGACACTGACCGACAAATCCTGCGACACGCCCAGTTGCAACGCGTCGATGCGGTCTGCCGTGGTATGGAAACGCGTGGCCAGCTCTTGCGCACGCGACAGCGACACCTGACGCGAGGAAGTATCCTGCGGCCCGTTGGAGACATCAACAAACGAGTTGAACAACTGGCCCGCCGCATAGCCGATGCCGGCCTCTCCCGTCCCGAACAATTTCTCCAGCTGTTTGAGTTGATCCGCGCGTGTGGCGTCGGCTGCTGCCACTGCACCGGTGAGCGCCACTTCGCGCGTCAAGAATTCGCTGTGTTTTCGGGCCACGGTGGACACGTCCACACCCTTGCCAAAAAAGCCAGAACCGCTGTACTGGCTCATCGACGTTTGCAATTCCACCTGCTGTCGCGAGTAGCCTCGCGTGTTGGCGTTGGCAATGTTGTTGCCCGTGGCTTGCAAGGCGGCGTAGTTCGCCGTCATGGCACGCATGCCGATGGAGATGAGTGGAGAGGCGGTCATGAGGTGTTCTCCATCGGATTCAGGTCACCATCCGCTGCAAGCGCAGCGTGGTGTTGATGACACGGCCCAGCTTGTCCGCATAGGCAGGGTCGGTGGCATATCCCGCCTTCTGCAAGCCCTGCGCAAACCCCTCAGCGGTATTGGCTTGGGCCAGCACCTGCGAGTAGCGTGGGCTGTTCTGCATCAGTCTGGCGTAGTCGTTGAACGATTCTTCGTAGGACTTGTAAGCGCGGAACTTGGCCACCACTTTGCGCGGCTCGCCATTGATGTATTCGGTGGTCACGATCTCGGCCACTGGCCCTTTCCAGCTGCCACCGGCTTTGATGCCAAACACATTAAAAGAGGTGCTGCCGTCGGAATTTTTGATCTCGCGTTTGCCCCAGCCCGACTCATGGGCGGCTTGCGCCACCATGAAACTGGCCGGGATGCCGGTGGCTGCTTCGGCCGACCGTGCAGCCTGGGCGTGTTGTTTGACAAAACTCAGTTGACGTTCCGTGTGCGTGCCTTGCAGCGAAGGACTGCTGACCTGTGGCTGTGGCACAGCCTGCTGAGGTTTGATGGGTTGAAAAACGCCGGGCGTGTTTCCCCATTGCAGGGGCTTGAGTTCGATGGGGCCTGTTTCCACGCCGGGCGTGGTCGCTCCCATTTGTCGTTCCAGCTGCTTGACAATGGCCTGGCTCAAACCGCCGGACAAGCCTGTCATTTGGCTGGCGAACTGGGTGTCCAGCATTTCGGTGCCCATCTTGGTGCCGCTGTTCTCCAGCATGTCCGAAGAGAGCGTGGCTTGGCGCATGCTTTTCATCAGCTCTTGCATGAACAGCGCTTCAAACTGTTTGGCCACGGCTTGCACCGCCGCTTTGGGGTCGCGGCTTGCGGTGGCGCGCAAGGAATCGATGCCGCGTACATCGCCTGCCAGCGATGGCGAAACGTTGGTGCTGAGCGAGGATCCCAGGGGCGCAGTCATCAAATCACCTCAATCTCGGCGTTGAGTGCACCTGCCGACTTCATGGCTTGCAAGATGGCCAGCAGGTCTTGTGGTGTGGCGCCCAGCGTGTTGAGCGCTTTCACCACGTCTGCCAATTGGGTTCCGGCAGGCATTTGAATCAAAGCACCGGGCTGTTGAGAGATCGTGATGTCTGACTTTTGCCCCACCACGGTTTGCCCTTGGGACAAGGCCCCGGGTTGGCTGATGATGGGGGTGGTGCTGATGGTGACCGACAAGCTGCCATGCGCGACCGCACAGGCTTTGAGGGTCACGGATTGGTTCATCACCACCGAACCGGTGCGCGCGTTGACGACCACTTTCGCTGCGGGTGCTGCCAGGATCACAGGGAGGTTCTCAATGTCGGCCAAAAACGCGATGCGCTGGTTGCCCGGCGGAGGCATGCTGACACGCACGACACGGCCATCGATGGCTTGTGCTACCTCTGCACCCATGCGGGTGTTGATGGCCCGCGCGACCTCTCGAGCCGTGTTGTAGTCGCTGGAGGACAAGTCCAGTTGCATGACATCGCCTTGGTTCAACGGCGTGGCGACGCTGCGCTCCACCGAGGCGCCATCGGGAATACGGCCCGCACTCAAGTGGTTGATTTGAACCTTGGATCCGCCGGCCGAGGCGCCTGCGCCCCCCACGATCAAATTGCCTTGTGCCAACGCGTAGATTTGCCCATCCGCTCCTTTGAGCGGTGTGGCAATCAGGGTTCCGCCGCGCAGGCTTTTTGCGTTGCCGAGCGACGATACGTTCACATCAATGTTCTGCCCGGGCTGGGCGAATGCAGGCAGTTGAGCCGTCACCATCACGGCCGCCACGTTCTTGAGCTGCATGTTGGTGCCGGGCGGCACGGTGACCCCCATTTGCTGCAACATGGCGTTGATGCTTTGCGTCGTGAAGGGTGTGGAGGTGGTTTGGTCCCCTGTTCCGTCCAGCCCCACCACCAGGCCGTAACCCACCAAGGGGTTGCTGCGCACGCCTTGCACGGTGGCGACTTCTTTGATGCGTGTGGCGTGAGCCGGGCCAGGCCACCACAGCGCGGCGCTGGCCAAAATGCCCGCCAGAAAGATCAAGACCCGAACGATACGGTCTGACTTCTCATCCACCTGTTTGGTCGCGTCGATGCGCCAGGTGTTGTAGGGGTCGCCGAAGGAGTCGTGCAGTGGGTTCATGGGGTTCATCCAGTGGATGCCCCATTTTCAAGAAACTTAAATCGGCAGAACGTTTAAAAAGAACCGTGACAACCAGCCTATTCCTTGGGCTTCGGCTTGCTGGCCGCGTCCCCGGTGCTCGATGCGCACGTTGGCGATTTGCGCGGATGCCACGGAATTGCCGGGTTGAATGGCTCGGGGGTCCACCTGACCGGAAAAGCGCAGCACGTCAACGTTGTGGTTGACGCCAATTTGTTTTTCACCGGCAATGATGAGGTGGCCATTGGGCAGCACCTCGATCACCGTTGCAGTGATCACACCAGAGAAGTTGTTGGTGTTTTCCGTACTGCCCTTGCCTTCAAAGCTGTTCGATGAGCTGCCAGTGGCTGTGGCGCGTGCAAAGGCTTTGGGTGAAACAAAGGGCAAGGCGCTGACGCTGGCCGACAGCTTGCCGCCCTTGTCGATGGAGCTGGTGCTGCTTTGACTGGCTGAGACTTTTTCCACGATCTGGATGGTCAGTGCGTCACCGACCAAGCGGGCGCGGTGGTCCTCGAACAAGGGTCGGTATTGGCTGGCTTGAAATATAGAGCCGTTGCTCACCGTGGGGATGGGTGTGGCAACAGGCCGTGCCGACGTGGGGCCCGTCAAGTCCACAGGTGGTGGCGAGTTCAGTGTTTGGCAAGCGCTGAGCAAAGCGCTTGCGGCCAGGGTCATGGCCAAAGACAGTGTTTTCATGGTGGGCACCTCTTACTCACAGCAAAGCATGTCAAATTTGGCTCAACTTTTGCAGCATTTGATCCGAGGTTTGAATCGCCTTGGAATTGAGCTCATAAGCACGCTGGGTTTGAATCATGGCCACCAACTCTTCCACCACATTGACGTTGGAAGTTTCCACAAAACCCTGTGTCATGGCACCCATGCCGTTTTGGCCAGGTGCACCGGTGGATGCCGCACCAGAGGCAGCGGTTTCGGTGAAGATGTTTTGGCCGCGAGGCTCCAAACCGGCCGGGTTCACAAAGTTGGCGAGCTGCAACTGGCCAACGGCCTGAGGAGCGGTCTGGCCTGCGATGGACACGCTGACCGTGCCGTCTGCGCCCACCGTGATGCCTTGCGCACCCGCTGGAATCGTGATGCCAGGCGAAACCACTTCACCGTTGTTCGTGACCAACTGCCCTTGCGGACTGACTTGAAACGAACCGTCACGGGTATAGCCCGTGGTGCCATCGGCCAACTGCACTTGGAAGAAACCTTGCCCGCGAACCGCCAGGTCCAAGGCGTTGCCAGTTTGCTGCAAATTGCCTTGGCTGAACATGCGCGACGTAGCCACCGCGCGTGTGCCCAAACCCACTTGCAAGCCGGTGGGCAAAGTGGCTTGTTCTGAGTTGTTGGAGCCCGCCTGGCGCAGGTTTTGGTACATCAGGTCTTCAAACACCGCGTGCGAGCGTTTGTAGCCATTGGTGGAGACGTTGGCCAGGTTATTGGAGATGGTGTCCAGCTGGGTTTGCTGGGCTTCCATGCCGGTTTTGGAGATCCACAGGGAGCGCATCATGGTGAGGGTCCTTCGCAGTAAACCAACTGTCATTCCCGCGTAGGCGGGAATCCAGTCGGTGATGGTGTTTGAACCAGCGGTTGCGGTTCAATCACGCTTTGGTTTCCCGCCTGCGCGGGAATGACGGGGCAGGGGTGTTTATCCATTCATCGACAACAGCTGCGACGAAGCCTTCTCGTTGGCCTCTGCCGTTTGCAGCATCTTCATTTGGGTTTCGAACTGGCGCGCCGCAGCAATCATGGTCACCATGGTTTCCACCGGGCTGACGTTGGAGCCTTCCAGTGCTGCCGATTGCACGCGCGCGCTGGCGTCTGCGGGTAAATCGCCTTCTGCGGCGCGGAACAAACCATCCCCGCCACGGGCCAGCGCCCCTTCGGGGGTGACCAACTTGAGTTTGCCAACTGCCGTTGAGCGGCCGTTCACCGTGCTGCTCACCGTGCCGTCGCTGCCAAAACTGACTTCGCTGTTGGGCGGCACTTGAATCGGGCCACCGTCACCCATCACGGGCAAACCGCTGCGTGTGACCAGTGCGCCATCGGCACTGACCTCAAATCCGCCAGCGCGGGTGTAGGACTCGGTGCCGTCCAGCGATTGAACTGCAAACCACGACTTGCCTTGCGCCGCCACGTCCAGGTTGCGCCCGGTGTGGGTGATGACACCTGGCGAGTTGTCGTAACCCGACGTGGTTTCAATTGCGTAGACCCGTGTGCTGGCACCACTGCCTTGCACGGGCACCGCACGAAACGCCTGGAGCTCGGCCCGAAAGCCGACGGTAGACGCGTTGGCCAGGTTGTTGGCCAAGGTGTCTTGCCGCTGCATGGTGGCCTTGGCCCCAGCCATGGAGAGATAAATCATGCGGTCCATATCAGTGCTCCTGGATGACTGTGGGCTTCAAAGTTCCCCTTACCTCAAGTTAACCAAGGTTTGCAGCACTTGGTCTTGGGTTTTGATGGTTTGTGCATTGGCTTGGTAAGCGCGTTGAGCGGTGATCATGTTGACCAGCTCAGCAGTCAAGTCCACGTTGGATTCCTCCAGTGCCCCCGATTGCACAACGCCGGTGTTGCCGTTACCCGGCACGTTCAAAATCGGTTCACCCGACTCGTACGTCACGGCCCAGGCATTTCCGCCCAGGGGTTGCAAACCTTGCGGGTTGCGGAAATTGGCCAGCTCAATTTGACCTGCCGCGCGGCTCACGCCATTGGAATAGCGCGCCGTCAACACGCCGTTGGCCGCAATCGACACACCGGCCAGCTCGCCAGGGCGGTTGCCGTTTTGGGTCAAGTCAGTCACGCCAAAGGCGGACGCATACTGGGTCACCTTGGATAAGTCCATCGTGATGCCGACCAGTGGATTGGTTTGCGTCACGCCGTCGGACAAGGTCAGCGCGGGAATGTTGGTGAACACGCCTTTGGCATCGACTTCTTCCGTGTCCACCACCGTGCCAGTGGGCGTGGGCGCCGTGTGGAAGGTCACATAGCCTGGTTCGGCGGGCGCTGCGGTTGAATCACCGCCCACAGGGGGGGCGCCGTCTATCGGGAAACTGATGGTGGCCACGGGCAACGGCGTGGGCACGGTCACGGGCGGGGTGGGGGCGGTGCCGAGCAGGGTTTCTTTGTTGGCAGTGGCGTACACATCCCACTCGTTGTTGCCGATTTTTTTGTAGTAATAGGTCACCGGAATGCTGCGGCCGTTGGAGTCGTAGACCGTCATCGAAGTGGAGTTGTTGTAGGTGGTGGGGTCGTTGAAATCGATCGCCGATGTGATCACCGAGGCCCGCGAGTCCAGGTTGAACTGCATGGTGGTGCTGGTGGTGGGACTGGCCTTGATGCCGCTGGTGGGCAGCTGCATGGGGCCGCTGGCCCGGGTGTCCAGGACGCCGTTTTCGTCCACGCCGTAGCCCAACAGCACCTGGTCTTGGTTGTTGACGATGTAGCCCTGTTTGTCGGTTTTGAACTGGCCGTTGCGGCTGTACAAAGGGGCACCGTCGACCCTGGGCGCGGCGTCGCTGGGCGCGCTGGCGTCCCGTGTGATCTTGGCCACTTGAAAAAAACCGCTGCCGTTGATGGCCACGTCCAGTGGGTTTTCGGTGGTGCTGATGTTGCCCTGCGTGAACTGCTGGGCCACCTTGGCAATCGTCACGCCAATGCCTACGTTGTTGCTGCCCGCGCCGTTGATGGCGTTGGCATACACATCTGCAAACTCGGCACGTGCGGACTTGCTGCCGTAGGTGTTGGCGTTGGCAATGTTGTTGCCAATCACTTCCAAGTTTTTGGCGGTGGCATTTAAACCGGAGAGACCTTGCTGGAAGCTCATGGTAGTTTTCCTTCAGTGGTGAAGAGGGGGATCGGGGTGTTTCAGTTGAAAGCTTTGACGTCGCTGTAGGCGACGCTGCCGCTGTTTTCCAATTGCAGCGTGAGGTTTTTGCCGGCAGCGCTGACGGCATCTACCCGGTCGCGCATCAAGGCGGTGCTCGGCACCGAGGCGGTACCGATCTTGGCGCTGACGCGAAACGTCAAGCCGCTGTCTTTGGCATGGTCGCCCGCCGCCCAATTGAAGCTACCCATGCCGCTGCCTTGGGCACCGAGCTCTAGCGTGTCGATCACAGCGCCGGAGGACGACAGAACCTCCACGGTAACTTTGTCGGCGGGCCCGTCCAGCTCGAAGCCGCCCTGTCCCACGCCGTCTTGCATGTCCAGCCGGTTGCCCGCCACGATCACATCGTGACCCACCAGACCGGCACTTTGGAGCGCCTGCATTTGCATGAATTGCCCTGACAACCCCTGCACCGTGGTGTTGAGCTTTTCAATGCCGTTGACGGTGTTGATTTGTGCCATTTGGCTTGTCACCTGGGCGTTGTCCATCGGGTTCAGCGGGTCTTGGTTTTGCATTTGCGTGACCAGCAACTTCAAAAACCGGTCGGCTGCCGCAGTGGCGTCGTCGGTGGCTTTTTTGGTGCCACTGCTTGAAGCGGTGGTGGCGGCGGTGTTCAAGGTGTTCACGTTCATGGTGCGGTTTCCGATCAAGTTCCGAGTTGCAGGGTTTTGAGCAGTAAGCTTTTGGCGGTGTTCATGACTTCCACGTTGTTTTGATAGGACCTCGAAGCCGATATCATGTTCACCATCTCCTCCACCGGGTTCACGTTGCTGTAGGTGACGTACCCATTGGCGTCCGCCTGCGGGTGTTGGGGGTTGTGCACTCGGCGGCCGGCCGCTTCGTTTTCCGTGACGGCGCTCACGCGCACACCAGCCGCCGTGACATCGCCGCTTTGTGCGCCCATCAATTGGGTTTCGAATGTGACCTGGCGTCCCTTGTAGGCTTTTCCGTCCGGCCCGGCCACCGTGTCGGCATTGGCCAAGTTGGAGGCCACCACGTTCAGGCGTTGGCTTTGCGCACTGACGGCGCTGCCCGCGACATTGAAGATGTTCAACATGGTCATGACAAAACCTCCGTTGATTCAAAAACAGACCTCATGCTCATTGCCCTTTGATCGCATCCAACATCGTCCGCACATTGCCGTTGATGAAACGCAGCGTGGCTTCGTACTTCACGGCGTTGTCCACAAAACTGGCGCGTTCTCTGTCCATGTCCACCGTGTTGCCATCCAGATTGGTTTGGCTGCTGGTGGCGTAGACCAAGTGCGGCTCACCCATGGCGCCCGTGCTGCCGCTGAGGTGCGCGCCACTGCTGCGTGCCATGGCGGGAGCGGCAGAACTGGTGCCGGTGGCCTCGCGCAGGGCGCTGGCGAAATCGATGTCCCTGGCTTGGTAGCCGGGCGTGTCGCTATTGGCAATGTTGCTGGCGATCAGTTTTTGCCGTTCGGCCCGAAGCAGGAGCGCCTGGCCATGAAAGTTCAGCGAGTCGGTGAGTCGATTGAGCATGACAGCTCCCTGTTAGTTCGTAGGGCTCTTCAGTTTTGAGTTTCAACGCCGATATCCTGTGAGGAAGGGCGTTGTGTGCAGCAAGACCGAGGCCTGGCTGAATTGTGCGAACAGCCGCCATCTGATGTTGCTGTGAATAGACAGCAAAAGGCCGTCCAATTCGACCCACTGAACGCACGGCACCGCCCTTACAGTGCATCCATGGAAATGGATCGCCGCTCCTGTTGGTTTGCATCTGTGGTGTTGCCACGGCGGCCGGCTGCATGGCTGCTGGTGTTGATCTCTGGGCTGTGCAGTGCACAACAGCTCACAGATGCAAGCCCGGGCGGCATCGAACAACAAGTTCGTCAACTCGCTGTGGACGCCTTGCGCCAGTCCAGCCGCACCGACATCCGGCGGGTCGAGGTGCAAGTCGGGCAGCTTGATCCGCGTTTGCGATTGGCCCCGTGCACCCAAATTCAACCCTATGTGCCCACAGGCAGTGTGTTGTGGGGCCGCACCCGCATTGGGCTGCGTTGTGTCCAGGGTGAAAAACCGTGGAATGTTTTTCTTCCCATCACCGTCAAAATCATGGCGCCCGCTTTGGTGGCGGCCAGCACCCTGCCTGCCGGGCATGTGCTGACTGAAGGCGACTTGAGTCAAGCCGAAGTCGATTTGGCCGAAAACAATTCAGAGGCCATGTTCGACAGCAATCTGGTCACGGGCCGCAGCCTGACCCGCGCCATGGCGCCCGGGCAAAGCCTGCGCCAGTTCCACCTCAAACCCAAGCAGTGGTTTGCGGCGGGTGATTTGGTCAAGGTGGTGGCCATAGGCCCCGGCTACCGTGTGGCCAGTCAGGGTGAAGCCCAAACCCCTGGATTGGAAGGGCAGTCTGCGCGAATCAAGATGGAGAGTGGGCGTACGCTCACTGGCATGCCCGTCGGCGAACGCCTGGTGGAGATACCCTAGAAGCGGCAGTTGACCGCTCTATTCCGCTGGAAACATCAGATGAACATCGCAACTTCTTCACACGACAACCCGCAGCTCTTGGGTGGCAGCGCTACACACCCGATTGAGCTGCGCTGCGGCACGCTGGCGGCGTTGCTTCGCCTCGCGGGCACGAGCCCGCAGCGTTGTCACGCCTTGCCATCGCACCGCATCGCAGCCCACTCGGGCGCGTCCAACGGCCGCTTCTAGGGTCGCCACTATGAAAAATCAGAAATTTCACGAAAATAGGCCTCAAGTCGACCTCAAGCCGACCGATAACCCATTCATGTTGACGGATCCACATCGTTCTACAGTCCTCACTGTTGATGTATTTACCCCGTCATCTTGGAGAACGCCATGAAAATCGGAAATTCAGACAGTCCCCAGCCACTGGCCACCACCACGCTGCCCACGTCACGTGCGACCGCTGACACCAAAGCGGGCGCTGCGCCCGCTGCCGACGCCAGCAGCCAAGTCGCGCTGTCCAGCGCTGCCACCTCGTTGTTGCAAAGCACGAGTGGAACCACAGCGGCCAACGCAGATTTCAATGCTGAAAAAGTGGCCCAAGTGTCGGCCGCCATTGAATCTGGAACTTTCAAACCCAATCCAGAAGCCATTGCCGACAAACTGATTGCCAATGCGCAAGAGTTGTTGAACAAATCGTCTTCCTGATCTCAGATTGACCGGGCCACGCGTCATGAAGCCTTTTTCCCCAGCGAATACTGCCAACCCGCCTGTTGCCACCATCAGCCCCGCGCTCGAAGCCAGCCTGGTTGATGTGGAAAACAGCCTGACCGGATTGGGTGAAGCGCTGCGCGTGCGTGATGCGGTGGCGATTGAACAGAACGCCACCGGCTTGCTAACCGCGTTGACCCGTGCCGTCGACCAGTTCGCTCTGGCTGCACGCAGCGGCCCTATTCCTGCCAGCCTGCGCAGCCGGTTGTCTCGCGCCAGTGGCCAAGTGGCGGCACAAAGAGAGTCCCTCGCCCGCGCCACCGCCGCACTGGATCGCGCCATTGACGTGCTCATCCCCAGCGACGCCACATCCTTGTACTCTGCCTATGGCGCCACCACCCGCTCGGTGCGTGGTGGTGTGATTCAAGCTTGAATCCACCCACCGCTGCGCACTTGCATGCGGTGCCCCCGAGGTAACGGCGCGCCAGTCCCCACCGAAACAACGCCTGAAATACCGTGCTGATGTGGCCTTGGGCTCGCATCGGCCGCGGTCAGAATGGTGCTGCGGCTCCCCTTTTGTCTGAAGTCGCAAGGGGACACGGCATGACTTTGAATCAATTGAGTAGCCTCAAAACTTGGCACCTGCGTCAGGGCTCAGCCAAACGTGTGGAGTGGCAGCTGTGGGAGGCCGTGCTCACCCTCTGGCTCTTGGGATGGACAGGTATTCCCGCCGCCTTGCTCGCAGGCTCCGCCTGGATGCCACTGGCTTGCATGGGTCTGATTGCCTTACCAAGCGCTTATGTGTTGCTGCGTTCCCGCTTGCACCGCCAAGGCCGCTTGCGCTGCGATTGGCTGGTCCTGATTCGGTGAGGCGGCCCCATCCCCAGCGCCCGACAGCCTCCTAGAGTGGCCGTCCGTCAAAGGTTTGACACTGGTTCAAATCGCCACTTTGTAAGCCCACTTTGAACCAGCGCACGCGCTGGGCGCTGCTGCCGTGGGTGAAGGTTTCGGGACGCACCGTGCCTTGGGACTGACGCTGCAACGTGTCATCGCCAATTTGTGAGGCGGCGTTCAGGGCCTCTTCGATATCACCTTTTTCCAGAATCTGTCGCGCAGCTTGGGCATGATGAGCCCAAATGCCCGCGAAACAATCCGCTTGCAATTCCAGGCGCACGCTCAGCGCGTTTTGCTCGGCTTCACTCACACGTCCGCGTCGAGCATCCACTTTGGCGGTGATGCCCATCAAGTTTTGTACATGGTGGCCCACCTCGTGGGCAATGACATAGGCTTGGGCAAAGTCACCAGGCGCGCCCATGCGCGTGCGCATCGTTTCGTAGAAAGACAGGTCGATGTAGACCTTTTCGTCACCGGGGCAGTAAAAAGGACCCATTGCGGCCTCGCCTCGACCGCAAGCCGTGGGCTCGCTGCCGCGAAAGAGCCGAAGTTTCGGTTCACGGTAGGTCTTGCCTGCCCGTTTGAACTGTTCGCGCCACACATCTTCCGTGTCAGCCAAGACGGTGGAAACAAACCGGGCCATCGCGTCGTTTGCAGGCGGAGCGCCTGCAGGTTCTTGTTGGACCGTTTCCGCCCCACCCAAGCCCCCGCCGCCCAGCACACCGAGCACCGTCATGGGATTGATGCCAAACGCCCAACTCGCGATCAAGGCGATGACGATGGTCCCGAGGCCGATGCCACGCCCGCCGCCCAAACGCATGCCAGGTCGGCCGCCGCCGCCATCCCGCGCGTCTTCAACGTTGTCGCTTTGACGGTTGCCTTCCCACTTCATATGCGCGCTCCTTGGTGAGGAGCAGCATGTTACAAGGTTGCGAACCAGCGTTGCTTCAGTGCAGCACCGGGAGTCCCGCGCACAGGTTTTTGCGCCGACTGTCCAGCCGCTGGTAACCCTCGAACAAGACCAAGGCCAGATGCCTCAGTGGCTCGTCGGTGCTGGTGTGTGCCAAAGCAAAGCGCCCAAACGCGTAGCGCGAGTCCATGAAGAGGCGTCCGATGTCCACAGGCCACTGATGGGCTTGCATCAAACTGGCGAAGGCTTGCAACTGCTCGCTGTCCGCGCCCAGCGACTGCGCCAGTTGGCACATCCAAAGTTGTTCAGCTTCCTCAACGAAAGCAGAGCTGGTCGTGTCCGGGCTAGGCAGAGGGTGCGCCCTTGCAGTGGATGGTTGCGGCACGCTGTGGCTCATGGTGGTCCTCGGCGGTTCGAGTTGATCGTGGTGGCAACGGTAAAGCGCAGGCCGAATGGCCGAAGCGCAGAAAAGCCTGGTGATTGGGGGTGTATTCAGCAGCACGTCATCACGCAAGGCATCGTCGTCTGTGGCCAGCCCCCTCTCAGGGGGGGCTCATGAGAAAACGCCAGGCCGTTCCTAAGTTTTCTCATTCCCCTCGGGGGGCTGGCGCAACGCGACTGGTTTGGGGGGCGCTCAATAGATACAAATGTTGTCCACGGTGACGCAACAAACTGATAGCCTGTGCGTGTCGCACTTAGTTTGGTATGCCGAGCCAAGACGCCCTGTCCCCGACGATGCCTCCATCTCCCGCTCCCGCACTGCATTGGACCTTAGCCAGCCTGTTGGCCGGTCTGCTGTACTTGGTATGCGGATGGTTCGGCCTGCTCTTGAGTATTCCGCCTGGATTCGCTGCGCCGCTGTATCCGCCGGCGGGTGTTGCGCTGGCCGTTGTTTTGGTGTTTGGATGGCGGGTCCTGCCCGCAGTGGCCGTGGCGGCCTTCGTTGTGAATGCATTCATTGCCTCCGACCGTGGCCTGATACTCACTCATTGGTGGGTTCCCCTGTGCATTGGTTTGGGCGCGGCAGCGCAGGCTGGCGTTGGTTTGTGGGCCGTCAAGCGTTGGGTTCGCCAACCGCTGGCGCTGTCTGAGCCACGCGACATCGGATTGTTTTTTCTTCTCGGTGGAGCCTTTGCTTGCGTCGTGAGCGCCTCTTGTGCCGCGCTGGTGTTGTTGGCGGCAGGCGTTTTGTCGACCAGCAGCTGGCCTTTGTTGTGGTTGACCTGGTGGATGGGCGATACCTTGGGGGTGTTGGTCGCTGCGCCAATAGTGTTGACTTTCATCGGGCGCCCCAGAGCCGACTGGGCACCCAGGCGACTCTCCGTTGGCTTGAGTCTGTTGGTTGCCCTGGGTTTGCTGGCTGTTGGCATTGTTCAGAACGTTCGTGACGACGCTCACCATGCAAAGCATTTTTTCGATACCGAGGCCGCACGGCTGCGAACTGAGTTCAACGCGGCATTGAAAGAACCGGTGCAAGCGGTGCAATCGGTGGCGGCTTTTTATCGATTGGCCGGTGGTGATGCCCCCCTCGGCGCAGGCTCCGGCTTGACCCCTCAAGCCCACCAAGAAATCACCAAACCATGGCTCAAGAATCAGGCGCTTGGTTTGTCATTGGCTTGGGCTGAGCCGCAGGTGGGCGATGCCTCGACGACGGGCACACCGGCCGGAGAGGCTGCTCTGGCGCTGCGTTTTGTCCAATCGCCTCCTGCCAATAGTGGCTACGCCATGGGGTGGCTCGAGGGCTTCAATCTGTTGTCTTTGCCCGCTGCCCGTGAGGCTTTGAATCGGGCCTTGCAGACGGGTGAAACGGCTGCGTGGCTGGTCCCAGGAAACGGCTTGCCACCTGCGGCAGTCGCAAGTCAGGCACCGACAGCCGCGGTCACCGCGGTGCTGATCCAACCCGTATACGTTGGGGAGCCCAATACTTCGGCCCAGCGCTTGCAATCGCTGCGGGGGGTGGTGGTGGGTGGTTTTCCTCTAGATCCTTTGCTCAAGGCCGCCGTTCAGCGTGCGTCCCCCAACCTGCAAGCCTGTGTGTTGACAGAGTCTGGAGTGGCGCCCGGCTTAGCGGCCGAGCGTGCTTCTTGTGAGGCTGCGAATTCGGCAGAGCTTCAAACCACGCTGGTGCTGGACTGGGTGAATCAAGGGCTGCAGTTGCGCGTTTTCGGCAATACAAACGATTTCCCTCCAGGCGCCCACTTTGGCGCACGAGCCTTGGCGGTCGTGGGCTTGTTGGCCGTGGCCATGCTGGGGGCCTTGCTCTTGACTGTGACGGGCCGTGCACGCCGCATTCAACGCGCGGTAGCGGACCGCACCAGCGAACTTTTGCAGCAAATCAAAGAACGCGAAGCAACCGAGGCACAACTCAGAGAGAGCGAAACCCGACTCACCAACATTGTCAACAACCTGCCGCTGGGTGTGGTGTACACCAATTTGCGGGGGCAACTCAAACAAGTCAATACCCGGTTTTGTGATTTGCTGGGTTACTCGTCAGATGAGTTGATGCACATGTCTGCGCGGGACTACACCCATCCCGACGACGCAGCACTGGATGAAGAAGGTTTGTTGCAGTTGGTCAACGAACACATTCCGGTCTTTAGTCAGCGCAAACGGCTGGTGCGCAAGGATGGCAGTCTGCTGTGGGTTCAGTCCACGGTATCGCTGCTGCGTGACGCACAAGGTCAACCCAGACGTGTCGTGGCTGCCGTAGAAGATATCACCGAGCACCTGCGTTTGGCTGACGCAGAACGCGCACGTGAAGCGGCGGAAACTTCCAATCAGGCCAAGAGTGTGTTCTTGTCCCGCATGAGCCACGAGTTGCGCACGCCGCTGAATGCGATGCTGGGTTTTGCGCAGCTGCTGGAGCTGGACAACCGTCAGCCCTTGCCCGATGGGCAGCGCGGCTGGGTGGCGCAAATTCAGAAGGCGGGTTGGCATTTGCTGGACATGATCAACGATGTGATGGATTTGTCACGCATTGAGTCTGGCAACTTGCGCTTGCAAGAAACCACACTCGACTTGTTTGAACTTCTGGCGGGCACCTTGCCTTTGGTGGAGGCCGACGCCAGGGCGCGCGCAGTGACCATCACGCATGACATTGCACCAGAGGCGGGCTGGGTGCGAGGTGACGCCACACGGGTCAAACAAATACTCACCAACTTGCTGTCCAATGCGGTCAAGTACAACGTGAAGGGGGGACAGATTCACGTGGCCAGCAGCGCGCGCGATGGCATGGTCGAGTTGAGTGTGACCGACAGCGGCATGGGTTTGTCGCCCGAACAAGTGAAGGAGCTGTTCCAGCCCTTCAACCGTTTGGGACGGGATCGCTCCAGCATTGAAGGCACCGGCATTGGCCTCGTTATCAGCCAGCGTTTGGCCGAATGGATGGGCGGCAGCTTGCGCGTGCAAAGCGCTGCAGGCCAAGGTTCCAGCTTCACCCTGAGTTTGCCCCTGGTCGAGCGACACGAGAGCGTGCATGGCGACCTGGATGAGCCTGTGGCCACCTTGTCTACCTACCACCGCCGGCGGGTTCACTATGTGGAGGACAACGAGACCAATGTGGAAGTGATGCGTGGCATCTTGGCTCAGCGCCCACAAATTGAACTTTCGGTGTCACTCACTGGTTTGGACGGCTTGGCCGCCATTCGAACCTTGCGGCCCGATGTGATCCTGCTGGACATGCACCTGCCCGACATCAGTGGTATGGAGTTGCTGCGCCACCTGCGCAGCGAGAGCGCCACGGCCAACATTCCTGTTGTCGTGGTGTCCGCCGACGCCCTGCAAGCCCAGGTCGAAGAGGCCCTGCAACTGGGCGCCGTCCGTTACCTCACCAAACCCGTCAACGTGAGCGATTTGTTGTCCATCCTGGACGACATTCTCATGGGAACTGACACTGTTTTTGGTGATGGATTAATGTAAGCTGTTGTTTTGTATAGATAAATTTTCAGCACGGAACCTTCATCAGCACTCTTAATCAGAGAGTGCTAATATGAAGTTTGTGTTCCTGACAAGGGTTTTCCATGACCTCTGATTCAATGACCTTAGCTGCTCCCCGCACCTCCCTGGCCCTGCGCGATCCTTGGGCCATGGTGCCGTCGCTGGGCAACCTGGATGCCTATATTTCGGCTGCCAACCGGCTTCCCATGCTCACGGCTGAAGAAGAGTCGAGTTTGGCGCAGCGCTTGCGCGAGCATGGCGATGTGCAGGCTGCCGGGCAACTGGTGCTGTCGCACCTGCGCTTGGTGGTCTCGATTGCCCGCCAGTACCTGGGTTACGGTTTGCCCCATGGTGACCTGATTCAAGAAGGCAATGTGGGCCTGATGAAAGCCGTGAAACGTTTTGATCCCAACCAAGGCGTGCGTCTGGTGAGTTACGCCATGCACTGGATCAAAGCAGAAATACACGAATACATTTTGAAGAACTGGCGCATGGTCAAGGTTGCCACCACCAAGGCGCAGCGCAAGTTGTTCTTCAACCTGCGTTCCATGAAACAAAGCCTCAAAGAGGACGCGACCGAAGGACAAACCCACCGCAGCACGCTGACCCAAGGTGAGGTCGATGCGATGGCGAAAAAGCTCAACGTCAAACGCGAAGACGTCCTGGAAATGGAAACCCGTTTGTCTGGTGGCGACGTCGCCTTGGAGCCGCAATCCGACGACGGCGAAGAGAGTTTTGCACCGATTGCTTACCTCGCCGACGACAGCACCGAACCCACCCGGGTCATGGAAGCCCACCGCCGCGATTGGCTGGCCGGTGACGGCATCGCCCAAGCCCTGAACAGTTTGGACGAGCGCAGCCGCCGCATCGTTGAGGAGCGCTGGCTCAAAGTCAACGACGACAGCTCGGGCGGCATGACGCTGCACGACCTGGCGGATGAATACGGTGTCAGCGCTGAGCGCATTCGCCAAATTGAAGTGGCGGCCATGAAAAAAATGCGCAAGGCCTTGGCAGAAGCTTGAGCTTGTGCCGGCGGGGTCATCCCCCTGCCAGCAGCGCCTTCAAGTCGGCCATCAAACCGTCTGATGGTTGCCCGTAGCGGGCAAAGAGACGGACCCGGCCTTGGGTGTCAAAGACATAGGACGCTGCCGTATGGTCCATGCTGTAGCTGCCTTCTGTTTTTCCCGGTGATTTGGCGTAATACACCTTGAAGGCTTTGGCCGTGGCCAAGGTTTGTTCAGGTGTGCCGCGCAGCGCGACAAAACTCGGGTCAAAACTGGCCATATAGGCCTTCAAAATTTCTGGTGTGTCGCGCTCCGGGTCCACGGTGATGAACACGGCTTGCAAACGTTCACCGTCTGCGCCCAGCGACTTTTTGATTTGCGCCAACTCAACCATGGTGCTCGGACACACGTCCGGGCACTGGGTGAAACCAAAAAAAACCACCGTCACCTTGCCTTTGAACTCCGCCAAGGTGCGCAGTTGTCCTTGGACGTCGGGCAGTGCGAAGTCCCTTGCGTAATCGGCACCCGTGATGTCCACGCTGCGAAAACCCTTGGCGGCGGTGTTCCCGCCTGGTTTGCCTACGTCACAACCGGCGAGTATGGCCAAGCCGGAAGTGGCTATGAGTCCGAACAGGTGACGTCGGAGCATGAATTCAACCTCGCGCGAACAAGAGGGGGTTCAGGTAGTGGTCCAGCAGCAAAGCGGCAAACAGCAGCATCAAATGCCAGATCGAAAAACGAAACGTGGCGCGTGCCAAAGCGTCGGAATAGTTTCGCCACAGCCTCCACGCATATGCCGTGAACCCGGCGCCCAGCACCACCGCAGCTGCCAGGTAAATCCAGCCACTCATGCCCGACACAAAAGGCAGCAAGGTGGCGGCAAACAGCACCAAGGTGTAGAGGAAGACGTGCAGCCGTGTGAACTCTGCGCCGTGTGTGATGGGCAACATGGGCAGGCCCGACTTGCGGTAGTCCTCGGCACGGTACAGCGCCAAGGCCCAGAAATGCGGCGGTGTCCACAGAAAAATGATCAAACAAAGAATCAATGCTTCTGGCCCCACCTCACCCCGCATGGCTGCCCAACCGAGCACCGGCGGCATGGCGCCCGAGGCACCGCCAATCACGATGTTTTGCGGGGTGGCCGGTTTCAGAATCAAGGTGTAGACCAAGGCGTAACCCACGAAAGTGGCAAAGGTGAGCCACATCGTCAGCGGATTGACCCACGCCCACAGGATGAGGCTGCCGGCCACGCCCAAGAGCGCCGAGAAGGTCAAGGTTTGGGTGTTGGTGAGCTGGCCCTTGGCGGTGGGACGCCAAGAAGTGCGCGCCATCTTGGCGTCGATTTTTTGTTCCACCACGCAATTGAAAGCGGCTGCAGCTGCGGCCACCAGCCAAATGCCCGCAGTGGCGGCCAGCACCAGTTTCCAGTCGGGCAGGCCAGGCACGGCCAGCAGCATGCCGATCACCGCACAAAACACGATCAACTGCACCACACGCGGTTTCGTGAGGGCGTAGAACTGCCGGAACCTAGAACCGGCAGTTGACCGCTCCATTCCACTGGAAACATCAGATGAGAGTTGAGATTTGTTCAAACGACAGCCCTTACCTTTAGTCTCACAGCGTTACACACCCGATTGAGCTGCCCTGCGGCGTGCTGGCGGCGTTGCTCCGCCTTGCGGGCACGAGCCCGCTGCGTTGTCGCGCCTTGCCACCCCACCGCGGCGCAGCCCACTCGGGCGTGTTCAACCGCCAGTTCTAGGTTAAATCGAGATTCACGGGCGACCAGCGCGTCCGGCGAGGTCAAGGTGTCGGCCATGGGGGGAAGGTGGTGTGGGGTTTGGGGGCGGTCCGGCAAGGGAAAACCCGCTGCGGCTGGAGGGGATGATTTTACGGGCCAGTGTCGACCGTGAACATTTTTTGCCGCAAACCCTTAAGTTTCTGGGTCAGGCACCGATAGCTTCGATACGTGCAAGTTCTTTTTCTAGGAGAGCAATATGAACCTCGGCAGTGTTCCTGGCTCAGGTCCTGTGACGCCCACCCCATCGACCGTTGCCGCCAGTGGGGCCACGGCCACCGAGCGGTCTTTGCAGGAAAAGCCCATCGCGGTGCCGCCGGTCGATCCCGTCACCAACCAACCGCTTCCCCCTCGATTTCCTTGGTTGAGCCGCCTGGCCATGGAGCTGGAGAAATCCTCTCCCCAGCCTTCACCCTATGGCACGCCGGCCAATTTGGGCAACAGCGTCAACAAGTCGGCCTGAGGTCCAATGCGCAGCCGTATCGAGCCGGTCGCTTGAGTACGGAGCAGCTGCGCCCAGCACCTCGTCCTATGGTGCTGAGGTGTGGCGCCGTCGTTTTCAAAGTTCAAACCCGCGCCTCCACCACCGTCGCCGCGCAATCACCGAAACCAATGCGCCGTGCCCCAGCCCGTTCGGCGTGCCCACGCAGGATGAGGGTGTCGCCGTCGAGCAGGAAGGTGCGGCTCTCGCCATTGGGCAGGATCAGAGGTGTTTTGCCGCCTTGGCTCAACTCCAGCATCGAACCGCCTTGAGACGCCTCGGGGCCCGACAAGGTGCCGCTGCCGAGCACATCGCCTGGTCGCAAATTGCAGCCGTTGCTCGTATGGTGGGTCGGCAGCTGGGCCCAGGTCCAGTAGGCGTCGTGGGCATTGGATTGCATCAGCCGTGTGGCCGCTTGGCCTTGTGCGCGCATCGTGGCGGTTTGCAGCCAAACCTCGAGTTGAATGTTGAGCGCACCTTGTTCGCGGTTGGCGGGGCTGTCCAGGTAGGGCAGGGGTTGCGGATCACCAGCGGGGCGTGTGAAGGGCTCACGAAAAGGCGCCAAGGCTTCCATCGTGACCACCCAAGGTGACAAGGTGCTGGCGAAGTTTTTGGCGAGAAAGGGCCCGAGCGGTTGGTACTCCCAGGCTTGCAGGTCGCGGGCCGACCAGTCGTTGAGCAGGCTGAGTCCAAAGAGGTGGTCTTCGGCTTGTGGCATGGGCACGGGCTCGCCCAAACCATTGCCGGGGCCAACATAAGCCGCCAGTTCCAGTTCGTGGTCGAGGCGGCGTGTGGGCGCAAATTCTGGCGTGTCGGCTTCACCCTTGATTTGCCCCCAAGGCCGACGCACCGCCTGGCCGCTGACGCACAGCGATGACGCGCGGCCGTGGTATCCGATGGGCACCCATTTGTAGTTGGGCAGCAGGGGGTTGTCTGGACGAAAGAGTTTGCCGACTGTGGTGGCGTGGTGGATGCCGGTGTAGAAGTCGGTGTAGTCGCCCACCTCGCAGGGCAGGTGCAACTCGGCATCCTTCATCGGCACCAGGCAGTGCGTGAGCGCCGTTTGCTGGGCGCTGCCTGTGCGCAGCGCCTGCGACAAGGTGTTGCGAATCAAACGGCGCATGGCCACGCTTTCGGCCATCAGCGGTTTGAGTTCGCCTGCGGCCAAGGCCTTGATGACCTCGCCCAGTTCGGCAGGCCAGGCCATGGCGGAGGCGGCGAGCCGCAGGTCCAGCACCTCATCGCCAATCGCCACACCGATGCGCAGCGGCTCGTCGCTGCCCTGCCTTCGAAAACGGCCATAGGGCAGGTTTTGCAAAGGGAAGTCGGTGTCGGCCGCTTGTGCGCTGGGTACCCAGCTTTGCAGGCCAGGTGCGTGGGTGTCGTCCAGCAGCGTGCTCATGGCTGCACCTTGAAGTGATCTTTCAGCGGCGCCCAACAGTCGGCATAACGGGAGTCGAGCGCGCCGCCTTGCAGCGCATAAGCGGTGGGCCGAAAAGCGAAGCGGCTCTCCAGCATGAAGGCCAGGGTGTGGTCGAGTTTTTGCGGTACCAATGCGGCTTGGCTGGCGTGTGCGTGGGCATCGGCATCGGGCCCATGCGGCACCATGCAGTTGTGCAAACTGGCGCCGCCGGGTTTGAAGCCTTCGGGTTTGGCGTCGTACTGGCCCAGGATCAACCCCATGAACTCGCTCATCAGGTTGCGGTGGTACCAGGGCGGACGGAAGGTGTGTTCGGCCACCATCCAGCGCGGCGGGAAGATCACGAAGTCGCAGTTGGCCGTGCCGGGCGTGTCGCTGGGTGAGGTCAGCACGGTGAAGATGGACGGGTCCGGGTGGTCCACGCTGATCGAACCGATGGTCATGAAGTGGCGGGTGTCGTATTGGTAGGGCGCGAGGTTGCCGTGCCAGGCCACCACATTGAAGGGCGTTGCAGGGGCATCGGCACGCCAAAGCTGACCGCCGTAACGTTTCACCAACTCATAACCACCGGGGTCTTGCTCGAACGCAGCCGTGGGTGCTAAAAAATCGCGCGGGTTGGCCAGCCCGTTCGAACCGATGGGCCCCAACTCGGGCAGGCGAAACGAGGCACCGTAGTTCTCGGCCACATAGATGCGCGAGGGGCCGTCCAGCAGCGCCACCTTGAAGGCCATGCCGCGTGGAATCAGCGCGAGTTCACCAGGCCCCACCGACAACACGCCCAACTCGGTGGTGATGCGCAAACGCCCTTGCTGCGGCAGCAACAGCATTTCCCCATCGGCGTTGATCAACGCACGGCGCTGCATGGAGCGGTTGGCCAGCACCAGGTGGGCGGCCATGCCGGTTTGCATGTCGGCGTCGCCATTGAGCACCACCGTGCGCAGGCCGTCGATGAAGTCCAGCGGCTGCTCGGCTTCGCTCGGCAC
Organism: Burkholderiales bacterium; assembly: GCA_031431125.1. Classification (GTDB taxonomy): domain Bacteria; phylum Pseudomonadota; class Gammaproteobacteria; order Burkholderiales; family Burkholderiaceae_C; genus JANPCX01. Next base: position 55,363 of record JANPCX010000051.1, read on the forward strand.
CGCCACCGGGTTCCAGCGCATGGGGTTGGGTGGTGCAGATTCGCCTTGGGCCAGCCCGGTTTTCCAAAAGGCGTGGGGCAGGGCGCTGTAGCCACCCACCACCACTGAGGGTTGGCGGCGGTACAGCCAAGTGCGCAGATTGCTGGCGCGCGGCGCGGTGAACGCTGTGCCGCTGAAGAGTTCGGCATAAAGACCATGGGCCACTTGCTGCGGACTGTTTTGGCCTATGGGCAGGCTGCCAGGCACCGCTTCGCTTTTGTGGTGGTTGCCAAAGCCGCTGAGGAAAGTGGGGGTGTGGGGTGTCGAGGTCATGGCGAGATCATCCAGAAGAGCTCACGGCGAGCGGGCGCGACGCCACCCGAAACAGGTGCAAGGGCGGCCAAAACGCGAGGTCGTCATCATACAGCCATGGTTATACAATGATGAATCAGTTTGTTATTAACGAATCAATGCCGCCACCATCCAAACCGCGTCAACGCACGCCCGCCACCCCCAAACCCCAACGCGGCATTCAGAGCATGGAGGTCGGTGGCCAGTTGCTGCAGGCCCTGGCCCACCGCGGCCGCCCCTTGCCGCTGAAAGACCTGGCCTTTGAAGCCGCAATGAGCCCCGCCAAAGCCCACCCCTATTTGGTCAGCTTGGGCAAACTCGGTTTGGTGACACAAGACGAGGCCAGCGGTCACTATGGTTTGGGGCCCTTGGCCTTGCAGTTGGGCCTGATCAGCCTGCAGCAAGTGGACCCGCTGCAACTGGCCAGCCAGCGCTTGCCCGCGCTCGCGCAGGCATTGAATCTGACGCTGGCTTTGGCCGTGTGGGGCTCACAAGGCCCCACCATCGTGCGCATAGAAGCCGCGCCCACGGCGGTGCACATCAGCATGCGCCACGGCACCGTGATGAACTTGCAACACACTGCATCAGGCCAACTGTTTGCGGCGCATTTGCCCGAGGCCACGGTGCGTGCGGCCTGGGCTCAGTCCTTGGGTGACAAAGGCCGCCCCGCGCCATGGTCTGCCGCTTGGCGTGAGCAGCTGGCCCGCGTTCGCGCCGAGGGCGTGGCGATCAGCCGCGACGCCGTCATCCCCGGCGTGACAGCCCTGGCCGCCCCCATCTTCGAGCCGCCCGGGCGCATGGTGGTGGCCTTGATTGCACTCGGGCCAACAGCCGTACTCGACGCACGCGCCGGCAAAGCCGCGATCAAAACCCTGCGTGAAGCGGCAGCAGCGGTGTCTGGGCAAGTCGCAGCAATCCCGAACCATGGTTGAAGCATGGCATGTGCCTGGTTGGGATGTCTGATGCCAAAACAAAAAGCCAATCATCAATGAATTGAGCGCTGTGGGTTTGGGGGCCAACACCTTTGATGAGGCAGCTGTACAGGTCATATTGAGAGCGGTGCAGGGCAATCTGCGTTTGTGCCGCAATCTTTGTTATGCCAGCCTGGTCGCAGCTTGCATGGACAGGCAACGCATCTGCACCGTCTCGCATGTCAACGTGGCCTTGCAGCAGCCGCACTGGCGTTCGCACGAGGCTTTGCTC
>JANPCX010000052.1:0-1638 GCA_031431125.1 Burkholderiales bacterium
GAAGTGGGGGGGTGGACACGTAAATCAGCAACATAGCCCGCGCGCAAGCGCAAGCCTGGGGCCTGTTAACCGGTAAAGCGAACAGTCGCGGCAGAAAAAACAAAGCCGTATCGTTGGATACGGCTTTGGTGCACAGCCCCCCTGCCCAAGCATGTGGGCTGTGCGTTGAAAGCCCGTGATCAGGCTTCTTTGTTTTGTTTGATGTCGAAGCCCATTTGGCTTTCGGCACCTTTGCCGCCTTGGTTGGTCTGTTCCCAGTACTGGGTTTTGATCTTGGAGGCTTGGAACGAGTAGTTCACCACGGTGGACTCGCCGCTGCTGGTGCCGCTGACGGTGACGCTGGTCACGAGCACGTCGGTCAATTCAATCTTGCCGTACTCGATTTGGCTGCCGCCGGCCTTGCACAACGAGATTTCCACTTTGCCCAGGTGTTTACCCGTGGCGCAGTGCTTGAGCACAGCGGGGTAGCACTTGTCGATCTTGGCCACTACGTTCAAGTCTTGGAAAGCGACTTTGCCAACACCTGCACCGCCGCCAGAGGCCATGCTGTGGGGCTGAATGGCACCCCAGGTGAATGAGTCAATGTCGGTCCAGCCGGTGTGGTTGGAGTCTTTGGATTCGCCGCTGGCGCCTTCTACCTTCATGAACATGTCGACGGACATTTTTTACCTCTCCTTGGGTTATGCGATCAAATCGCAAGAACGAAACGCTGAAAGTTTAAGCCCAGTCCTTAATGCACAACCTGGCGTAAATCCCTGGGTCTGTGATGTTTTGAAGTTCAAGTCCGTCGTTGACACTCAGTGCTGCAACTTTCGTCAACTGGCCAGATTCGTAAGTGAGTTGCAAAGGCAAATCATCCGGCACAAAACCGCCAAGAAACGCGGTGTGCTCTTCCAAGTCCAGCCACACATGGCTGTGATGCTCGGGTGCACTGGCCGCTTGTTGCTCAAAAATCGGCAGGTAGTCGCGGCATTTTTGGCACCAGGCCAATGCACCAATGAGCACGATCAGTCTGGCATGTGGTTCTGCCAAACGCTGTGCCAGGGTCTGGGCGTCATCCCAAGGGTCGAGCCTCATGCGGCTTGGGCCTGAGCTGCTGCATCCTCGGGCAAAGCAGGAAGGGCGTTTTGTTGTGTTCTGGCGTGCGCCCGAATGTCGATGGGCGATGCACCCATCAGGGCCAAACGCCGGTTGGCGATCCACCGAATGGCTTGGGGCGCATGCCACAGGGCTTGGGTGAGCAGCGCTTCGGTCACTGTATGACCATTTAAGCTGACCACATGAGAAGGCAGGACTAGCCCCAGTCTCTCAATCGCAGTAGCGTTCGGCTCGAACAGGCCGGGGTCTTGAATGTCGGTGTTGCGCGGGGCTTCGGTCGGGCCACGGGGCGGCAGAGCCAAGCCTCGACCGTGCAAGTTCACGCCCGTCAGCGCAGCCCACACCCAACCCGCCAAACGCGACACCTCGGGTGACACTTCGGCATCCTTCATGCAGTGCACCACCCAGGGCAGGTAGTGGCCATCACCATGGTGCAGCACAAACCACAGGCCCAATCGAGGTGGCAACAGGTCGATCAGTTTGTTGATGCCCGCATGACCCATGGGGACGGCCAGGCCCAGTTCGCACAACCAGCGCATC
>JANPCX010000053.1:0-72342 GCA_031431125.1 Burkholderiales bacterium
CGTGCCACGAGAGGGGCTCATCCTCGTCAGCGGAACCCCCAGCTGGGCGCGGATGCTCAATGGGGCGGGGGACGTGGCGTTTGATGCCGACGTTGGCACCGAGGTGATCCTGTCTCAATCGCAGTTTTACGCGGGCGGCACGGCCCGATTGGTGTCTGCTGTTTTTGGGTGAGGTGTGTAGTCGGGTGAAACATGGCGGACCTCGTTTTTGGCAGCTCACCGCTAGGCAACTCACCTGACCTGGTCTTTGGTGAAGACACTCTGGCCGATGGCACACTGGTGTTGGCCAGCGTCACCGGCACATTCGCCGCGCTGTCGCTCGCCTCCCTGGTGGGCACGGTGCTGGAGGCCTCGGTCGCTGGCAGCTTCGCGCCGTGGACGTTTGACGCCCAGGCGGGTTATGTCTCCAACACCCAGCGGCCCACCGTGCGCCAGGTGGAGGTGAGCTTTGAGCAGGCGTCGCATGGCGAGACGGCATTGCACTCGCTCGTGCAGCAGGCGCGGCCACTGCCCGCGCCAGTTCGCGCCGCCTGGCAGGAAGCTACCCGGCTGAGTGCGGGCCGCGCTGCCCTTTGGCAAGATGCACGTCGCACACCCCACACATCGCGGGTGGTGTTTGAGGAAGCCACGGTGACCTCCGCGCCAACGGCCACGATGTGGCAGGACGCGGGTCGTGCGCAAGTGGGCCGCGCCGTGGTGCTGGAGGACGGCACGCGGGTTTCAAGCAGCAGACGTTTGGTGTGGCAAGACGCCAGGCGTCTGCGCAACCCAGTGGGCGTGGTGTTTCAAAGCGCCATCGGGTTGCACGCTGGGCTGACCGAATCGGGTGGGTATGCCACTCCCATGCCCGCTTACCGAAGCGTGCGGTTTCAAGAGGCACGCAAGCCGCCGGCAGGCATGAGGGATGGCGCTGTCGCGCCACCGAACCCGAACAGTTGCTACACGCCGAGCAGCCACCTGCTCTTTGCCGAGCTGGTTGCCCTTGACGCACACCTGCTTTTCTTTTGTGAAAACCACCCCACCCCACCACCACCGGGTGGTGAGACTGTGGTCGTTCCTGTTCGGAGGATGTATGTCGTGATCAACAACGTGACCCTGCACCGCGTCAATCCGGATGGCAGCGAGGGCCTGCCGGTGCCGGTGTTCAGTCTCTCGCTGTCGCTCGATGCTGCGTCATGGGCATGGGGCTTCGATGCGGTGCTGCCCGCGACAGCCGAGGCACTGGTGGTCGGGAATTCGGTCGGCCCCGTCCAGCTCGCGGCCCGCGTCAACGGCACCCTGTTTCGCGTGCTGGCCGAGAACGTCAGCCGCGAGCGCATCTTTGGCGAGACCCGCATCCGCATTTCCGGCCGTGGCCATAACGCGGGGCTGGCGGCGCCCTACGCCCCGGTGATGAACTTCAGCAATCCGCAGGCGCGCACCGCGAGGCAGCTGATGGACGACGTGCTCACGGTCAATGGCGTCTCGTTGGGTTGGACGGTCGATTGGGGGCTGACGGACTGGAACGTCCCGGCCGGGGCATTCACGCAGCAGGGAACCTGGATGGAGGCGTTGATCTCCATCGCTGGTGCTGTGGGTGGCTACCTGATCCCACACCCATCGGTGCAGACCATCCGCGTGCGCCACCGCTACCCGGTTGCTCCCTGGGAATGGGGAACGGTCACGCCCGATTTCGTGTTGCCTGTAGATGCGGTCGCCCGTGAGTCGCTGCGCTGGTTGGAAAAGCCCACCTACAACCGCGTGTTCGTCTCTGGGCAAGACGTTGGCGTGCTCGGGCAGGTGACCCGGGCGGGGACGGCCGGGGATGTGCTCGCACCGATGGTCGTCGATCCGCTGATCACCGAGGCCGCTGCCGCTCGCCAGCGGGGCCTCCACGTGCTGGCCGACACGGGCCGGCAGATCGAAGTCCTTCTCCGCCTGCCGGTGCTGGCCGAGACCGGAATCATCGAGCCGGGCGCGTTCGTGGAATACCAGGACGGCAGTGACGGATCAATCATTCGGCGTCTCGGGCTCGTTCGCTCGACCCAAGTCGAGGCCGGGATGCCCGAGGTCTGGCAGACCCTTGGGGTGCAGGGCCATGCATAACCTCTATGAGCAATTCCGCCAGTTGATTCCCGACCCCGCACTGCAAGCGGGCATCGTGGTGGGCGTCGGCACAGGCGGCGTCACCGTCGCGTTGCCTGGTGGTGGCCTGATCAAGGCACGCGGCCAGGCGTCCGTTGGCCAGAAGGTGTTCGTGCGCGACAACGCCATCGAAGGCATCGCTCCCAGCCTGGGGCTGGAAATCATCGATATCTGAAGCCCTGCTGACTTACTCCTCCGATTCAACCCTCAATCAACCTTTAACCCCTCAACCCACGCGCCCACCCTGATGCTCACAGACCCGTGAGCGGATGGGTGGGCTTCTTTTTTGGAGAACGCCAATGAACCCACCCAATCACCCCCCCATGACCAGCGAGAACATGGTCAATTTGCCACGGGACGACTTCGAAGCCCTGCTGGATCGTGCCGCTGAAAAAGGTGTCGAACGTGTCCTAACTCACCTCGGCCTGGAAAACGGCCACGCAGCCCGCGACATCCGCGAACTGCGCGATCTGCTGTCGGCCTGGCGTGATGCGCGCAAGACGGCGTGGCAGACCTTCATCAAGGTGCTCACCACGGGCTTGCTGGCGGCGCTTTTGGTCGGCGTGGGCATCAAGCTCAAATTCTTCGGGAGCACGCCATGATCGAAACCCTGCTCGGTGGTTTGTTGGGCGGGGCCTTCCGCCTGGCCCCGGAGGTCTTGAAATGGTTTGACCGCAAGGGCGAGCGCGGCCACGAGCTGGCCATGCAAGACAAGGCCCTTGAGTTCGAAAAGCTGCGCGGTGCCCAGCGCATGGCCGAGATCGCTTCTCACAGCGATACCGCGTGGAATACCGGCGCATTGCAAGCGCTAAAGGAATCGGTCGCCGCACAAGGTCGAGGCTCGGGCGTGAAGTGGGCCGATGCGCTGTCCATCAGCGTGCGGCCCGTCATCACCTACTGGATGATGGGCCTCTACTGTGCCGCCAAGACGGCTTGTTTTGTGGGGGCCGTGGGCGGTGGGGTGGCCTGGGGCGCAGCGGTGCAGGCAGCGTGGACGGAAGCTGACCAGGCCTTGTGGGCAGGGGTCCTGAACTTCTGGTTCTTGGGTCGGGTGTTCGACCGGGTGAAACCGTGACCTTGGGTGCTGTGTCGAGTGCCATCTTGAGTGCCGTGCCAGGTGCGGTTGAAGTTCCTCAAGTTGCCATTGACCTGGCCAAGCGGTTCGAAGGCTTCCATCGGGTACCGAAGAGCAGCCCGCCGGTGCGTGCCCATCCCTATGTTTGCCCTGCGGGGTATTGGACGATCGGCTTCGGCCATCTGTGCGATGCAAAGCACTTGCCGATCTCGCTGGCCGAGGCCGAGGTGTACTTGGAACAGGATCTGCGAATCGCGCTCAACGCGGTGCTGCGGTACTGCCCGGTGCTGGCGTCGGAGCCTGCCGGCAGAGTGGCGGCCATCGTGGACTTCACGTTCAACCTGGGGGCCGGTCGGCTGCAGACCTCCACCTTGCGCCGCCGCATCAACCAGCGCGATTGGAATGCCGTCGCTTCGGAGTTGAGGCGCTGGGTGTATGGCGGAGGCCGGGTGCTTCCTGGGTTGGTGTTGCGGCGCGAGACCGAGGTGCATTGGCTGCTGGCTGATCGTTGATGGTTGATGGTTGATGGTTTGCGGGCGAATCTTCAGACGATTCTTCATGCAAATCCACTTGCTATTCGTGGCCCGAAGAGCGTTCATAGAGGCATCGATCCACCTCCAACCACCCGAAGAAAGAGCCTTTTGATGCACCCCTCACAACTGCCCAAGTCCCAGAGAATCAAGAAAGCCATGATTGAGGATTTCACGGCCACACAGATCAGTACCGCACAAACCCATGGCCTGCTGGATTTGTTCAAACATGCGGTCCTCTCCATGAGCCGCACCCTGGCCCGAGAATCGGTCTACGACACGAGCGATTTCCGCCCCTCGGTCAAGTCAGGCTTGGCGGGGTTCACGCTGCATGTCCGCAAGGAGAAGGTGTTGGGCGTGGACATGTGGCACGGAAACTTTGTGCGGGGGGAGCAAACGCTTTACGCTTTGGCGACGGTGGAAGACACCTGAGTGGACGGCTCGACGTGGCTGGATGATGACGCAGAGCAACCCAAGTCACGCAGCCACGGTCAGGTCAGGCCCGTGCCTTGTGGCCCCGGGCTGGCCGTCAGTCTTCCTCTGCCAGGTCGGCTGGGCTGTCCCAGTCTTTGGGACGGATCTCTCCCGTTTGATAGAACTGCTTGATCAGCTTGATGTACGCGAGAAAGTCTCTGTTCTCGCTGGCCAGCCGGTTGGCCATCTCCCAATCGATCTCGCTGCGCTCACGTGCCGGGACCATGATGCTGCTGCGCTCGCTCTCAGGCCAGTCCAGCTTGATCAACCCAATGCCATGGGCGGCACTGAGCATGCGCAACTCGCGCAAGGTGTCGATGCCAACGATTTCCATCGTCACCAGATACCCAAAATTGGCCCATGATGAGTTGGACACCGTCTGAAAGAAATGCTCGCGCACGTTGGAGCGGTTGAGCAGAAGCTTGGCCTCAAATGACCACAGCTTGCCGCGCTGGTCAGCGCGGGCACTGACACACTGCTGAATCTCGGGGTGCCACTGCGCGCCCAGGTCCATCACGCCGACCATGTCAGGGTGCAGCCAGATGTTGCCTTTGGTGCCGCGCCGGTTGGAGGAAGTTTTCTCATCAATGCGCTTGGTGTGAACCTGCAACTCATCGAGCGCGTACTGGGCCAGCAGGCCATACATTTGTTTTTCAGAAAACTTCTGCGTCTCGGAGCCTTTTGAGGCTTCTTGGTAGAGCGGCAGGCCGGACTCTTCGATTTCGTCGGCCTGGGCGCTGTCGCTTTGTTCTGACCAGTAGAAGTGCCTTGGAGAACCTTCTGTCGTTTTAAGTGCAGGGTATTTGTTCTGCAGGGCCTGACGCCGTGCGCCCACTTCGGCGGTGAGCTGTTGTAGCAACTGAGCGTCATTCATCTGCCGCTGACTCTTGAGTCTCTTTTGATCGCATTGCTCCGGGTAGGTCGTAAAAATCCACTGCGCAATCTCTTTGGCGGTGAATCTCTGCGAGGGCTCGGCCTGCAGCAGCTCGATCATTTTTTGGCCAACATTAAGTGACATCGATGGTTCCTTGTCGTCATGGTGTCATCGCGCTGCGTCGGTTGCTGCACAGGGCAGCAACTCGCAGGCCACCAGTCTCGCCAGTTGCGTCGCTTTGCAACGGCTGATTATTTCCTGTTCCGGGCCATTCGAGCGGCTTGAAGGGCCACGGGGGAGTGCAAATAGGGCTTGTCCTTGGTCTGTTCAAGCATGGCCTGTCTCGCATGCACCGCCAGTTCAAAGGCTCGTTGTTCGCCGTGCAACAGGATGGAGAAGGACCTTCTGAGCCGCCTGCCACTGCCCAAGGTGAGCCCGGCCTGCCAGATGCCCTCAGGTTGGCGCGTGGTTTTGTGGAAGGTCACGCCGGGCACACCGCTTGTATTGTTGCTGCGGACCTTTTGGCTGAACTCGATCACCGTCATGGGTTGGATCTGCGCGAGCATCTGGTCGCGCCAGGCAATCGCTGCTTGCCGGGCCTTCTTTGAACCACCATGCATGGGTTCGTAAAAGCGCTTGGAGTAGCGCACACCGGCCCGGCTGAAGTTCACCACCCAGTACCAGGTGCCGGAAGTGGCTTTCTGGTGTTTGATGGCGTACATCGAACTGCCCCCTATTGTTGCGACAAGCGTCCACCTTCATTTTGGAATGGAGTACGCCGTTTGGCACCGAGACCAAAAGCCCGATTTTGAATCTCGATGACAGGTCAGTGGATCAAAAAAACAAGCCCCAGCTTGGCTGTCTTCGGACGGCGAAGCTGGGGCTTTTTTTGCGTTTTAGCGATGGGACGACAGGTGGCATCGCCGACCTTTCGCATTCACTTTCCGTCCAGCGTCTCGGTTTGGACGATGCTCTCGAACTGGGTCAGCACTTCGGGCTGGCGGCGCGACAGGAACTGCCATACCGCTTTGTTGTCGATCAACTTGCCGAGGTAGCCGCGCGCCAGCACCAGCATCAACACGTCCTGCCCGTAAGTCTGTTCGACCAGTTTCAGTTGCCCTTGCAGGTTGCCCATTTCGCGCTCCATTCTTCCCATCTGCTCTGCCGTGATGCCAGACATCTTCCGAGGCCGCTTCTCGCTGACCAGCAACTGTGGCGGCGTGGCCGCCAGCAAGGCTTCGGCGTAGGCGACCGTCATGTTGTTGGCGGTAAGCATAAGTTCCACGCACTCGACCTGTCGTGTGGGTTTCATCTTGCGCAGCACCGCGCCGAGGCCGGCGGCGAATTGCTGATCTTTCAGCATCTCGGCCGCCTCCGGGCAGATGCCATTAAGCAAGCCCACCTTCTTGTGGATTTGACTGATATCCACGCTCAACGCCTTGGCCAGCCGCTCGGGCGTGACGCCGCGCTCGACCGCGCGCCGCAGCATGTGGTGTTCTTGAATGGACGAGATGCGATTGATCCGGTTGTTGTAGGTATAGCTCTCGTCGTCGGTGGCAATCAGGCACGGTGCATCGCCGTATCCAAGCTGCCGCAGCGCCAGAAGGCGCAGATGTCCATCAAGCAGAATGTGTTGCCCGGTTACCTTGTCGGCCTTGCCCACGCTCAGGGGTTCGATCAGTCCGACCTCTTCCATTGAGGCCACGATTTGCTTGAACTTACGCGATATGTGCAAGCCATCCGGCGCCTTGCGCGATGGCAAAATCTTCTCCAAAGGCAGCACTACCGGCTCCGGAATGAACCCCAGCAATGGCTGGTTCATGCCGCATGACCCCCAGCCCAGACGCGCTCGGCCAGCTGCTTGGGCAAGGTATCGAGTCCTTCCGCGCGCAGGAGATTGGAGAAGTGCTCGTCGGCCAACAATTGACGCAATGCCTCGATCACGAACAGCAAGCGCTGCTGAGTAAGCTCTGCCTTCTTGACCATCAGCTTTTGCCTGTCGACCTCGTGCTGATAGTTGCGCACCAGACTGGAGGCCGTCACGGGTTCCCCCTTGCGCACAAGCCGGTGGGCCAGCGTTTTTCCCAGGGCGCTGCGTCGTTGTAGTACACGCCGCGCCTGCATCAGTTGCCCGCCTCGGAGTTGACCGCTTTCGTAGGCCCCCTGCAATGCCGCCTGGACCGCCTCCTCGTCACTTGCCCCAGCGATGGTGATGGCCACGCTGAGTGGAACCCTTCCAACTTCGACGGCGGCCAGCAGGCGTTCCTCGCCTCTCTCGAACAGCAGCAGGATGCCTTTGACGTAGTCCAGGCCGAGGCCTGTTTTCTGCGCGATGACGCGCTTGTCATAGCCTTGCTTGCTCAAATGATCAATGCTTACCAGCAGCTCCAATGAGCTGTATTTCCTGCGGGCGATGTTTTCAGCCAGGCTCATGACGAAGGCGTCTTCGTCATTGACCTGCACCACCAGTGCCGGGATCTGCTTCTCGCCGAGGGCTTTGAATGCCTTGAGCCTGCCTTCGCCGCAGATCAGCAGGTAGCGCTTGCCGTCTTGCAGATCGTCGCGCTGCGTGACCGTGACGGGCTTTTTCAAACCAATATTCTTGATGTTGCCGACGATCTCCTCGAACACATGGCCGTTGCGGTCACGTGGATTGAGCACGGCGATCTCGTCGACCGGGATCATTTGCAGGTTGGTGGCGTGGTGCTGTTTGGTCATGAGGTCCTCCGAATGCGGCTGCGCTCGGCCATGCCGTAGAGGTAGTCCAGGCTGTCGAAGCGGTAACTCTCGAACTCGATGCCGTTGTGATCGGCCAGGTGGATGCGCGGCTGGCCGAAGTCCAGGCGTGGCAGCAGGTAGTAGTCCAGGGCCGCCTGGTTGCTGTCGTCCAGCCTCACGGCGACCGTGATGTCCGGCGTCAGGCTGGTGTCGAAACGCACCTTCCATCGACGGCGGCCGTTTTCGAGCAACTGGCAACGCGAGAGCACCAGCGAGACGGTGAACTCGCGGTTGACGGTGAGCAGGTCAGTCGCCGGATCGCGCACAACCGCACCGCCCACCTGGGTGATCATCTGTTCCGTTTGGCCGACGATCTCTGGATGAAGGCGGCGCAGGAACTGGTTCACCTCCAGATACTGGTAGTCCCGATCCGGGGTGAAGCCCACCGTCTGGTAGGCACGCAGCAGGCTGCCAAATCGGTGCGCATAGGCCGCCGCTGACGGTATCCCTTCGGCCTCGTCGATGACCAGGCCCGAGAGGTAGCCGTGCTGCTGGAACAGCCGCCGCAGTCTCTCGATCAATTCGTCGTTGCTGAACCGGTGGGCTCGCTCGCGCAGGATGCCTTGCGCCGTGTAGAACAGGTCCGGCGACACGATGCCCGCGAATGCCCCTTCCTTCTTGATCCACATCTCGGGGTTGTTGACCACGCGGTGTTTCTTGAGCTTGAAGGAGCGCCGGTTGTAGACGTTATTGCCGATGTATTTTTCATTCGTCAATACCTCGCGTACCGTGGAGCGCGTCCAGTCCCGCCCGAGGTCGGTGCGGATGCCCTTGGTGTTGAGCCGGTCGGCAATCTCGGATTCCGTGAGGCCGTGATCGGCGAACCAGCGGTAAATCTGGTTCACCGTGGCCACTTCCTCGTCCGGGCCCGGCATCAAGATCACCCGGTCAGTTTGCAGGCTCTTGTGTTCGCCGCGCGAGAGCTGTGCCTTCACCGAGCCGGACTGGTCGATCAGTACCCGGCGCAGACCATAGCCCGCTGGCCCACCTTGCCGAAAGCCGTGTTCAATCAAACGGCACTGGCCCGCGAACACCTTGGCAGACAGCTCGCGGCTGTATTCACCCGCCATCGCACGCTTGACGCCCTTGACGATGGTGGACACCGGCGAGCCATCATTCTCAAACTGCTCGGCGCAGTAAGCGACCTGAATCCCGGCGCGACGGCAGATGTATTCGTAGTACGCGCTTTCATCCGCGTCCTGAAACCGGCCCCAGCGGCTGACGTCATACACGAGAATGATCTGGAAGTCGGCTTTACTGGCTTGAACGTCCTCAATTAGCTGCTGAAGCGCGTGCCTGCCGTCAATACGCAGGCCGCTCTTTCCTTCGTCGGCATAGGTTCGGACGATCTCGATATTGCGCCTGGCGGCGTATTCGCGGATTTTGTCGCCTTGATTCTCTGTCGAGTATTGCTGGTGCTCGGTGGACATACGCACGTATTGCGCACCGCGAAGCACTGCTTTTGGCACCTGTGGAATTGGAGACGATTCGTTCGATTGCATAGACCCGGTTGCTGAGTGATTGGCGGTCTCGGGTCTGCTGCTCTTCAATAAGCCCACCGCCGCAAAAAACAAACTTTGCGCCAGCAGAAACGATTGGACTGTTGCCATGCAGGATGTCGAGAACACCTTTGGAAGCGAAGTTACGGGTAACCGGCCGTGGTGTCGATCAAATCCTCTCTTGACGCGTCCATCTTGCGCGGACACGGGACGGCCACCGGCGTGATCTCCACGACGCACGAATCGCCGTTTTCCCTGGGAAATGATGGATGCCGCTTGATTCGGTATAGCCCTGTAGGCAGCTCGCACACGTCCATCTTTGCAAGATTGGCATATCGGCCCTGATCCTTGTCCTTTTCCCGATCTCTCGACCGCTGCTGCTCGCGGTTGCGTGATTCGTACTCGGGACTGGCATCGCGATAGTCGCGCCAGTAGTCTTTATTTCGATCCGACCATGCTTGCTGGGCGGCACGCTGGTTGACGCGGTAGTCTGGATCGGACTGGAGCTTGGCCCGTTGCCACTGACGCTTGCGAGCGCGCTGACAGTCAGGCGCGGAACAATAGGCCTGGTCGGGAACTTGCGGGCGCGGCTCGAACGGCTCGCCACAGCAGGCGCAGCATTGGGGCATCGTCGGGATCTCCATGCAGAAGCCGCATGAGATCGCAACTGGGCAACGTGCTTGATGCTGTCGGGCTTATGCGCGAAATTTCTAAATGAATTCCAGCGCGTCGCCTAGTAAAGAATTGGGTATGTCGGCCGTGCAGGCTGTGGCATCACCACCGCCCTATGCAGTAGAGCCACCGGGATTGACCGGTGCACTTTTTCAACGGGCCGGGGTGTCAGGAATGATGGGAGCGGCCATCGTCGCTACCTGGCCTGTGAGAATGCGGTTGGTCGAGATGCAAATTCAACCGCTCGGTGTTCCCGGAGGCGTCCACCGCGCTGAAATAGGCCTCGTAGGCGCGGTGGAATTCTTCCGGGCAAACGGCGATGCAGTATTGAATGGTTCGCACGTGGGCGTGTTCCAGGCCATTGCACGACGCCAGCGCGAGAATGGCCTCATGGGCTTGTTTTTCGATGCCTGGAGGTAAGTGGGACTGGCGCATGATGGACATTCCTTGATCGGTCAGCGCCACAGGTCGCCCGTTCCCATGGCCACCCCGCGATCCACGCGTGGCGTCGGAGGCATTGGCAGCACGATTTCATCGAGGTCATCAAATGCTTGCGTATCGGGGAAGTCGTCGTCGACATTTCCGTTGCGCTCGGACGGATGCCGCTGAGGTGGTTCTGATGGGCCGCATGGCGAGCGGCCAGCCCCAGGCTCGCAAGTCGTCAGACCGCCATCTGGAAGTTCAATCGATACTCGTTTCACCACGGTGCCCGTCGCCTGTTGGTCGTCCGCAATCGAGGGCTGGGCTTTGACGGTCAAACGCATCGACTGGCAAAGTCGCTGCAGTTCCAGGGAAGAGCGAAAGAGGGAGAGCTTGCGTAGCTGGGCAATCGCCTGCTCCAGCACCTCGGCTGGGACGGCACTCAATCCGCCAGCGACACCTTGGCGCAAGGTTTGCTCCACGATGACCAAATGCACGGCCCGTGTGCGCATGCCCTTGTCGGCATTCAACGCACTTGTCAGCGCTGTGGTGCGAGCGTCGAATGGGAGGCTCCGCGACGCTGGCGGCGGTAAGCGCGCACTGATGTGCTGAGGCTTGGCGCAAGCCACGGAAGCCCGTGGCTTCGATCCGAATGCATGCAGCCGACGCCAAACCCCCGAAAAAAAGACGTCCCATATGTCGCCCGGCAATTTCATCTCGATTCCCGTCATCTTTGATCCTTCTTGGTTTTCGTGCTGCCCCACCGTGCCGATGGCGCCAGGAGGTTCCGCCACGGCGAAAACGCTGGAGCGGTTCGTTAAGATTCAAGCGAACTCAGCACCCGATGCTTTCCCCGACCCGTTACAGAACTTCAGAGATCAGCTTTCATTGCGCTTTGTGCGTTAAACGCTTTTGACGCACAAGTTAATTTAACTATCTTGACGGGTAGGGGTCAAGTTCTCCGAGCGTGATCTCACCCTGTAAGCCCTTACAGGGTGATTTTTTATAAACCATGCCTTACAAAGCGTTCTTCGCAACGTTGTGTTTGGCGCCTTTTAGGCGAAATATGTCAGCCGACACTCACAACGAAATGGCGATGCAAACCCGCACGCTGATACGCGATGCTGTTCAGGCAGCACTGACCGCCGCTGGATTTGAAAAAGGGGAACACAACAAACAACTACAGCAGGTGCTGGACATCACGCACAGTGCCGCCTATCGCAAGCTCACCACCGAGGCGGGTTGGAGCGATTCAGACCTGGCCGCAGTAGCGTCCGGCTTGAAAATTCCGATCAAGCGCTTGCTGGCAGCGGCATCCGGCGTTGCCATGGATGCCGAATGGGTCGCCGCGAAGATGCACATCAACGGTTTGGTGTGTGATTGCCTGGTTCAACTTGGCGGCCCGGTCACCCAGGACGCCTACAGCGAATTCGTGGCTTACGAGATGGGCACGGGTGTCAGGCATGTTGCTCAATACGAAGAGGCGGCTGGATTTTCCGACCTGCAGCGGGTATTGCGTGTTGAGTTGGTGCCCAGGCAGCACCGTCCACTGAAAGTGGCCTTACTTGAAGACGACCGAGACGCCCTGGAGGTGGCCCGAATCGAACTCAAGCAAAAGGGGCTTCACCCCGTGCCATTCCGATCCGCGGCTGAACTCGAAGCGCAGATCGGTTCACAGCAGTTCGATGTGATCGTCCTGGACTGGTGGATTGACGGCGCTGATGTCGGTGATCTGATCGTCAAGATCAGAAACAGCGCGATGAATTCCACCAGCAGCATCGCGGTGGTCACTGGCGAATTTCGAGCAGGCGGTAACGCCCGCGAGGACGTGATCGAAAAATTTATTACCGAATACAAAATAAAAACTTATCTGAAACCCGCACGTTGGTCACTGCTCGCAGCAGAGTGGCAAACCAATATTAGGGTTTAGATTTTTAATAGAAATAAACCATGAGCAAAACACATTCCGTGAACTTTGTTGTTCGTGACTATGAATGCGATCAAGGTCAGGGCGTCAATAACGCGGTCTATTTGAATTACCTTGAACACTCGCGTTTTGAATACATTCGCAAATTTCTAGGCTGGGATGTTCAGAATCTTCTGAATAACAATATTGCATTTGTGGTCCAGCGGATAGAGATTGATTTCAAGCGCTCACTGGCGAGTAATGATGAATGTGTTGTTGAAAGTACATTATCCCGACTGGGGCAGCGGCAATTCAAATTCGAGCAGAACATTTACTTTTCCAACACGCCCACCGGCGTAGCAAGGAAAACAGTCGCGACCGCGATTGTCATCTGCACGGCGATCAACACAAAAACCGGAAAATCTGAAACCCCGCCCATGCTTGAAGAGCTGCTTCAGGATTTCCCAATGATCGCCTGATGTGAAATCCTTGAATTTCTTCTCTTCCCTGCTTCAAACTGAAAGTAAATGCCGCATCATGCTGAATATGATTCGCGTGATGCTGCTTGTATTTTTATTTCCAATCTCCACGGAATCATTTTCTGGAGAGATCTTTAAGTCACAACCAGATAAGAGTCAGAAACTCAACGAAGCACTCTATTATCTTGATGATCCAGGCGGTAACTACACCATTGAAGAGGTCAGCGCGGGCCGGCGGGGAGTTTTTGAGCCACTGGTCAAGCCCAATTATGGTTTTGGCTTCAAAGGTGTTCGCTGGGTTCGCTTCAAGATTGATATGTCCAGCGATTCTGGTAAAGATTGGTTTCTCCAGCAGAACTATAAGCACGTTCAGAACTGGACCGTCTATTACCCTGAAGAAAAGCAGTTTAAATCAGTGAACTTGAGTGAAGACTTGCCGGTAACCGGCAGGCTTTATACCACCCCTCATCTGGTGGTGAAGTTACCCCACCCGGGCGCTGGTGAAGCGATTTACTATGTGAGGTATGAGCCTAGAGGTCATGCTCTGAATATCGATTTAACAAAAATGTCCGAAAGAGGCATGGTAGAACGATTACATGCATATACGTTGACTACCGCACTATTTTTTGGGTCCATTCTTGTTCTTGTTCTGTATAACCTTCTTCTGTGCATTATGCTGAGAAGTCGGGTTTATGCCTATTATGTTTACTACCTGACATTTTTCGTTCTGGCGTTCATTTACCTGACAGGTTACGCGCCACTTTTAGTCGATCAGCTAAGCGTCCGCTGGGAACAATTTTTTGCTGCCTGCTCGTTCGCTGCCATCCACGGGATGACGCTTTCGGGGCGAAGCATTCTCAATTTGCGATCCGCGCTACCAAGAATAGAGAAAGTATTCTGGCTTTGCGAAGGAGCTCTTTTACTCGGAGCATTAGGATCATTTTTTGTACCGGTCGGAATTCACTACGTTATATTGAATCCACTGATTTTGTGCTCCACTTTGCTCTTGTTGTTCGCAAGCCTTTTTAGGTCCATTCAAGGCTACAAACCTGCTCAGATTTATGCCGTAGGATGGATTTCATTCATTCTTTTGATGATGTGTTATTCGCTGACTTTTATTGGTTTGTTACCGCTGAACTGGTTCACCGACAATGCGGTGAAAGTCGCTGCCGTACTGGAGGCCACACTTTCCTCGATTGCATTGGCACTGCGTTTCAAGCTGGGAACAGAGATGGCGGCCAAAGCCAAAAACGCCTTTCTCGGCATGGTCAGCCATGAACTCAAAACGCCGCTTCAAACCATTGTGTCTTGCCTGGACATCATTTCCGCCGATGGCGGCGTGGTTCGAGACCAGAGCACGTTCAAGCGACTGACTTCGGCCGCCAAGCAGCTGGAAACCCAAGTGGGCGATTTGACGGATTTCGCACACCTGGATTCGGGTCACCTCAAACTTCGTTCCTTGGACTTCAGTCCACCTGAACTGATTCGAGACATTGAAACCCAGTACCAAAGAATCGCGCAGGAAAAGCAACTTGTGCTGACCACGGAGATGGTCGAAGACCATTTTCTGATTCATGCCGATGCGCTGCGCATCAAGCAAATCGCTTCGAACCTGGTCGAGAACGCGATCAAGTACACCAAGCAGGGTTTCGTGACCATTCGACTTGCTCGATCAACGGACAAAAACAATCCAGCCTTGGTGATCGAGGTCGAGGACAGCGGCATTGGGATCGCCGAAGAACACATCAAATCGATTTATCAACCATTTGTTCAGGTTGATCAATCGTTGCAACGCAAATACCGCGGCATCGGGATGGGGTTGACCATCGTCAAAAATCTGGTGTCCTTGATGGACGGACAGATTGAAGTGGATTCAACGCTGAACAAAGGAACGGTTTTTACCGTCACCATCCCCTACAAGGCGGTCGCCGCTGAAGCAGACAGAACGGCAGCAACCAAGAGCAGGCCTGCGGCCACTAAAAAACTGTTGCTTGTCGATGATGAGCCGGAAGCCTTGGCGCTGCTCGGACAAATCATTCAATCCATGGGGCATGAAATCACCTGCAGCCCGTCAGGCCGCAATGCGCTGCTGCGGGCCCGCGTCGAGCAATATGACGCCATTTTGCTGGACGTCAACATGCCCGATCTGGATGGCATCACCGTGGCAAAAAGGTTAAGGAAATTCAAAACCTACGAGAACACACCGATTGTGTGGATCAGCGCAACGGGGCCCGCCGAGGCGGAAAAAAACGCTGCATCCGTGTTCAGTCATTTTCTTGAAAAACCAATTCACTCGGATGCGCTCCGCAGCCTGTTGATGCGAATCTGATTGTGTTTGTGCATTGCTACCCTGAGGAAAACTCCATTGAAGCCTTATCAACAAACCATCACCACGCGCTGGGCCGACATTGACGCCACCCGTCATCTTCGCCACACCGCCTACCTCGATTGGGCCACCCATGTCCGCACCGAATGGCTCAGCGCGCAGGGTTTCACCATGCAGTCGATGGCGGAAATGCACATCGCCCCCATTCTGTTGGAAGAGAACATCAAGTACCTCAAGGAGACTTTCCTGGGGGACAGCCTCGTCATAGACATTGCATGTGTTGGCCTCAGCAGCGATGCGTCCCGGTGGCACATTCGGCAGCAATTCCGTCGAGGAGAGACGGTCTGCGCTGTCTATGAAGTCAAGGGAGCGTGGCTCGACACCGAGAAACGAAGGATTTCTCCCCCACCTGCGGGAGTGCTTGAAGCCACGGCCTTGTTGCCCAAGGCCGACGACTACGCCGATATTCCAAGTTCAACCCGTGAAAAAAATAAGGCAGCCGACGGTTGATTTCACCCTCGCCCGCACGGCGTGCCATGGCGCAAAGCCAGGCACTGCAGCTCAAGTAAACCCGCTCGAAATGACACGCACACCATGACCTCACACGTCCACCCCGGCTCCATGGGCTCCACCGAACACGATGTAGGCGGTGGGCTGTCCAAACACCGTCCCAGTCGTCACGGACATGGCGCCCACCCTGCGCAACCGCGTGTGGTGCAAGTGCCTGCGGGTGTCGGCAGCGCCAATACCCCCGACGAAACCGCCAATGAAACCCAGCGCTTGCTGCGCCGCTTGCCCACGTCGGTGAGCGTAAGCCACACGGGTGGAGCCCATGAGAGCACAGCCGCCGATGACGACCGCAACGAGTTGCAGCGGCTGCAAAAACGCCATCCCTCCGATGTGTCGCATTTGGTGAGTCTCTTCAAAGAAACCGTGGCCCGCATGGATGCCGCAGGCGAACGCAGCCCCGGCAGCGGCGAACTCAACGGCTGGAAGAACAACTGGCTCGGTGGCACCGGGTTCCAGCCCAAGTACCTCAAGTGCGCCGACCAGGCCGCCGAGGTGATGGGTGCCCTGGCAGTGCGGGCACAAACCCGTGCCAAGTGGACCTACACCTATGAGCAACGCATTCCCGGGCCCGTGCCTCTGCACGTCTGGGTCAAAGCCCAGTCCGACAACCCGAACGACCCGGTGCTGCACCTGGATGCCTGGAACAACGAGGTGCGCATCGAGCCCGCAGCGGTACAAAACATCTCGCCCGCTAAAAAGTAAGCACAGTGATTCAGGCAACCCCCCACAGGCCCGCCCATGAGACGCATTGACTGCCCGCTTTGGGCGCTGTGCTTGGCGCTGTTCGCCACCGGGGTTTGCGCCTTTAGCCTGGGTCTGCTCTTTCGTGCGGGGGTGCCCGATGACACCACGCAATCCAAAGCCTTGGCAACGCAGGCCATGGCCACGGCGTTTGATTTGCTGAAAGACTCAAAGCAGCAGCCCCAGATGCAGCGATTCTCGGTGCCGCGCCCCTTCTCCAGCGCGGGGGATGCCGTGGGTTTCACGATCCAGCCGCTTGAATCGGCCACCTACCTGGTGCGCTCTAACGATCAAGAAATTCTGCTGCTGCTCCAGCAACAGCCGGATGGAACCGGGAAGCAGTGCTTGATGCACCCCCGTCACATCCAGGTTGGTAGCTGCCAATTGGGCGTCGGTACAGCTAAAAAATGACCCCCAGCGCTTCCCAAACTATCGCCCTCGCTTTCTCGGTTTCCTTTGGTTGCAAAAGACGCGTCCTACCCCATCGATCTGAGGGGGCCAGTTTCAAAACATTGCCAGTAGCATTTCTTGGATGTTCTGTATCAGTTGGTCTGCAAGTGTTTCTCGGGTAACGCCGAAACGCCCTTCGTACCAACCGCTACCGCCCATCACGCTCACTCACCAGACCAAAAATCCCCATGTCCCGTCGCGTCGAAATCACCACGCCCTATGGCTCGCAATTGAAATTCCGGCAGATGACAGGCACCGAAGCCTTGTCCAGCCTGCATGCCTGGGAAGTCGATTTGCTGTCCGACAGCAAGACCCTCGACCTGAAACAAGGCTTGGGCCAGCATGCCACGCTGACGATGGAAACCGAGGGATTGGGCAAGCGCTACCTCGATGGCATCGTCACCAGGTTTGCGATGGAAGGGCGGGATACCGACGCGAAAATTTCTTACCGCATGGTGTTGTCGCCTTGGCTGTGGCTGGCTACACGCAAGAGCGATTTCAAGATCTGGCAGAACATGACGGTGCCGCAGATCATCGAAAGCGTGCTGGGGGTGTTCGGCAAGCCGATGGAGTTCAAGCTCAGCCGGGCTTACCGCAAACGAGATTTCACCGTCCAGTATCACGAGACTTGCTACAACTTTGTCGCTCGCCTGTGCGAAAGCGAAGGTCTCTACTGGCGGTATACACATCAATCAGGCGCCCATACCGTGGTGTTCTGCGACGACGTGGTGGGCTCGCATGAACCACTTCCTGGCGGAGATGTAATCCCGTTCTACCCGCCTGACAAGGCTGCACTTGCACCCGAAGAGCACATCCATTCCTGGTTTACCGGGCAAGAAATCCGCCCAGGAAAGGCATTCCTCGACGACTACGATTTCAAGAAGCCCAAGGCCGACCTCTCCAACAGCCTGAAGAATCCGCCAGGGCATACGCACGACTCGCACGAATCCTACCTGTGGCCGGGCGGCTATACGGCCCATGGCGATGGCGAGACCTACACCCGCGTGCAAATGGAAACCGACCTGGCCCGCCAGCAGCGTGCCCAGGCCCAGCTCACCAAACGCAGCATCGCGCCGGGCTACACGATCAAGTTGGACAACTACCCGCGCGCAGACCAGAACAAGCAGTACCTCGTGGTGGCGGTGCAGTACCACTTGCAGGAGAACGTGGGGGCCACGGATGGCGTAGGCGGCGTTGCATCAGGCGGGTCGATCCAGCAGTTTGCGATGGAGGTTCATCCCACCAGCGTCCCGTACCGCCCGGACATCGTGACGCCCAAACCCCGCACGCACGGCCCGCAAACCGCCATCGTGGTCGGCCCTGCGGGCGAGGAGATTTGGACTGACGCCTATGGGCGTGTCAAGGTGCAGTTCTACTGGGACCGCGACGGCAAGATGGACGAGAACTCCAGCTGCTGGGTGCGCGTATCCACCAGTTGGGCCGGGCCGCAGTTCGGCGTGTCTTTCATTCCGCGCATTGGCATGGAAGTCATCATTGACTTTTTGAACGGCGACCCGGACTACCCCATCCTGTTGGGATGCGTCCCGAACGCCGACAACATGCCGCCGTGGAGTTTGCCGGGCAACGCCACGCAATCGGGCATCAAGACCAAATCAAGCAAAGGTGGTGCCTTTGGTGCTGGCATGAAGAACGGCCCAGGAGACGCCAACGCCATTCGCTTCGAAGACAAGGCGGGCTCTGAGGAATTGTGGGTCCACGCTCAGAAGGATTTCTTATCGGAAACCGAGAACGATGAGAGCAAGTGGGTCGGGAATGATCGCCTCAAAGTGATCGACCGGGACGAGACCAATCACATCAAACGTGATCGCACCGAGACGGTAGACCGCAATGAAAAGATCACCGTCCACGGCTGGCGCACCGAAGAGGTCGATGGGGACGAGACCATCACCATCCACAGCAACCGCTCCGAGCGGGTCGACCACAACGAGAAGATTTCGATTGGGGACAACCGCTCCGAGGATGTGGGGATCAATGAGTCCATCTCCATCGGCAAAAACCGCACCAAAAAAATTGGTCGCAACGAGAGCGACAAGATCGGTAAAAACTGGTCCATCAAAGTCGGCATCTTCAAGACTGAAACGATTGGTGTGGCTTCGATGCAGAACGTCGGGGTTGGCCGCATGGAAACCGTTGGCGTGGCCTACAACCTGAACGTGGGCATGATCATGTCCACCAATGTGGGCAAAAACCAGAGCACCACCGTGGGCACGAAGTACAGCCTGAGCGTGGGTGGCGGCGGCGGAGGTGGTGGGGGAGGAGGAGGCGGTGGTGGAGGGGGCGGAACCCCCGGCATCAATGGATTTGCCGAGAGCAGCCCCAGCGCAGATTCAGACGGCGGTGGCGGCGGTGGTGGCGGCGGCGGATCAAGCATCAACATGGACGCCGACTCGATCACGCTGAACGTAGGGGCCAGCACCTTCACCATGAAGAAGGACGGAACCATCACCCTCAATGGCAAAGACATCACCTTGACCGGCACCGCCGATATCGCTGTCAACGCCAGTGGAACACTCACCGAGTCAGCCGGTGGAAACGTAGTCGTCTCGGGCTCACAAATTCATCTGAACTGACGTGTCTGTGTTGACATCCTTGTCTGCACGCGCTGCATTGGCCGCACCATGAACGCTTTGCCCTCCCCCGTGCTGGAGCGAGTTCACAACGACACTGGCGTTGCGCTGCTTCAGTACATGAAGATGGCGCCAGGCCGGTTCTTCTGCGATGTGGTCGCGGTCAAAGCCAGCTTCTTGATCACGCCTGAGGGTATCGACACCCTCCCCAGGCCGGGTGGATTTTGCATGGCCGATCTACCGCGCCAGCCCGATCAATCCATGTTCTCCTCGTTGTTGCAGGCCGGGGACACGATCTTGGGCAAACCGGGGGCTGACCTTTACTTCACCGGCCATGCTCGCCGCGCACGCCCGGCCAAACGCTGGACAGTCAGCGTGGGTTTGGGGCCTGCGGACAAACCTTTGGCCGCTTACGACTGCATGGCTGTGGGACCGAGAGTCTGGCAACACAGCTTGCTCTCTGGTTGGACCGCCAGCGAGCCCGAGGCCACACAAGCCGTGCCCATTCAATACGAGCTGGCCTATGGCGGCGTGAAACCCCTGCGGGATCAGCCACGGTCGGAATGGAAAACATTTGAGGCCAACCCGAGCGGGACAGGCTTCAGTTTCGACGGCTACAGCCGCAGCGACACCCCTGCCGCGCCACAGTGGGAGTCCAGCAGTTTGCTCGCTTCCATCAAAACGCCGGAGCTGGTGGGACTCGGCCCCGTTGCCCGCCCCTGGACCAGCCGCAGCCAATACGCTGGCACCTACGACGAAGCCTGGGAGCGCATGCGCCAGCAACAGCAGCCGGTGGTCGACTACCCCAAAGACTTCGATATGCGTTTCTTCCAGTGCGCCCACCCGCGCCTACAAACACCCGCCCCCCTCAAAGGCAATGAAGCCCTGCGCCTGGGAGGCCTCTTGGCGGAAACAAATGAGTTGGTGAGCCGCCTACCAGGTTGGTCGGTTGTCGCCACGTTTCATAGCGACAGCGCGCCATCGCGCGCTTTGCCCTTGGACACCGTCCACATTGACTTGGACAGGCAGCAAGTCCACCTGGTGTGGCACCTGACGCTGCCCCATGCCATGGCGATGCATACCGTTGAATTGAAGTTGGAGAAACTCTGATGGCCACTAAACACATCGGCGATGCCGAAGGCACGTTTTATGTCATGAGCGTCGCGCCTGACCTTTGTGTGGTCGGCAAGGCTGTGATTCCGTTTGATATTTTTCAGGTGCTCACGCCAGAAAAAAGTGACTACGCCAAGACCGTCTTTGCGCGTGGCAATCCGGTGCTCATGCAAAACAGCGTGATCCGTGCCGTGATCGGCGACGCGGGCGAAGGCGTTGCCTCCACGGTGTCAGAAGGCGGAGGTCACAGCAAGATCCTCACAGGCGCCCCGACTGTGTTTGCAGAAGGTCGCCCGGTATCACGCCACATGGACGACGTGCTCATGAATGGGAACAACTGATGGGCCTTTGGAATACCGTGGGCAAGCTGTTCACCTCAGAGAGTGCGCCGCCGAATCCAAAGAAAGAAGAACTTCGCAAGATTCGCGCGGACTGGGAATCCAAGAAGCGCAGCCAAGAAGAGTACAACAGCGAAACAGACAAGTGGTTGGATAAGTTAGAAGCCGTCAAGGAGGACATGGGCTCTAGCGATCCAACAGTCCGCGAGGCGGCGTATAGCGAAAAGAACCTGGCTCAAATCCGGTTGTGGACGCTGAACGATGAGATAAATGCCAACGGCATGAGTCGCACGCCACGTTTTTATGAGCACCGGCTCAATGAAAGTGCAGCCGTTGGTGCGGCTCTTTCAGGCGCACTCGTTGCTGCCCGTTCCAGCGGGAAAAATGGCGCTGCCACACCCGCCTGCTCCTGCGCCTCGGCAGGCAAGCCGGTCAATCCGGTGCTGGGCAACAAATTTCTGTCTGACGACATCGACCTCGACTTCATGCTTGATGGCCCGCTGCCACTGGCTTGGCAACGCAACTATTCATCCAACAACGCCCATGAGGGTTGGTTGGGTCTGGGTTGGAGCGTACCCATCAGTTTTCGCCTGGACGTGGAGCCTGACGGCATCACCTTTGTGGATCAACAAGGCAGGCGCACCGAGTTTCCGCACATCGCCGTGCAAGAGCAGTTTTTTTCCAAGTACGAGCGAACCACCCTGCACCGTGCTGCACGCAATGTGTATGAGCTTGTCACGTCCAATGGCTTGCGCTTGGTCTTCGGCCCCAACGAACACCAGGAAGCGGCGCTCACCGCCAAAGCCGCGTCGGCTGACGCTGGTCAAAAAACATCCCCAACAGAGGCAGCCGCTACACCCCTCAACCCGGGCAGCGACCCAGCGGCGGCCCAGCAGCCCCTCACCGCACGCGACCTACCCGAGCTTGAAGTTCTTCCTTTGCTGGGCTTCATCGACCGCAACCGCCAGCACATCCGCATCGGCTACCGCCTGGATGGCCTGCCCAGCCATTTGATCGACGGCACCGGTCGGCGCATCGCCTTCCAGTTCGACACCCAAAGCCAACCCCAACGCGCCAAGCATCCCCGCTTGGTGGCGGTGGTGGAAGAATTCGGCCCCGCCAACCAACACGGCACCTGGCCTGAATCGCAGCAAACCCTGCTGGTGCGCTACCAGTACAGCCCCGATGGCGACCTGATGGCCGTACTCGACAGCCAAGGCCAAACGGTGCGCGAGTTCGCTTACACCCATCACATGATGGTGCAGCACAGCGAGCCCGGGGGCATCGTCTCGCGGTATGAGTGGAGCAGGCTTGACCCCACGGGCCAGGTGCTGCGCAACAGCCTGTCCACCGGCGAGTTCTGGAACTTCAGCTATGACGCGGCTGGACGTGCCACCACCGTCACCGACGCCACGGGCCGGGTCACGGTCTACCAGTACAACAGCGATCAACACCTGACTGGCTTGGTTGACCCCCTGGGCGGCCATACCCGCTACGAGCTGGACCCCTACGGCAACGTCCTGGCGCAAACCGACCCCGCAGGCCGCATCACCCGTTATGCCTACGACGCCCAAGGCAGCTTGCTGCGGCTGACCCAAGCCGACGGCAGCAGCTACGCGCTGGAGCAACACCCCCAGTGGCGCAAGCCCACCGCCATCACCAACCCCTTGGGCCAGACCACGCGCTTCGAGTACGACGAACGCGGCAATCTCGTTTCAGAAACCCAAGCCGATGGTGCCCGCACCGCCTACCACCTCAACGTCCAAGGCTTGCCCACGCGCATCACCGACGCTAGAAGCGGCGTGGTGCAACTGGAATATGACGCTGCAGGCCGCGTGCTGGCCCGCACCGACTGTTCAGGGCAAACCACACGTTTTGGCTACAACCGCGAAGGCCAGCTCAGTGAGGTGGTCGATGCCGCAGGCCACCGCACCTACTACACCTACCAAACGATCAACCGCGCACCGCGTTTGGTCGCCGCGCACTTGCCGGGTGGGGGTAACAACGAAGGTGCCACCGAACGTTTCGCCTACGACAGCCTGGGCCGCCTGGTGGCCCACCAAGACCCGCTGGGGCACATCACCCGCTACCAGTTGGACACCAGCGGTCGTCCCGTGGCCCGTCAAAATGCCCTGGGCCAAGCGCTGCGCTACGAGTACGACATCCACGGCCGCCTGACCACGCTAGTCAATGAAGCCGGTGCGCAGTGGCGTTTTGCCTGGAACCTTCTGGACCATTTGATTGCCGAACAAGGTTTTGACGGCAAACGCACCGACTACGCCTACGACCCCACGGGGCGTTTGCTGCAATCGCATGAGGGTGTAGCCGCTGGCGCGGGCCTGTTGAGCAAAGGCCCCGATGTCATCCAAACCCGCTACCGGCGCGACCCGATGGGCAGGCTCATCGCCACGGCGGCGCTCAAGCCGGGCACGCCTGAATACCCTGGGCTGCAGACCAGCCGCAAGCGCTACCAATACGACGCTGCTGGCCAACTGATCGCCGCGCGCAACGCCCACAGCGAGGTGGAGCTTTATTACGATGCCCAGGGGCGTTTGCTGCGCGAAATCATCCGCAGTGGCACCGGGGGCGGTACCACGGGCGGACCCCACAGCAGCACGGTCGAGCACCAATACGGCCCCTTGGGCAACCGCATGGCCACGGTGCTGCCCGATGGCCGGGTGCTAAACCACCTGAGTTACGGCAGTGGCCACGTGCACCAGATCAACCTGGACGGCGAGGTGGTGTGCGACATCGAGCGCGACGCGCTGCACCGCGAAGTCGGCCGCAGCCAGGGCCTGCTGCACAGCCAGTACCAGCGGGATGCCATGGGGCGGCTGCTTTGGAGCCGGGCGGGGCCAGGTTCAGCGCAGCACAACACAGCGCAGGCCGGTGTAGCCCCTGGCACCCAGGCCGAACCCCAATCCACCGGCCTGACCCTGGCCCGTCGTTACCAGTACGACCGTGCGGGGCAGTTGCTGTCCATCCAGGACGAGCGGCGAGGCAGCCGCACGCAATACGGGTATGACGCGATTGGGCGCTTGCTGTCCGCACAGAGCGCGGGCGGTGCCGCGCCAGGCAGTGCTGTGGGCACACCCCGCCTGGAGACCTTCGCCTTTGACCCGGCCCACAACCTGATGCAGTTCAGCGCCGCCCCGTCGCCCGATTCAGCGCGGCGTGGGCCTGCGGCGAATGAGGCAGGCGCTTCCGGTGCTGCCCCTACACCAGCGGGCACCGACCCCGCCCAGGCCTGGGCCGAATTCGTCAAAGCGCAACTGAGCGACCCGCAGTTCAATGCTATGGCGGGTTTGCCCACCCAGTGGCAGGCTCAAGACCCGCTGAGTTGGGGCGAGCACAAACCCAACCACCTGCTCACCTGGCAGGACCAACGTTACCGCTACGACGCCTGGGGCAACTGCATACATAAACTCAGCGGCCCGGCTGATCCGCGCAGCGCCAAACGCTGTGAACAGCACCTCCTTTGGAATGCCGAGCAGCAGTTGGTTCAAGTGCAGGTTCAGCGTGGTGAAGGGGCATCCTCCGGCGCGAAAACCGAGGTCTGGCGTTATGCCTACGACCCGTTTGGCCGCAGGCTCGCCAAGTGGCGGTTGGATGGGCAAGGCAACAGCCCGCAGCCGGGCTCGCTGACGCGCTTCAGTTGGGATGGCAACCGCTTGTTGATGGAGCAGCGGGCGCAAGACCATCGCACCCACAGCCTGCTTTACCTTTACGAGCCGGAGAGTTTTGTGCCGCTGGCGCTGGTGCGTAGCGCGCAGATGGCCGACCCGGAAGCACAAGCCGAATCGAAACAAGAAGACGCCGACCCGCCCAAATTACCGGCCTCTTTGCTGCAAGCCTTGGACGATTCGCCCGAGGTGTTGCCCAAGCTTCAAGCGCGGCAGCGCAAGCTGGCCTCGCAGATGGGAATGCCCGTGCAGCAACTTGCGCTGGTGTTGCCAGGGCGGCCTGAGGCCACCACTGATTCAGCGAGCAACAAACAAGCCGGCAACCAAGAGGTGTTCTACGTTCACACCGACCACCTGGGCACGCCGCAGGAGTTGACGGATGAACAGGGGCATTTGGTTTGGGCCGCCCAGTACAAGGCTTGGGGCGGCACCACGCAGATTGAGCAGCCGCCCAGGCGCGTGACCCGCACCGTGGGCAACACGGTGCAGCAGGTCTGGGAACAACAGGCCGAGCCGGTGCAGCAGAACCTGCGGTTTCAGGGGCAGTACTTTGACGCCGAGACCGGGCTGCACTACAACCGCTTCCGCTACTACGATCCGGACTGCGGGCGGTTCATTTCGCAAGATCCGATTGGGCTACGCGGGGGGATCAACCTCTATCAGTACGCGCCTAATCCGGTGACTTGGATTGACCCGTTGGGACTAGCAAAAATACCCAATAAAGTTTCTGGGGATCGTCGAGAGGGACAGTTCAAAGACGAAATGAAGGCGAAGCATCCGGGGGCAACTGTTCAATGCGAATGTTACTTGAGAGATGCAAAAGGCAATTCGGTAAAGGATAAAGATACTGGCGAACGAAGACGTGTTGATACCGCTGTAATAGAAAATGGGAAAGCGCAAACATATGAAGTTACCAGTCAAACTGCTGACAAAACAGGTCAACTCGCAAAGGAAGGGCGCATCATGAAGGATGGAGGTACTTTTATTCGCGATAGAACAACGGGGGAACTCGTTCCAGTAAATGGACCGTCAACAGTCGTCCGAATTGATTAATCAATCACTAAAATATTTGAATAAAATGGAAGATAACTACGAAATGTGGGATATAGATCAACTTCTGCAGTCATACACAGAAGTCCCTGATATGGCGAAAGCGGTAGAGGTAAAAATGGAGTGTTTATTCATTTTTCTTGAAAGTAATTCTTTATTGAAATGTAAGATATCAGATGGAAAAGGAAATCTGCAAAAAAGAATTATTATGAAGAATGACTTAACAGAGGATGGGAAGAAGCTTGCTAGTGGCCCCAAGAATCCAGTTCATAGATGGTTGGACTCAAAGGGGTCACAGAAAAGTCCACCCAATATGGGGCTTTTGGAAAAAGCATTAGCAGAAATTCGAGTCACTTAACTAAAAACCCATTTTTTAGAAAATGGAAGACAACTACAAAATTTGGGACATAGATCGGCTTCTTCAATCATACAAAGAAGTTCCAGATATAGCCGAAATCGTAAAATCAACAATGGAACATTTATTCATTTTTCTTGAAAAAAATTCTTTATTGAAATGTACTGTTTCAGACGGAAAAGGCAATTTAACAAAAAGATTAATAATGAAAGACGAGTTGACAGAGGAAGGCATGAAAATTGCAATCGGCCCCAAGAATCCAGTTCATAGATGGTTGGGTTCAAAGGGATCGCAGAAAATTCCTCCGAATATGAGCCTATTGGAAAAAGCACTGGCAGAAATTAGAAGAAATGCCTGACCCCAAAAATCTTGCGCCACGTCAGCATCGACGCACACGGCTTGACAATCACTTTGCAATGCGTGAACCCTAATGCCGAGCCCGACGAGCTGGCCCACCGGATTGAGAGCACAACAAGCAACTGC
Source organism: Burkholderiales bacterium (assembly GCA_031431125.1). Classification (GTDB taxonomy): domain Bacteria; phylum Pseudomonadota; class Gammaproteobacteria; order Burkholderiales; family Burkholderiaceae_C; genus JANPCX01. Next base: position 26,529 of record JANPCX010000053.1, read on the forward strand.
CAATGACGGGTGGTTCTGTTTGAACCCAACCTCGAAGAGGTCATAAACATCATGCGTGAGGGTGAGTGGCGTGCGCTTGAATTGCCATTGAATGCCGCAAAGTCGGCCTAAAAAAACGTTTGGTAAAAGTTCCTGCTTCGAGGCCATGAACAGTCCGTCAAACTCATCCGTCCAATGGATCAAAGACTTTGGCATCTGGCACAAAGTGGATGACAAGGGCCGCGACATTTATGTGATCAAGGTCAACCGGCAACGCAAAAGCGTCCGCAAGGAATTCATTGTGGAGCGCTACCCCAGCAAAGAGGCCGCCGAGACAGCAGCCTTGGCCTTCAGGGATCGGATGCTGAAGGAAATCTTGCCCATGACCAAAAGGGAATGCACCAGCATTCTGCGAAAGAACAACACCTCTGGCATTCCTGGTGTGGCTTTTCAGAAGTCGACCAACTCTGCAGGATTGGGGTATTGGGTGGCCTATATTCAACGACCCGGCCAACCCATGGAGCGCAAAGGTTTTTCGGTCAAAAAGTTTGGCTCAGAAAAAGCCTTTGAAATGGCTGTGGCGGCTCGTCAAGAAATGCTCAAGCAGACCAGTGGATGGATGTCCAAACATCCACGCAGCGCACCCCGTCCTGATACACCGGAGCCTGTGGTTGAATCGCTGGCCGTGCCGCCAATCATGCAGCGCCCTGTTCAGAAAACGCACAAGGAAACACTGCTAGCACGCCGAGTAACGCGGCAGTGTGTTTTGTCCAATGGTGATGTGATTCAAAGACGATACCGGGTTGCTGTCTTCAGGTTTCCAGATGGCCGAACCAAGCTGCGTCAATTTTCGATTAGTCGCTATGGCGAATTGGATGCACTGCTGCTGGCCATTGAACAGCGTCAGGCCTGGGAGCGCGAGGCGGTTGCAGAGCAAGGCGACAATGAAAAGCCCAGTCGCAACCGTACCCAGAACACTGCAGCAGCACTCAGTACTTGCTGAGAATAGTTCGCCCAAGCGGTGAAGTCCTCCACCACCCATTCAAAGCCAACCCTTCTGGGTTGGCTTTTTCATTTCCGCAAAGCCCCAAACGGCGCGGGGTTGCGGGCGGTTCTGCGTGTGCTGGCGTGTCGGCTAGAGCGACCGTTTTAGCCCCGTTCGACTCCGTTTTGCTCTCTCTTTCTCTAAAAATATCGTTAACCGCTACGAACTGGCACACGCAGAACCCCTGTATTCATGCGGGTTTGCGCCTGTGTCGGAAAGGGTGGTTTGACGCATGGATTGCTGGCAAATTTGACGTGGGCGACATTGTGCGAACTTTTTTTCACAACACAACACACCGGAAAAAAGCCATGCTCATTCTGAATGCGGTGAAAGTCGACCGCTACGAGGATCTGCCATGGAGAGCATCATGGCGAATGACTGTTCCAGGCTAGTCGGCGACATTGGGCCGCTTGGCGTGATTAGTGGCATCCACTATGCAGACTCATTCGCTTCGGCATAACTCGGCAGGCATGTTCCTAGTCGGGCCCAGAGTGAGCGGCTGGCACCTTGGCCCGTCCTGGGGCGCGGTTGCTAGGGTTTGCGCGGCCCTCAAAAGAGGCAAAGGGGCGTCGACTCTTCATGGCAGAATAGTAGACAAATTTTGTCCACACGCGTGCAGCCCGCGACAAATATGAACCCAACTTGGGAAGCAGACACTCTGGTTAAGGTACGTTCGACGAACGTCGATCGTTACAAGCGCAACTATTTGCGGCAAGCGGTCTGTGAGTTGCGTTTTCCCACTCTCATGGAACTCGGAGCAGCGAGGCCGCCCGAGCAGTTTGTGACGGCGCTTCGAAAGGACTACCCCTATCTCGAATTGCAGAATGAGGTGACTTTTGCTTTGGGGAGTGTGTCGTCTGGTTCGAACAGCACGCATGTTTTTCGATCTGCAAAGCAGAATTGGACTGTGTCGCTGAAGGAAAGTGCTGTTTCGATTGAGACCACTGCGTATACGGAATACGCGCAAATGCGTGAGAAGGTGCTACGTGTGGTTGATGCAGCGATAAAGGTTATTGATTCAGATTTTTTCACCCGGGTAGGACTTCGATACATCAATGTCATTGATGGGGCGGAAGATCCTCGCAATGGTTGGGTCAACCCCCAGCTTGTTGCTCCGATTGTCGGCAGTAATTTCACAGGCATCGGCGATTACGCTGGGAAAATGCAACTTGTCGCTGGAGATGGTGGCTGTTTGCTGCAGCATGGGTTAAAGATCAGCCGTCAGCAGAAGGAAGTACCGATACATCCGGAGTACCTGCTGGACGTTGATATCTATCGCAACGAAGTTGCCGGAGGTGATGTCGCGGCCGCATTGGATGTAATGCATTCGCAGGCTTTTGATATTTTTGACTGGTCGCTTGGAGAGAAAGCTCGTGAGCATCTCTCCACTACCAAAAAATCTATGAAAGTGTAGACGTACCATGGACTTCTACGTTGATACAACCCCCCTGATAACGCCGCTGTCTAGCTGGATTGGTACAGCTCCTTTTGATCCGAAAAAACAAGTCCTTAAGGAGGCAATTAACCGAACAGCTTTTGCGTCCGAGAAATCTCAAATTGTTGATCTCTTCGATGATGCAAAGGAGGGGCCACAAGCTCCGACTGCGCTAGCGCCAACACCGACAGGCGCGCCTAACGTGACGCCAATTGGGAATGAGTCATCAAAGGTCAATATTGCAAGAACCGACTTCCATTCGGGTCAAGACGAAGACCGCATTGCAAGGCGCCGCGTTGAGTTAATGGCTGCCAAGTACGCTGGCGGCAAAAATACAGCTGAAATAGTTGCTCGGCTAGAAATCCTCAACAACCGTTTGATTGAAAAATCACCGCGCATCACACCAGCCCAGGTTGATGCCTTGGAAACGGCGACGCTGATGGCGGCACGAAGTAAGATTGCTCGGGAAGAGCGTGCCCAGCGACTTGGGATTTCTATTTAGTCGTGGCGCTTTTCCAATACCCTAAGGCGAAACACATTCGCTCCCTCAAACCACGGAAGTTTAAGCAATACCGTACATACAAGCGTTTCTTGCAGTGGGAGTTTGCGAGGGTATGTGTGTATTGTCGACAACCCGACAGCAGTGCACCCAACCTGAATTTCGGAGTGGATCACTACAGGCCAAAGGGGATTCAGAGGTTTGCTCCCCTTTTGTGTGACTATCAGAACCTGTTTTATTGCTGTGGTATCTGCAATAGCCGGAAGAACAACGATTGGCCTGCTGATGAGAAAACTGGGCCGTTCGTTGTCAATCCATGTAATCATGAAATGACTAAACACCTGCGGTTCGATGCTTCTACCGGTCGCATGGAGCCGCAGTCAGCTGATGGGAAGCATACGGAAGAATTACTGCTTCTCAACGATAACGCTACGGTGCGATACAGACTGGGGGCATTGAAAACCGTGAGCTTACTCGAGTCTGAAATCGCAAGCCAAGAAAAGATGTTAAGAGAGGTGGCTCGCTTGGTACGGACGGGCAAGCTAACCAAAAAGGAAGGTGCCGCCGAGGCGGCAGCTATCAACAACGAGTTGGATGTACTGCGAGACATGTTGCTGCGGACGACGGGAGAGCTACCATTGCCTGCATTGCCCCGTCATCGAGTTGGGTTGACGTTACTTTCCGCTTAGAGGCCGAATCCACTTTTCTATTTTCTGGTTTATCGCTATTCGTTGTTTGGCATGACAACGCGAGCATCGTTCTGACGGTGGTAGTCAAACGCCAACGCCTTCTGAAATCTTCTGCATTAAGGGACTATGCATGCGGGCGTCAATGGGGGGTGAAAAACCAGATGTTTCGGCGGGGCAGGCAACCGATCAAGGACCCTCTTGAAGAACTAATTGTTCGTGTTTTGGCGGACACGGGGCCGCACTCGCTGCGAGCGCGAGCCTTCACAGCGCGTGCTCTACCCGCTTGATGAATTCAAGAAGTGCGGGGTCTTGCCGTTGAACAGCGTACGTCTTTGTTCCAGAGTCCAGATCGACTTCGAGTCGCGTGTAGCCTCGGTAAGCAAACCATGCCCCCCACAAACAGGCAACGCCAACTATGGCTCCTACAGCAGCGAAGATATAGCCTTCCTTTATTTTTTGTGCTGCTGCAGCCGCTTCCGAAGCTGGTATGTTCTGCATAACAAAACCGACTATAAGCGGGGCCGCCAATCCAATTCCAGCGCAAGCTGCAAATGCCACGAATGAGAGCCAGTTGCGTCCTGTTTCAATGCGCACGGCCCTAATTCGATTGAGCGGATGGGTTTCTCGCTTTGATCCTGCGACGAGAACCAATCGTTTGCTGGTCAGAACTGCCTCCTTTCCAAGCGCGCTACTGCCAGGAAAGCTGTATTGGGCAACAAGTATCTCCTCGGGGCCGAGCTCGACGGTGTTTTGATTCATGCCTTGGCTTCCACTTTTGGTGGTGATAGACGTTATTTGTTAGCCGCATGCGTGCGCGAACAAATTTTCGCTTCGATTTCTGCTGCTATGGTTTTGGATGTTCGCCTCGCTGGCCATGAAGGCCTAGGAGCAATCTGGCCCAGGGCGATTCTTGTCCGGCAAAACTGGGTTGCCTTCTTGTAACCGTTGACCAGCCCCCCATAGTGACTGATGCGCTGGGTGCCGACGCACAGACTCACAGTCAGGAAGGTGTGCATCCCTCTGACGGCGAAGGCGTGCTTTCGACGCGACGCTCAGGTCCATAAAACAGACCTGGCGCGAAATCATAGAGTGGCTTACACGCAAGGAGTTGCCCTTCTTGTGAGACAGACATAACGCTTGACAACGCCTCCGGTGAAATATGCCCGCTTGTGCTGCGACCATCTTCCTTCTTCAGATTTGCGAGAGCCTTGACGTAGCGCCTGAACTCCTCCCCATCAATGCCAAAACTCAGGGATGCCAGGGCAGATTCGCGGGGCTTGCGTGAGAAATATGTCTCAGCGGCTAGCTCAAGTGTCATGGGTGAATGTGCCGATAGAGCACCGAACACAATGTGGTGATGCTCGTAGTCCCACAGGTCTCTGCGTGCCTCGTCGACGTTGTGGAACAGGGACTCCTCCGTAGGAATTTCGCCTGCATCTCGTTTGAACTCGATGAGCACCAGCCTTGAATCGGCTCCAAACAGCGCATCTCCCACCAGCCTTTCGTGCTTGCCCGAGAGCGGCGCAGCTAAATCACACTTGCCAGCTTGAAATGCTGCAACAACGAATGCGTACTCGACTGTCTTTTCCCACCAATCTTGTTCCATAGGGGGATCCTCATTGCGGCCAAAAATAGCGTTTATCTGCCACGCCACCCATGCCTGAATGTGAGTGGATGCAGCTCTTGATGCTTGATTATGTCTGCACGTAATGGCTGCAATACAAGGTCGGTCCTGATGTCGTTTTGGCCAGCTGGCGCTGGCCAAAAATCCAGTATCCATGCGGGTTTGCGCCCTTGTCGAAAATGGTGGTTGGTCAAGTTCATCGCATGCGATTGGACGCTTTTGTGTAAAAAAATGTCCTTCGTTAGCATTCGCCTGTCATGGGCTGTCCACAAGAACTGTGGGCAATCCTGTGGATAAATGCACCCCACTGCGCTGCAGGCCTTGTAGCCATTGAGTTTGTGATCGCTGCATGCGTAAGTGGCACCTTTGATGTCCCTCACAGTAGGGGCTGACTTGACTTGGTGCACCTACTGTCCTGATGCATTCAAAATCTAGTCGAGATTCCACGAACCCATCTGGAGCCGCAATGAAGAGATTTTTTGTGAATTCAGCCGCGACTTTTTGTGTTGGACTGACCGCCTGCACTACAACTGGCGTGATCAAGAAGGAAGAGGTATCGCTGGCTCAAACAGTCGAGCAGTTTGTGGAACGACAATTCAGAGCGTTCGAACTGCCCAGCATCCCGTTCACCCAGCAGCAGCCCAAACCAAAATTGGCATCCGGCGAAGCGCTGTACGACGCGTATTTCACCAACGCCAACCCTTCACAGCTGGCTTTACCGGCTCGAAACCTCAAGGTCTTCTGCGAGGCCCAAGGCGGGAGTTTCTCGCAGATAGAAGCCAGCCGCATTTCCGCCTCCAAGCTGGCCACGCCAGAGATGACGTCCAGTGATGTTTTCTATGGCGTGCGTGCCACCTACAGGGAGATGGGCGCAGAACCCCAACTTGCCAATCTGACGGCAGCATACGAAGCGCATTTCTATCAGCGTTTTGTTGATGCTTACTACCCCCAACGGGTCAGAGACACTTTGTCCAGCATGCAACGCGGAGGCGCGTTCGGGAAATATGGCTGCAAGCGGGCCGATCAGCCCCTCTGGGTTGCGGCGATTGAGCCCACCCAGTTCACCCCCTCAAGTGATCCGCAAAATTTGCTGCTGACCGCATCGATGACGCTGTACATCAAAGCTGTAACGCTCAAAAAACAGTAGGCCAACAACAGTATCAAATGGCGGCTGAATCAGCCGATTTGGTTTCCACGGCTTGTTTGCCTCGCCGGGTGACTTCCAAAACCACGGCCGGATCTTGTTCGCCGTAGTTGTCACGCCCTTTCTTTGGGGCTGGAATGGCAACCCGAATACACCCGAGTACTTTCAGATTTCTAGCCAAATCGATCTCGTGCGATAAAACCAGCGAAGTCGGCATCTTGGTTTGTGCAAGCCGATGCAGCAGGTCAAACTCATTCATACACTGATCTCTCTTCAACAACTCACTTTGAGCCGGATCAGTCTAGCTTGGCATCGGGCCTGAAAACTGCGGTTAGATTTCGCTGATCACGGTCGTCAAAGTTTTGGCTCTGCAACGATTCAAGCGATCCGCACACGAAGGCTGTGACGTTTTATGGGTGAGCACCTTACGATTTGGGTTTCCTTGGCCGTCGAGGAGGCTTGGTTGCCGACGCCAACTTAATGTCAGCCTCACGTTCTTTCCGCTCGGCTTCCAACCCGGCGAGCCGTCGCTTCTCATCATCGGCGTTGTGCCTGGCGTGACCTACCATGTCACGACAAATTTCGACACACCCGTCGCAGATGTAGGTGTCATTCCCTCCAGCGATCAGTATCTGAACTTCGTATTGGCTGCTCCCGCAGAAGCTGCACTTGAGTGCGGGGATTGACGTATCAGACAATTAGATCTCAGCGGCGGTTGACAGGTAGGACTTGACCTGTGCTTGCAACTGGCTGGCGTAGTTGTAGATGTCATCAGGCGAATCGAGACTGAAAACATCTTCCTCTTTCTTTTCGTTGAAAAGACCGAGACGCAGTTTCTCCTGGTTATTGAACCGAAGTCTGCATATTGGCTTTCTGTTGTTGTCATCAAGCAGGACAGCACAGTAGCTTTGCGCGTCGCGCATAACGACTCGTTTTGTGGGTACCAGCCCACGCACGATGGCCCTGACGATATGAAAGCCTTCAAGCTCTTCCGACGATGTGATGATTTGTGGTTCCGACTGCGGAACAAGAGCCGCCGGTACTGGTAGCGCAGGCTGGGCGGGTGGTGATGGATCGGGTATCGAGAATGACTCTGGCGCCATTGCTCCCTTCAGACGTTCGTTGATTTTTTCACCGACGAGTTGCTCGAAAGCTCGCCTTGTGATCAATGTGAACTGATCGCGGATGGCTGGAGTGAAGCGCCGGCTGCCGAGAAGTTCGGATGACACCAAGCGAACAAAGTCTTCTGATGGATTGACCATCCATTCCGTTAAGCGAGTCTGAATTGCTCGTGTGTACTTCAACTCGTTTGCAGTGGTCAGGATCGTCTCGAGATCAAACGCAGCCTTGGCGAATTTCTTTAATTCTTCAACGTCGCGTTCCTTGAAGTCAAGGATGTTGAACTCGAAGAAAGGCTTCTCGTCCATCTTATTGGGTTGCTCGAGATCGGTGAAGAACCTATAGGCCAACCCGTTGGTAAGGACGCCGAAGCGGGCAGCGGTAACGTGAAAGTATCGGAAGAGCTGTCCGGCGTGATTGATACTGAGTTCTGCACCAGCCTTCTTGCACTCAAACAAAATGATGGGTTTGCCATCTCTCAGAATCGCGTAGTCAACTTTTTCGCCCTTTTTTGTACCGACATCAGCCACTAGTTCAGGTGTGACTTCCAAGGGGTCAAACACGTTATAGCCGAGGATCTGAATCAACGGCATCACCATAGCGTTCTTCGTCGCCTCCTCTGTTTGAATAATCCCCCGAGTGTTGGCGATGCGGGTCGCGAGAACGCGAAGTTGGTCAATAAAATCCACCGGACTGTCTCCCTTTGATTGGTGGTGTATTTGTAGCACAACGGGTGTGTGCTATCGGCAAGCTGTGAGCCAAAGGCAGTTGGCAAATCCGGTTCAACGTCACTAAACCAGAGATGGTCGTAAAGTTGGGCGAACCTACCCCTGCCCCAGTGGCAGCGTTGGTAAGTACAGGAAGTGCTGCGTAGCAGCGTTGCATTGATCACGGATGACAGGCATGAGAATCGTATGTGCATTGAACGCCCAGGAAGGCCAACGCCCAGACGTGTTGGTGCTTCCGGAAAACACCCGTCAGATTGAACTGTCTCAGGCGATCAAACAGCATCCGTTGGCGACTATTGTTGCTGCTGTCCATGACGGTCCATACATGCGCGCACATCTGATTAAAAACGGCATCAATCAGATCGATTACCTGAAGACTTTGCCGGACGGTCGTTCCAAACCATTCAATGGACCACAGCTTGCCCTGCCGTTCTACGAAGACCAAGAGGCATCGTTGGCGATGGGCGTGCTGATCTGTCGCGACTTTGAATGCAACAAGCTGCGAGGGAAACTGTTGGCTCGTTTTGAATCAAGTCGATCTGAATACAAACTACTTTGCATTCCTGCGGACATGAGCAATGACTTCTTCCGAGAGGGCCCCGGCCTAACGTTTCCTGGTGTATTTGTGGCACTGAGCAATCACTGCCGGACATACAAGAATCCATGCCGCTGCCTTAGCTTCGTTGCCGACCCACATGGACGAGTCGTATCGCGCCAAATAGCTTGTGAATCCATCGCTTTCAAGCTGCAAAACGTTTGAGTGACCTGAAAGTCAAATTGACACAAACAAAGGTACAAACCCAAATAGTTGTCGCTGCTCTTCCCAATCCACTGGCACCATGACCTGACGTCCCCGAAGCGTGTGCAAATTTAAATGCCGGGGCTGTGTGCCACTGAGGACAGCCTGCACGATAACCGGTGCCAGCCGCGTCATGCGCAGCACCTCGGCCACCCAGCCAGCCTCCAGGTTCAGCCGGTGCGCCAAAGCGGTGATGGTGGCCACCTCTCCCGAGTCCAGCAGCTTCTGCCAATAAAAGGCCTTTCCCAGGGTGCGTATCAGCGGCAGGTCAAATGATGGCGCACCTTTGGGTCCGGCGACGGCATGTCGGACTCAACGTCTCCTGGTGGCGCAATCAACAAAGTTCCTCGGTGCTGCCGTTTGATCGACAGCCGCAAGAACGTGACCCGGTGTTCCGTGGTGCTCAGATCCCTGGCTGGACCATTGCAGCGAATGGCCACGGCGGTTTGCAGAATGTCGGTGGTCTTGGTGCTCTTGGCCGTCACGCGCTAACTCCTTCCAGGCCGCACCCTGCATGGTCAAAGGATTCCACAGCCCTCATTCCTTTGGTCTCCTTCGCAGGTGGGTGATCAATGACTTTCAAGAAATGTGGCTTGGCGGCGTGAATATCCAGGCTTGCTGCAAATCTGTAGCAAGTTCGATCATGCGAGGCGCAATTGTCCGGGCCTTGGTGGGCTCAAAGTCGAGAGCGATGGTCTGAAGGCCGTCGAAGAGGCTGGTCTGCCAGCGCGTCCAAGCACCAAACCAGCGCAGCCGCGCAAACAGGGTCTGAACGACGATACGCAAGTGGGCGGCCAATTCCTCCGCGTCCCAGTCGAAACGGCATAGCAGGATGACGTAAGCGGACGCTTGTGAATAACTGTGCTGAGTCAGCATGATGGGATCAGGTCCATCCTCGCGACGAAGAAGCCGGATGGCTGGGTCAAACGCTTCCGGCGCAACAAGCAATCGGGCCATCGAGTGCACTGCTGCATCGGCATCCTCTTTGTCCCAGTCTTTGTCCAGTTTGACGGCAAACCGGAGTTGCTTGTCTGCATACTTAACGAGTTGGTTGTGCAGCCATGCCAATACCTGCTCCTGGTCAGATCGATAACTAAAGTTCATAGGGAAGCCACGCTTCTCGGCGATGCGCTCGCCAATCAGCCATGCTTCGGTTTCCAAGTCTTCGAGCGCGTATTCACCTTGAGTACGGTAGGCAATTCGCCGAAGGTCAACTCGCCGTTGAACAAGGAATGCTTGATACGAGTCCATCGACATTCGTCATCTCCCTCGGTAGATCGAATTTTCCGTGATGGTCACCAAACCACCAAAAGTTATAGGAAGAAGGCGTGCTGCCTCTCATGTGGACTTGCCAAGCCCACGGCAAACGGACTCTTGCGACAAACATTGAATGGCCGATGTTCAGGCTGCTGGAACATCTGCACCAAGATCTGCTTTGAGTCGACTGATGTCATTCAAGGCAGACATCTCACTCAGACGCATTATGCAAATACTTTTTGGGGCATATTCAATCGGCTTCTGGCAGGCCTACATTTACTCAAATCCAAATCTCTGCCGCTGCTCCTTCCAACACAACGGCACAATGGCCTGCCTCCCCCGCAGCGCATGCAGATTTAAATGCCTTGGCTGTGTTCCGCTGAGGATGGCGTGCACGATGTCGGGTGCCAACCGTGTCATACGCAACACCTCAGCCACCCAGCCAGGCTCCAGGTTCAGTTGGTGCGCCAAAGCGGTGATCGTTGCCACCTCTCCCGAATCCAGCAGCTTTTGCCAATAAAAGGCTTTGCCCAGGGTGCGTATCAGCGGCAGTTCAAATGACGGTGTACCTTGGGGCCCGGCGCACAGCACGCCTGAATCAACGTCGCCGGGCGGCGCAATCAGCAAAGTTCGCCGATGCCGCCGTTTGATCGACAGCGGCACGAAGGTGACCCGGTTTTCGGCAGTGCTGTATTGCCGCACCGGGCTACTTTGCCTGCTTTTCACCGCAGGGCTTTTGATCGCGCCGTGGTGTGGGCTGCTGTTGGCCTGCGGCTTCATACCTGTGCCCCTTGCTCAATTTCAGCCTGCTGCGTTTCTTTGACCAAAGGATGCTGGGTCACCTCAATCCCCAGACCCTGCCAGCCATCTTGGCACCACACGATGTCCAGGCCCTCTGCGTGCAGTTGAACCCGCTCGATGAGCAGCCGTGCGATGCGTTGCTGTTCCGATGGGAACAACTGGCCCCACACCTGCCCCATTTGCCGCATGGCCACGACCGCCTGGGCTTCGTCGAGCGTCTCTGTGCTGTGAGCCCGTTTGGGGGCCAACTGCTGCGCCGCCCTCCACACCGCGATCACCATCTCCGGCCGCTGCAAGGTAGCGTGGATCTGTTGCAGCACAGCCTGCTCAATCTCGGCGGCAGGCAAGGGCCGCAGCAGATCAGCTCCTGAACCCGCCACCGAGGCTGCACTGCGTCGCTTGTACAAGTAAGGCACGTAGTACCGATAGCGTTTGCCATTCTTCTTGGTGGTGTAGGTGGGCAGCATGCGCTGCCCGTCTGGTGCATAAAGCAGCCCTGCCAGCAACGCCGGGTGGTCGGTGTCTTTGACTCGGGGGCCCTGGCGACGGGCGTCCACCAAGGTGTGCACCTGGTCCCACAGTGTCTGGCTCACGATGGCTTGGTGCTGACCAGCAAAACTCTCGCCTTTGTGCACCATCTCACCAAGGTACAGCCGGTTGCGCAACATCACGAACAGAATCTGCTGATCGATGGGCCGTCCAGGTTTAAAAACGCCCGCCTGATTCACCCAGGCCTTGGTGGTGCGTCCTTCTACCGCCAGCTCGCGTACCAAACGTGCCGCTGAGCCGTGCTCGGCATAACGCGCAAAGATGTCGCGCACCAGATCTGCTTCGACTTCGTTCACCACCAGCTTGCGGTCCCGCACGTCGTAACCCAGAGGCGGCACACCACCCATCCACATGCCCTTGGCTTTACTGGCCGCGATCTTGTCTCGGATGCGCTCGCCAGTGACCTCGCGCTCGAACTGCGCAAACGACAGCAGAATGTTCAGCGTCAACCGCCCCATGCTCGTGGTGGTGTTGAACTGCTGGGTGACGGAAACAAAGGTCACACCATAGGCATCGAAGCAATCCACCATGCGAGCGAAGTCACCGAGGCTGCGTGACAGCCGGTCGATTTTGTAGACCACCACCACGTCGACACGGCCCGCTTCGATGTCGGCCAGCAGGCGTTTAAGGCCTGGGCGGTCCATGTTGCCGCCCGAGTAACCGCCATCGTCATAACCGTCTTCGAGTGCGATCCAACCTTCGTGGCGCTGGCTGGCAATGAACGACTTGCCCGCATCGGCCTGCGCTTCCAAACTGTTGTACTCCTGCTCCAAGCCTTCCTCGGTGGATTTCCGGGTGTAGATGGCGCAGCGCTTTTTGGGCGTCAGTGTTGACCCGGTGCCAAGGGCTGTTCTACGTGTGGTCATGCCGACACCTCCAAACTGGCCTTGCTTTTGCGAGCAGTTGTTTTAATTCCAAAAAAAACCGGCCCACTCCAAGGCGTGCCGGTGATCGCCCTGGCCACGCCCGACAAGCTTTTGAAGGGCTGACCCTGCCACTCGAAGCGCCCGTCTGGCAGCACAGTGACCCGGTGCGCTATGCCATTGAATTCGCGGACCAAGGAGGTGCCAGGTATCAAGCGACTGTTGGCCTGTTTGTCCAGGCCCGGAATGAGGCCAGTCTCGCCAATCTTCTCCAGCTTGCGACGGAACGCAGTGGGCAAACCGCCGATGGCGCTTTCTTGCAGCTTGTAGGCCAGACGGCTTTCCAGGTAGGACCGGTGGTGGTGCGCGGGCCGCTGCTTGAAATGCTCGTCCCACAGCGCCCACAAGTCGGCCATGGGCAGGTGGGGCAGTTCGGCGAGTTGGCTGGGCAGCGTGGTGGCCGCGATTTGCGCTGGCCGCGTCGATTGGTTCGTCTTGCGTGTCATTGAACACCTTCAGGTTGAGAGGGGTTCGTATTGACGCTCTGGTCGGCGGTCAAGCCAAGTCGAACCGGGCTTGTTTCAACTGGGGTGTCGCACAACGTCACTGCATCGGCGCCGGGGACTTGACTCGTGGAGTGAAGCCCCCTCAGCCAGGCAGTGGCCAGCAGGTCGGCAATTTCAATTTGGGGTGGGCGCGGTTCGACAGCAAATCGGGGTGCTGACGAAAAGTTGGCGCGGGTGAGATTGGTTGGCATGTCGGCATCGAACTGTTTCGGTGCCGATGATTGTTGTGGGGCCGCCTACAGAATCCAAGCCAGAGAGGAACAGCACCTGCATAAATGCAGCAAACCTTTCCTATCTCTCGCTAACGAACACCGCAAAAATATCTGGCAATGCCGCCGGCTTTCGTTCAATCGTTCAGGAGTATTCAATGCGGAATTGCATGCGTGGCCCATCAATCGAAAGCACCACCCGATTCAAGACATCGCGACCAATCATGCCGTCTATGGAGTGATTGAACAATGGTCTGCCAATAACTTCAATCGCAGGCAAAATCAGTGGGGCATCTCCATAGGTCATCAGTTTGAAGCTGACGTCATAGGTATTGCAAGTCGTCGGCTTTTCATCTGAAGTCGAAGTCAGGATATCCGTCGTACCGCGCGGAGCTATGCTGAGCGCGCGCATGTGCTGCTCATTCACCATCGTGGTGTCCGCTCCAGTGTCGATGATGAATGACAGACGCAGATCAGGATTGGGCTCAAGCCCTCGCGCTACCATCGCCCGGCGGCGAGGTTCACTTATTCCGATCCAAACGTCAATAAGCGGCCCACTGGCCCCAAACCGACCCGTTACGAACGGCACGGCCCGAGGTCACGGGTGAAGTGTGCGACTGCCTGATCGGGTGCGACTTTCTTGACGAAAAAGGAGTCAAGTCCGAATTCATCGTAGGCCCAAGTTAGTGCCTGCTCGTAGGATTCGGAGAAGTGGGCCAGGATTGAACCCTTGATCACGACATACTGACCATTGTGGCTGCCAAGCATTTTTGGCAGCTGCGTTTGGTATGTCTGAAACTCGGTCTGCAATGTCGACACGGTCTAACCTTTGTGAGGATCAATAGATCACCGATTTCCACGTGATCTTCGCTATCAACAAGTTATCCACAGAATTACCCACAGATTTCCGGGTAGCGTACCGAAAGCCGAGATTTCTTGCAAGGATTTTCCTTCGAGATCAAGGGCAACATGGTCTTCCCACCACACGGCGCTGAGAAGCGCCCAGGTGATGGTCGGCTCAGCCCACTGGTTGGCTATGTCCTTAACCAGCACTCACCATGCCCATAAGCAATCTGGCTGCGCCAGTCTTCTTTCTTCCCATGGAATACCTTGGACAACTCAGTGCCCGAGGCATATCCGGCGTGGGTTAACAGCGCCGATGTTTTGAGCCGCTGTCCCATCGCGTCGCCCCGCTGCCATCCCTCAAATAGTTGCCGAACCAGCATACGGTGCTTGCTGCGGTAAGGCACTCGGTTGCCACGAATCTCCAGCCAACTGCCGTCAGGCGCGCACTGCACCGGCGAGGCGTCTTGGGTTGGGATTGCATAGCCTGGTTGGCACAACATCTGCGCCAGTCGCTGGGTGTCGAACACTTTTCTTGCGCTCATCAACTGGTTCAAATCCGCCCAGATCAGATGCGGGGGCAACGGGACATCCTCCGGCCTCGGCGTCGAGGTCAACAGCACATGAGGAATTCGGCTGGGCAGACGGTTGATGTATTCGACAACGGCGTCAAGGCGATCCCGTCGCAGCGCCCTTCCAAACCAAATCTCGTGGGGTGTCGCGCCTCCGTTTTTACCGCCCAGTCGCGCCGTGCCCAACTCCCACAGCAGATCAGGCAACTGCTCCATCACCGTCAAACGCGGCGGAATGTCCAGTGCCTGGCGGTGCATTTCGAAGAAGACAGCGGGTGCGACTTTCCAGCTCGTGATCTCCAGCACGTCCAGCCCCACCCAGATTTTGGGTCGGCCCAGGCCACGGCTGAGCCAATAGCCCCAGCAATCTCGATGTTCTGGGTGGCGCACCACAGGAACACTGGGGCAGTCGTCATCCGATTCATCCGGCACGATCTCTTGGTCGTAGAGGGTGTGCAGCAGCCCTTCACTCTGGGAGTCAAGAGCCTGGGATTGAAGCGCCAGCTCTTGAAGCACATCACGCACTCCGCGATCTTGCCTAAAGGCTTCAATCTCCCCCGATTCACGGTCGAGCCCATGCAGCAGAGCTTGATAAACCTGTGGCTCAAACATGCGCAGCATCTGTCGCGCTGCTTGGGCTGCTCCCCTCAATCAAATTCCAGCGCGGCAGGTATTTCTCCATCAGGGTGCGCTCAAGGTTGGAGCTGGCCTTCAACGTGCAGCGATTGGGGTAACCGAAGGTGATGTGCAGGCGACGATGTTTGCCGGTGTTCTCTCGGTACTTGACGCACAGCGAACCGCTGATGACAGCAGCACGCCGGTCAATGGCGTTGTACTTGCCCTTGTTTCTGATGCGCTCCAGCAGACGCGTGGACGAATCGGGGTGGCTGTAATACGTCTCGTAGTTGCGGGCATGGCCGTCATCTCGGAACTTGAGCATGGTCACCGCCACATCGACGATGTCATCCTGCGCATCGACTTTGAATTCACCAGGTGCTTTGAGCAGTGATTCCACACGGTAGCGCCGTTTGGGCACGGCATTCATGTCGTCTGTGGGCATGCCCAGAACGGTTTGCATGAACACCCTGGCCAGGGCGAGCCGGTCTTCCTTGCGATCTGCGTACACCTCGATTAAACCGGATTGAACGTCATAAAGCAGTTGAAATTCGTCTACGGGACGCAGGCGGTCGCGCTGCACCTCGTTGTCCAGCAGACGCCAAACTGCCCGCCAACTGCCTTCGCTGAAGATTCGCCAGTGCAGGATGGTCGCCGCATTGGATTGGATTTGGTGATGTTCATGTGCGTCTACTGCGTGGTACCGCTCAAAACATTCCACCTGCAGCTGACCTTCTCTGCCCAGCGCTTCTTTACAGCCAGCGGCCAGACGTTGCCGGGCTGACTCCAGTTCACCGACATCGGTGGCACTCAAGGCGCGGCATGCGGTGGAGCTTTCAAAAGCGTCATAACCAGAGCGCGAGCGATTCAGGTCAACGAAATAAGCGTCCTCGGCTTGCTCAAACAAACGGGGAGCCTGCAGGCGAAGCATCAATGCCCGCAACAGTGGGTCAGGCTCATCCACCCAATCGGCACCCAAGGCAGCGGTGACCAGTTCATCCGGCAGCGACTCCACCGCCATTTGCCCGGCGGCGCTGGCCAACAGCGTGACCCGCTCCACCTCAAATTCCAGCGTCTTTTGGTGATCGGTGCGGACTGAGCGGCAGCGTGCAGTCAGCTCATGACAAGTCTGCAGTCTTGCGGACTCTTCTTCGGGCAATTCACTTTGCACTCGGCGTTTTCTGATGCCGGGGCTGGCCTGATGGGGTAAGTCGATTTGAAGAAACTCGACGAAAGCTTCAAAGCGCTCTGCACCGGCAGCACGGATCAAGTCATGGAGATGGGCGGACACGTCAATAGGCTCCCTTTGTTTCGTTTTTTGGTTGAGTGGTGTTGACAGAGACCGCGGTTGACTCTGTCCGCAATGAGGTACTGCAGAACCAAGGCAGCGCTTTCATCACGAAACATGTTTATACGCTGTCACAAGCTCACGGCGTGAGCCACAACTTTTAAGCGACGTTTTGTGCTGAATTTATTTTTATCGCCAGGGTGAAGTTGGCCATTCCGTACCTTCTCCGTACCTCCAACCGGGGAGGTACGGAAGGACTTGGAAATTCCGTACCTTTTTCCGTACCTGCGCCCCCTGTTTCTCCGTACCCCTCTGATTCGACAGTCACTCCCACGGTTTGCGAATGGTTCGCACCGACACCTTGGAGATGCTGATGACTGTCTTTGAATCGGGAATGGCCAAGACGGCCCCTTCCTCAAGAAACCACTTCACCGAAACTGACCTGGCAAACCGCTGGGCACTGTCCACCAGCACGCTGGCGCGTTGGCGGCATCTGGGCCTGGGACCGGTGTTTCTGAAGATCCACGGCCGGGTGGCGTACCGCCTGTCTGACATCGAGGCCTATGAGGCCAAGAGCCTGCGATCCAGCACCTCTTCTGCTGTGGCTCCTCAACTGGCGGGGGTGATGGCATGAATGCGCTGACCACCCAAGGCAACAAGGTCAACACCACAGACCTCTCGCCCTTCCACCTGCAGCCCACTCTCGGCCCGCTGGGCATCCTGCAGCAAGTGCTGCAAGCCACGCCCCAGGAAGCCGCCAAGCTGCCGACGACCCTGTACGCGGAATTGCTGCGACAGGCCGATGCAGTTCAGGAATTCGCCAAGTCAGTTCGTGAGTTTGCCGACGCTGCCAACGAACTGCGTTATGCCGAAGTGGCTCAGCATGCACGTTCCATCGAAGGCCGCGACTTTGGCGTGGTCCGCATCGAGGACGCAGGCCACACCGTGGTGTGCGACACCCGCAAGATCGTCGATTGGGACCAAGACCAGCTCAAACAACTGGCCGCCAAGATCACCGCCGCCGGGGACGATCCTTACCTGTACATGGAGGTGAGCCTAAAGGTCCAGGAGTCGAAGTACCAAGCCTGGCCCCCTGTGCTGAGTGTGCAGTTCGAGTCGGCGCGCACGGTGCGCCCCGGCAAGACCAGCTACCGCTTTGAAAAGCGCAATGGTCCAAGTGCGGGGAACACCGGTCAGAAGGGAGCCCACTGATGCTGCCCATCATCAGCGCCGATGCGCGACTGGCCGAAGTGCGCTGCGCCAAGATCGCCTTGCTCGGCATCCCCGGTTCCGGCAAAACCAGTCAGCTCAAAACCCTGCCTGCCGACTCCACCCTCTTCGTGGATCTGGAGGCCGGTGACCTGGCGGTGCAGGATTGGCAGGGAGACACCATCCGCCCGCGTTCGTGGCCCGAGTTCCGTGACCTGGTGGTGTTTCTGGCTGGGCCGAACCCAGCCGCCTCGCCGGACCAGGCCTACAGCCAGGCGCACTTCGATGCAGTCTGCCAGCGCTATGGCGACCCGGCGCAACTGAACCGCTACCGCACCTACTTTGTGGACTCGGTGACGGTGTTGTCGCGGTTGTGCCTGGCATGGGCCAAGACCCAACCCCAGGCCTTCTCCGAGCGCAGTGGCAAACCCGACGCACGCGGCGCTTATGGCTTGCTGGGTGTCGAGATGATCACCGCGCTGACCCACTTGCAGCATGTACGTGACAAACATGTCGTGTTCGTCGCCATCCTGGAAGAGAAGACCGACGAATTCAACCGCCGCTACTTCGGCATCCAACTCGAAGGCAGCAAGACGGCGCTGGAGTTGCCTGGGGTGCTGGATGAGGTGGTGACTTTGGCGCTCTTGCGTCCAGACGCCACAGCAAGCGCTGATGGATCGCACGAGGCCAGCAAGCCCTTCCGTGCCTTCGTGACTCACACCGACAACCCCTGGGGCTACCCGGCGAAGGACCGCAGCGGGCGACTGGAGATGGTTGAAGAACCGAACCTCGCCAAGTTGATTGCACGCTGTACGGGAGCCACGCCTGCGGGCATCTCCTCCACGTCCACCACCGCTGCCGCCCATGACGCCCACGGCATGCCATCACTCCATCAATCTGGAGGCCACAACACATGAATCCCACTTCAAACATATCCCATGCATGGAACGATTTCAACGATGCCGAGGCGCAGGCAGGCTTTGACCTGATCCCCAAGGGCACCTTGGTCAAAGTGCACCTGACCATCAAGCCAGGCGGCTTTGATGAACCGTCTCAAGGCTGGACAGGCGGCTGGGCAACGCTATCAGACCAAACCGGCAGCGTGTACTTGAACGCCGAGTTCGTTGTGCTCGATGGCCCCTACGTCAAACGCAAGCTGTGGAGCCTGATCGGCTTGTATTCGCCCAAGGGTGATGAGTGGACCAACATGGGCCGCTCCTTCATTCGCGCCATGCTGAACTCGGCGCGAGGCATTGATCCGAAGGATGTCAGCCCCCAGGCCCAGGTGGCACGCCGCATCGCGCACTTCGGCGAACTCGACGGCCTGGAGTTTGTGGGTCGGGTGGACATTGAGCAGGACTCGCGGGGCGACGACAAGAACACCATTCGCCAAGCGGTGGAGCCGGGGCACAAAGACTATGCCGCCTTGATGGCCGGTGGTGTCGCAGGTCCAGCGGGAACCGTCAGCCAAAGCAATACACGACCGTCCGGTTTTGCAGGTACCACGGCACCTGCCGCAACGTCGTCGCGCCCATCACCCGCAGCACCGGCACCTGCTGCCCGCACGGGCGTCAACAAACCCTCGTGGGCGCAGTGAGTCCAGCATGAACAAGGACACACCACATGCAGTGCTGGATCTGCAAACGCCAAGCCCGGGGCCTCATCCACGCCGACAGCCGCCACAGCGTGAGCGACCCGCGCCGCTATCCCACCGATTGGGCGTTTTGTTCCCGGCGTTGCCAGAACGCGTTCCATCTGTTTTACGGGCGCTGGGTCGATTCCATACAACTCGGGGAGGCCTTACCCATGGTTGACGCGACCGAAGTGGAACAAGCCGCGATGCGGCAGTGCCTGAAGTTCTTTGGCGAGGCGGCGGCCGAGATTGGTTTTGACAAACCGCTGGGCAGCTACTCCCAGGACGAGGCGCTGCGCGTCGTCGAGGCCATCGTCACCGCTTACTGCGATGCCATGGCGACTCACCATGAGCAGACGCGACACCCTCGCGTCAAAGGACTCAGTGCCCATGGCGCGGAGGTGCGCGACCCGATCCGGTCGCCGCCGCCTGCAACATCTCCAGCCGCCGGCACGGTCTTTGATGACATGCCGAGCGATGCACCTTGGGAGGCAGGCCATGCTTGATTTCAATCACAGGCCCAAGGTTCACGAACAGGTCACGGCGCTGATCGACGCGGCGCTGGTGGCAGAACGTGCGGCACAGCCCAAACGAACTTACCTTGGTGGCTCTCGCCTGGGTGCTTCGTGTGAGCGGGCCCTGCAGTACGAATACGCTCAAGCCCCGGTGGAGGAGGGCAAGGACTTTGATGGCAGGAGGCTGCGCATCTTTGAGGTGGGCCATTCCTTTGAAGCCATGGCCATCCGATGGCTGCGGCTGGCGGGCTTTGAGTTGCTCACGGCCGACATGGACGGCGAGCAGTTTGGATTCAGCGTTGCTGATGACCGTATCCAAGGCCATGGCGACGGCATCGTGATCGGTGGTCCGCCCGAGCTGGGCTGGCGCTACCCGATGTTGCTGGAAATCAAATCCATGGCCGACAAGCCGTTCAAGGAGTGTGTCAAGAAAGGCGTGACCCTGGCCAAGCCCGTTTATGCGGCGCAGATGGCGGTGTACCAAGCCTATTTGCATGACGCGCTGAATGATGCGCTCCAGAAGTCTCCTTCTCGTAGTGCGCTGGGCGTTTCTCTGGGTCTGTCGGACAACCCGGCCCTCTACGTTGCGGTCAACAAAGATACCCAGGCGCTGTGGTTCGAGCTGATGCCATTCGACGGCAGCCTGGCCCAGCGCATGAGCGACCGTGGCGTGCGGGTGGTGCAAGCCACAGATGCCCACGAATTGCTGCCGCGTGGGTTTGCTCAACAGACGCATGTGGAGTGCCGGATGTGCAGTTATGCGCTGCGGTGCTGGGGAGAAGCACGATGACTGCATCAAAACTTTCATCGCCAGCACAACGCACGCCTCCCTTGGTCGGTCTCGCGTGTTTGGAGAAGGTGTTGCTGCGCCAGGCCTCGGGGCCAGAACCAGAGAAGAAGCTGGCAGTGGCTGTGATCTGCCGCGCGATTGCCGATTGTCGTTCGGATGTGCGTGGCCCCGACGTTGTACCTGCGGGACGTGACAGCGCATTGGTACAGCGTCAAGCCATTCGATTCATGCAAAGCAGCGCGCTGGACGCATGGGCCAGTGCTTTCGATTTGGACGCTCGGTTCATCCGCGAGCTGGCGATCAAGACGGGTTATTGGGCAGTGGCGAAGACAGAGACGTATCAAGCAACAACTGTCATCGCCACAACGAACGCGAATAGAAATGAAAGGAGGACAAATGCTGGACTTCAATGACACGCCGTCAAGCCAAGCCGTGGCGGTCTGCCCAGACCTGGAACGAGAGGAGGTACGCGCCGCACTGCTGGATCGTTTGGAACCGATCCTGCTGGCCTTGTTGCCTGCCGCCAAGATCCGCGCAGGCAAGCTCATCGTCGGCGACGTGCTGGGCAGCCCAGGGCGCAGTCTGGAGTTTGAGTTGGAAGGTGAGCGGCGCGGTCTGTGGATCGACCGTTCTGCACAAACGGGCGGCGATGTGTACGACTTTCTGGCGCAGCACCGGGGCTTGGATGTGCGCCAGCAGTTCGCGCAAGTGCTGGTGTTTGCTCGTGAGTTGCTCGGTCGGCCAGAGGTGATGACGGCAAGCCCAGTCTCTGTGGCGCGGGCCAGCAGCAAACCCAAGAAGACCGCAGCTCTGGACGACTTGGGGCCTGCCACGGCCAAGTGGGACTACCACGATGCCCAGGGCCACCTGATCGCCTGCGTCTACCGCTACGACCCTATGGGAGAGGACGGGGTCCGCCGCAAGGAGTTCCGCCCCTGGGACGCCAAGCGGCGCAAGGCCGCCCCGCCCGAGCCGCGTCCGCTCTACAACCAGCCCGGCTTACTGGCCGCCGACACCGTGGTCCTGGTCGAAGGCGAGAAATGCGCCCAGGCCTTGATCGATGCAGGCATCTGCGCGACCACGGCGATGCATGGGGCCAATGCGCCGGTGGGTAAGACCGACTGGTCGCCTTTGAGAGGCAAGGCGGTGTTGATCTGGCCGGACAAGGACAAGGCAGGCTGGGCCTATGCGCAGGCGGCGTCTCAAGCCTTGTTGGCTGCGGGTGCGACATCGTGCGCCATCCTGTTACCCGCTGATGAACACCCGGAATCCTGGGACGCCGCCGACGCACTGCGCGAGCAGTTCGATGTCCACGGCTTTGTTGCCGGTGGGCCTCGGATCAAGATCCATGCTGCGGACGATGCACCGCCACAGGCACCCAACCACTCCGTCCTGGGCAGTGGTGACGCATTGGCCTTGAGTTTTGCACAGCAGTACCAGGACGACTGGCGGTTCGTGTCAGCCTGGGGCCAGTGGATGATGTGGGACGGGCAACGCTGGCGTGCCGACAACACCCTGGCCGCAGGCGACCTGGTGCGCCACATCTGCCGCCATGCCGCCCTGCAAGCGGACAACCGGCGCGAAGCCCTGTCACTGGCCAGTTCGGGGATGGTCAGCGGTGTGGAGCGCCTGACCAAACTCGACCGTCGCAATGCCGGATCCACTGACGAATGGGATGTGGACCCCTGGGTCATCAACACGCCGGGTGGCATGGTGGACCTGCGCACTGGTCAACTGCGTCCCCACGACCGACGTGCTCGCATGACCAAGGTGACCACGGCCACCTTGCGAGACAGCCCCTCTTCGGATTCCTGCCCCCACTGGCTGCGATTCCTGGCGCAAGCCACGGGCGGAGACCAGGCGCAGATCGACTACCTGCAGCGGGTGTTTGGCTACTGCCTCACCGGCAGCACGGAAGAACACGCACTCTTCTTCCTCTACGGCACCGGTGCCAACGGCAAGTCTGTGTTCGTCAACACCCTATTCACCTTGCTGGGTGACTACGCCGCCAACGCACCCATGGACACCTTCATGGAGTCACGCTCGGATCGACACCCCACCGACCTGGCAGGCCTTCGTGGAGCCCGGTTTGTGGCTGCCACAGAAACCGAACAGGGAAGGCGCTGGAACGAGTCCAAGATCAAGGAGATCACCGGAGGCGACCGGGTCTCGGCCCGCTTCATGCGGCAGGACTTCTTCACCTACACACCGCAGTTCAAGCTGGTGATCGCGGGCAACCACAAACCGGCGATTCGCAACATTGACGAGGCGATGCGCCGCCGCCTGCATCTGATCCCCTTCACGATCACGGTTCCGCCCCATGAGCGCGACAAGCACCTGGCAGACAAGCTGCTGACCGAGCGGGACGGGATCTTCAGCTGGGGTGTGCAGGGATGCCTCAATTGGCAGAAGCAGGGAATCAGTCCACCCCAGTGCGTGCTGGACGCAACCGACGAGTACTTCGAGTCAGAGGATGCCTTGGGGCGCTGGCTGGACGAGCGCTGTGTCCTCACGCCCGGCGCGCATTCACTGACCACCGAACTCTTCAACGATTGGAAGTTGTGGGCCGAAGGAGCGGGTGAGTTTGTGGGAACACAGCGCCGGTTCTCGGACTTGCTGCTCAACCGTGGCCTGTCCAAATGGCGCAACTCGGCAGGCATTCGCGGCTACCAGGGCATTGGACTCAAGCAACCCCCAACACCCGGCTACGCGCCTTATGCAGACGGTTGAACCATCCAAACATGCTTCACCAAACGCATCCAAAACATCCGTCCGACGCAGTTGACACAGCCAAAGGTTAGTTGCTCACGCGTGCGCGCACACGCACACATACGAGGGGTTTCCTTTGCCTGGGTCGGCTGCGTCAGACGACTTGGATTCACACCCCAAAAATGAAATGAAAGCACACCACATGAATTCGAAAATGAAAACCGAACCATTCGGCAACCATCACCCCAACCCTTGCGTCTTGGCCCTGGACCTGGGCACCAACACAGGCTGGGCCTTGCAGCAAATCGATGGCGCAATCACCAGCGGCACACAAGTCTTCAAACTACAACGGTTTGAAGGTGGTGGCATGCGCTACCTGCGTTTCAAACGCTGGTTGACGGAACTCAAAGCCTGTCAGGCTCAAGCAACTCACACAACGATCCAAAACGGCCTGCAAGCGATTTATTTCGAGGAGGTGAGGCGACATGCCTCGACAGACGCCGCGCACGCTTATGGCGGGTTTCTGGCGACATTGACGGCCTGGTGTGAGCACCACCAGATCCCGTACCAAGGCATTCCAGTCGGTTCGATCAAAAAACACGCTACGGGTAAAGGCAATGCGAGCAAGGAGGATGTGATCGCAGCCATGCGAGCCAAGGGCCACCAACCCATGGATGACAACGAAGCCGATGCACTGGCTTTGCTGTATCTGGCAATGGAACAAGCGGGAGAACACGCATGAAATCCACACCACATAAACCCCTGCACCAACCACCGCTGTACTCCTTGACCCCAAGCCCCCTGGGCCGAGCCCAGCCCATTCCCATGGACACGGAAGCCGTCAAGCGCCAAGGCTGGCGCAAGGAACACATCCTCGTCGTGAATGAACGTGACGAACGGTTGGATTTCGTGGAACGCGAGTTCATCCGGCGAATTGGTGAACGACTCTACGGTGATCGTCGCCACAGTGAGGGAGGTAAACGCCATGGATAAGCACACGCAAAACGCGGCCAACATCTGGACACCCGAGGCGGTCGCAGATCGTTTTGAAGAAGCCGCTAAAACCGCCCGCAACCTACCGCCCGTTCGTGTCCAAGGCTACTTCAGCGTCTGGCCACGCATCGTGCGTGAGCAGTGGGCGTCGCTGTCAGGGGATGAGAAATCCAGCTACCGTGCTCCGCCGACACCCGAAGCCACCGCCCGCATGCAAGAGGTCATGCAGTGGGTGCAATGCCTGGAGGTGGAAGAACGCCACCTGGTGTGGATGCGTGCCAGCAAGGAGCGTTGGCGCACCGTGGCCACACGACTGGGTGTGTGCATCAAGACCGCGCAGCGTCGTCATGAGAAGGCACTGGCTCTGGTGGCGGCCATGCTCAACCACAGCAACACGCCCACGGTCACCACGGTATCCAGCAGCCGCCACACGGGCCTGCGACCTTCGATCTTTGAACGTTGAAAGGAGTGGGCAAGGCCGAGCGCAAAGTAGTCTTTGCTCGGTCTTTTGCGATTCGGCAACGCATTTTTGAACGGCCGTCTTGGCAGAATTAGCAAGAGTTGCGAACGTTTGATAACTCCTGACAAAGGATGACAAAACCGACCTCAAAAAGGGTGTCGCAAAACACGGTCGATGCAGGTACAGTTTCATTCATGGTCAACAAAGGCGACGAAATTTTGAGAGTGAAGTGAAGCGATGGCGAGGTGATGCAGCAGCTTGGTTGCTGAACCAAAACCACCATCGCAGCCATCAGCACAACGTCCCACGAAGGCCAAGGCTCCCAGCAAAAAACTGGGTCCTTCCTGCGCGTTCGCCCATACGAGGGGGAACAGCGCGACATAGCCCCACCGACTGCCCGTGAATCCGGGTTCGCGCCGCTGAGGTTCGCGGCAGGTGGTTCGCAGTTGACTTCACAGGCGATGCGCTCGCAGCTCGCCCAAGTTTTTATTTTCGATTGACCAGATTCTGATCTGACCCCCGCAAACCCGCATGGAGCTTGGCTTCACGGCGGGTTTTGTCTTTGGTGTGCCGCTTCTTGTTCATGCTGGCCGAAGGCTTCGCCAAGTTTCAACACGCCTGCATTGCCACCCCTCTGGTTCGCACGAGGTTCGCAGGTTCGCACTGCGAACCGAATCCCCAATCACATCTGGTTCGCAGTTCGCATGGTGCGAACCTGTGGCCTCGTGCGGCCGTCTTTTACTTCAACCGCCCAATGATCCAGCCCACCAGCTCAGCTGCGCTGACGGTCCAGTACCGTTTGGTCGCTTCACTGATTCCCTACGCCAATAACGCCCGCACGCACAGCGAGGCCCAGGTGGCGCAAATTGCCGCCAGCATCGTCGAGTTTGGTTGGACCAATCCGATCTTGGTGGATGGCGATGGCGGCATCATCGCGGGCCATGGCCGGGTGCTGGCGGCATGCTTGCTGGGCATGAACGAAGTGCCGGTGATTGAACTGCTGCACTTAAGCCCCGTGCAACGCCGTGCCCTGGTGATCGCGGACAACCGAATAGCAGAAAACGCGGGCTGGAATGAAGAAGTGCTGCGCCTTGAGCTAGACGGCTTGCGGGATGATGGGTTTGATCTGGATTTGACAGGCTTTGACGACGAAGCCCTGGCCGAGTTATTGGAAGGCGAAGAGCCCACCAACGAAGGTCAGAGCGACGAAGACGCGGTCCCTGAGTCGCTAGAGGCCGTTGTGTCCAAGCCTGGCGATGTGTGGCTGCTGGGCGAGCACCGTCTGTTTTGTGGTGATGCGACCGACGCGGCAAGTTATGCGGCGCTGCTCGGTCAGGGCCAAGTGGACATGGTGTTCACCGACCCGCCCTACGGTGTCAACTATGCCAACACCGCCAAGGACCGGCAACGCGGTACCAACCGCCCGATCCTGAACGACAACCTGGGTGATGCCTTCGAGCCCTTCTTGCAAGCAGCCTTAACGCCGATGCTGGCCCGCTGCGATGGCGCGGTGTACATCGCCATGAGTTCCAGCGAACTCGACACGCTGCAATCGGCCTTCCGCGCCGCAGGCGGCAAGTGGTCAACATTCATCATTTGGGCCAAGAACACATTCACGCTCGGGCGGGCTGACTACCAGCGGCAGTACGAACCCATCCTCTACGGCTGGCGAGAAGGGGCAAGCCGCCACTGGTGCGGCGACCGCGACCAGGGGGATGTGTGGCAGATCAAGAAACCCCACAAGAACGATCTCCATCCAACGATGAAGCCTGTGGAACTGGTGGAGCGGGCCATCCGCAATTCCAGCCGCCCGGGGGATGTGGTGCTGGACTGCTTTGGTGGATCAGGAACGACTTTGATCTCCGCCGAGAAGACGGGCCGACGCTGCCGAATGATGGAACTCGATCCCAAGTATGTGGACACCATCATTCGGCGCTGGCAGGATTTCAGTGGCGGGCAGGCCATCCGAGAGTCGGATGGCCTGGTGTTTGATGACCAGGACCAAGTCTGCAGTGGAGGTCTCGGCTCGTCTATTTCACCACTTTCAGGTGCAGGGCTTGAAGCCCCTTGAGGGTTTTGGCGCGCAGCATGCCTGCCCTGAAGTAGCAGCCATCGAAGTGAACTTCAACGATCCGGCTCGGGGTCAGTATCAGCGTCAATGAGAACGTGCCGCGCCTGAGTTTGGATTCAATTTCGGCCTCCGTCTGATCTGGCGCACCACGTATGCGCAGCGGCGGCAGGGCTTTTAGGGTGGCGTCTTCTTGGAGGGCGGTTTTCATTGGCAGTCTCGTTGGTTGGCGTCGTCAATCACGACAACGCTATGAACGCTCTACTCGCAAAAAAAGCCAAGCGGTTTTGGCTTTTTGTTTCACTCTCTATCAATTACGCCCGCGCAATCACCCCAATCGACCGACGTAGCGTGCGTAGTCGCTGCCCTCCGGGTTGACGTAGAGGCAAGGGCGATCCGGTGCGGTCACTTCCACACAAAAGACAGCATCGGATGTTGAGCCTCCTTTTCCCTTGAGCCAATCGCGGGATGCCAGCAACCGGTTGGAGAAGGCGTCGAACTCTTGGGCGCTCATTTGCACCGTCTCGGTGATGTAAATCTTCTGTGGACGACCCGTGTAGCAACTCAGTTCGCTGAGGTCGGCAGGTTTCCTGGCCATGGGCAAGCGCACGCCGAGTTCTTCAACCTGTTGGGTGGTGCCGTCTGCAAACGTGAGCGTGCGCGGCGTGCGTTCGATGGAGAGGGTGATGGCTTTGGTGTTCATGCTTTTTCTGTTGCTGGTGCGTCGTCAATCACGACATCGCTATGAACGCTCTGTTCGAGGAAGAAGCCAAGTGGTTTTGGCTTCCTGTTTCACTCTTTATCAATCACCCGCAACCTATCACCCCAACTGGGCCAAATAACGAGCGTAGTCGCTGCCTTGCGGATTCACGTAGAGGTAGAGATTGCCGGTCGAGCAGACCTCGACACACAGGTCGCCATCGTTGACCCGGCCACCTTGGCCACGCAACCAATCGCGCGGTTTGCGCAAGTTGCTGCAAAATTCATTGAACTCCTCGCAGCTGAGCTTCACCGTTTGCGTGATGTAGATCGTTGTGGTTGCCCTGCAGCTGACTTCGCTCACATCACCCAGGTAGGCAAGATCTCGGACGATGGGCAACTGCACGCTCAGTTCTTCAACATTCACCGACGAGCCGTCGCCAAGCCGCAGCGTTTGTGGGATGCGCAAGATGGTGACGGTCATGGCCTTGGGTCTGGCGGGATGTTTCATGTGAATTTATTGGGTTCTCGTCGTCAATCACGACAACGCTATGAACGCTCTACTGACCCAAAAAGCCAAGTTGTTTTTGCAGCTTCTCTGGTCATGGTTGCAAGCTGTTTGATCACAGCGACACATCAACCTCATCGGCATGAATGCTCAATTGCGCACCCCACATCGGCAGCAAATCGCCGCTGCTGAGCGCGCCCACATAGACAAGGTCGCCGAATTCGCTGGGGTCGGCGATGACTGTCACACCGCCCACCGATTTGACAGCCACGCCATGTCGGCGGCTCAGGCGGGTGAGTTGCTTCACAAACCGCTGGTGGTTGCGCTGCATCTGTGGGGTGATGGGGGATCGGCTCGGAACTGTGGGTTCGAAGTCAACCTTGGACATCATTGCGCTCCTGTTGCGTCGTTGGTGGTGCTGGCGGCATCGGGTGAAATGCGATAGACGCGTTCTGCGCCATCGGCTTTGTCCGAGGTGATGGGCAACCCCAGCTTCTTCTTGAGGGCTCCTGCAAAGAACCCGCGTACGGTGTGCTGCTGCCACTCGGTGGCCTGCATGACCTGTTTAATCGAAGCCCCTTGCGGGCGCTTGAGCATCTCGATCACCTGGGCCTGTTTGCTGTCTTGACGTGGGGCCGAGGCTTGGGCTTTAGCCGCCTTGGCGGGGACTGCTTCATGGGTCGAGGTCTTGGGCGGTTGCGCCTCGGCATTGCGCGGCTGCGGCGCTTTGATGCCCAAGGCTTGGTAGCCCGCCTGCGTGATTCGCGGGCTGTCGCTGCCTTTGACTTTCTCTAGGCTGCCGGACTGAATGAGGGCCTGCAAAACTTTGGTGCGGGCACCTCCTTTGAGGGTTTCGGGAAACCAGATCGCCCAGCCTTGAGGGTGCTTTGCGGCGGCAGCTAGCACCGCATGTTGGGACGGGCTCAAGGCGGAGGTGGCTTGGGCGGTTGAGCGGGAAGAAGTTTTGTTCATGGGTGTTTCTTGGTTTGACGCGGTACGTGTTGTGTTGGGTCGGGTTGGGTACTGGCTTACTTGGCCTGGCGAGCGATCTCTTCAGCGACCTCGCCCGCGATCTCGCCGATGCGCAGACTTCCTTGGGCAATCGCTTGCAGCAGTTCCGGCCCAAAGGCTTGCAGCAGGCTGTAAGCGCGACGTTCGATTTCCAGTTGCGCCAGGCGCTGCCAGCCGTCAAACCGGGCCAGTTGCTGCAAACCCGCGAGGTTGTGGCGTCCGTAGCCCTCGAAATAGTTGCGGGCGTTTTGAGCCAGAGCGTGGGTTGCTGCGCTCCCGGCTTGGTCTGCTGTGCTTGCCGTATCGATGCTGGTGGTGGTGGTCATCGTTTGACTGCTTTCGGTTGTTGAGGGGTTGATGTGTTGTTGTTGCCAACAACGCTATGAACGCTCTACGTGCCGAATAAGCCAAGTCATTTGTGCAACCGAAGCCCATCTTTTTTGAGATCCGTTTGATGTGCGCGCCAGCAGTGGCGTGGTTCTGACAGAACCATTCCGTCGCACCGAACACACCCCAGAGAGAGTTTTTCGCGTGGGCATTTCCATTCGCGCTTACGCACGCGAGCGCGGGGTTTCTGACACCGCCGTGCGCAAGGCCATCAAAGTCGGACGCATCACGCCCGAGCCGGACGGAACCATCAACTCGGCCACCGCCGATGCGCAGTGGTTGAACAACACCGATCAGGCGCTGCAGCGCAAGCAGCAACCCGAGGCGCGACAGGCACAGCCGCCACGCCCGGAGGTGCAACCCGAGCGGCCACCGACCCGGACCTTTAGACAAGACGCAGGCCCGCCTCCCACGCCCACGCCTGCGCCTGCGGCCTCAAGCGGCACCGCGCTCTTACAAGCCCGCACCGCCAACGAAGTGCTCAAGGCACAGACCAACAAGGTGCGCCTGGCACGCATGAAGGGTGAGCTGATTGAACGCTCGCAGGCCATGGCCCAGGTGTTCAAGCTGGCGCGTGCTGAGAGGGACGCCTGGCTGAACTGGCCCACACGGGTGTCGGCGCAATTGGCGTCAAACCTGGCAGTGGATGCCCACACGCTGCATGTGCTGCTGGAAGCGGCGGTGCGCGAACACTTGAGCGAATTAGGCGAGGTCGCAGTACGTGTGGATTGATGAAGTTGTAGAGATGAAAGCTCCTACCGACGGCAACCACGACGATGCCGACTGACGATTTGCATTACGGCGGGGCTGCTGAGATCGCGCAGGCCTGGCTGACGATTCGTTCACCTGGCTGTGCCCATGCGACCCGTTCGCCCTGAGCAGTCGATACCGCCAGAAACACTTCACTTACTTCGTTGTCGCCTGACCCCACTGCCGCAACACCCCTTCCGCTGCGATGCGCCCGTTGGACTTCGCCGTGTGCACCAGCGCCGCCAATTTCTCTCGCGCCGGCCTGTAGCCCAGCTGGCCGACCGCTTGGATGGCCGCCTCCTGCACGAACATGTCGTCATCGTCCAGGAAAGGCAGCAGCGTGGCAGCGAGCTTGCGTGGTGTGAGGTGGAAGATGCAGAACGCCGTCTGGATGCGCCGGTGGTACTCGTCGTTGGCCGGGCCGCCGCGGGTCTCAAAATCTTCCTCTGCCGTACGCACGGCGCCGTAGGCCTGGTGCAGGGCGGCGAGGGCCTTGGCGTCCCGAGCGGTGAAGTCCTTGTCTAGCGGCGGAAAGTCGAAGGGCAACTTGATCCAGTCATCGCAAGCGGGCTTGGCCTCGGCCAGCTCGATGAGCCTGTTCATGCTCCTGAACAGGGGCGCCAGGTGGGTCTCCTCGTGGTGGTACTCGCAGACCATGCCGCGCAACGGGCCCTCTTTGTAGACGCACAGGTAGTTGCCGTTGTCGTAGAACAGCGGGATCAGCTGGTGCATCGTTTTCTGCGAGAAGTCTCGCAAGGCCTCTTCCAGGTCGGACGCGCTCAACATGTCAAAGCCCCGGCGCGGGTGGAAGCGCTTCAGGCTGGCCAGCTCGGCGGGATTGAAGCCCTGGTCCGCCAGCGTCTTCAGCACGGCTCGCAAGCCCTCGGCATAGGTGCGGGACCACAGCAGGCAGTTGAACAGGACCTGCTTGTCCCGCAGGGGCGTCGCCGGGTCCTTCAGGCGGCGCTTGAAGCCTCTGATGTAGCCGGGGTCGGCGCCGTGCCAGGGGAAGCGCGCTGGGTCGTCGTGCCGGCTGGCGTCGAACATCGCCTGCAGGGCGCGGTGCAGCGGGCCTGGGATCCTGTGGTTGGACAATCTCACGACAGCCGTGGCTCCTGGGTGGTCGGGCTGCCGTGCCAACAATTTGAGCGCCGTGCGCAGCAGGCGGCCCAGCTGGCGGGTGTCCAGGTAACGCAGGCCGTAGGTGAACACCTCGGAGGACTCGCCAACCTCTTGCAAGTAAGTCTGCAGGAAGTCGAGCATGCCGCTCGACGGGTCGATGAGCTCGAAGAGCAGTTCCCGCTCGTCGTCGGCCAGGACGTTCAAATCATGCGGCTGGGGCTTGGCGGCAAGGACGGTCATCAGGGACCGTGCGGTGGGGGACATCGTTGCGCTCGTCTGTAGTGGAGAAAACCTCAGCTTACCTCCAAGCCAAGCGTCGATGTGCGCGTCAAGCCCGTTCGTCCTGAGGTGTCGGTTGCTGGTCTGCACTGCAACTGCGTTGTGGTTCAAGCCGGAATGAACACGCGCATTTCCACGCCTGCGTGATCGACAGCGGTGCTTGAGATCGCGGTGGGACAGGGCTGTCGCCGTGGACTGATGCCGATGGATTGAGCAAGTTGCAAAGTAGAAGAGTCAGCCCGATGGCAACCGTGACGATGCCGACTGAAGACTTGGAGTACGACGGGGCCGCTGAGATTGCGCAAGCCTGGCGTGATGGACTGAAGCCCGATCCGCTCTTGACGGTTTCGCAATGGGCCGACGAGCACCGGATGCTCTCCAGCAAGGCATCGGCGGAACCGGGCCGCTGGCGTACCAGCCGCACGCCCTACCTGCGCGAGATCATGGATGCGCTGTCGCCCGGCTCTCCCCTGGAGCGCGTGGTGTTCATGAAAGGCGCGCAGGTTGGAGCCACCGAAAGCGGCTCCAACTGGCTGGGCTACATCGTCCACCATGCACCCGGCCCGGTGATGGCCGTCTGGCCTACGGTGGACATGGCCAAACGCAACTCCAAGCAGCGCATTGACCCGCTGATTGAGGAGTCGCCGGTGCTGGCTGAACTCATCTCGCCGTCGCGCTCTAGGGACTCGGGCAACACCATCCTGTCCAAAGAATTCCGTGGCGGTGTGCTGGTGATGACCGGAGCCAACAGCGCCGTGGGACTGCGCTCGATGCCGGTGCGTTACCTCTTTCTGGACGAGGTGGACGGTTACCCGCGTGATGTGGAAGGCGAAGGGGATGCGATCTCGCTGGCCGAGGCTAGAACCCGTACCTTTGCCCGGCGCAAGATCTTTATTGTCTCCACGCCAACCATTGCGGGAGCCTCGGCCATTGAACGAGAGTACGAGGCTTCAGACCAACGGCGCTACTTTGTGCCGTGCCCGCATTGCGGCGAGATGCAGTGGCTGCGATTTGAACGACTGCGCTGGCCCAAAGGAGAACCCAGGAGCGCGGCCTACCACTGCGAAGCCTGTGAGGCACCGATTGCGGAACACCACAAGACGGCCATGCTCGAGGCCGGTACATGGCAAGCGACTGCTTCGGACTACCTGGGCAAAACGGCAGGTTTTCACCTGTCGAGTTTGTACAGCCCCGTGGGCTGGCGCTCCTGGGCTGACATCGCATCGGCTTGGGAAGCGGCCATCGCCAAAGAATCCGGCTCCGCCGCCGCCATCAAAACCTTCAAGAACACCGAGCTTGGCGAAACCTGGGTCGAAGAAGGTGAAGCCCCTGACTGGCAGCGCTTGCTGGAGCGCCGCGAGGATTACAAAGTGGGCACCATCCCCTGGGGCGGTTTGCTCCTGGTGGCCGGGGCTGACGTGCAGAAGGATCGCATCGAATGTTCGGTCTGGGCCTGGGGCCGCCAGCAGCAGTCCTGGTTGATCGAGCACCGAGTGCTGATGGGTGACACCAGCCGAGACGCGGTGTGGAAACGCCTGGCCGAGATGAGCCGAGAAACCTGGAGCCATGCCAGCGGCGTGCAGTTCCCACTCAAGGCGCTGGCCCTGGACACCGGCTATGCCACACAGGAAGCCTATGCCTTCGTGCGTGGGGCCAAGGATGCCCGCATCCTGCCGGTCAAGGGCATGCGCGCTGGGGCGATGGGTGGAGCCGCGCTCGTGGGCATCCCCACAGCCGTGGACGTCAGCACGGGCGGCAAGAAGCTGCGCCGAGGCATGCGCGTGTATTCGGTCGCGGTGGGCATGGCCAAGATGGAGCTGTACAACCACTTGCGCCTGTCTGCCACGCAAGACGAGACCACGGGTGAGTTGATCTACCCACCTGGCTACGTTCATCTGCCCAAAGTGGATGCCGAGTATTTGCAGCAGCTTTGCGCTGAGCAACTGGTCACCCGGCGCAACCGAAACGGCTTCCCGGTTCGGGAGTGGCACAAGGTTCGCGAGCGCAACGAAGCGCTCGATATTTTTGTGTACTGCCGCGCTGCTGCGTCGATCCTGGGTATGGACCGCTTTGAAGAACGCCACTGGCGGGAGTTGGAACGCACGCTGTTGCCGGAGCATTTGCCGCAGCCCTTGCCTGATGAATTCAGCGCAGGGACAGATCCACCTGATGTTTCCCGCTCTACCCGCCTATCCCTCAACAAGGCCACCGAGATTTCAGATGAGTCCGGTGGCTTTGTTGTTTCTGAACCTTCGAGCAGCGCCGCAGCCAATCGGGCTGTAACCAAACGATCCAGCCGCACTGTGCTGCGCAGCCGCTGGATGACCCGCTGAAAACCTTGACATCACCTTCATGCCCTACACCGCAAAACAACTCACCGCCCTGCAAACCGCGCTGGCCACCGGGGAGCGTCGAGTGACCTTCGCCGACAAGACGGTGGAGTACCGCTCGGTCGATGAACTGAAAGTGGCGATCCGCGAAGTGCAGAACGGCTTGGCGGCGCAACAAGCAGCGGTGGGTCAACGCCCACCCAAGACCCGCCAGATCCGCGTCACCACGCGCAAGGGTTTCTAACCATGGCGATGACTTCATGGGTCGGGCGCTTGCGATTGAAGTTGGGCGCAGGGCTGGGTGCGTGGGTGGCCGGTTCACCTTTACACGAAGCCGCAGGCGCAGGCCGCCGCAGTCGCGTCTGGACGCCCGGCAACCCGGGTGCTGTGGCCGCGATGCTGGCCACCCAATCCGAGCTGCGCAGCAAAAGCCGCGACCTGACCCGGCGCAACGCCTGGGCGCATGCGGCACTCGATGCATTTGTGGCCAATGCGATTGGCACCGGCATCAAACCGCAGTGCATGGTGCAAGACGATGCCCTGCGCACCGACATCCAGTCACTGTGGCGCGATTGGACCGAAGAAGCCGATGCGCAGGGCTTGACTGACTTTTATGGATTGCAAGCCTTGGCTTGCAGGGCCATGTTGGAAGGAGGCGAGGTGCTGGCACGGTTGCGGTTTCGGCGGCCGGAAGACAGACTGTCGGTGCCGCTGCAGATCCAGTTGCTGGAGCCTGAGCACCTGCCGCTCAACCTGAACCGGGAGGTCACCGAAGGCCGCTTCGCAGGCAACGTGATCCGGGCAGGCATTGAGTTTGATGCGCTGGGGCGGCGTGTGGCGTTTCATTTGACGAAGGCGCACCCCGAGGATGTCGCAGGCGTGAACCAGGCGGCACCCATGTCCGGCCATGGCACATCCATCTTGCCCAACGACACGGTGCGTGTCCCGGCTGACGAAATCATTCACCTCTTCCGGCCCCTGCGCCCCGGCCAGATTCGCGGCGAGCCCTGGTTGTCGCGGGCCCTGGTCAAGCTGAACGAGCTTGACCAGTACGACGATGCGGAGCTGGTGCGCAAGAAGACCACCGCGATGTTCGCAGGGTTCATCACCAAGCAGTCACCCGAGGACAACCTCCTGGGTGAAGGAGTCGCCGACGAATCCGGCATGGCCCTCGCAGGACTGGAGCCCGGTACCTTGCAAATGTTAGAGCCGGGCGAGGACATCACCTTCAGCGAACCGGCTGACCTGGGTGGGCAGTACAGCGAGTTTCTGCGCACGCAGTTTCGGTCGGTGGCAGCTGCCACGGGCATCACCTATGAACAACTCACGGGTGACCTCACCGGGGTGAACTACTCCAGCATTCGGGCTGGCCTCCTGGAGTTCCGTCGCCGTGTGGAGTTGATCCAGCACGGTGTGATCGTGCACCAGTTGTGCCGCCCGATCTGGAAAGCCTGGATGACGCAGGCCGTGTTGTCGGGTGCGCTGGAGATTCCAGGCTTCGCAAGAAATCCAACTCGCCAGCGCCAAATGCTGGCCTGCAAATGGGTGCCGCAAGGCTGGCAGTGGGTCGATCCCGAGAAAGAGTTCAAGGCCATGTTGCTGGCGATCCGCTCGGGCCTGATGAGTCGCTCAGAAGCGGTGTCCGCCTTTGGTTACGACGCCGAGGACGTGGACCGGGAAATCGCGGCCGACAACGCACGCGCCGATGGGCTGGGGCTGGTGTTCGATTCCGATGCACGCAAGGTCGCACGCACCGGGGTGGCCCAGGCCGCACCACCGGAGTCAGTTTCTACACAAGTGCCCACGCAAGAGGAAGCACACGCATGACAAACCTGTTCAACCGCCTGCCGCATCTGGCTTCACTGCTGGTGGGAACCCCCTTGATGATCGAGCCCGCCAAACTGGATGTGCTGCTGCAGGTGTTGGGTGCGCAGGATTTGCAACGTCAGGCAGTCGCAGTATTGGACGCACCCGGCGCGGGCGCGACGACATCGCCGGCCCCCGCAATGGGTGACAGCAACATCGCTGTGATCCAAGCCGTGGGCTCGCTCACCAAACGCTCGTTGGGTTTGGATGCGCTGTCCGGGCTCACCAGCTACGACAGTTTGCAGGACCAGTTGAACGCCGCACTGGCCGACCAACAGGTTGAAGGCATCGTGCTGGATGTCGACAGCCCCGGCGGTGAAGCCTCGGGGGTGTTTGACTTGGCGGACCGCATCCGGGCCGGGCGGTCCATCAAACCGATTTATGCCGTCGCCAATGACCGCGCGCTGTCCGCTGCTTATGCCCTGGCCTGCAGTGCCTCCAAGGTGTTCGTGAGCCGCACAGCAGCAGTGGGTTCGATTGGTGTGATCGCCATGCACGTCGACCAGTCGGCACGCGATGCGGCCAGTGGGCTGCGTTACACGCCGGTGTACGCCGGAGCGCGCAAAGCGGACTTGAGCCCGCATGCGCCAATCAGTGATGCGGCGCGCAGCCAGTTGCAAGCCGAGGTGGACAGGCTGTACGGCCTCTTTGTGGAAACCGTGGCTTTGAGCCGGCATTTAACTGCCGAAGTCGTGCGCGCCAGCGAAGCCGGGGTGTTCTTCGGTGAAGGCGCGGTGCGGGCAGGACTTGCGGATGCTGTGGGCACGCTGGACGATGCGATTCACGCCATGCGTGCGGAACTTCAACGTGTTCCGACCACCGTTGTTCGTGGCCCCGGCGCGGTGCTCTTGTCAGCCCATGGACCACCACAGGGCCCGCCACACATGACGTCGAGTGTTCCCGTCACGACACATCACCCAAGCCCTGCGCTGGACTCTTCATCGAGCCACCGGGGCTTGGCTGCTTCTGCTTCCCAACCTTCTGTTTTGAAAGACCCCCAACCCATGAGCACCACCGAATCACAAACCACCGCACCTGCTGGAGCGGCAACTCCTGCACCCACGTTCACCATGGCCGCACCGCCTTCATCGGTGCGTCAAACATTCGCCAACCCCGCCTTGCAAATCGCCGATCTGTGCCTGCTGGCGGGGTGCCCGGAGCGCACAGCGGAATTCCTGGCGCGTGGCGTGGGTGAAGACATCGTGCGCCGCGAACTGTTGGCGGCACGGTCGCAAGGCGGCGTAGCACTGAACAGCTCAGCTGGATATGCCGGTGGCGATATCACCAGCCACATCGCCCCTCGTGCGATGCAACTCAGCGGTGCACCAACGCCAGCCGCGTTGCCTCTCGATCAAAACCCCGTGGTGCTGGCGGCCCAGGGCCGTGCAGCGCTGGCCCGCTGATTCTTTGAGCGCCCACCGTTCAGCACATCGCCTTTCAAACTCAATTCAACGATTTCTATGACCCTGCCCCGCTTTACTGCTCTTTCTGAAACCAACAACCTCGGCGACTTGCTCAAGTACGAAGCGCCGAACCTGTACTCCCGAGAGCAACTGCCCGTCGCTCCAGGCCAGACCCTGGCCTTGGGCGCGGTGATCGGTATCACGACATCGACCGGCAAAGCCAAGGCTGTTGATCCTTCTGCCACCGATGGCAGTCAGTTTGCTGCAGGAGTGCTGCTGCAAGCCGTTGACGCTTCAGGCGCGACTTCAACCAACGCTCCCGTTGTCGGCATCGCCGTCGTCCGCCACGCCATCGTCGCCGACCACGCCCTCGTCTGGCCCACCGGCATCACCGCCGCAGAAAAACTCGCCTTTCTCCAGCAACTGCAAAACCTCGGCGTGCTCGTGCGCAAAGGCATTTAAGGAGAGCCGACCATGTCCATGAACAACCCCTTCGCCAACCCCGCCTTCAGTGCCACAGCGTTGACAGCCGCGCTGAACATCCTGCCCAACAGTTATGGGCGCATGGAAGAGCTGAACCTCTTCCCCTTCAAGCCGGTGCGTTTGCGCCAGGTGGCCATCGAAGAGAAGAACGGCGTGCTGGCCCTCTTGCCTACTGCCCCGGTGGGATCACCTGGCTCGGTCGGCAAACGCGGCAAACGCAAGCTGCGCTCTTTCATCATTCCGCACATTCCGCATGACGACGTGGTGCTGCCCGAGGAAGTGCAGGGCATCCGAGCCTTTGGTTCGGAGTCGGAACTTCAAACCCTGGCCGCCGTGATGGTGGAGCACCTCTCCACCATGCGCAACAAACATGCGATCACGCTGGAGCACCTGCGCATGGGGGCATTGAAAGGCATCATCCTGGATGCCGATGGCTCGGAGCTTTACAACCTCTTTGAGGAGTTTGGCATTGCCCCCAAGACCGTGAACATGGGCCTGGGAGATGCCAACACCAACATAAAAAACAAGTGCGTGGCCATCTCGCGTTATGTGGAGGAGAACCTGCGCGGCGAGTTCATGACGCGGCTGCACTGCCTGTGTTCGCCGGAGTTTTTCGATGGCTTGACCGAACACGGCAAAGTAGAAAAAGCATATGAGCGTTGGCAGGAAGGCGCATTCCTGCGTGGTGACCAGCGGGCCGGGTTCGAGTTTTCCAAAATCACCTTCGAGGAATACCGGGGCCAGGCGTCGGATGCCGAAGGGGAGAACCGCCGCTTCATTGCACCAGGCGAAGCCCATGTGTTTCCGCTGGGCACGATGGACACCTTTGCGACCTATGTGGCACCAGCGGACTTCAACGAAGCGGCCAACACCCTGGGTCAGCCGCTCTACGCCAAACAAGAGCCACGCAAGTTTGACCGGGG
This sequence comes from Burkholderiales bacterium, assembly GCA_031431125.1. Classification (GTDB taxonomy): domain Bacteria; phylum Pseudomonadota; class Gammaproteobacteria; order Burkholderiales; family Burkholderiaceae_C; genus JANPCX01. The sequence goes on from JANPCX010000053.1 coordinate 65,291, forward strand.
CACCGATCTGCACACCCAGAGCAATGTGCTGCCGATCTGCCACCGGCCCAGTGTGCTCGTGAAGTTGACCGCATGATTGACAGGCTCTATGCCGCTGCTGCGCAGGCGGGGTTGCTGCAGCGCTGCAGGCGCGTGGTGGACAAACCCAACAGCACGCGCCTCTCACCCGCCGTGTGGGTGGCATTGATCGAACCGGACGAGACACTGCTGGACGGTCTGGCGGTTGCATCTGATCCGTCTATCCGCTTTCCAGCGCACCGATTGGCTGGACTCAAGAAGGGTGACATGCTGGAGGTGGATGGCACTCGCTACCGCGTGCGCGAGGTGCGGGCCATTGGCGATGGTTCCGAGAAGCGGGCGCATTTGAGTCGCTTGTGAGGTGACGTGAGGTGAGGCCCACACACCTTCTTTACCACCTCATGAGAAAACGCCGGGCCGCTCCCAAGGGTTCTCATCCCCAAGGGCCACGAAGGGGCACATTCATGCCCCTGGGGGCCTGGCGCAAAGCGACAGGTCTGGGGGCGCTCAATCTTCAACCCATGACGCCCGAGAACTTCAATGACACCGCACCCGCCTGCGTCCATGTCGGTGCGCGAGCGCTTGTTGCAAGCCCTGGTGGCACGGCTGATTCCGGTGGCGCAATGGCAAGGTGCCACCGTGCATCGCTCGCCCACTACGCCACTGACACCTGAGCTGTGTCCGGCCCTGCTGTTGTTTCCAGAGACGGACGGCATTGTCGAGCGCAGCAACGACCGGGCCACGCGTGAACTCACGGTGCGCGTCGTGGCACTGTCGAGCAGTTCACCTGACGGCACGCCTCTTGATGAAACCACTGGCGCTCCAGAAGCCGAGGCCGACCGGCTGTTGGTTGCAGCCCATGCTGCGCTGTTTGCCGATGTGAACTTTGCGGGTCTGGCCCTGGGCCTCAAAGAGCTGGATGTGCAGTGGGAAGTGGATGAGGCCGAGGTGTCGGTCTGTGCCATGCCTGCCCGCTACTGCATCAGCTACCGAACTTTGCTGCATGACCTCACCCAGGTCGGGTGATCGCTGCGGCACTTAATTTTTTCAACCACGTTCTTAAGGACATCCATGAACTCTCCCCATAAAGCGGGGGCAGGCACTGCCGTGCCCGCCTCATCCGCTACTGCAGCAGCAGCGACACATCAGCCACTCACCCGCCGGATTCGTCTGGTCAAGCGGCACATCCACGCGGGTCTGCCCAAAGGGCCCGGCGAAGAGATTGAACTGCTGCACGACCTGGCCGATTGGCTGGTGGCCGAAGGCGCGGCGCAGGAGATCGAACCTGCTGTGAATGCCACCCCTGCGACCGTTTCAACCCCCTCATCAACCCCCAAGAAAGAGAAGTAAACCATGTCCACTTACGCATCGTTCCAAGGTCGGGTGTTCCTGGCCAAACGCAATCCACTCGGTGAAGCCATTGAGGCTCGCTCGCCTGGCAACGTGGCCGAACTCAAGCTGTCGCTCAAAACAGATGTGCTCGAACATGTGTGACGTGAAAGTTGTCCGAATCATTGTCTCAACCCGCAAGGGTGAGTGAGACCGACTGTTTCCTCGGTCGTAGCCTACTGGCACATGCGGGATTGGTAACGATCCCGTGTGAAGCTGCCGGAACAATGAAGCCCCTTCATTCGTGAAGGAGAACAAACCGCGAGGCGAGTTCAACTGCTGCGAGCGTGACGCGGCAAGGGCGCTAGGCTGGGCAATATGGCTAACAGATGTGAACCGCTATCTAAACCTCGTTAGAACGAACAAGCTAAACATGCTGACAAGCTTGAACCAAAAGGTAAGTGGCCGGATGCCGGGCTGTGTTCTCCCGGCACAGGAACAAATGGCCACCGGGGAAAAGGCGGAGCCTAAGTTGCCCGTGTTATTCGGACGGAACACGGTAAGCCCGTATCGTCGCTCGGTGTGCGCGCTTTTGCGTGCCCCCGAGCAAGCCGACCGCAAGGGAGGCCGTTGATGGTGCGGGTAGAGGAAAGCCGGAGAAAGCGAATGCCGCGTTGTAATGATGCGGACAGGGGTTTGAACGTCACCCCACGCGAAAGCGGGCCCACTTCCGGCGGGTCTTTCGTGGCGAGAGACTTTGACCAATCGCCCAACGACGCAAAGCAGATGAACGCACCCGGTGCGTGTGCAGCGTCGCATGCTGAACTGCAATGGCACGGCCTTGACTGGCGCAGCATTGAGTCCAGCGTGAAGCGACTCCAAAGACGTATCGCCAAGGCAGTTGTGGCCGGGCAGTGGGGCAAGGTTAAATCCCTGCAACGCTTGCTCGCCACCTCGTTTGGCGGCAAAGCTATTGCCGTCAAACGTGTCACGGAAAACCGTGGCAAACGTACCTGCGGTGTGGATGGCACACTGTGGTCAACACCTGAACAGAAATCAAACGCGATCCAGCAACTCAAGGGCCACGGCTACCGGGCACAACCCCTGCGCCGTGTCCACATCCCCAAGGCTGGAGGAAAACTGCGACCGCTGGGCATACCCACCATGCGCGACCGTGCCATGCAGGCTTTGCACCTGTTGGCGCTGGAGCCTGTGACGGAGAGCACAGCCGACTGGGACTCTTACGGGTTCCGGCCAGACCGCAGTACCGCCGACGCCATCGAAGCCGTGTACACCCTACTCGGCAAGAAGGGGGCTGTGAAATGGATACTCGAAGCGGACATCAAAGGCTGCTTCGACAACATCCACCATGAGTGGCTGCTCAAAAACGCGCCGACCGACAAGAAGGTCTTGCGCCAGTGGCTCAAGGCCGGGTACTGCGAACACGGCCAGTTTCACGCGACCGACGCCGGGACGCCGCAAGGCGGCATCATCTCCCCGGCGCTGGCCAACCTGACACTGGACGGTTTGCAGCGCTTGGTTGAAGGCCAGTACTTCAAAGCGAACAAGGCACCGCGCTTTCGCGTCATCCGCTATGCCGACGACTTCATCGTCACCGGCGACAGCAAGGAGATGCTGGAGCACACCATCAAACCCATGATCGAACGCTTTCTGAGTGAGCGTGGTCTGCAACTGTCCCCGGACAAGACGCGCATCACGCACATCGACGAAGGTTTCGACTTCCTGGGCCAGAACGTTCGTAAGTACGACGGCAAGTTGCTGATTAAACCGTCAACGAAGAACTACCAACGCTTCATTGACGGCATTCGCCAGACCATCGGCGCGCACAAGCAAGCCAAAGCAGAGAGCTTGATTTCTGAGTTGAACCCGAAGATTCGGGGCTGGGCGAACTACCACCGCCATGTGGTGTCCAGCGCTATGTTCAGCAAAGTTGACCACGAAATATTCTGTGCCCTGTGGAAATGGGCACAGCGGCGTCATCCACATAAATCCAAAGGATGGATTCGTCAAAAGTACTTCCGTCGCATGAACGGACGCAGCTGGGTATTCGCCGCCGATACACAAAATCGCCGTGGCGAGCCCGTCACCACCCGCCTCACATTTGCGGGTGATGTGAAGATCCAGCGACACGTCAAGATTCGGCGCGAAACCAACCCCTACGCGGCGGAGTTTCGAGAGTACTTCGTAAAGCGTCGCTATTTCAAGGCGATGCAGCGCAAACACATGCAACACCGACAGGTGGCGCTGTGGCTGCGTCAAGGGGGCATTTGCCCTCAGTGCGGTCAGCCCATTGATTTGGAACGAGACTTTGACGAACACCACATCCATCAACGACAACACGGGGGCAGCGACGACTGGAGCAATCTGGTCTTGTTGCACCCGAACTGTCACCGCCAGGAACACCATGCCACAGTACAAGCGTAACTACCGGCCTTCCACATGGAAGGTTTTGCAAAGGCTTGAGCCGTATGCGGGGAAACTCGCACGTACGGTTCTTAGGGGGCGGTGGCGCAGTGATGCGCTGCTGCTACCCGACTTTGAAAGTCAAACCGGTCAGCGGGCCTTGGACCACCGGATGATCAAGCAGAAGTCGGCGACCGTGATGCTGACCATTGAAGAGTTCACCAAAGAGAACCTGGCTTTGGCGCTGTATGGCAACTACGCCTTGAGCACCGGGGCCACGGTCAGTGATGAGCCGTTGGTACATCAAGCGACGGGATCTCCGGCCGTATTGCCGGTGGTGGGTGACCGCTACTTCCTGGCCCATCCCAAGGTGTCTGCGCTGACGCTCAGGGACAGCAGTGTCGCGCCGATCACGCTGCAATCAGGAACGGACTACACCGCCGATGTGGACTTCGGCGCGATTCAGTTTTTGCGACTGGACAACGGGGCCACGACACCTGTGCCGTTTGTTGCGCCGATCCGGGCGAGTTATGGCTTTGGCGACGTCACGGAAGTGGGCATCTTCACGCAGCCTCTGCCGGAACGCTTCTTGCGCCTGGAGGGCATCAACACGGCGCAGAACAATGCCAAGGTGCTGGTGGAGTTGTACCGGGTGGCGTTTGATCCCTTGAAGGAAATTAACTTCATCTCGGACGAGTACAACAAGTTCGAGCTGGAGGGGTCGCTCCTGGCGGACTCGACCAAGCCGATTGATTCGGTGCTAGGCCAGTTCGGCCGCATTGTGACGCTGGGGTAAGCAAGCAAATGGCACCTACAAATGACGAACTCGCGGCCTTGCTGCCCCAGCCGCAAATCCTCAAACTCGGCCACCACACCGTGGAGATCACGCCCATCCGGGTGAATGAAATCCAAGCCTTCTCCCGCGCCATCGCACCAATGGCGGTGGCGCTGCAAGGCTTGGCGGCGGACAGCCCGACCCACTGGCTCACTCTCGTCTCAGAGCACACCACCAGTGTGGTGCAGGCCGTGGCGGTGGCCACGCGTTCTCCGAAAGAATGGGTGGAAGGGCTGACGGTCGGCGAGTTGGTGCTGCTGGCCACAAAAGTCGTGGAGGTGAATGCAGATTTTTTGCTGCAGGTCTGGACGCAGCAGGCCTGGCCCGCGCTTTCCAAGTTGCTGGCGAAGGTGACCTTGCCGGTGGTCGACGGCGTGAAGGACGGACAAGCGGCCAATCTCGACATCACTCCCACCACGACTCCCGACACCATGCCCACGCCTGGAGCGATGTCTTCCAGCGTTTGATCGCGCATGGGCATGCGCCAGAGGCCATTGCCCAGTACACGCTTGCCCAGTTGCGGCTTTACCTGGCGGCCATAGGCCGTCAGGAGGTGCGGCATGAGGCCAGGGCCATGTCACAGCAATTGGCGCTTCAAGTGTTGGCGGTGCGAGGCGAGCCGCGTGCGATTGAGAAGCTGCTGGATCGTTTGCAAAACATCGCGGGGGATTTGTGAAGATTTCTCTGTCGATCAACAGCAGCCAGGCGCGAGCCCAACTGCGCCGCTGGGGCGGTGAGTTCAAACAAAGTGTGCGGGTGGCCGTGTCCAAGGGACTACGCGCAGCAGTGCCGGAGGTTCAGGCCCAGGTGCGTGGCCATGTCGCCAGCCGCTTGAACATCAAACGCTCGGCGTTTTTGAAGAGCTTCAAGGCGTCGGTTTATGACCGTGATCCGAGCCGCTTGCCTGCGTTGTTGATTCGCAGCGGCATCCCCTGGGCGGGCATCCATGAGTCTGGCGGTGTGGTGTCGCCGTCCAAGGCCACGGGGCTGTTGATCCCGCTGCACGGTCGCATCGGTAAGAAGAAGTTCAAGGCCATGGTGGCCGAGTTGATGCGTGGCGGCAACGCGTTCTTTGTGAAGAACAAACGAGGTCAGGTCATCCTGATGGCCGAGAACATCAAGGAACACGACCGGGTGATCTCCGGGTCGAAGCGGCGTTTCAAAAAGGCCACCGGCGTGGGCCGACTCAAACGTGGGTCCAATGTGCCAATTGCGGTGCTGGTGCCACGGGTGAAGTTGCGGTCACGGCTGGATGTCAAAGCCGCGACGCTCTCGGCGCTGCCCAGGGTGGTCACAGCGATCCAGCAGCAACTATCGCTGCTCAAGCGGTGATCGGTCGCTTTACTCGCAATAAAACCCGAGTCGTGTGGTGGTGTCTTTCGGAGCGCTTCTTTTGCGGGGTTCGCTGCTCTTGATTTCTTTGAGGCTGCACTGTGTCAGCTGAGAATTCTCAAGCTTCTTGGCAACGTCGACTGATGAGCGGGCATATCGGCAAACCACCCAATAATCCAGCAGCCGTGGATCAGTTACCTTGGTTGTTTCGGGATCGCTTCGATGCAACCGCCAAGAGCCTAGCGTACCGGGCTTGTCTTCTCCTCTGAGTTCCGCGCGCAGGCTGGGCGGTCCACTGTAGAGCCCTGCGGATTCCAAGTGAGCCCGGCCCAGGCGAGGAAATGCCTCAAAACCGGGCGTCAAATTATCGAGCTGCAACGTGGCCGATGACAGCACAACATACTCCGGACAAATCACGACCTCACCGGCTTGGCTGGCGGTGTGAACGGCAAAAAGACCAAGAGCGGCAAGTATTGATTTCATGTCGGGGCTCAATGTTCGATGACAGAAAACGCATCTGCGTTGTCGCTTGGACTGACAAAGTTTCCGCTCTTGTCTTTCCCCTTGGCACGGATGTAGCGCGAGGAGATAGTTGGTTTACCCGGGCCCGTCCATTGATCCATGACAGTAATCCCTCCGGCATCTTGGGAGATGTAATAGGCCGCGTGATTGCCGCTGGCCTGATTGGGATAAACGCCGTTAACAAACGTTGCAATTGCGGTGCCTTTTGCTATGGCCGTATTTCCCATCACTGCCGCCCCTTCGCGCCAACTAGCAGCTATGCCAATCCCGCTGCTGTAGTGCTGAACCAATCGGACACATTGCCCACCGCCCACCTTGGGCTGTCCCTCGAGGCTATCGACATTTGCTTTAACAAAAGGCATTTTTTCTCCCTGTAATTTTGATGGGCCCTGAACAGCCCGGCCGAGAGTATTTCATAGCTTTCTGAGGCCCAGAGCCCGTACCAAGAGTCAGTGTAGAGAGCAAATGATCTGTCCGGAGCTGTAGCAAGTAATCTGTCCGGTTTAGGGGAGGTGCGATGTTCGCACCACAACTGAGCCGGGCGCACTTGATGCAAGGAAGCCGGATCATGAGATTTGAAGAGGTTTACGAG
>JANPCX010000054.1:0-5818 GCA_031431125.1 Burkholderiales bacterium
GGCGCGGTCACCGTGCCAGACCGTGTCTTTGAAGCCCAGCGACACACGGCCTGCACCACGAATCTCCTTCCAGCGGTTGCCACGGCCGACAAAGGTCAGGCCCTCGTAACAAGTGATGTAGACATTGCCGTCACCGCCACAACACACGGTTTGAATATAGGTGTTGGTGGGGAAGGCAATTTGCTGCCATTTGTCGCCATTGAAATGCCAGACATCGCCTTTGCCGCCGACGGCGTAGATGTCGGTCTCTGAGAAGCCGTCGATGTCGTCGAAGCCTTCTTCAAGGTAGTTTTCTTTGTCGTGCACCAGGCCATTGAAATTTCCCCACCATTGGCCCTTGCCCAAACGTTTGCCGACAGAGCGACTACCACCAGCAATATATGCGTAGCCATTGATAGTTTTGATACGTCGGATGCCGCCTCTCAGCGGGTTGTTAAGCATTGTGCTGTTCAGCGGAGCATCCTCATAAACCTCGCCACTGCCGGTGACGAAAACTTTGTCGTTTTCGTGCTCGACGGCTATGAACTGATTCAATGGTTTGGTGGCTGCTCCGCCTCGGGGGTAGCTCCACTGGCTGAAGGTATTGCCTTCAAGCCGATCCCCTTCAACCCTATCCCTAAAGAACGGCAATATTCTCTTGGGTCTGAATCTTGGATCCCATTTGTTTTTCTCTTCCTCTGCTACTTGAGCATCGGTGTACCAACTGTCTGCAATAAAAACAAACCTATTTCTGTCACGCACCACGCAGTCGGTCACGTAAAAACCAGAAAGCATACTTTTGTACTCATCCAGCGCGATCAACATTTCAACCTCCTTTAGTTGGTTTTGTGTCGGGGGTTGTTGCAGCACCCCCACCACCCGTGCCCGCTACCGCTTTCAAATTCTTCCCCGCACACCCTTTGTAGTGCGCATCGAGTTGGGCTTCTAAACATTTTTTGTCGCAATGGGCCGCACCGGCTTTTTGGACTGCGGCGATACCTTGGTCTTTCGCTTTGTCATACGAAATGGTGTCGGTGTTGCTGTTGTTCTTGCGATATTCCTTCATTGAATCGCTCAAGTTTTTGTGCGCCGCGCCGTGGCTACCATGTTCAAAACCGTTCTTGGTGCCTTCTAGGCAAATGGTGGGGGCATCCTCTTTGTCGTACCCGGGACAGCCTGCGCCCTTGACCATGGAGTCAGGCAATACATGGTGGCCGGTTTGCCCGGGGCAGCAGCCTTGACCATGGTTGGCTTGGGTGACGGCTTTGGGGGTGCCTTCGGTGTTTTTATAGGGCACCAACATGCACTTGCGGGCCCTGGTGCAGGGGTCCAATTGTGCCATCAGGGTCATGGCATCAGATTGAGCTTTGTGGGGATTTTCTTTGTAGTCTTTCAGGATCTTGTCGGCTTTTTCTTCGATGTTTTTGAGGTCCATGATGGCATCCAGCGCTGCTTGGCCTTGTGCGCCGGCCAGCTTGGCCAACTCGGCTCCGGTGCTGATCAGATCGGCGGCCGTCCAAATACCCATGGCGATGGGCACGGCGACGGTTTCAATGCCCAGCAACCCGACCAAACCTTTGGCACCGGAGCGCACGCCGAACCAAAAGGCCTTGTCAGCTGCAGCCTGTCCAGCTTTGTCAATCGCAATGTCCTTGAGTTCATCGAAGGCGCTTTTCATCAAGCTGATGCGGTCGCCCTTCATCTTGTCGAACATCTCGGTCATTTTTTGTTCGAACTCAGGGTCAGCTGTCGTGGACGGGGTGACCCACAAGCCGGAGCAGTTGTCTTCCATCCACGCGTTTCCATCGGTGGCAGTTCGGCTGCCTTTGTCTCGTTTGTAGCCCGCCGATTTTTTTCCTAGTCCGTCTAGCCCATCGGCCACCTCACCGAGCTTTCCAGCGATTCCACCTTTGCGCTTTCGGGGCTTGTTCTTTTTTTCGTCCTCGTCGCTTTGCGGGGCTTCAGGCTTGCAGTGTTTGTCGATGGCCTTGCGCTCATCATCACACTTGGCCTTGGCGCTTGCAGAGTCGATATAAATGGTCGCAGCCGTATTGCCCGCCATGGTGGTGATCCTTGTCTGCGATTCAGCTGTGGTTGTGGGTCATCGGGTCGATGTGGCGATCCACGTTCAGCCCTTCTACTTTGACGTTGGGAGACCAATCCACAAAGTAGGCCTTGCCTTTGATGGTGCCGCTGGCAACGCCCTTCTTGAAGACGAAGGTGGCAGGGTCATCGCCGATGCTGGTGGACAGAAAAGAGCTGTCTTTCTTTGCGATGGGTGTGCCGCACACAAAAACTGTGGTGCTGCCATTGGCCAAGTCACGTGCGAAGGCAGTGTTGGGATAGGGCAGCGGGATGCCGATTTTTTTGGGCTTGGGTGGGGTGTGGCAAACGTCAGGGAAGACTACTGATTGGCCATCGGCGGCTTGTGAACAAAATTCGTTGTCGTTGGCGTAGACATGAGTTTCCATGGGCTTCCTTTCAAACGGGTTGGTACTGAACCACGACGGCGCTGCGCCGACCATCGTCATTGGCCAAGTGCAGCAGCGCCGTGCGTCCGGGGCTGTCGGGGTGGGGCATGAAGCGGCTGAGGTAGGCCAACATGGAAGGCCCGGTTGCCGCGCCGATTTCGCCCAGGCAATCGCAAACGGTCAATACCGGCAACCGGTGAGCTTGTCTGGGTGCCACGCGTGCGATGGCGTTGGCCGCTTCTTTGGCAAAAAATGCTTCACCGTTTTGATCGCTGACCCGGAAGTCCAAGCGAGCATACGGTGTTTGGCTGGAGGCCAGTGCGGCTCGAATGGTGTCGCTCAAACCTTGTGCCCTGCACGGAACGCTGCCATCGGGTCTGCCCACCTCATGCCCATGCTGGTAGCCAATGACTTTGACCCCGGATTCCGTTGCACCTGCGGTCGTGAGTAAGACGGCGGCGGCAGCTTCTCCAGGAATGAAACCGTCGGAGTTGCCTGAAATTTGCAATCGGTCTGCCTTGAGGTAGTGGTTGATGGTGGCGGCGTGAAGATAACTGTCAACGCCAATCAGCATGACGGCGGGGCAGTTTGAGGTCTTGAGGAGGCTCGCAACTTGTTCCAAGGCCTCGCCCAGGCCGGCGCGACCGCGTGCAATCACGCCCGACTGTGGGTGGAATTTCAACCCAAGTTTGGTGGTGACCTCATTGAATACCTCTGTCCACCAAGACAAGGTGACTCCTTGCCGATCCTGCTCAGGCGCTAACCAGACAGCGGGGACTTCGCGGGTGTCCAGAGATGGCGCGTGTTGTAAGCAGTCTTTGATCGCCAATTCCAGCCACCGCGCCAGGCGGGACTGTCCCCATAGGTCTGTTTCAAACAGCCGCGCCACCACGACGCGCTCACCTTTGTTCGTCAGAAACTCACTTTCCTGGAAGTGGTCAATGTTGGCGCGCAGCGCACAAGTGGCGGCGTCAAGGTGGTAACCCACGGCGCAGCACAAGCCTGCGGCGATGATGCGCAAAGGTTGGTCGTCCGCCTTTGGCTTTGGCAAGGGAGCGTTGGATTTCGCCATGTTCAAGCTGCCTGCCTCACTGGCTGCCCGCAGCCCTCACAGCCGCTTTCATCTAGTCCGAGGGAGCGGGCACGCCACCACTGTTCATCAATCGGGCCGACCGCAATGGTGTTGAACTCTTGAATGCGTCTGCGTATCGCCACACTGGCCCGCCACACCACGCTGAAGCGCCCGGCGTCGGGTTCAAAGAACAAGGTGTCGGCGTGAACCTGGGGCTGCTCAATGCTGTAGTCCTTGCGCAGGATGCGCACTTGCAAGTCGTTCAGAGACGGCAGCTTGAATTGGACGTGGGGCTGTCCTTTGACCATGTGAACGAGCTGCACCTCTTCACCGCCTTGCGGGTAGTTCACACGTTGATCTGCGGGAGCGCTTTGGTAAAAACGTTCATCAAAGTCTTCGGGCAAGAAGGGGAATACATCGCGCCGCCAGGTGTCGTCATAGGTGCCTGCGTACTGGCTGCGCTCGGGCACGTTGGCGCTGATGGCATTCAGGCCCATGGGGCGGTGCTTGCCGTCGGGGCGCTCGATGGGGTCGTTGAAGTCTTCCAGGCAGGGCATGGGCTGGCCCGTCATGTCACCGATGGTGTGCGGGCCCGCCCACCCGATGCCAATCGGGTTGGGGTCAAAGGCTTCGACGTCGGTTTCTTTATTTTTGACGTAGGAACGTGTGGCCCCAAAGCCCAAGCCCAGGTGCAAGGGCATAGACGCAAAAGGCTCGGGCTTGGAGGGCTCGTAACGCATCAGCACCCGCTTCCATGTGCGTGGGCCCCAGACCTTGATTTGTTTGTGCCAAGCGCCCACTTGGGCTTGCACGCCAAGCCCGGTGACGGGCTTGCCATCTGGGCTGTGGGCGCCGGCGTCAAACAAAATGTCGCATTGGGGCTTGAAGCGCACCATGTCGTTGGCACAGCGCACAGCAGACAGGCCAGGCTCACCGTAGTGGTCGTCTGCGTAGGCCAATGGTGTGGCTTGAATGGGCTTGGGCCGCTGGCCCGGCCCGGGCAAGGTCCAAGTGCCTTTGGTCACCACCACCAGGTATTCCTGGCCGCGCACGTCCATGCCAGGAAACACCTCTGAGCGCAGCAGTTGGCTGCCCACCACCACTTCCATGTTGCGGCCCGTTCTGAATCAGTTGATCTGCACCGAGCCGCCGCGAATGCGGTTGCTGGCGCTTGCATGGGTGGTGACATAAGCGCCGCGAATTTGGATGTGGCCGTCTTCGCTGAGCAGAATCACGGCCTCGCCACAGCGCAGCTCCAGCTCGGTTTGCGCCTCCACCACCACGCGGCGGCCGTTTTGGGTGACCCGAACGGCTTGGGATGCTGCTTCGGGCGTGGGCTCGTTCGCTTGTACGGGTGCCTGTGCCAGCATCATTAAGCCGAGCACGATGGGGCGATGGGCATTGGCCCCTTCAAAACCCAGGGCCAAAGACTGGCCCAGATGCTGTGGTCCCAAAGTCACCATGCTGACAGCGGGCAGTGGCCCCAAGCCGAGGCTAGGGATTTGCACTTGAATTTGGCTGCCGTCGGCGTTCACATGAACCAAGGTACCAATGGCAATGCCATCGGCCTTGGCCGGAGTTGGCGCGTTGTTGGTTTGAACTTGACGTTCCAACAGCGCTTGAAAAGCTGAAGGCGCCTCGTTTTCAGCGGTAGCGGTGAGCACCCTTGCAGCGACCGTTTTGGGGGCTTTAGTTCTCAAGGATCTTGGCCCCTTTGATGGTGATGTTGCCGTCGGCGGTGATCACTTGTTGGCCCGTCATGGTGATGGTCAGGTCGTTGCCATTGAGGGTGACGGTGCCGTCTTTTTTCATGACAAAGGTGCTGGCACCGACGTTCATCGTGATGGAGTCTGCATCCATCACGATGCTGGAACCACCACCACCACCACCGCCACCGCCAGAGTCGGCTACAAAGCCGCTGCTGCCACCATTGATCCCGGGCGTGGTCGCACCGCCGCCGCCCCCTCCGCCTCCACCCCCACCGCCTCCACCTACATTCAAGGTGTATTGAGTTCCAACAGTGGTGGACTTGTTGCTGCCCACCGTGGTGCTTTGGTTCTTGCCCACCTTGGTGCCCATGATGGCGCCCACATTGAGGTTGTAGCTCACGCCCACGTTTTCTAAACGGCTGACGCCGACGTTTTGCATGTAGGCCACACCGATGGTTTCGGTCTTGATGATGCCGACCTTGATGGACCAGTTTTTACCGATCTTGTCGCTCTCGTTGCGACCGACTTTTTTGGTGCGGCTTTTGCCGACCAAAAAGGTCTGGTTCTTGCCTATGCTGACCTTCTCG
>JANPCX010000055.1:0-34120 GCA_031431125.1 Burkholderiales bacterium
CAGCCCCACTCCTCGTTGCAAATGCTCGCCGGGTGTACAACCCGGCTGCGCTTTGCGCCAAGATTGCGGCTGTCAGAGGGGCTCACGCAGGGTCAATTTACTGACACAGTAGGACTAGGGACTCGACATCACAGGCTGCAAGACCTCGGCCCCCCAGCAACACCACGTCAGAACGGTCCATTCATGACGCCCCAACTGCTCAAACCGCTGTTCGCCGCCACTATTTTCAGCAGTGCTTTCTTGCTGTTTTTGGTGCAACCCTTGATTGCCAAACAAATCCTGCCGTGGTTTGGGGGATCGGCTGCCGTGTGGTCGATTTGTATGGTGTTCTTTCAGGTTGTTCTGCTGGCGGGCTACGCCTATTCGGACTGGCTGACACGCCTGCCTGCACGCGTTCAGTCGGCCTTGCACATCGGGCTCCTGGGCTTGAGTTTGGCGGTCTTGCCCATCGTGACGAGTGAACGCTGGAAGCCTTTGGGTGCCGAGGAGCCGACGCTGTGGATATTGGGTTTGTTGGTCACCACCATCGGATTGCCTTATTTTTTACTTTCGACGACCGGACCCCTGGTCCAGTCTTGGCTGGCCCGGGCTCCCTGGGGGGCCCAGGTTTACCGCTATTTTTCTTTGTCCAATTTGACCTCGCTGGTGTCGCTGCTGGCCTACCCATTGCTGATTGAACCCCGCACCGCCTTGCTGCCGCAAGCCCTAGGATGGTCGTGGGGCTACGCGGTGTTTGTTTGTCTTTGCATCGGCACCACCTGGTGTGCCGGTCGGCAGGCCCGAGAGGCAGCGTCGGTGAGCGCGGCGCCGCAAACGTCGACCCCAGTTTCTTCTTCGAAAGAAGCGCCGCCCAGCTTGGGCACCTATTTGTTGTGGCTCGCACTGCCTGCACTGGGTTCTTGGTTGCTCTTGGCCATCACCAACCACCTCACCCAGAACGTTGCCGCCATCCCATTTTTGTGGGTGCTGCCGCTGTCAATTTATCTGCTGTCGTTTGTCCTCACCTTTGAAAGTGACCGCTGGTACCAAAGACGCATCCTCTTGCCCGCCACGGCGGTGGTGTTGGCGCTTTGTGCGTTCGGACTGCAAGACAGTGTGGGCTCGGATCTCAAAACAGCACTGCCCATTTATGGTGTGGGCTTGTTCGTGCTGTGCATGTTCTTGCACGGCGAAATGGCGTCGATGCGGCCCGGGCCGCGTTACCTGACGCGGTTTTATTTGATGCTGTCGCTGGGCGGCGCTCTCGGCGGCGTGACCGTCGGTTTGGTGGCGCCCCATGTGCTGCCCGCCTATTACGAGCTGGGCATCGGCTTGATATTGGTGGCTGGGCTCGGGGCCTTGGTATTCAAGCAGAGCGGCCGCCTTGTCGCCGCTTGCGTGGCGGTTTCCCTGCTGTGCGTCTATTTCCTGTCTGTTCAAGTTCGCAGTGATTGGTCGGGTGCCAGACACATGAGCCGTAATTTTTACGGCACCTTGATCACGCTGGATCGAATCGACGCCGAAGCACCGAACGACAACGTCCGCCAGCTCTACCACGGTTCCGTGAAACACGGAGAGCAATACCTCGCGCCCGAGCGGCGTCAAGAACCCACCACCTACTACGGCGCTACGTCCGGCGTCGGGCGCGCATTGGCGTCGGCACCGCAGGCGCCGCGCCATGTGGGTTTGATCGGTTTGGGTGCTGGCACGTTGGCCGCCTATGGGCGCGCAGGGGATGTCTACCGGGTTTACGAAATCAATCCCCAAGTGTTCGAACTGGCTGACACCGAGTTCAGCTTTTTGAAGGACAGCGCAGCCAAGATTGAGCTGGTGCTGGGCGATGCCAGGCTCGCCATGGAACGCGAGGCTCCCCAGGCTTTGGACGTGTTGGCGGTGGACGCTTTCTCCGGTGATTCGGTGCCCATCCACCTCATCACCAAGGAAGCCATGGCGGTGTACCTGCGCCACATCAAACCCGACGGGGTGGTGGCCTTCCATGTGACCAACCGGTTTTTGGCCTTGGCGCCCGTGGTTGAGAAAATTGCGCAGTCTCAAGGCCTGCATGTCCTCTTGGTCCACGACGAAGCCAAAGACTCCGATTTGCGGCGCACAGACTGGGTTTTGGTGAGCCCCAGCGCGGCGCGTTTGCAACATCCTTTGATTCAGGCCTCGGTGGTGCCCATCCAACCCATCCCAGGCTTGCGGCTGTGGACCGACGATTTCAACAATTTGTTTGGCGTGTTGAAGTAGGTCTTGTGCGTTGTGCTCTGTATGCTCTGATGCCCTGGGTAGCCACTCAACCACTTTGAGGATTCCACATGAGCCGCAAAACCGCTGCAGACTTTGACCAAGATTTGCTGATTCTCTTTGACGCCTATGTTCATGGCGCAATCGACAGACGAGGTTTTCTGGAGCGCGCACAGCGTTTTGCTGTGGGGGGCGTTTCCGCCAGCATGTTGCTCGCTTCCCTCAGCCCAGATTTCGCGTCTGCTCAGGTCGTCCCCAAAGACGATCCGCGCATCAAAACCGAGACCGTGGAGTTTGTTTCACCGAATGGCAATGGCAAGGTCAAGGGTTACCTGGCCCGTCCGGCCAACGCCAGCGGAAAACTCCCTGGGGTGTTGGTCGTACACGAGAACCGTGGACTCAACCCTCACATCGAAGACATCACCCGGCGTTTGGCACTCGACAACTTCGTCGCTTTTGCCCCCGATGCCCTGACACCGCTGGGAGGTTATCCAGGGGATGAAGACAAAGCGCGAGAGCTTTTTGCCAAACTCGATCAAACCAAGGTGCGCGAGGACTTTGTCACCGCTGCTGGTGTGCTCAAGACGCGGCCGGAATGCACCGGCAAAGTCGGCGTGGTCGGATTTTGTTTTGGTGGTGGCATGGCCCATTTCCTGTCCACGCGTTTGCCCGACCTCAACGCAGCCGTGTCCTTCTATGGCAACCATCCGCCTGCCGACGAGGCGGTCAAGGTCAAGGCGCCGCTCTTGATTCACTTTGCGGCCGTGGACGAACGCATCAACGCCGCTTGGCCAGCTTACGAGGCTGCTTTGAAAGCAGCAGGGGTGCGTTACACGGCGCATCAATACGCGGCCGGTATCCACCATGGTTTTAACAACGACACCACGCCCCGGTTTGATGCTGCAGCAGCCAAACTCGCTTGGGATCGCACACTCGCGTTTTTTAACCAGAACCTGCGCGGATAAGAGGCTAGCCCGGATATTTCGCCAGGGGCGCGCCCGAGTGGGCTGTGATGCGGTGTGGTGGCAAGGCGCGACGACGCTGCGGGCTCGTGCCCGCAAGGGGGAGCAACTCCGCCGCCGCGCCGCAGCGCTGCTCAATCGGGTGTGCAGCGATCGATACAAATTGGACTTGGCACTCGAAGCCAAGAAAGTGACCATTCATGCAGTTTTTCGGGGCCTAGGAGAGCGACCTGGTGAAATATCCGGGCTAGGAGTCTGCGCGGCAGAAGGCGTCGAAGCGAAACGCGCGAAAACCGAGGACAGTTTGGTAGCACCGACAAGCCCAGGGTAGCCTCCCCTGGGCGCAGGAGGTGATACCAAAATGGACCGGTTTCTCGCGCGTTGCAGCCGACGACCTTCTGCCGCGCAGGCTCCTTCGTTCGACCAATTCCCACGCTGATCGAGGCATGATTTCCTGGCGCGGGAAGCTGGCCACGGGGGTGGGTTGGCGAGCCGGTCGACGTACCGAGTTCAGCACCACGCTAAAATACGCGGTTTTCCGAACAAGTTCCGTCTAATCGGGGCGCTGCGCTTTGGCTCAGCACTTCATTCTTATTTATGGCGCGGGTGGCGAAATTGGTAGACGCAACAGGTTTAGGTCCTGACGCCAGCAATGGTGTGGGGGTTCGAGTCCCCCCCCGCGCACCACAGCGTTCTTTGAAAATTACATAGCAGATAGAAAGTCCAAACCATCATGGCCGTTACCGTTGAAACCCTAGAGAAATTAGAGCGTCGCATCACGCTGACATTGGCTGCCGACAGCATTCAAGGCGAGGTCGAATCTCGTTTGAAGAAGCTGGCGCGCACGGTCAAGGCCGACGGTTTCCGTCCCGGCAAAGTGCCCATGAGTGTGGTCGCCCAGCGTTATGGCTACACGGTGCAGTACGAAGTGATGAACGACAAAGTCGGTCAGGCCTTCATGAGCGCCGCGACGGAAGCCAAACTGCGTGTGGCCGGTGTGCCTCGCATCAGCGAGAAAGAACCCAGTGCCGACGCACCCGGCCAAATGGCCTTTGACGCCGTGTTCGAGGTTTATCCCGAAGTGACCTTGGGTGACCTGTCCACCGCCGAAGTCGAGCGCGTCAGCGCCGACGTGTCGGAAGACGGCATCGATAAAACCATTGAAATCCTGCGCAAGCAGCGCCGCACCTTTGCCCAGCGTCCAGCGTCGGAGGCCGCCGCCGTGGACGACCGCGTGACGATCGACTTCGAAGGCAAACTCGACGGCGTTCCGTTTGAAGGCGGCAAGGCCGAAGGTTTTCAGTTCATGATTGGCGAAGGCCAAATGCTGGAAGCGTTTGACAGCGCCGTGCGTGGCATGAAGTCAGGCGACTCCAAAACCTTCCCGCTGCAATTCCCTGCGGATTACCACGGCAAAGATGTCGCTGGCAAAGAGGCTGACTTCTTGGTCACCGTGAAAAAGATTGAAGCACAAAACCTGCCCGAAGTGAATGAAGCGTTCGCCAAATCCCTGGGCGTGGCCGACGGCTCCTTGGCCGGTTTGCGCGCCGACATCAAGAAAAACTTGGAGCGTGAAGCCAAGTTCCGCGTCCAAGCTCGCAACAAAGCTTCAGTGCTGGATGCGGTGCTGAAGGTGGCCGAATTGGACGTGCCTAAAGCCCTCGTCCAAAACGAGATCGAACGCATGGTCGAAGCAGCCCGCGCCGATCTGAAGAAACGCGGTGTGAAAGACGCCGACAAAGCGGAGATCCCCGGAGAGGTCTTCCAAGTGCAAGCCGAACGCCGCGTGCGTTTGGGTTTGGTGGTGGCAGAACTTGTGCGTGCCAACAATTTGCAAGCCAAACCCGACCAGTTGCAGTCCCACTTGGAAGAGTTGGCGCAAAGTTACGAAAAGCCGGCCGAGGTGGTGCGTTACTACCTCAGCGACCGCCAGCGCATGGCCGAAGTCGAAGCGGTGGTGATTGAAAACAACGTCGCTGAGTTTGTGCTTTCCAAAGCCAAGGTCACCAACAAAGCGATGCCGTTTGAAGAGTTAATGGCTTCCTGATCGGGCTTTTTTCTCCTGGCAATGGCAAGGCGCTGCACTGCAAAGTCAGCGCCTTGTTTCTTTGCGCCACAGCGGCGCGGGGGAAGATGCCCCTTGTGGCGAGATAATCTGCCTCCAGATATATATTCCGAATGCGTTACCACCCTCCAACGCAATAAGTCACAAAGGATCATTGATGAGCGCGCTAGAAACACAAGGTTTGGGCATGGTGCCCATGGTGATTGAGCAGTCGGGCCGTGGCGAGCGTGCCTACGACATTTATTCGCGCTTGCTCAAAGAGCGGGTGATTTTTCTGGTCGGTCCTGTGAACGACCAGTCGGCCAACCTGGTGGTGGCTCAGCTCTTGTTCCTGGAGAGCGAAAACCCCGACAAAGACATTTCCTTCTACATCAACTCCCCCGGCGGTTCGGTGAGCGCAGGCATGTCGATTTTCGACACCATGCAGTTCATCAAACCCCAGGTCTCCACCCTGTGCATGGGCATGGCCGCCAGCATGGGCTCCTTCTTGCTGATGGCGGGCGCCAAAGGCAAACGTTTTGCCTTGCCCAACTCGCGCATCATGATTCACCAGCCCTCGGGCGGTGCGCAAGGCCAGGCCACCGACATTGAAATCCATGCCCGGGAAATTCTGAAAACCCGTGAGCAACTCAACCGCATTTACGCCGACCGCACCGGCCAGCCCCTGGAAAAAATCCAAGCCGATATGGAGCGCGACTTCTTCCTGGACCCCGAAGAGGCCAAGGCTTACGGCCTGATTGACCAAGTTTTGACAAAACGCGCTTGATACAAAACGGGCCGAATTGGCTGGAAAACAGGGCCTAAACCCCCGCTTGGCCCTGTTTTTAATTGAACTATCATCTTTAACGAAACCACTTCTTCCTGAGCGTCTTTTTATGGCCGACAAAAAAGGCTCTTCGAGCGAAAAAGTTCTCTACTGCTCCTTTTGCGGCAAAAGCCAGCACGAGGTAAAAAAACTCATCGCAGGGCCTTCGGTCTTCATTTGCGACGAGTGCATAGAGCTGTGCAACGACATCATCCGTGATGAAGTGCCTGCGGACGCGCCCGACGCGAAAGCCGCTAAAACTGATTTGCCGCTTCCGAGCGAAATCAAGGCCAGCCTCGACAACTACGTGATCGGCCAAGAACCGGCCAAACGAATTTTGTCGGTGGCGGTTTACAACCACTACAAACGGCTCAAACACATGAGCCGCTCCAAAGACGAGATTGAGCTGTCCAAGAGCAACATTCTTTTGATCGGCCCCACAGGCTCGGGCAAAACCTTGCTCGCACAAACCCTGGCGCGGCTGCTCAATGTGCCCTTCGTGATTGCCGACGCCACCACGCTGACCGAAGCTGGTTATGTGGGTGAGGACGTTGAAAACATCATTCAGAAGTTGCTGCAAAACTGCAACTACGACGTCGAAAAAGCCCAACGCGGCATTGTGTACATCGACGAGATCGACAAAATTTCCCGCAAAGCGGACAACCCTTCCATCACGCGGGATGTCTCTGGCGAGGGTGTTCAGCAAGCGCTGCTCAAACTCGTAGAAGGCACCATGGCTTCTGTGCCGCCGCAAGGCGGGCGCAAGCATCCGAACCAAGACTTCTTGCAGATCGACACCACCAACATCCTCTTCATTTGCGGTGGTGCATTTGACGGTCTGGAAAAAGTGATTCAAAACCGCTCTGAAAAATCAGGCATTGGTTTTAGCGCCACGGTGAAAACCAAGAGCGAACGTAAGGTCAGCGATGTGTTCCGCGAGGTGGAGCCGGAAGACTTGATCAAGTTTGGTTTGATTCCCGAACTGGTCGGCCGCCTGCCCGTGGTGGCCACCTTGGGCGAGCTGACCGAAGACGCCATGGTGCAGATCCTGACCGAGCCCAAAAATGCCCTGGTCAAGCAGTACCAGAAACTTTTTTCCATGGACGGCGTGGAACTGGAGTTCCGCCCCTCAGCCCTCACCGCCATCGCCCGCAAGGCCTTGGCCCGTAAAACCGGGGCGCGTGGACTGCGCTCCATCATGGAGTTGTCGCTGATCGACACCATGTTTGACCTGCCCAACTTGGAAGGTGTGGCCAAGGTCGTACTCGACGAACACACGATTGAAGAAGAGGCGAAACCGCTGCTGGTCTACCGCGACGTCAAAGCCAGCGCTTGAGTTGGACCGGGGTCGGTACTGACCCGGTGGTCACTTGCAATTGAATACTCAGGCCCTACATAGGTTTGAGAAAGAGAGGTCTCTTCATGTCTGGACATCCCATCCTCCCCGCCGAACCCATCACCCTGCCGCTGTTGCCGCTGCGCGATGTGGTTGTTTTCCCTCACATGGTGATCCCACTGTTTGTGGGCCGCCCCAAGTCCATCAAGGCTTTAGAGGCCGCGATGGAAGCGGGCCGCCAGATCATGCTGGTGGCACAAAAAGCCGCAGGCAAAGACGAACCCCGTCCCGAAGACATGTTCGACGTCGGCTGCGTCTCCAGCATCCTGCAAATGCTGAAATTGCCCGACGGCACCGTGAAGGTGTTGGTCGAAGGCATACAGCGCGCCAACACCCACAAAATCAGCGACAACGGCGAGCATTTCGTGGCCGACGTCACGCCGGTGCCACCGCCCACCGATACCAAACCCGAGATCGAAGCCCTGCGCCGCGCCGTGACGCAGCAGTTTGACCAGTACGTCAAACTCAACAAAAAAATCCCGCCCGAAATTCTCACGTCGATTGCAGGCATTGATGACGCCGGCCGCCTGGCCGACACCATCGCAGCCCACTTGCCGCTGAAGCTGGAAAACAAACAGTCCGTGCTCGACTTGTTCGAGGTCGACAAACGCCTTGAGAAATTGCTGGAGCAGTTGGAGCACGAAGTCGACATCCTGCAGGTGGAAAAGCGCATCCGTGGCCGCGTCAAACGCCAAATGGAGAAGAGCCAGCGCGAGTACTACCTGAACGAGCAGGTCAAGGCCATCCAGAAAGAACTCGGTGACGGCGAAGAAGGCGCCGACATGGAGGAGCTGGAAAAGAAAATCATCGCGGCCAAGATGCCCAAGGAGGCACGCAAAAAGGTGGACGCCGAGTTCAAAAAACTCAAGCTCATGTCGCCCATGTCGGCCGAAGCCACCGTGGTGCGCAACTACATCGACACCTTGGTGAATTTGCCTTGGTCCAAAAAGACCAAGATCAAACACGATCTGGCCTTGGCCGAAGCCGTGCTGAACGAAGACCACTTTGGCCTGGACAAAGTCAAAGAACGCATCTTGGAATACCTCGCGGTGCAGCAGCGGGTGGAGAAGGTCAAGTCACCCATCTTGTGTTTGGTGGGCCCTCCGGGCGTGGGTAAAACCTCACTCGGTCAATCGGTGGCCCGTGCCACCGGCCGCAAATTCGTTCGCATGGCCTTGGGCGGTGTGCGTGATGAAGCCGAAATTCGTGGCCACCGCCGCACCTACATTGGCTCCATGCCCGGCAAGGTGCTGCAGAGTTTGTCCAAAGACGGCACCCGCAACCCGCATTTCCTGCTGGACGAACTTGACAAACTCGGCATGGACTTCCGGGGCGATCCTTCGAGCGCCTTGCTCGAGGTGCTCGACCCCGAGCAAAACCACACCTTCGGCGACCACTACGTCGAGGTCGATTTCGACCTGTCCGACACCATGTTCATCGCCACCTCGAACTCGATGAACATTCCGCCGGCCTTGCTCGATCGCATGGAAGTGATACGCCTCTCGGGTTACACCGAAGACGAAAAAGTCAGCATTGCGCAGAAGTATTTGTTGCCCAAGCAGGCCAAGAACAACGGCGTGAAAGAAGAGGAAATGGAGGTGGCCGAGTCTGCGGTGCGCGCCATCATTCGTTACTACACCCGTGAAGCCGGCGTGCGTTCGCTCGAGCGTGAAATCTCCAAGATTTGCCGCAAGGTGGTCAAGGGCATCCAGCTCAAGCAGTATGGTGGCAAGGTGGTTGTCACAGATGAAAATCTGAACGACTTGCTCGGCGTGCGCAAATTCGATTTCGGCCGTGCCGAAAAACAAAACCAAATCGGCCAAGTGGTCGGCCTGGCCTGGACCGAGGTGGGCGGCGACTTGCTCACCATCGAAGCCGCTGTGATGCCCGGCAAGGGCGTGATCTCACGCACAGGCTCGCTGGGCGACGTGATGAAAGAGTCGGTCGAAGCCGCCCGCACCGTGGTGCGCAGCCGCTCGCGCCGCTTAGGCATCAAAGACGAACTCTTTGAAAAACGCGACATCCACATCCACGTGCCCGACGGCGCCACCCCCAAAGACGGCCCCAGCGCAGGCGCCGCCATGGCCACGGCTTTTGTTTCCGCACTCACCGGCATCGCTGTCAAAGCCGACGTGGCGATGACGGGCGAGATCACCCTGCGCGGTGAAATCACCGGCATTGGCGGCCTCAAGGAAAAACTGCTGGCCGCGCACCGAGGCGGCATCAAGACGGTGTTGATTCCGGAAGAAAACGTCAAAGACCTGCAGGACATTCCCGAGAACGTGAAAAACCAACTCGAGATCGTTCCGGTGAAATGGTTCGACCAGGTGCTGGCCGTGGCGCTGGAATCCATTCCCGTAGCCTTGCCGGACGAAGAGCCCGCCAAGGTTGAAGAAAAACCAGCCGTGGCAGCAGAGCCTGCGGCGGCGGGGGATTTGTTGAAGCATTGAATGGGGCGGATCAAACCACCTGCTCTAGGAGAGGCAAGCGGCGGTTTTATGCAGCAATACTGTCGTCCTCAATCGAGTTGGATTGCATGACACTCGCAGCGCTTATTCAGCTACTGGCCTCGTGCATTGGTATCGTAGGTTCGCTTTTCTTTGCGATCGGCGTCATTCGGCAGAACGCGGCTGCTATGGCGCGTCTCTCCTACACGTATTGGGACGCCAACCCCCATTTGCCTGGCGTTCTAGCGGCACAGAAGGCGGACTATGTTTTTGGCGGTGGACTTATCGTCGTGGCGTTTGCGCTTCAACTTGCCTCGTTCTTCAGTACTGATCCCGCACTTGTGCTCATCGGAAATTCAGCATCCTTCGCGCCTTGGGTTGCGCTAGGGGGCACGATTGCGGCCTTTCTCGTGTTTCGCGTTGCTTCGACCTGGCTTGCCAACTACTATCAAGAGCAGGTTCGGGCGGTCATTCACGAGCAGAATGAAGAAGACGAACGTGAGAGGCGAGAAAAGCTTGAAAAGCGAAAGAATGCCAGCTAACTGGTCAGCCAATACCGACGCCCAAGTGCGTCCGCCCGCTTCATGGACCCTTTCCTCAGGTGCCGGTTAGTTACTAGGTTGAGTAAAAATCGTAAATTGGTGAATGAAGCTGCCGTCTCGGCGACTTGCTATGCGCTGCTCAAACCTCAAACCACCCGTCCCGGGTTCATCACCCCCTGCGGATCCAGCGCCTGTTTGATGGCCCGCATCATCTGCAAAGCAACCGGTGACTGGTAGTTCAGCAAAGCCTCGCGTTTGAGCTGGCCGATGCCGTGTTCCGCGGAAATGGAGCCGCCGTGCAAGGTGACTGCTTCGTAGACGATGTGGTTCACAGCCGACTCGTGCTCACGCAAAAACGCAGCGGGGTCGTTGCCCAAGGGCGCTTGCACGTTGTAGTGCAAATTGCCGTCGCCCATGTGGCCGAAGTTGACCAAACGAATGCCCGCCAGATGCTGGGCCAAGAGCGCATCCGTGTGGGCCACAAAGACTGGGATGCGTGAGATGGGCAATGCAATGTCGTGTTTGATGTTGAGCCCTTCTTGGGCCTGGGCCAAGGGAATGCTCTCGCGCAAATGCCACAACTGGGTGGACTGCTGAAGGGTCTGTGCGACCACTGCGTCGCCCACCCACTGCGCTTCCATTGCATCCGCGAGCAGGTTCTCCAGCAGGGCACGCCCGCTGGCTTCGTCCTGCGGTTCAGACAGTTCCAGCAGCACTTTCCACGGTGAAGCGGTCAAGCCCTGGGGGATTTGTGGGAAGTGCTGTGCCACGAGGGCCAGTGACAGGCCATTCATCACCTCAAAGCCGGTGAGGTGGCTGGACAGTTGCCGGCGCGCCAGCTGCAACAGTTCCAGTGCGGCATCCAGGCTGGGCACGGCAGCCAAAGCGGTGCAGCGCGCGGCGGGTTGGGGGAAAAGTTTCAGCGTGGCGGCGGTGATGATCCCGAGCGTGCCTTCGCTGCCGATCAGCAGGTCGCGCAGGTCGTAGCCGGTGTTGTCTTTGCGCAGGCCTTTGAGGCCGTGCCAAACATCACCTTGGGCGGTGACCACCTCCAAGCCCAAACACAGCTCACGCGCATTGCCATAACGCAGCACCTGGGTGCCACCGGCGTTGGTGGCCAGGTTGCCGCCGATGGTGCAACTGCCTTCCGAGGCCATGCTCAAGGGGAAGAGCAGGGCGTGCTCAGACGCTGCGTCTTGCACCTGCTTCAAGATGCAGCCTGCTTCGGCCGTGAGGGTGAGGTTGGCGGCATCGACCTCGCGCACCCGGTTCAATCGCCCCAAGTGCAGCAGCACCTGCTGTCCGCTGTCGTTGGGCACCGAGCCCCCGACGAGGCCGGTGTTTCCACCTTGCGGCACCAGGCTTGCGCCATGCTGCAAACAATGTTTCACCACCGCCGCGACTTCATCGGTGTGGCCAGGGCGAACCACGGCAAGTGCCCGGCCCCGGTAACGTTTGCGCCAGTCTTGCTCGTAGGCCGACAGGTCACCCTCGGTCAGCACATGGTGTGCACCGACCGACTGCCGCAGTGCGGTCAGCAAGGCTTCAGACATGGGCTTGGTCCGGTGCTGTCGGATGCTTCAAGCGCCAGCGCACATGCACCGCACAGGCTGCGAAGAGGGCCAAACACAGCAGCACTTCAACGCCCGCGAGCACTCGGCTGATGCCGACATCGCCCGTGGCCCGCACCACGCCTTCGATGAAATAAAACCAAATGAAGAGGCTGACCCAGCGGTAGGTGTACATGCGGTTTTTCAGCAGGCCGGCCAAAGGAATGCAAAGTGGCAGTACCTTCAGTGCCAAGGTGCGGTTGCCAGTGGGTGCGAGAAACAGCTCCCAGGCCAGGCCGAGCACGATCAAGCCCAACACACTGCCCACGGCGACGCCGCGCGTCCAGGCCACGGTGGAGGGGAGGGTGGGGTGATTTGGGGAAGCGGACGCAGGTGTGGTGTTCATCAATGGCATGATAGCCAGCGATGAGTGGGTGCGGTTCCACGTGATTCTTCACCCATTCAACGTACACCGTCATTCCCGCGAAAGCGGGAATCCAGGCGTTGGATCGAATCGCTACACCTGTTCATTGGCAAGCACTGGCTGGATTCCCGCTTTCGCGGGAATGACGGCGGGTAAGCCATCAGCGTCCAACCCAACACTTTGAATCGCACGTGCGATGACCATCTCAACACAAAACGTTTACCTGCAGCCCGAGCTTTCCCGACGCGAGAAGCTCCGGCAGCACATCAACGATCTGCTGGAAACCCTGCGACACTGGCCCTGGCTGGACACACTGCGCACCTTGCGCCAGCGCTTCAAGGAAGACCACCTGGGCATCACCGCCAGCAGTTTGACCTTCACCACCTTGATCTCGCTGGTGCCTTTGGTCACGGTGATGCTGGCGGTCTTTTCGGCCTTCCCAATGTTTGCCAGTTTTCAGGGTGCATTGGAGAAGTACTTTCTGCAGAGCCTGATTCCCGACAGCATTGCCAAGCCTGTGCTGGGTGCGCTCACGCAGTTTGCCAACAAGTCCAATCGACTGGGCACGGCGGGGCTGGTGGCCTTGGTGGTCACGGCCTTGGCGCTGATGCTCACCATCGACCGCACCCTCAATGGCATTTGGCGGGTGCGCAGGCCCAGGCCGATTGCGCAGCGCATCTTGGTCTACTGGGCGGCGCTGACCTTGGGGCCCTTGCTGCTGGGGGTCAGTTTGTCGCTCACGTCTTATGCATTGACCTTGTCCAAGGGCGTGGTCAGCGTGTTGCCGGGCGGGGTGTCTTTTTTGCTCAATGCCATTGAGTTCGTCCTGCTGGCCTTGGGCGCGGCGGGCCTGTTTCGTTATGTGCCCAATACCCATGTGCGCTGGCGCCATGCCTTGGCGGGCGGTGTTTTTGTCTCCACCGGTTTTGAGCTGGCAAAAAAGGGGCTGGCCTGGTATCTCAGCACGGTGCCGAGTTACTCCGCCGTCTATGGGGCACTGGCCACCTTGCCGATATTTTTCATTTGGATTTACCTTGGCTGGGTGATTGTTTTGCTCGGCGCGGTGATAGCGGCCTATGCGCCCAGTTTGCAAATGCGTGTGGTGCGCCAGGCCGAGGTGCCAGGCTATCGTTTCACCATGGCGGTGTCGCTTTTGCGTTTGTTGCTGCAAGCACGTCAAGACGACGCGCGTGGTTTGAGCCTGGAGCAAATGGCCACCACCCTGCGCGTTGACCCGTTGCAAATAGAGCCCATTCTGGAGTCGCTGGTTCAGCTCGACTGGGTGGGCCGCTTGGATGAAGAGGGCAGCGTGCGCCACGTGCTGCTGTGCGAGCCCGACCAAGTGCTGGCCGCACCCATGCTGCGTTTGATGTTGCTCGAACCGAACAACGCGGTGCAAACCCTGTGGGAACGCTGGGGGGCTGAACGTTTGTCCTTGGCGGATTTACTCAAGGGTTGAGTTGTTCGCCTGGCCTCACCTTGTTCGTCAAGCCGTCTTCAAGGGTGCGATGACAGCCAACAAGGCGGCCAGCATGCCAGCGGGGTCTTCTGCCATCAGGTTGTGCCCGGTGGCCAGTTCGACCCGCCGGGCTTTCAGCGCATTTCCCAGGTCTGCGCTGGCGCTGGGAGGCGTCATGCGGTCCTCGCGGCCGAGGATGAGAGTGCTCGGGCAGTGCACCAGGGCAGCAGACTGCAAACCGGTGGTGTAGTCCTTGCACAGCGACAGGTCGTGGTGCAACAAATTGCCGTGGCCCGCGGCGGCGTATTGGTTTTGTTCCGATTGCATCAAGGCTTGGTCTGCCTCGCGGGCGGCGGTGGCCTCGCGTGCATGCGAATACTGTGCAACTTTGGCAATGGCTTGTGTTTCTTGCTCCAAGGCCATGGACAACAGGGCGGGTGAGACCGTCATCGGGAAGGCCGCGCCCACCAGCACCAAACCCAGCACGTGCAGCTCTTCTTTGGCCTCACGTTTGGCGGCGCGGGCGGCCCCTTCCAAGGCAATCAAAGCGCCCATGCTGTGTCCCACCAACACCAGGCGGCGTTGACCTGCTTGGGTGGCCAAGTTCAGCACCCAGTTGGCGCACGCTTGCACATCGATCAAGGCGGGGCCGGCGCGATCACCGTGGCCTGGCAGGTCAGGTGTCATCACCGCAACGCCGGCTTGCCGCAAGCCCTCGGCCAGGTCGCTCCACACGCTTTGGTTGTGTGCTGCACCATGCAGCATGACCACGCAAAAAGGCGCAGGTGTGTCGGTAGGGAAGGTGCTGGGTGCCATGGTTTTGGGCGCAAAACGTGCGCAAATGAAACGGAGGGTCGAAGCAACCCGATAAGTCGGGAAAAACACGGCGAAAACACCGGGTGTTGCCGGAGGGAATTGTGGGCTATATTGAGCCGCAAGCGCATTTGTAACGTTCGGCGCTGGCTCGCCGGGCCTGTGCGGTGCAGCATTCACCGGCACCGCCATCAACCGTCTAGGAGACCGCCATGAAAGTCAGCGACATTCTGCAAGTCAAGGGCAACACCCTTTACACCGCCCAGCCCGACATGCCTTTGGCCTCGGCCCTGAAAACCATGGCCGAGCGCGACATTGGCTCGCTGGTGGTCATGGAACACGGCGACTTGGTGGGCATGCTCACTTTCCGTGAAGTGATCAATGCAGTCGTGAAAAACGGCGGCACCGTGGGCCCCACCTTGGTCCGCAGCGTGATGGACGACCACCCGCTCACTTGCACCCCCGACACCGACATGGACGAAGTGCGCCGCATGATGCTCGAGCGTCATGCCCGCTACATGCCCGTGATGAGCCAGCGCATGCTGATGGGCGTGATCTCCTTCTACGACGTGGCCCGCGCCGTGGTCGAAAGCCAAGACTTTGAAAACCGCATGCTCAAGGCCTACATCCGGGACTGGCCTGTGGAAGAGCAGGTCGAGGTGCAGCAGACGGGTTGAGTGCCGCGTAAAAAAACCTGCGCGCCAATCAAAAACGCAGCCACTCAGGCTGCGTTTTGCTTTCAACCCGCCGTGTTCAGTGGGTTTGCGGTAGGCGAAACAGCGCCACCACCTCGGCCAGTTGTTGTGCTTGACCGCGAAGCCCTTCTGCCGCCGCGGCAGACTGCTCCACCAAGGCGGCGTTTTGTTGTGTCATTTGGTCAAGTTGCGAGACCGCCGTGTTGACTTGACCAATGCCCGCGCTTTGTTCGCCGCTGGCGGTGGAAATTTCGCCAATCAAGGTGGTGACGTGTTTCACTTGGTCCACGATGTCGGTCATGGTTTGACCGGCTTGGTTCACCAAGGTGCTGCCGGAATTCACTTTGTCCACTGAATCGGCAATCAGGTTTTTGATTTCTTTGGCCGCTTGCGCGCTGCGCTGGGCCAAGCTGCGAACCTCGGCGGCCACCACGGCAAAACCACGCCCTTGTTCACCCGCGCGGGCGGCTTCCACGGCAGCGTTCAAAGCCAAGATGTTGGTTTGGAAAGCAATGCCGTCGATCACGCCAATGATGTCGGAAATTTTCCGGCTCGACGCCTGAATGTCGTTCATGGTGGCCACCACTTGGGTCACCATTTCGCCGCCTTTGGTCGCCACCTCGCTGGCGCCACTGGCCAGCTGATTCGCCTGGCGGGCGTTGTCCACGCTGCTGGCCACGGTGCCGGTCAACTCTTCCATCGACGCGGCGGTTTCTTCCAGGTTGGAGGCTTGTTGCTCCGTGCGGCTGCTCAAGTCCAGGTTGCCCTGGGCAATTTGTGCGCTGGTGGTGGCCACGGTTTCCACGCCACTGCGCACGGTGCCTACCACCTGCACCAAAGCCAATCGCATTTCTTCCATGGCGGCCATCACGCTGCCTGGGGTGGGGTTGTGGCCTGCGGGTTCAGACAAGTCGCCAGCGGCGACACGGTTGGCCGCGTTGGCCAGTGCGCTGGGCTCACTGCCCAACACACGTTTGATGGAGCGGCTGATGCGCCAGGCCACGCCCGCGCCCAGGGCACAGCACAGCAACAAGCCCCCTATCGCGGCCCAGCGGGTGTTTCGTGCCAGTGCCAATTCCCGGTCACTCGCCGCCAACAACTCGCTTGCGAGCTCTTTTTTGGCCGAGTCCAGCAGTTTGAT
Source organism: Burkholderiales bacterium (assembly GCA_031431125.1). Lineage (GTDB taxonomy): Bacteria > Pseudomonadota > Gammaproteobacteria > Burkholderiales > Burkholderiaceae_C > JANPCX01. The sequence continues at coordinate 16,526 of JANPCX010000055.1, forward strand.
GGGGTCACGGTCTATGCCTTTCACGGCGGCATCACCTTGGGTGTGGTCGTGGTCAGCCGCTTTGAAGGCTTCAAAACCTGCTGCATAGGCCACGCCCATTTTTTCGTGTGCAGTGATGAATTCAGTCAAGACAGCGGTGCTTTTGGACTCACCCAGGCTGGTTTTCAACTCGAGTGCGGTTTCCTTGACCTCGGCTTGCGAGCGCTGGAACGCTTTCCAGTACTTCTCCAGTTGTTTGGGGTCTTTTCCTCGCAGCAAGGTGTTTTTCCACTCCTGCACTTGGGTTTTGAAGGCCACCTCAACGTTGGACATGGCCTCGGTTTGTTGTGCCCCCAGCGTCATCTGGGTATGAATTTGACGCGAGGTTTCGCTCAAACGCCACAACCCCAAGCTGCTGCCCACCAGCATGAGCAGCAACACGGCACCAAACGCCAAAATGAGCTGGCGCGACAAGGGCATGGTCGGATTTTTGTGCTGAGACATGGTGTTTCCTTTGCTGCTGCGTTCATTGTTATGGGTGGTGGCGGTGGCACGCACCATGGCTTTGCAGGCTCTTTGTATTGCACCGCATCGACTTCCTTGCCTATCGGTCAAACAACACCACAACTTAATGCCTTTTATTTTTTGTAGGCGAATAAATTCGCTTTAGGTAGTGTTTTGGTTCTACACGGCCCTGGTGGCAAGGCCGGGCACCCGCTGTTTATCCGCCGCCTGTGCCCGCTGCCTTGCGCACCGCAGATGCGCAGGCCATGCGATCTAAAATCTCCGGTTTCTGTCCATGCGGTTCGTTGCCCACCCTTTGTGAAGCGACCCATGCCCGTGCGTCAGACCCACTTGAAAGCCCCTCCATGTCCGGCAGCACCTTTGGCGAGTCGTTTCGCGTCACGAATTTCGGCGAAAGCCACGGCCCGGCCATAGGCTGTGTGATTGATGGCTGCCCGCCGGGGATGGCTTTGTCCGAGGCTGACATTCAACCCGAACTGGACCGCCGCCGCCCTGGCACCTCGCGCCATGTCACGCAGCGCAACGAGCCCGACGCGGTGGAAATTTTGTCGGGCGTGTACGAGGGGCTCACCACCGGCACGCCAATTTGCCTGCTGATTAAAAACACGGATCAGCGTAGCAAAGACTACGGCAACATCCTCAATACCTTTCGCCCCGGCCACGCCGATTACACCTACTGGCGCAAATATGGCCTGCGCGATCCACGCGGCGGCGGGCGTTCATCGGCCCGTTTGACAGCGCCCATGGTGGCTGCTGGGGCCGTGGCGCGCAAATGGATGTTTCAGAAATTTGGCACCACTTTTTCGGGCCACATGACCCAGATCGGCGAGATTGAAATTCCCTTCGAGTCCCTGGACCATGTGCCGAACAACCCGTTCTTTGCGGCCAACGTCACCGACATCCCGCGCCTAGAAACCTATATGGACGCCTTGCGCAAAGCGGGCGACAGCTGTGGCGCACGCATCGCAGTAGCGGCGCATGGCGTTCCGCTGGGCTTGGGTGAACCCTTGTTTGACAAACTCGACGCCGACATCGCCTATGCCTTGATGGGCATCAACGCGGTCAAGGGTGTGGAGATTGGAGCGGGTTTTGCCAGCGTCGCCCACAAAGGCAGCATGCATGGCGACGAAATGCGCCGCGAAGGGTTTGGTGGCAACAACGCGGGTGGTGTGCTGGGCGGCATCTCCACCGGCCAAGACATCACCGCCAGCATCGCCATCAAACCCACCAGCTCCATCCGCACGCCGCGCCAGTCGATCGACATGAAGGGTGATCCAGCCACGGTAGAAACCTTTGGCCGCCACGATCCCTGCGTGGGCATACGCGCCACGCCCATCGCCGAAGCCATGCTGGCGCTGGTGCTGATGGACCACGCGCTGCGGCATCGGGCGCAGTGTGGGGATGTGGTGGTGGATGGGTATCAAGTGCCTGCGCGGACGGGCGCTTGATTCTTCGACGCGCCGATACCGCGTTCGTCTTTCCTTGGCGGTGTTTGTTGGTGGTTTGCTGACGCTGGATTGTTCTGCAATACACCGCGCCGGGAATTCGCCCCGGCGGGCGACCTACTTTCTTGCTGGTGCAAGAAAGTAGGCAAAGAAGCACCTGAACATCAGCCTATGTGGGGAGAGGTGGCTTGAAGCCGGAGTACAGACGTGGGGTCTGGATTTGGCCAGTGGCAACAGGCATTCACAGCGACGCTAAAGGCTTGTTCTTCCGTTACCCTCTCCCACCACCACCGTCATTCCCGCTTTCGCGGGAATGACGAACAGCGGAGTGCAGACTGAGCGTGAGGCACAGCAGCGAAGAAATGAACCGAAAACGTCGCCTGAACGCCAGTGGCCACTGGCCGAATCCAGGCTCCACGTCTGTGGGCCAACACCAAGCCACCCCTCCCCAAATAGGCTGGTGTTCAGGTGTTTTCTTGGTGACTTCTTTTGCACCAGCAAAAGAAGTTACTCGGCATGCCGGGCCGAATACCCGGCGCGGTGTATCGCAGAACGATTCCGCATCAAACAAGCAACGCCAACTGAGTGCGAGAAGAGCCGCGTCGTGTGGGAGTGCACGGCCGACTCAACACTAACTCTTGCCCACCAAACCCTCAATCGCCAGCGCATACCCCTGCACCCCAAACCCCACCACAATGCCCGCCGCCACGGGCGACAGCATGGAGTGGTGGCGGAAGGCTTCGCGGGCGTGCACATTGCTGATGTGCACTTCAACAACGGGCACGCCAGCGCCTTTGATGGCGTCGTGCAGGGCGACGGAGGTGTGGGTGTAGGCGCCCGCGTTGAACACCGCACCGAGCAGGGTGCCCGCCTTGTGCGCACGACCGGCTTCGTGGATGGCGTCGATCAACACCCCTTCATGGTTGGACTGGCGGCAGTCGCACACGTGGCCGAATTTCTGCGCTGTGGTCTGGCACAGCTGCTCCACATCGGCCAAGGTGGTGGCACCGTAAACATCGGGCTCACGCTGACCAAGCAGGTTGAGGTTGGGGCCGTTGAGGATGAGGATGGTGGACATGGTGCGGGTAGGCAGTGCCGATGAAATGCCATTGTGCACTGGCGCAGGCCATCTGGATCGAGCTCAAAGGGCCCACTGAAACCAGGTTTGATGGCGTCGCGAAGGGTTGCGCGGCTATTCAGATTCGCGGTCACGCAATAATGCGGACTCGTTCACCCGACTGAAATTTCTCTATGGCCGCCAGCAGCTTATTTGCCCTTCTAGACGACATCGCCACCATCTTGGACGACGTGGCCGTGATGACCAAAGTCGCCGCCAAAAAAACGGCGGGCGTGTTGGGCGACGATCTGGCCTTGAATGCGCAGCAGGTGGCGGGTGTGAAAGCGGACCGCGAACTGCCTGTGGTTTGGGCGGTGGCCAAAGGTTCGCTCTTGAACAAGGTGATCTTGGTGCCGCTGGCCTTGCTGGTGAGCGCGGTGGCGCCTTGGGCGGTGACCCCGCTCTTGATGGCGGGCGGTTTGTTTTTGTGTTTCGAGGGCTTTGAGAAAATCGCTCACGCCTTGTGGCACAACAAAGCGGAGGATGAAGTTCGCCACACCGAGTTGACGCGTGCGGTGGCGGACCCGGCGGTGGACATGGTCGCTTTCGAGAAGGAAAAGATCAAGGGCGCGGTACGCACTGATTTCATCCTGTCGGCGGAAATCATCATCATCACGCTGGGCACCGTGGGGGACAAACCGTTTGCCAGTCAGGTGGCTGTCCTCGTGGGCATCGCTTTGTTGATGACGGTGGGTGTTTATGGCTTGGTCGCGGGCATCGTGAAGCTGGACGATGCGGGGCTGTTGCTCAGCCAGCGCAGCGGCAGCGGCGTTTGGGCGCGTTTGCAGCGTTCATTGGGCCAGACCCTGCTCGTCGGTGCACCTTGGCTGATGAAGGGGCTGTCAGTGGCCGGCACCGCTGCCATGTTTTTGGTGGGCGGCGGTATCTTGGTTCATGGCATCGGGCCGCTGCACCATGCCGTGGAAGCCTGGTCTGCGGCCATGGGGGCCTTCGGTTGGGTGTTGTCCACCGCAGTGGATGCCGTAGCCGGTATAGCCGCCGGCGCTGTTGTGGTGGGTTTGATCAGCGTTTGGCAGCGCTTGCGTGCTTCATCTGCCGCCGCTACAGCGAGGCACTAAGCAGGCCTGGCGTTGGTCAATGCCTGGGTGAGTGTTGGCGGAACCTGTCCGCGCCAGCTCCTGTCCATTTCTTCAAAAACCGAGTGGCTCACTTCGCATACATCGGCCCGCTGTGAGTGGTCCATTTCTGTCGCTTGAGCATGGCCACCCATGTGAAGAGCCAGGATCTTTTTGTTTTTCACCAGCAAAGACAAACGCGAGCGCGTCTCGCCCAATCCCAGCGCCGACCAATTCACCACCAAACTTTCCAACTGCGTCAAGGCTTTGGATAACACATCCAGCGGCAACTCATCCACCGCCTTCAAGCCGTCATGGCGCAAGGTGCGTTCGACATAAGCCAAATGACGAAGCAGTTTTTTGGTTTGCGGATGCTGGCGCAAGAGCCCGCGCAATTCCTTCTGCATCAACGCCAGTCTGTCCTTGGACAAAGTCCGAAGCTGCACCATGCCGGGGAACTGTGGCGCTTCGTTGGCAGGGGTCACTTTCTTGATCACCACCCGCATTTGCAAGCCATGGCCGCGTACTTGGATACGTCGACCGAGTCGCTGTTCCACCCAACGCACCAGGCGTTGACCCAGGCTCATTGGGCGGCTGCGTCGCTTGCGATTCACACCGGCTCGGCTTGAGGAGCTGGAACGGGTTTTGACTGACGCTGAAGTGATGATGGACATGGGTGTTTGCAAACAATGGTGAAAGACCACAGGCATCGAACAAGCGATGCAACTCCGTGAAACCATGCTACGCGGAACATGCCTGTTACGCAGCAGCCCTGTTGTCCCAAAACCCCCTTATTTGGGGGTTAGCCCGGGTGCGATTTTGTAACGAGTTGATTGTTCGTGGTGCGCAGCTGCTCCAGCGAATCGTGCAAGGCCTGGGTGTAGGCGTCGAACTGGTGAACGTCGTTGTGCGCTGCTTGCTCAATGCGTAACAACCGGGCATGCGGTGCGCGGGCTTGTATGCGTTCGCTGTGCTGCGGTGAAATCAGCGCGTCCTTCTCGCCGTGTATCAACAAGGCGGGCTGGCGTAACTGGGCCATGTAGTCGCATGTGGTCAGTGGATAACGCAACAAGCGGCTGGGTACGAAGGGAAAGTGCTCCTTCGCCATGTCTGTCATCGAACAGTAGGGTGACACCAAGACCGTGAGTTCGGGCTGGTGTTGGACAGCCCAGCGCGCCGCCAACGCCGTTCCGAGGGAGCGCCCCAGGGCCACGCGGACGACGCCTTTTTGGTAGCGGTCTGCAACAAAGGCCCACACCGCGTCCACATCGGCATGCAATTGCGCTTCGCTCTCGATCTGGCCGGTGCTCTTTCCAAACCCACGGTAGTCGAGCATGACCAAGTCGTAGTTCAGCTCGCGGTAAAGAGCCGTGTTGACAAACCATGTGTCCAGGTTGCCCGCGTTTCCGTGCAGGAAAAAAACGACCCCTTTGGGTTGGGCCAAACGCAAGTGCAACACCGAGAGCGTCGCGCCAGGCACGGGTACCGACAGTTCGTGCACATCGGCATCGACGCGAAATGGATGGTCGCTTGCCAGCGGAACAGGAGCGAACAACAATTTCTCTTGTCTGAGGTAAACCCAGCACATGACGGCTGCGTAAAGCAACACAGCGATCAACGCCCCCAGGGCGAGCAAGCGTGGCAAGGTGAAGGTCATGGCGGTGGCTCTTGGTGGCGCTGGGTCAGAAAGGGCGGTGTGGGTGTCGGCACGGGTTGTTCATACTGCGTCGCTCAAGATGTGCGCCACGGCTTGTTGCAAAGACGCCTGCGTCCCATCCCAGCTCACCCGCAGCTTGGGCGTATTGACCTGCCCGAAGTTGCGCTGCATGGATTTGACGTAGACCGGGTCGTAGTGTGTTTCCAGCAGCTCACGCACCACGCCACTCATGTGGCCCGCCAGGGCGCGTTGCTGCCAGTCGTTCACCACTTGGTGGCCGCGTGCGTCGCGCAGCGCGTCCAGGCGTTTGCAAAAAAGTTCGGGGTCGTTGACGAAATGAGCGTAGTCGCGCATCAAGAAGTTGACGCGCTCATCCAAGGTCATGTCGACGGCAATGCAGGCGGCTTCCCGCATGGTTTGAATCAGGCGTTCCGGCACACGCAGCTGGCCCACCGTGCGGCTTTCGCTTTCGACGAAGACCGGGCGCTTGGTGTCGAACCGCCGCAGCGTGTCCCACAACAGGGTTTCAAATCGTTTTTGGGTGGGCTGCTGCGTGCCGGGCAGCAGGCCGAGCACCGAGCCTCTGTGCTCGGCAAGCTCCTCCAGGTCCAGCACTTGCGCCCCGGCTGCGTTCAAGGCCTGGAGCAAGCGGCTTTTGCCCGAGCCCGTGGTGCCGCAAAGAACCTGAAAGCGCAGTTGGCTTCCTGCCGTCTCCAGCGCTTGAACCACTTCGCTGCGAAAAGCGCGGTAGCCACCCTCCAGCACGCTCACACGAAAACCAATTTGTCCCAACACCAAGGCCAAAGAGCCGCTGCGTTTTCCCCCGCGCCAGCAGTAAATCAGGGGCGACCAGTCTTTGGGTTTGTCCATGACCTCGCGTTCAATGTGGCGGGCAATGTTGCGCGCCACCAAAGCAGCACCGCGTTTTTGTGCCACAAAGGGCGAGATTTGTTTGTACTCGGTGCCCACGAGGACGCGCTCTTCATTGGTCAGGCTTGGCCAATTCACAGCGTGAGGCAAATGATCCAGGGCGAACTCACCTTCGGATCGTGCGTCGACGATGGCATCGAAGCGCTCGATCTGTGCCAGGGCTTCAATGGCGGGCAGGGTGATGAGGGGCATGGTGCTGTCGTGGCAGTGCGGTTTGCAACCGGGGTGTCAAGACGCGACCGCGTCGAGCAATTCACTCTCAATTTGCAACTGCGACTTGTTTTGCTGCAAGGCCGAGCCGTCAATCAAGAACGTATCCTCCACACGCTCACCCAAGGTGGAGACTTTGGCCAGTTGCAAGTTGACGCCATGGCGGGCCAAGACGCGAGCGATGGCATAGAGCAAACCTGAGCGGTCGCTGGCAGACACGGTCAGCAGCCAGCGCTGCGCACGCTCGTCTGGCCGCAGGCTGACGCGTGGCGTCACCGGGAAAGACTTGACGCGTCGCGACAGGCGGCCTCTGCTGGGTTCAGGCAAGGGGCCTTCTTGCAGCAAGGTTTGCGCGAGTTGGGTCTCGACCAGGGAAATCAGGTCGCGCGATTGTTGGTCGTGGTGCGGGCCGATGAGCTGGAAGGTATCGAGGGCATAACCGGAGCGTGTGGTGTGCACCTTGGCGTCCAGAATGTTGAACTGCGCGCTGTCGAAGTAGCCACAAATGCGCGCGAACAAATCGGCACGGTCGGGTGAATACACGACCACCTGCAATCCTTCACCGACGGCAGACGGACGGGCGCAGACCACCGGCTTCTGGGTGTCGATGCGACGGAACAAGGCACGCGCGTGCCAGGCGATGTCGGCAGCTTCATGGCGCGCGAAGTAACTCACGTCCAAGGTCTTCCACAGCGGGCCTTCGGTGTCAGGCAGCATGGAGGCGAGGTTCAAGGCCTGGCGGGCTTCTTGTTTGCGTGCCTCAATTTCCGCATCAAAGTTGGGCCGTGCTCCTCCGAGTGCGCGCAAGCTGGCGCGGTAAAGGTCTTCCAGCAGCTTGCCCTTCCAGGCGTTCCACACTTTGGGACTGGTGCCGCGGATATCAGCGACCGTTAGCAGGTACAGCGCGGTGAGCTGGCGTTCTGTTTTGACCAGTCTGACAAAACCGTCGATGACCTCGCTGTCCGACAAATCTTCCTTCTGTGCAATTCGCGACATGGTGAGGTGGTGCTGCACCAAAAACTCGATCAGTGCCGCATCGGTTTTGGGAACTTGGTGGTCGCGGCAAAAGCGGCGTACCTCTAGCGCACCCAAATCGGAGTGGTCGCCGCCACGGCCTTTGGCCACGTCGTGGAAAAGCGCGGCCACAAAAAGCACGTAAGGAGGATCCCAGCTGGCGGCCAGTTGTGAGCAAAACGGATACTCGTGCGCATGTTCGGCCATGAAGAAGCGCCGCACGTTGCGCAGCACCATCAAGATGTGTTGGTCCACCGTGTACACATGGAACAAGTCGTGCTGCATTTGCCCGACGATGCGTCTGAACACCCACAGGTAGCGGCCCAGCACCGAAGTTTGGTTCATTTGCCGCAGTGCATGGGTTTGGCCTTGCGGGGCTTGCAAAATTTGCATGAAGGTGGCGCGGTTGACAGGGTCGCGGCGAAATCCGCCGTCCATCAAGTCGCGGGCGTTGTAGAGCGCGCGCAGTGTGCGGGCGGACAAACCTTTCGGCGCACCTTCGGTTTGAAAGGTGAGGAAGGTTTTGAGGATGGTGTGGGGTTCCCGTTGATAGAGATCGTCACTCACCACCTCGAGCAAACCACCGCGCTCCAAGAAATGCTCGTTGATGGGGCGCATGGGGGCATCTTGCTGCCCTGTGACGCGCTCTTCAATGTGCTGGATCAAGATTTGGCTGAGCTGCGTCACCGCCTTGGCCGCCCAGTAGTAACGGCGCATCAGTACTTCAGACGCTCGCTGGCCTTTGCTGGCGGTGTAGCCAAAACTCTCGGCCACGGCCGTTTGCAGATCGAACACCAATCGATCTTCGCGCCGGCCGGCCACGCAATGCAGCCGTGCGCGAATCAATTTGAGCAGGCCTTCATTGCGCTGCAGTTGTTTGACTTCGAAGGTGGTGATCAGCCCTTTGTTGGCCAACTCAGGCCAGGTTTTGCCGAACCCTGCCGCACGGGCGAGCCACATCACGAGTTGCAAGTCGCGCAGGCCCCCGGGGCTTTCTTTGCAGTTGGGTTCCAGCGAGTAGGGCGTGTCTTCAAATTTGGTGTGGCGTTGCTGCATTTCCAGCAGTTTGGCGCGCACAAAAGCCTTGGCGTCCATGGCATGGGTGTTGGCGGCGCGGAAGGCTTTGAAGAGGCGGCGGGAACCGCAAAGAAAACGCGATTCCAGCAGCGCGGTTTGGATGGTGATGTCGCGCTGGCTCATCTGCATGCACTCGGCCAGTGTCCGCACGCTGGATCCGATCTCCAGCCCGATGTCCCAACAAGCGCTGATGAAGGCCTCCAAAGCGACTTTGGTTTGAGCGCTTTGTTCGTCGTCCTCATGACCCAGCGGTGGCAGCATTACCAGCACATCGACGTCCGAGTAGGGAAGGAGTTCGCCCCGGCCATAACCACCCACCGCCAGCAAGGCGGCGCCTTCAGGCATGCCTTGCTGGTTCCACAAGGACTGCAGCGCGCCGTCGACATGTTTGGTCAGGTTGCGAATCAAACGGGTTGCGGCGGGCGCGGTGGCCCGCGCTTGCATGAAGTGGGCAAGCAACTCCGCCTTACCCTGCTGCACCCTTGAGCGCAGCTCTGGGATGCTGGTGGTTGATTCGGGCATGCCTTGGGAGTGCTGGGTGCGCAAACTCAGCCGCTGACAAAACTCGGCGGGGGCGGGCTGCCCGCTGACAGGGTCAGCACCTCGTACCCCGTCTCGGTCACGAGCACCGTGTGTTCCCACTGGGCCGACAAGGAACGGTCTTTGGTGACGATGGTCCAGCCGTCGTACTTGCCGCCCTTGCGGTCTTCTTTGATGTCGCGTTTGCCGAGGTTGATCATGGGTTCAATGGTGAAAATCATGCCCGGCAGCATTTTTTCCAAGGTGCCAGGGCGGCCATAGTGCAGCACCTGGGGTTCTTCATGGAACCTGGCGCCCACACCGTGCCCGCAAAACTCGCGCACCACGGAGTAGCCTTGGTTCTCGGCAAAGGTTTGAATGGCGTGGCCGATGTCGCCGAAATGACCACCGGGTTTGACCTTGACGATGCCGCGCCACATCGCCTCAAAAGTGACGGCGCACAGGCGTTTGGAGGCGATAGAGCCTTCACCGACGACAAACATGCGGCTGTTGTCGCCATGCCAGCCATCCTTGATCACGGTGACGTCAATGTTCACGATGTCGCCATTTTTGAGCACACGTTCATTGGGAATGCCGTGGCAGACCTCGTCGTTGACCGAGGTGCACAAGGAAGCCGGGTAGGGCGGGTAACCGCTGGGCTGGTAGTTCAGCGTGGCGGGAATGCCCTTTTGCACGTTGACCATGTAGTCGTGCGCCAGCTTGTCAATCTCGCCCGTGGTGACGCCCGGCTTCACATAGGGGGTGAGCATGTCCAGCACTTCCGAGCCCAGGCGGCCCGCTACGCGCATGCCTTCAATGGCGGCGGCGTCTTTGATGATGATCGTCATGCGCCTCATTATCTCTTGAGAAAACGCTGGGCCGCTCCCAAGTTTTCTCAACCCCAAGGGCCACGAAGAGGCCCTTCCAGGTCCCCGGGGAGCTGGCGCGAAGCGACAGGCCTGGGGGCTCTCATCACACCGCTAAAATCACCGGTTCTGCCCGGGCCTGCCCCGGTGGCCCGCTTTGCCCCAGCCTTTGAGCCCCCACGTGACCCCAACCACTCCCCAGCTGCTTCACTTCGAGGGCGGCAATGCGCTGTCTGTTTTTCGGGCCCAGGCCCTGCTGCCGCGTTTGCAAGCCGTGGCACCGCGTATCACTGCGGTGCATGGGCGTTTTGTGCACTGGGCGGCGTTGGAGCAGCCTCTGTCGGCTGCGGCACGCGACAGCCTGGAAGCCCTGCTGCGGTATGGCCCGGCTTACCAAGGACCCAGCAGCGGGACTGTGATGGTGGTCGCGCCACGTTTGGGCACGGTGTCACCCTGGGCCTCCAAAGCCACCGACATAACCCACAACTGCGGCTTGCAGATCAAACGTGTGGAGCGCGTCACGGAGTTTGTATTGACGCTGAAGAGCGGTTTACTGGGGGGCAGCAAAGCGCTGACCCCTGACGAGCTGATGGCGGTGTCTGCCCTGCTCCACGACCGCATGACAGAAAGCGTGCTGCTCAGCCGCGAAGACGCTCGGCATTTGTTTGACGAACAACCCGCGCAGCCCCTCCAGCATGTGGATGTGCTCGGTGCCGGACGTAGCGCTTTGGAAGCTGCCAACCGTGAATTCGGTTTGGCCTTGAGCGAGGACGAGATCGACTACCTGGTGACCTCTTTCCAAGGCCTCAAGCGCAACCCCAGCGACGTCGAGCTGATGATGTTTGCCCAGGCCAACAGCGAACACTGCCGCCACAAGATTTTTAATGCCGACTTCACCATCGACGGTGTGCGCCAGGACAAGTCCATGTTCGGCATGATCCGCAACACCCACCAGCTCGCGCCACAACACACCATCATTGCCTACAGCGATAACTCGTCGGTGATGGAAGGGCTGGAGATCGAACGCTGGTTGCCGCAAGGGTTCACCAACGCACCTCAGTACGGTGCCCGCAAAGAGCTGGCCCATGTGCTGATGAAAGTGGAAACCCACAACCACCCCACGGCCATCTCACCCTTCCCGGGTGCGTCCACAGGCGCAGGCGGTGAAATTCGTGATGAAGGTGCCACTGGCCGAGGATCCAAGCCCAAGGCTGGCCTGACGGGTTTTACCGTGTCCAACCTGCACTTGCCAGGCACGAATGAACCGTGGGAACAAACGCCCTATGGCCGACCCAGCCACATCGCCAGTCCCTTGCAGATCATGGTGGAGGGCCCGCTGGGCGGGGCCGCTTTCAACAACGAGTTTGGCCGGCCCAATCTGGGCGGCTATTTCCGTGTGTATGAACAGGAGGTGGGCGAGGGCGCACAACAACAACGCCGTGGTTACCACAAGCCCATCATGATCGCGGGTGGTTTGGGCAGCATCAATGCCAGCCAAACCAAAAAGGTGGAATTCCCGGCTGGCACCTTGCTCATTCAGTTGGGTGGCCCCGGCATGCGCATCGGCATGGGCGGCAGTGCGGCCAGCTCCATGGCTGCGGGCGTGAATGCCGCTGAACTTGATTTTGATTCGGTGCAGCGCGGCAACCCCGAGATTGAACGCCGCGCCCAGGAAGTCATCAACCATTGCTGGGCCTTGGGCGAGAAAAACCCCATCCTGGCGATTCATGACGTGGGCGCGGGCGGCATCTCCAATGCTTTCCCTGAGTTGGTCGATGGCGCAGGCCGCGGTGCGCGATTTGATTTGCGCAGCGTGCCGCTGGAAGAAAGCGGCATGGCACCGAAAGAAATCTGGTGCAACGAAAGCCAGGAACGTTATGTGATGGCGGTGTCGGCCGACCTGCTGCCACTGTTCAAGGCCATGTGCGAGCGCGAGCGTTGCCCGTTTGCCATCGTGGGTGTGGCGACCGAGGCCAAAGACCTGGTGCTGGAAGATGGCCCGGGCGGCGAGCACGTGATCGACATGCCCATGGACGTGCTGCTGGGCAAACCGCCCAAGATGCACCGCGAGGTGCAGCGCCTGCCCATCACTTTGCCTGCCTTGAACTTGAGCGATGTGTTGCTGGAAAAAGTCGCTTTCGACGTGCTGCGCCACCCTACGGTCGCCAGCAAACGTTTTCTCGTCACCATCGGTGACCGCACCGTGGGCGGTCTGAACCACCGTGACCAAATGGTCGGCCCCTGGCAAGTGCCGGTAGCCGACTGCGCCGTGACCTTGGCCGACTACAGCGGTTTTGCCGGTGAAGCCATGGCCATGGGTGAACGCACACCGCTGGCCGCACTCAATGCACCCGCCTCAGGCCGCATGGCGGTTTCGGAGGCCATCACCAATTTGCTCGCTGCCCCCATCGAACTGCCACGCGTCAAACTCAGCTGCAACTGGATGGCCGCCTGCGGTGAGCCCGGCGAAGATGCGGCGCTGTACGACACCGTCAAAGCCGTTGGCATGGACCTGTGCCCTGCGCTTGGCATCAGTGTGCCGGTGGGCAAAGACAGCTTGTCCATGCGCACCCGCTGGTCCGAGCAAGGCCAAGACAAACAAGTCACCTCGCCGGTGAGTTTGATCGTCACGGCCTTTGCCACCTTGGCCGACGTGCGGTCCACACTCACGCCGCAATTGCAAACCGGCGATACCACCCTGGTGTTGATAGATTTGGGACAAGGCAAAAAGCGCATGGGCGGCTCCATGCTGGCCCAGGTGTTGAACCAGTTCGGTGATGAAGTGCCCGATGTGGACGACCCTGCCCAGCTCAAAGCCCTGGTCGCTGCCATCAACCAACTGCGTGGCCAAGGCCGCCTCTTGGCCTACCACGACCGCAGCGATGGCGGCCTGTGGGCCACCGTCTGCGAAATGGCGTTTGCGGGCCATGTGGGTGTGAGCATGAATGTGGACATGCTGGTGACCGAGGGCGACGGCATCACGGACAGCCGTGCCGAGTACGGCGATTCCAAAAACTGGGCAACCCAGGTCGGTGCCCGCCGTAACGAACTCACGCTGCAGGCCCTCTTCAACGAAGAAATTGGCGTCGTGGTGCAAGTGCCCACCGACGTGCGCAACGAGGTGATGCAAACCTTGCGCGAATTTGGTTTGTCACAGCACAGCCACTTCATCGGCAAGACCAACGAGAGCGGCAAGCTAGAAGTGTGGCGTGACGCCAAGGCTGTGTTCAGCGCCAGCCTGCGCGACTTGCACCAGGCTTGGGACGACGTGTCGTGGCGCATCAGCCAGTTGCGTGACAACCCCGCCTGCGCCGATGCCGAACACGCGGCGGTGGGCCAGCCTGAAGACCCCGGTTTGCATCTGCACCTGAGTTTCGATCCCGCCGAGAAGCAGTCCCCGGCGTTGCTGCTCAAGCGCCCCGCCATGGCTATCTTGCGTGAGCAAGGCGTGAACAGCCATGTCGAGATGAGTTACGTCATGGCGCAGGCCGGTTTCGATACCTTTGACGTGCACATGAGCGACTTGCAAGCGGGCAGGGCGCGTTTGGACCAATTCCAAGCCTTTGTGGCTTGTGGCGGTTTCAGTTACGGCGACACCTTGGGCGCGGGCGAAGGCTGGGCTCGATCCATCCTGTTCAACCCGAAACTGGCCGAACAGTTCGCCACCTTCTTCAACCGCCCCGATGTGCTCGCCCTGGGCGTGTGCAATGGCTGCCAAATGATGGCCGCCCTGGCGCCGATGATTCCTGGCGCGCAGGCCTGGCCGCAATTCACGCGCAACAAGAGCGAGCAGTTCGAGGCGCGTTTGAGTTTGGTCGAGGTGCTAGAGAGCCCCTCCGCCTTCTTCACTGGCATGGCTGGCAGCCGCCTGCCCATTGCCGTGGCCCACGGCGAAGGTTTTGCCGACTTCTCGCAACGCGGCGATGCGAAGGCAGTGAAGCGTGCGATGCGTTTCGTCGACCACCACGGCAAGGCCACCGAAGCGTATCCGCTCAACCCCAATGGCAGCCCTGAAGGTTTGACCTCCGTCACCACGGCAGACGGTCGCTTCACGGCCCTCATGCCCCACCCCGAGCGCGTATTCCGCAACGTGCTGATGAGCTGGACGAGTGGAGACAAGAGCGACCACAGTCCGTGGATGCGCATGTTCATCAACGCGCGGCGGTTTTTGGGGTGAGTGGATTGGCGCATGGCTCCCAGACCGAGCGTTTCCCGCGTCTGGACGCCCTACGCGGCCTGGCCGTGTTGTGGATGGTGGTCTTCCATTTTTGCTATGACCTGAGCCACTTTCGTTTCATCCATCAAAATTTTTACACAGACCCTTTCTGGACAACGCAGCGTACCGTCATCGTCAGCTTGTTTTTGTTTTGTGCGGGCTTGGGGCAAGCAGTGGCGCAAGCGCAAGGTCACAGCTGGGCGCGGTTTTGGAAACGCTGGTCTCAGGTGGCAGCTTGCGCGGTATTGGTGAGCGCGGGATCCTGGTTGGTTTTCGGGCCACGTTTCATCAGCTTTGGTGTGCTGCATGGGGTGGCTGTCATGCTGCTGTTGCAGCGCCTGCTTGCGCATGGGTGGCCCGGCTTGGCTCAGGGCAAGGCTTTGTGGATATTGTTTGTGGCGGGTGCCTTGTGCATCTTGTTGCCTTGGTGGTGGCAACACCCGATTTTTGATACACGCTGGACCAGCTGGTTGGGTTTTGCCACCGGCAAACCCGCCACCGAAGACTATGTGCCGGTGCTGCCATGGCTGGGTGTGCTGCTTTGGGGTTTCATGGCGGGGGCTTGGGTTTTGCAAAGCCGCGCTGCGTTGCTACAAGGCGCCTTGCCGGCAGCGCTTGAACCGCTTGCAACCCTGGGGCGCTACAGCTTGAGCATTTACATGCTGCACCAGCCGATTTTGTTTGGGCTTTTGATGGCCGTCGTCTGGTGGTTACGCTGAGTCAACCCGTTCCCGCAACACCCCTGAACTAAGATTCTCCATCCTAGAAACGGCAATTGACCGCTCCCTTCCACTGGAAACACTTGATGAATATTGAGATTTCTGTCCATGAAGCCCATCACCTCTTAGGTGAAAACGCTACACACCCGATTGAGCCGTGCTTCGGGGTGCTGGCGGCGTTGCTCCTCGTTGCGGGCATGAGCCCGCCGCCTCGTCACGCCTTGCCAACATCCCGAATCACAGCCCACTCGGTCGCGTCCAACTGCCGCTTCTAGGATCATGGCCAACAAAATTCTTTTCGGCTTCCATGCCGTGGGTGTGCGTTTGAAGACCGCGCCCAAATCCATTCTTGAGCTGCATGTGGACGTCACCCGCCGTGACCAGCGCATGCGCCAGTTTCTGCAAAAAGCCGCGGAGGCCGGTGCCAAAGTGGTAGAGACCGACGACGAGCGCCTGCAAAAAATGTGCGGCTCATCGCGCCACCAAGGGGTGGTCGCCCGCGTGGACGCACTGGCCCTGTCTCACTCCATTGACGACACCCTGGACGCCGTCGAAGGCGACCCCTTGCTCTTGGTGCTGGACGGGGTGACCGATCCGCACAACCTCGGGGCGTGCTTGCGTGTGGCCGACGGGGCGGGTGTGCATGCGGTGGTCGCGCCCAAAGACCATGCGGTGGGTTTGAACGCGACCGTGGCCAAGGTGGCCAGTGGCGCCGCCGACACCGTGCCCTACTTCATGGTGACCAATTTGGCGCGCACCTTGGGTGAACTGAAAGAACGTGACATCCGCATCATTGGCACCTCCGACGATGCCGAACAAACCTTGTACGAAATCGACCTCACCGGCCCCATCGCCTTTGTACTGGGTGCAGAAGACAGCGGCATGCGCCAGCTCACCCGGCGCCACTGTGATGTGCTGGTGCGTTTGCCCATGCGTGGTGCGGTGGAGAGTTTGAACGTCTCGGTGGCCAGCGGCATTTGTTTGTATGAAGCGCTGCGCCAGCGTGAAGCCGCGTCGCCGCCCGAGGGTTGACAGTGGGCGTGATCAAGGTGACCCATCCGCTGGTGCAGCACAAAGTGGGACTGCTGCGCGAAGAGGGCATTTCGACCAAAAAATTTCGCGAACTCACCCAAGAATTGGCGCGTCTGCTGGCCTACGAGGCCACGGCCGACTTTCCGCTGGAGCCGGTCACGGTGAACTGCTGGAGTGGGCCCACGACGGTCCAGCAAATCAGTGGCAAAAAGGTGACCGTGGTGCCGATTTTGCGGGCCGGTTTGGGCATGCTCGAAGGTGTGCTCGACATGATGCCCAGCGCCAAAATCAGCGTGGTGGGCCTGAGCCGCAACCATCAAACCCTGCAACCCGAACGCTACTTTGAAAAATTCGTCGGCCACTTGGAAGAGCGCACCGCCCTGGTGATCGACCCGATGCTGGCGACCGCAGGTTCTATGATTGCCACGATTGACTTGTTGAAGGCCCACAGTTGCAGCGACATTCGCGCCCTGGTGCTCGTCGCCGCGCCAGAAGGTGTGGCGGCGCTGACGCAGGCCCACCCTGATGTGCGCTGCTGGACCGCCGCCGTGGACAGCCACCTCAACGAGGTGGGTTACATCATCCCGGGTTTGGGCGACGCCGGCGACAAAATTTTTGGAACCAAACAGGAAACACCATGAACAAGCCATTGACCTTGCTGCTGACGCTTTCGACTGTGTTGTTCTTGGGTGCCTGCACCCAAGAACGGCAGAATCAAATCAAACGTGACATTCAAAACTGGACGGGGACCAACGGCGTGCTCGAGGTTTATGGCGGCGACAAAGTCGTGAAACGGTTTTTGAAGATTGACAAACTCTCAACCGCACTGGGCACCGACGACGGCAAAGCCCGCGCCTACCGTTTTGGTTACGGCGTGCTCGATGAAAACCTCAATGGTGTGGTGGATGCAGGTGAAAAGAGGGTGTATTTCGAGGTGAGCGATTTCAGCCACTACGTGTTTTTTGAAAACCCGCGCTGAAATCTGCTGGGTCGGGTCTCTTGCTGATCAAAGGCATTCCTCAATGACCCTGACTTCTGTTCGGGCTGAGCCCGTCGAAGCCGGGTGCGATTCAACCTAGAAACGGCAGTTGGACGCGCCCGAGTGGGCTGCGATGCGGTGCGCTGGCAAGGCGCGACAACGCGGCGGGCTCATGCCCGCAAGGCGAAGCAACGCCGCCAGCACGCCGCAGCGCGGCTCAATCGGGCGCGTAGC
>JANPCX010000056.1:0-77451 GCA_031431125.1 Burkholderiales bacterium
ACCATGTCGCATTTGTTCAGGAAGACGATGATGTAAGGCACGCCCACTTGGCGAGCCAAGAGGATGTGCTCGCGGGTTTGGGGCATGGGGCCGTCAGCAGCCGAGCACACCAAAATCGCACCGTCCATTTGCGCCGCGCCGGTGATCATGTTCTTCACATAGTCGGCGTGCCCGGGGCAGTCGACGTGGGCGTAGTGGCGGTTCTTGGTTTCGTATTCAACGTGCGCGGTGTTGATGGTGATGCCGCGCGCCTTTTCTTCTGGTGCCGCGTCAATCTGGTCATACGCCTTGGCTTCGCCGCCGAAGAGCTTGCTCAGCACCGTGGTGATGGCCGCTGTCAGCGTCGTCTTGCCGTGGTCCACGTGTCCAATCGTGCCCACGTTCACGTGGGGCTTGGTACGCTCAAATTTGCCTTTTGCCATGTTCTTCAGCTCCTCAAATCGCGATAAAAATGCTCAGGAAATGCCTAGAAAGGGTTCAAAAAAAACACACCGAAATTTGGTGCCCATGGCGCGGATCGAACGCGCGACCTCTCCCTTACCAAGGGAGTGCTCTACCACTGAGCCACATGGGCAGAATATCAATCACTCACTGCTGCATGCAGGCACAGGCTTGACCCTTCCAAAATCAAACCTCTGCCAGCAAACAACCCATCATTCCTGGAGCGGGAGACGGGAATCGAACCCGCGTCATTAGCTTGGAAGGCTAGGGTTCTACCATTGAACTACCCCCGCTCGGGAGCCTTACAAAACCACTCTTACAAAGACCTCTCGCCTGGTGGAGGAGGCTGGATTCGAACCAGCGTAGGCGTAAGCCAACAGATTTACAGTCTGCCCCCTTTAGCCACTCGGGCACCCCTCCGGCGAGCCTTCTAGTATAACACTTCTGCGTTGGCTTGGGCAATTCGGGGGATGGCGGCTCAGCCCTCCAGTTGGGACGAAACCTGGTCCAGCCAGATTTTTTGGAGGTCGGCCCGCTGCGGCAAGGGGTGACGAAAAGCCGTCAAACCCTCCGGAACGCCCAAGACCGGGTGCCCAGTCAAGGCCTTCAAGGCTTGTTCCGCCCATGGTTGCAGGGTGGGGTTCAGGCCCCAGGCGCGTAATACCGGGGTGGTGACGGGCCCCAGGGCCTGGGTCAGTTCGGCTTGCCGTTGCGGGGAAAACATGGAATGGCTGGAATCCGCAGCGTATTGCCCCAGTTTGACGAAGAGTTCGGCACTTTTGGGGGTGCGCAAGTCCGACAAATTCAGCACGCGGGCGTGCCGCCATGTTTTGCCGTTGGCTTGGGCCCGCAACATCAGGCGAAGTATTTGGTACTGAGTGTTGTCCGGACGCGTCGGCACAAAACCTTGGTGGTTGTCCATGCTGGGTAAAGGCTGGGAGGACCCAGGGTTCATCATCACCACGACCAAATCAGCGGGTGAGGCGATGGCCTGTGCCGGGCTCCAGTCCACCGGGAAGAGCTCCAAGTGGCTGCGCAGCCGCTCCGGCGTTCCCGCGATCGTGGTTTCGTAAAAACGGCCCCAAACTTGAAATCGGGTCAGCAACTCGCTGGCGGGCCACCAGCTCATGTGAACAGAGCGGCCAAAGCCAACCCGGGGTTGTCGGCACGCATAAAGGCCTCACCGACCAAAAAGGCATGCACTTGCGCGGCACGCATGCGCTGCACATCGGCTTGGCCCAAGATGCCACTTTCGGTCACGAGCAGGCGGTCTGCCGGTACGTGGGGCAACAAACCCAAGGTCACGTCCAAACTGACTTCAAAGGTGCGCAAGTTGCGGTTGTTGATGCCGACCAGCGGCGTTTTCAACCGCAAGGCGCGGTCCAATTCAAAGCCATTGTGCACTTCCACGAGCACAGCCATGCCCAGGGCCAGGGCTTGCGCTTCCAAATCCATCATCAGCGCGTCGTCCAGGCAAGCGGCGATGAGCAAGATGCAGTCGGCCCCCATGGCCCGGGCGTCGTACACCTGGTAAGCGTCGACCATGAAATCTTTGCGCAGCACGGGCAAAGCGCAAGCAGCACGCGCTTGTTGCAAGTAAGCAGTACAGCCTTGAAAAAAGGATACGTCGGTGAGCACGCTCAAACAAGCAGCACCGTGTTCGGCATAGGCCATCGCAACCTCGGCAGGCACGAAATGTTCGCGCAGCACCCCTTTGCTGGGACTGGCCTTCTTGACTTCAGCAATCACGGCTGCCCGACCTTGGGTGATGCATGTGCGCATCGCTTGGACGAAATCACGCTGGCCACCCAATGATTCCGCGTCGCGACGCAGACTGGCCAAATCACGGTGGGCGCGCGCAACACGAATCTCCTCGTGTTTGACGGCCACAATTTTGTTCAGGATGTCACTCATGGTGCACTGACAGACGATGCAAATGCCTGGGTACGCGAAACAAACTGCTCCAGCTTCTTCAACGCAGCGCCTGAAACCAGTGCTGCACGCGCCAACTGCACGCCTTGTGCAATGTCAGCCGCGACATTGGCTGCATAAAGGGCCACACCAGCATTGAGCAGAACAATGTCGCGTGCGGCACTGGCCTCGTTGCGCAACACGGCCATCAACATGGATTTGGACTGCTCGGGGTTGTCGACCTTCAAGGCACGCTGGCTGCTCATGGCAAAACCAAAATCTTCGGGGTGGATCTCGTATTCGCTGATTTGCCCGTTGTGCAACTCGCCCACCAGGGTGGCGGCCCCGAGAGAGACTTCGTCCATGCCATCACGACCATAAACCACCAGCGCATGTTCAGCGCCGAGGCGCTGCAAGGCGCGTACTTGAATGCCCACCAAATCGGCGTGAAAAACACCCATCAGGATGTTGGGTGCAGAGGCGGGGTTGGTCAGCGGCCCCAGGATATTGAAGAGGGTGCGCACCCCCAGCTCTTTGCGCACCGGTGCGACGTTTTTCATCGCCGGGTGGTGGTTGGGGGCAAACATGAAACCGATGCCCGTCTCTGCGATGCAGTCGGCAATTTGGATGGGCGACAAAGTGAGCTTGACCCCCAAGGCTTCCAACACATCGGCACTGCCCGATTTGCTGGAGACGCTGCGCCCGCCATGTTTGCTGACACGCGCACCGGCGGCCGCCGCCACAAACATGGTGCAGGTGGAAATGTTGAAGGTGTGCGAGCCATCACCGCCTGTGCCCACGATGTCGACCAAATGCTGGCGGTCGGCCACCTCCACCTTGGTGGAGTACTCGCGCATGACTTGCGCTGCGGCCGTGATCTCACCGATGGTTTCTTTCTTGATGCGCAGGCCCACCAGCAGCGCCGCCATCATCACCGGTGACATCTCGCCAGACATGATGCGGCGCATCAGCGCCAACATCTCATCATGAAAAATTTCGCGGTGTTCGATAACGCGGCCCAAGGCCTCGTGGTCGGTGATGCTCATCGCTTTGCTCCGATCAAACTTTGGTTTTTAAACAGTATTCGCGTACCGCGGCCACCGTGCGATCTATGCCTTGGGCATCCACATCCATGTGGGTGACAAAGCGCAAACGGTACATGCCGGTGTTGGCTTCGATGCCGTGGACAGCCAAGCTCTCCAGCAGCGCCCCCATGCGCTCTCGTGTTTCGCCCACAAAATCGACGAAAACGATATTGGTATCAGGTGCCACCACGTGCAGCTCAGGGATACCGGCAAGCCCGTCAGCGAGGCGCCGGGCGAGCGCGTGGTCTTGTGCCAACCGCCCAACATGGTGGTCCAGCGCGTAGGAAGCCGCAGCTGCCAGCAGACCGGCCTGGCGCATCGCGCCACCGGCCATTTTGCGCACACGGTGCGCACGCGCGATGAACTCCCTAGAGCCGCACAGGGCAGAACCCACCGGTGCACCCAACCCCTTGCTAAAGCAAACCGACACCGAATCAAAACATTGCGCAATGCGGCGGGCTTCAGCCCTCACGTCACCGCCGGTTTGCTCAGCCTGGGCCGTTGCGGCATTGAACAGGCGCGCGCCGTCCAGGTGCCGCAACAGGCCCTTGCTTTTGGCCAGCGCGCTCGCCTGCTCGATATAGGCCATCGGCAGCAACCTGCCACCAAAAGTATTTTCCAGCGCGAGTAAACGGGTGCGCGCGAAATGCGCATCGTCGGGTTTGATCGCCGCCTCGATGTCAGCCAGGGCCAACGTGCCATCAGGTTGATGACTTAGCGGCTGAGGTTGCACGCTACCGAACACCGCCGCGCCACCACCTTCCCAGCGGTAGCAATGCGCTAGTTGGCCGACAATGTATTCGTCTCCGCGCTGGCAGTGGCTCAGGATTGCGCAGAGATTGCTTTGTGTGCCCGTAGGTACAAATAAGGCCGCCTCATACCCCAGCAGGTCCGCAATTTTTCTCTGCAATGCGTTGACGCTCGGATCGTCGCCAAACACGTCATCGCCTAGCTCGGCGGCCATCATCGCCTCGCGCATGCCCGCAGTAGGCCGCGTGACGGTGTCGCTGCGTAAATCCACGAGCGGCATCATGGCTTTAGATCTAAAAAGTTTTTCAGCATGGCGTGCCCATGTTCAGTCAGGATGGACTCGGGGTGAAACTGCACACCTTCCAGCGGCGTTTTCGTGCCCGCCAATTCGCGGTGGCGAACGCCCATGATTTCGCCATCGTCGGTGGTGGCGCTCACCTCCAGCACGGCGGGCAAAGTCTCGCGCTCAATCGCCAAGGAGTGGTAACGAATGACGCTGAACTGCTCGGGCAAATCGCTGAACACGCCGCGCTTGTCGGTGCGGATGGTGCTGGCCTTGCCATGCATTTGCACTTGGGCGCGAATGACTTTGCCGCCCAGGGCTGCGCCTATGCTTTGATGGCCCAAACACACGCCCAAGAGTGGCAACTTGCCGGTGAAGTATTGAATGGCTTCAAGACAAATACCCGCCTCCTTGGGTGAACAAGGGCCGGGTGACAGCACCAAACGGTCGGGCTTGAGTGCCGCCACACCTTGCACGGTGATTTCGTCGTTGCGAAACACCCGCACGTCTTCCCCCAGCTCGGCAAAATACTGCACCAGGTTGAAGGTGAAGCTGTCGTAGTTGTCGATCATGAGCAACATGTCAGGACTCCCGCCGGACCGTCCCAAGGGAGGCCAGCGCCCCCTTGGGGGGCAGTGAATGAAATGAACGTGGGGGCGTCATAGACCCTCCTCGACGAGTTCAGCGGCACGTAAGAGCGCACGGGCTTTGTGTTCGGTTTCTCTCCATTCCAGCTCTGGGACGGAGTCGGCGACCACCCCCGCAGCAGCCTGCACATGCAACACGCCGTCTTTGATGATGCCGGTGCGGATGGCAATGGCCACGTCCATGTCGCCCGCAAAACTTAGGTAACCGCAAGCGCCGCCGTAAATGCCGCGTTTGACGGGTTCTAACTCGTCGATGATTTCCATCGCCCGCACTTTGGGTGCGCCAGTCAGCGTGCCCGCTGGGAAAGTGGCTTTGAGCACATCCAAATTCGTGGTGCCTTCTTTGAGCAAACCCTCGACGTTGCTGACGATGTGCATCACATGCGAGTAACGCTCCACCACGAAGGCTTCAGTGACCTTGACACTGCCGGTTTTGGCGATGCGGCCGATGTCGTTGCGGGCCAGATCGATGAGCATCAAATGTTCGGCGCGTTCTTTGGGGTCGGCGCTCAATTCCAACTCCATTGCTTTGTCGAGCTCGGGTGTGGCGCCGCGCGGCCGGGTTCCTGCCAGGGGGCGAATGGTGACTTTGGCACCCTCAGTCGTTTTCTCTTGGCGCACCAAAATTTCCGGGGAAGCACCGACGATTTGGAAGTCGCCCATGTCGTAGAAATACATGTAAGGCGACGGGTTAAGCGAGCGTAGCGCTCGGTACAGGCTGAGTGGGCTTTGGGTGTATTTTTTTGACATGCGCTGGCCAATTTGCACCTGCATCATGTCGCCCGCTGCAATGTAGTCTTTGCTCTTCAATACAGCCGCGATGTAGTCCTCTTTGGCAAACGAGCGCTGCACCGCTTGCGGCGCAGTCGGCTCCACCGTCGGTGCCGCAACGCTGCGTTGCAAGGCCAGTTTGAGTTCTTCCAAACGCCGCTTAGCGCGTGCGTAGGCTTGCGGCTCCGCGGGATTGGCGTAGACGATGAGGGACAGACGGTTAGAGAGGTTGTCGATCACCGCCAATTCTTCGCACTGCAGCAGCAAGATGTCCGGTGTGCCTATGGTGTCGGGCAAGGGTTTGGTGGGCTGGGCCAATTTGGTCTCGACATAACGCACCGCGTCGTAACCAAAGTAACCTGCCAAGCCGCCACAAAAACGCGGCATGCCTTCGAGCAAGGCCACCTTGAATCGCTGTTGGTAGGTTGCGATGAAATCGAGCGGGTTGCCGCGGTGGGTTTCGACGACCTCGCCGTCGGTCACCACTTCGGTCAAGGCGTTGTCGCCAAAGCCCCGAGCGCGCAGCAAAGTGCGGGCGGGTAAACCAATGAAGGAATAGCGGCCAAAACGCTCGCCGCCGACCACCGATTCAAGCAAGAAACTCCGGGCGCCGCCCCCATCGACATAGGCGAGTTTGAGGTAAAGCGACAGCGGGGTTTCAAGGTCGGCAAAGGCCTGGGCCATCACGGGGATGCGGTTGTGGCCCGTTGATGCCAAGGCGTTAAATTCAGTTTCAGAAATCATGGTGGCCCTCCACGGCCCGAGATGGCAGCGGTTCGTGCCGCGCGATCTCGAATGGTCTGGTGATTGAGGCCTTGGCCTCGTGGTAAGCCGGGCATCGCAAGAGCGAGGGGCGCGGCACGCAAACAGCGTGTAGCCACTGAGCCTTGGCGGCCCGAAAGCAGCTCAGCAGGTGGCGATAGGAACAGGGCCCCGCCAGGGCCAAGCTCCCCGGTCGGCCGACCCTTTGCTGTGGATTGCGTGCGTGAACATAGGGAAAAGTGTAGCAGCCAAGCGGTGACTGCCATCGGCAGTCGTACTCCAGCACTCCTTGCCACGGGTCCTCGGGGGAACCCTGGATGCATGCACCGCGGAAATTTCCTAAACTGCACCCGCATTCATTGCACCCCGTTTGAAGTCTACAAGGATGTATTCATGAAAACTTGGATTTACGCCGCCCTGCTTTGCTGCGGCATGGTGTCTGCGCTACCTGCTGTGGCCCAGTTTGCAAAACCTGAGGACGCGATCAAGTACCGCAAATCCGCCATGTTCTTGATGAACAACCACATGGGCCGCTTGGGCGCCATGGTCAACGGACGGGTTCCGTTTGATGCCAAAGCAGCCGCCGAAAATGCGGAAGTTGTGTTGGCATTGTCTAAACTGCCTTTCGATGCCTATGGTCCGGGAACAGACAAGGGCGACACCCGCGCCAAACCCGAGCTTTGGGCCGAGATGGAGAAATTCAAAGCCAGCGCAGCCAAACTGCAAGACGACGCCGGGAAACTTTCCCTCGCGACCAAAGGCGGCAACTTAACCGCCATCAAGGCGGCCTATGGCGAAACCGCCAATAACTGCAAGTCTTGCCACGACGCCTACCGCAAAGACTGAGCCAGCAAGCGCAGGCTCTCCTTCGCCTGCGCTTGCAAAGCAAGCTCCAGCGCGTCTACCACCCAGTTGCCGGGCCGCTGCAGCGGCCTCACCAAACTGGCTCGAAACGGAATCGACGGACTTAAACGGCGAATCACCAGGCCGCGGCCCACATGGTCCATGGCCGTCAGCGGGTTGACGATAGATACCCCCAAACCCTGGGCCACCATGGCGCAGACGGAGGCGGCGCTCGGCGTTTCAATCTGCCGCAGCAGCAGCACGCCCTGCTGGGCAAACAGTGCATCCAGTTGTTGGCGGTAAGGGTCGGTGGCGGCCAGGCTGACAAAGGGCTGACCCGAGAAGTCGTTCAACTTGAGTTGTCTTTTGCGAGCCAGGGCATGGCCTTCGGGCAACACGGCCACTTCATCGGCCTGCAAAAGCGCGGTTTGACGGGTGCCGGGCGGCGCGCGGTCGTGTTCGGTCAGGCCCAAATCGTGGGTTTGTGAGGCCAGCATTTGCTCTAAAAAAGGCGATTCTTGCGGCGTGATGTGCAACGAAACACCGGGATGCTGCTCAATCAAACGTTTGCAGGCACCGGGCAGCAAGGTTTGCGAAAAAACGGGCAGGCAAAGCACCGTCACCAAGCCTTGGCCGTGCAGTTTGAGCTGGGCCGCCGTCTGGCGAATGCGCTCAAGCCCAATGTGCGAACGCTGCACCTCATCGAACAGGGCCAAGGCCTGGGTGGTGGCCCGCAAGCGGCCCCGCACACGTTCAAAAAGCGGCAGACCGGTGAGCTGCTCCATGCGCGCCAACTCGCGGCTGACCGTGGGCTGGGAAGTGAAGAGCAGCTGCGCAGCTGCAGTCACGCTGCCCGTGGTCATCAGGGCGCGGAAGACTTCGATGTGGCGGTGGGTCAACGGCATGGTGTCATATCCAGAATGAATGGATCATGCACCACAAAGTAATTTACTGAAAGAGTCGCAGACGGCAAGATACGGGCTCATTTTCTTCTGTGCCTCTGTCATGGCCGCCTTCACCGACACCCAAATTCAGCAACTCGCCCAAGAACACGGCACGCCGCTGTGGGCCTATGACGCCGCGACCATTCACCAGCGTGTGAACGAACTCAAGGCCTTTGACACGGTTCGTTTTGCGCAGAAAGCCTGCTCCAACACCCATTTGTTGCGCCTGATGCGAGAACAAGGGGTGGCCGTCGATGCGGTATCGCTGGGTGAGATTGAACGCGCCCTGCACGCCGGTTTCGAAGTCGGCACCGGCCCTGCGGCGGGCATCGTTTTCACGGCGGACTTGTTTGACCGCCCCACTCTGGCACGGGTGGTTGAACTGGGCATTCCGGTGAACACGGGTTCCATCGACATGCTGCACCAGTTGGGCGAAAAAGCACCTGGCCACCGGGTGTGGTTGCGCATCAACCCCGGTTTTGGTCACGGCCACAGCCAGAAAACCAATACCGGCGGCGAACAAAGCAAACATGGCATTTGGCATGCCGATTTGCCCGCCGCCTTGGCGGCCGTGAAACAACATGGTTTGCATTTGGTCGGCATCCACATGCACATCGGCTCGGGGGTGGACTATGGCCATTTGTCGCAAGTCTGTGACGCCATGGTGGCTTTGGTCACCCAAGTCAAAACCTTGGGGCATGACATTGAAGCCATCTCGGCCGGGGGCGGGCTGTCGATTCCTTACCGCGCGGGCGAGTCGCGTCTGGATACGGCGCATTACTTCAGCCTGTGGGACGGTGCACGCCAGCGCATTGCTGGTTTGCTGGGCCACCCGGTGGCGCTTGAGATTGAACCGGGGCGTTACTTGGTTGCCGAGTCCGGCGTGTTGATTGCCGAAGTGCGTGCCGTGAAAAACATGGGCAGCAACCACTTTGTCTTGGTGGATGCAGGTTTCAGCGATTTGGTTCGCCCTGCCATGTACGGCGGTTACCACCACATCAGTGTGGTGCCGAAGAACGCTGCTACGGCGACGGCACGCGCCATTCAGCCCTGCGTGGTGGCTGGCCCCTTGTGTGAGTCGGGCGATGTGTTCACCCAGCTCGAGGGCGGGGTGGTCAGCCACCGCGATTTGCCCAGCCCCGAGGTGGGCGACCTGCTGGTGTTCCATGACACCGGTGCATATGGTGCTGCCATGTCATCGAACTACAACAGCAGGCCCCTGATTGCGGAGGTGCTGGTCAACGGTGGCAACAGCCGTTTGATTCGGCGCAAACAAACGGTGGCTGAGTTGTTGCAACTGGAGGACTGAAGCGGCTCAAGGTTTGCGCTCATCCACCGAACCTTGCATCGCTCCCTCGACCGCCACGGTGATCACAAACCGCCGTTCGAAAAACACCCAAAGCAAGAGCGGCACCAAAGTAGGCATCAACAAGAAACCGAACTGGTAACCCAGGGCGATGAGGTTTTGGTCCCAGGGCGTGAAGTAGGTGGCGGCCCGTGTATACGGCCCCGCTTGAATGCCTACCTGCAGCAACCAAGAAAAACAAACACCCCAGGCTTGGAAGGGCAACAAGGCGGTGGCACAAAGCGGCAACTTCCACCACAAGCCCTTGGCGCGTGCGGCGACAAACAAAGCCACGAGCAAGGGCAGGCCGTAGCAGTAAGTCAGAACCACCACCTCGGGCAACAATTCTGCAACCCTGCCCGAGGCGTGAGGAACCACCAGCCCGGTGACCAAGGTTTGGGTCACGCCGTGCAACTCGCTGCCACTGGCCCAGCGAGAAAAGAAGAACACCATGGCCTGCTCAGCCAACCAGGCCACAGGGATCACCACCCAGTCACGCGCCCAGTACCAAACTGCCAAAGCCGGAAACAGGCACAACAAAGCCCGCAAGAAAAAAATCGCAATGACGCCAACGCTGCTCGAACGCGTCACGTTTGGGCCCGCACCTGTTGCCGCGCTTCACGCTTGGCGACCTGGCGTATCCACAACAACCACACCACCAGCACGTCCAGCATGATGAGGGCCTGCCACAGATAGAGGTGGGCGAACTTGAAAAGCTCGGGGTTCACCCCTACCAAATAGAACAAGCTGATCACACGCAGGACATTGACGCCTTGCACAGCGAGGAATCCCAACAAAAGCCCCCACAGCCGCAAACGCCATGAGGCCGGGTAGGCCAAGACCGCAGCGGTCAGGATGAGGCAAGCTTCAACCCCGTTGCAGCCCGCCTCCACGGCAACCCCCTGCCCCGTCGCTGCGTTTTGCAGCACCTTGCCGTAGGAAATGACGTTTGCATCAAAAGGCATCATCAGCGCCGCGCTTACGGTGGTGAGGACCTGGGTCCAGGGCACCACCAAGTAAGTTTGCACGGGCGGTGTCAGCTCCAGCGTGAAAAGCAGGAGCAGCAGGGCAACGAAAACGAGGGCGAATCGGGTCATCCTAGATCAGGGGCAACGCGGTAAAAGCCGCATGTTAGCGGCCGCCTTCCCGATGGCGTTTGCGTCGGGTGCGATTCCAGTTGATGCGTGACCGAACCGAACAAGAAACCGTCATTCCCGCGAAAGCAGGAATCCAGAGCCTGCGCCGAATCGCGGCGATGACTTCGTTGGCGACCACCGCTTGGATTTCCGCTTTCGCGGGAATGGCGGTGCCATGTGACAACGCCGCATGTGCCGTCACCTGGTATCGCACGCGTTCATATCAACGCAAAATCGACTTCACGTCGGCGCTGGACACCAGTTGAGCATGGGTTTTGGAAGCGCTCAAACTGGCGGGGGGCAACCACAGTTCGATCACGCCGTTTCGCCGCTTGGGTTGGCTCTCTGGCAGATTGCGAATCCATACTTTGTCGTCGCCGACGGGCGCGGCGTTTTTCTCAAGTATTGAAGTCGCCGCACTGTCCGACAGCGTGGGGGCCAGGCGCGGTTTGAGCAAACCGGCCAGCACTTCCGCGCAGCGCCGGCTGCTGGGATCGTGCAGCAAGAAGGTGGGCTTGGGCCAAGGCACGGGACGGCGCTGTTGGCGCAACTCGGCACTGCGTGTCACGTTTTCGATCGGGGCCAATTGCAGGCCCACACCACCCGGCAAATCGAGCAGCACCTGCCGCCACTGGTTGGCAACACGCAAACTGGTTTCGTCGTAAACCTGCACATAAAGAATGCTGCGCTCGATGTCGACGCTTCGGCGGCAGGCGTCGGTGATGGTTTTCGAGAGCAGGGATGTCGGCCGCGTGGAAACTGGCACACCGGATGCAGCCTGGCCCGCCCCTTGGGCGGAGGCCGCGACTACCTCCACATCGGTGGACGGCTGCGGGATGGGCGTTGCAGCGGCGGCTGCGCTGTCAGCTGAATCAATGCCACCCGCGGTTGGGGTCGATGCGACTGTGACGACACGGGAGTGTTTGTCGCCCCAAAGCGTGGCGATTTGGGTATTCAGTTGGTTCAGCGTCTTGCGTGCTTCAGCAGCTTGGTTTTC
The DNA here is from genome assembly GCA_031431125.1 of Burkholderiales bacterium. Lineage (GTDB taxonomy): Bacteria > Pseudomonadota > Gammaproteobacteria > Burkholderiales > Burkholderiaceae_C > JANPCX01. The sequence goes on from JANPCX010000056.1 coordinate 11,916, forward strand.
AGGCGTAGTGCGAGGGTTCCAATAGTCCAGAATGGCTTGTTGCTCGGGGTCTTTGTTCAGCTTGAGGCACAGGTCACTGGTCAGGCGCTGTTCAGCGGCTTGGCAATCGCTGCCCGGTGCGGCCGTCTTGAAACACTCGCGGTTCAAGCGGGCGATGACGAGGTCAAGCCCGCCCTTCTCCAAAGGCCTCAAAGCCGGTGTGCCCCGCAGATCGAGCAAACGCGAGGCCTGGGCCACGACATGGTCGGGCAGGTTGGGACAGGCACCGTCCAGGCCTTGCAGTCCTTTGCTCGTGTCAAGCAACATCTGGCGCACTTCAATTTGTTCGTCGTTCTGACGGCGCTGCACTTGGTCTTGCACCTGCCACAAGGACAGCAGCAAGGTGCCCGACGCGCCCAGACCCAAGGTGGTTCCAATGGCGGTGGCACGGGCGGAGCGTCGCCACAGCGGTTCGCTGTTGGCTTTGGTGGTGTCAGTGGAGTCGGTGGCATAACGCAGCCGGGCCGCCACTTTGAGCGCATGGCGGGCGGGTCGCTTCCAGCCCGGCAATTGGGCCAACCAGGCGTCGTGCATGGCGCGGCCAAAGTCTTCGCCCAAACGGTGGTAGCTCTCCCACTGCGCTTCGTCGAACGACTGGTCGCCCGTGGACTCGTGGGGAAAGCTGGTGTTCTTCTGCGCATAGGCCAACACGTCCACATTCAATTCGTCGTGCAAATTGGGCTTGACGACCAAGAGCGTGCCTTCAGGCCGCATGGGGCGGCCTGACACCGGGTCGATGCGCTCGCGGTAACGAATGCGCGCCAACAACACGCCGCGACAAGAATGGTTGTTGGCCATGTCCTCGGGCGACACCACGGTGAGCTCGGTGCCCGCCAAACTGAAGAGGGAGGCGGCTTCTTCACGGGTGTAAAAATCAATCTCTGCGCCGAAATCAATGCGTGCCTTGCGCACCAGGTTTTCGATGTCGCCGAATTTGTAGTCCAGGTCACAACTGGCATCGGACAAGATGATGAAATCCAGTTCGCGTTTGAGCAGCGCATAAACACCGGTGTTTTCGAAGTGACCGCCGTCCGACAGGTACCACCATGGCCGCTCCACACCAAAAAATGTCGCCGACGCCTCGCTGGAGAGCATCAAGGGCTTGGGCAGCACACGCCAGGCCAAACGGCTCAGCCACTTGAGCTGGACCTGTTCTCGCGGTGCCCTCACCCACAAACCCAAACGCACGCCCAAAAAGTAAATCAACAAGGCCAAGCCGCGTGTGGTGTATGAACCCGCACCGGGCGAGGCGGCCGCGCCCGAAACCGCCACCCAACGGCCCAAGGTGCCAGCGTCATGGCCATCGTCGGCAGGCACAAAACCATCTTTGCCGATTTCAATGCCGCGCCATGTGGCAGTCACCGAAGCGCCCTTGCGGTCGGCGTTGTAAAGCCCGCTTTGCCCATCACGGGTTTGGTTCAAACAGGTGTTGACCAAGTGGATGGGCCCGCCCTGGCGCTCGGGCTGGTAACTGGACAACTTCGTATCGTCGCCTTCGACCACCGCCGTCACGTCGGCCTCGCGGCGTGAGGCGTTGGCTGCGTCAGCGGTTGCGGTTTTCAAAGCACGCTTGGGGTTGCCCACGGCGAGGTAGGCGCGGGTCAGGCGAGCGCGGTAAAAGCTGTGCAAAGACGAGGTATTGGCCATCTGGGCATTGCCCGCCGTGAGCACGATCCACAGCAGCCACACCACGCCCACAGCAGCAACCCGCATCCAAGCGGGAACGCCTGTGAAGACCTTGAAGGTCTCAGGCGCGAAAACAAACCACTGCAGCAATGCAAACCACAACAACACCAATACCAAGAGGCCCAGGATGCTGCCCAGGTTCAATAGGCGAGGCAACCACTGGCTGGCCCGGTTGCCGGTTTCCGCAGCCATCTGCTGCAGCGGTTGCATCAAGCTGCGCAGCAGCAGCAAGGCCACACCGCCCGCACCCGCACCGCCCCACAGCCACGGCTCTTGGTTCTGAAACTCTTGCATCAACCACCAACTGGCCAAGTCCAAGAGGCCCAAGCCGGCCAAACCCACTGCGCTGAGGGTGACCACACGCAGCGCCCGCGTCAGCACATTACGCAGCCGCGCCACCGCCAAACTCCATGCATCCCGCTGCAGCGTCAACCAGCCCTGCGCAACCACCTGCCCGACAACAGACGAGATCAGCGCCACGGCGGCGGCGGTCGGCCACGTCAGGCCGTTTTGCACGATGTTGAAAACACCTTGGGCCTGGGCCGTGCGCAGCAACAGCAGGGCCACCGCCGCAATCACCAACACCAGCAACACATCACGCACAGGCACACGTTTCTTGTTCGCCTGGGCAGCATCAGCTGGCGCAGCGGTGCTGGCGGCATCAGCCCCATCCCGTGCCGCCCAATAACCCGCGATCAATCCGGGCGCACAACTCAACCACAACAAGGCGGCTGCGGTCCACCACACCGTCAACCACGGCTCCCAGCCCTGGACTTGCAGAACCTGGGTGCTGTGTTGCCACACGTGCGGCGCGATCACCACCAAACCGAGCAACATGCAAGCGAACATGAATTCAAAGTGAATCGCCAGCAAAGCCCGCATGTAAGTAACAACGGCCATGCCAATGTCGCGTGAACCGGCAGGCGTGAGGTAGCGGCCATAACGGCGCAGCCACTGCAAGGCAGGTGAATCGCTCTGGGCCAACTGCGCTTGGGCGTCTAGCAAACCATGCCTTTGCACGAGCCGCCCCCACATGCCCGCGGTGTAACCGCCGCCGGAGACGCTGGAGAGGTAGTCGATGCGACCGAGCAAACCATCCGTCACCAAGGAGCGCTGTGATGCGGCTTGATGGCCCGGGTGGTTGGCGCTTTTGCTTTGGGCCAAACCGCGCAATAAACCCAAGGCGAACGTGGCGCTGCGCACGCCACCGCCCGAGAGCGCCAAACCCACCCGGGTCAAGTTCAGCTCATCCGCGTTGGTGGCGGCCTCAGGGCCCAGCACCTGCGCACGGCGCTGCTGCAAGGCGAGGCGTTCGGCGTCGAACAGGGCTTGGGTGGGAGCGACTTCACCGGCCGCAGCCGTGTGGGGGGTGGTCATGCAGTGGCCTCCATCGCCGAACTGGTACTGCGTTTGACCCAAACGTTGACAGATGAAATCGATGGATTCGTTCGCCAGGCTAGGCGAAAACCACAGCGATACCCCTTGGTATCGCGAGGATTTTCAACGACGCATGGCGGGCGAAGGCACGATTTCATGTCAAGGTTTGGGTCAAATGCAGTACCGAGGTCAGCGTGGCGGAACTATAGGCGCGTGGTGCGCCAAGGCCATCCCTAAATCGGATAAAAACTCGGCAACGAAACAAGGCCGATGGGCGTACTGAACGTGGCGTGCCAGCCATGCCCGGCATCATGATTGCTGGCCTCGACACCAACACCTGACCAAGCAATGGCAGCGTAGGCTGCGGGCAAGGGGCTATTGCCAGGTGCGAGCAACTTCAGTTCAAGCAGCTCAACCCCGCTCGGGGGAAGATGAAAACCGGGTGAGCGTTCGGGCCATTCGATCAGGGTCGGCAGGCAGCCGTCGCACTCGAGTTGTCCGCTGTCCCGCACCGTCAAACGCCAATTCAGCGTCCCGGCGGGCGTGAGGCGGCTCATGGCAACTGCGGAGCCGGGATCAAGGCCCAAACGACGCCAGTTGGACAGGTCGTTGTCCAGGGTGGCGGTACGAACCACGGCGTGGACAAGCCGCGGCTGCTCGGCCACTGCGGTTTGCAAAGCGGGTTCGTCCAACCCAAACCACCGCCGCCTGAGTGGTGGGCTGGCGGCAGGGTCGATGGCGAGGATTTCTGCGTACACCCCTGGCGCGTGGGGGCCCGCGATAGAGAACAAGCGGTTGTGTGTGCCCATCTTGTGGTGGGCGCCACCGGGGCCGGGCGTGATGCCAAGCACCGCTTCGCACCACTGCACACCCTGAACCAAGTCATGCGCGACGATCACGAGGTGGTCGAGTTCCACCGCCCCTGCGCTGGAGAACACGTCAGTCACAAGGTCAACGTTCCGCGAATGCAGTCGACTACCGCACCGCCCACCCACACGGTGTCACCCACCTGTTGAATGTGCACGCGCCCGTTTCGCCCAAGGGCAGCGCCTTGGCTGGCCACATAGTGGGGCGGCGCGCGACCACTGCCGATGAGCCACTGCGCCAAACCTGCGTTTAAGCTGCCGGTGACGGGGTCTTCGTTGACACCCTGACCGGGTGCGAAAGCACGCACCTCAAATTGAGCGCCGTCACCATCGCCGGCTTGCCATGGCCCGACAACACCGACTTTGTGCAAACCCATGGCGGCAAAGTCAGGCGTCAAGGCCAGCACCTGGGCTCGGCTGGCGAGCAAGACCGCCACCCATCCGGGACCGTTATCGACCCATTCGGTGGCCAACAAATCTTGCTCTGGCAAACGCAGGGCGCGGGCCAAAGTCGCCTGCATATCGGCGTCGGCTCGGCCAGTCCGTTTGAGCGCGGGCGCGGCGAACGCCAATCGAGGGCCATCGATCTTCACCTTGACCAAACCGACGCCGCATTCTTGAACCACATGCTCACCCTTTGTTTGCCCGCCTTGTGCCAGCCACACATGGCAACTGCCCAAGGTGGGGTGGCCGGCAAAAGGCAATTCGCCACCCGGGGTGAAGATGCGCACGCGGTAGTCGGCCTCGGGGTGAGTGGGGCGCAGCAAGAAGGTGGTTTCCGACAAATTGGTCCAGTTGGCAAAGCGGGCCATTTGCTCGTCGCTCAAGCCATCGGCGCCCACCACCACAGCCAAAGGGTTGCCTTGCAGTGGCGTGTCGGTGAACACGTCCACTTGATGAAAAACAAACTTCGTGGTCATGCGTTTTTCTCCGACACACCGGCCAGCGCTTGGGCCAGCAGCGCCACGCCTTGCGTGATGCGCGCCGAGTCCACGGTGACAAAACTCAAACGCAAGGTGTTGTGAGCGGGCACACCAGCGTAGAAGGCTTCGCCCGGCACAAAGGCCATGCCCAATTCAACCGCCTGGGGCAACAAAGCCATCGCGTCGACATGGACGGGGAGCTGCACCCAGAAGAACATGCCACCGCTGGGCACGACCCAGTGGCAACCTGGAGGCATGTACTGCGCCAACGCTTGCTGCATGGCGTCACGGCGCTGTTTGTACTGCGCGCGAATGGTGGGCACATGGTTGTCCAAGAAACCCTGTTTGATCACCTCGTGCACTACACGTTGATTGAATCCAGGCGTGTGCAGGTCGGCTGCCTGTTTGGCTTGCAGCAGTTTGGGCATCAAGGCCTTGGGAGCGACCACATAACCCAAGCGTAAACCTGGGGCCAGAACTTTGGAGAAGGAGCCCAAGTAGACCGTGCCTTCAGACCAGCGCGAAGCCAAGGCAGGCGGTGGCGCTTGGTCAAACCACAAATCGCCGTAGGGGTTGTCTTCAACCAAGGGCAAGTTCAGCTGCTGCGCTTGTGCAACCAGGGCGGCGCGGCGGGCTTCACTCAAACACCGACCGCTGGGGTTTTGAAAGTTGGGCACGGCGTAAAAGAAACGTGCGCCTCGCGCCTGGTGCAGCGCTTCGGGCAGCGGGCCTTCATCGTCACCGGCCACAGAAAAAAACTCGGGCTCATAAGGCGCGAAGGCTTGCAAGGCGCCCAGATAAGTCGGTGTTTCCACGGCGACCTGACTGCCCGCATCGATCAGCACCTTGCCCACCAGGTCCAGGCCCTGCTGGGACCCTGTGGTGATGAGCACTTGGTCGGCGTCCACCCGCATGCCCTGGGTCAGCAAGTGGTCGGCCACCCATTCACGCAGCGGGGCATAACCTTCACTGGCCGCGTATTGCAGCGCCTCACGCGGCGAATCCCGCAGCACACGCTCGCAGGCTTGGCGCATGGCTTCGACCGGAAAGGTGTCGGGCGAGGGCAGGCCGCCAGCCAGGGAAATGATGCCGGGCTTCTCAGTCACTTTGAGAATTTCACGAATGATGGACGGGTTCATTCGCGCCGCACGGCGGGCTTGGGTGAAGGGGCTGGAAGTGTTCATGGAGTGCTCAAGTCGAAGGTGAATTGATCAATGAAGTGGTGTTGATTTCACCCCCCTGTGGGCCATAAAAAATGACCCAGGTGATGAAGTCCTGGTCAAAACGTGTGAAGCGATGGTCAACACCCGCCGGAACAAACAGGCAGTCGCCCGGGCCGAAGTCCTGTGTTTCACCACCACAGAAAAACTCGCCCCGCCCCGCCGCCACCACATACAACTCGTCTTGGGGGTGGGGTGTTTGCCGGTCTTGCCCTTTTGGGCGGTACAGCTCCACCGACATCGAGCCGTGGCGCAGCATTTGAACAAACGGTGCGCCTTGCGGATACCTTTCGGTGGCAGCGCCAGGCAACTGGCTCAGGGCTTGCGCCGTGGTGATGCGATGCAGTGTCATTTAGGGCCTGACCTTGTCGTGTTGACTGGCATTTTTTTGCCGAGGAAAACCGTGGCGATGACGGCCAGCGAGAACAGCACCGTCATCGTGTCCAAACGCTCACCGAGCACCGGCACTGCAAACAGCAGCGCCAAGAAAGGCTGAACCAATTGCACCTGGCTGACGCGCACCGTGCCGCCGAGGGCCAGGCCGCGGTACCAGGCGAAAAAACCCAGCCACATGGAGAAAACGGTCACATAGGCAAAGCCGCCCCAAGCAGTCCAGCGCACCGGGTTCGCCGCGAGGTCGGGCCAGGTGGCCCACATGGCCGGGGCGGTGAAGGGAAGGCTGGCCACCAGCACCCAGCAGATCACTTGTTCGGCCGGAACTAGCGACGAGATTCGCGCACCCGCCACATAACCAATCGACGCACAGGCCACCGACAACAGCAAGAAACCGTCGGCCACTTGCCAACGCCCTCCTCCTTGGTGAATGGCAAAACCCAGCACCAAGGCGCAGCCCAACACGGCACAGAACCAAAACGCTTTGGAAGGCCGCTGCCGAAAGTACAGGGCCGCGGCAATGGCGGTGCCCAGGGGCAAGACGCCAGTGACCACAGCGGCATGCATGGCATCCACCTGACGCAGTGCCAACGCGAGGAACAGTGGAAAACCCACCACCGTGCCCGCCGCACAAACCAGCAATGCGGGCCAATGCCGACGTTCCAAAGCAGGCGCCGCCGTGAACCACAAATACGCGATGCTAAGTAAGGCCGCCACGGCCGCCCGACCTGCGGTGACGAAAAGCGGCGGCAACTGCGGGTCCGCCGCGGGGCCCACGGCCAAACGTGTCATGGGCAAGGTCATCGCAAAGATGACCACACCGAGCAAGCCCAGCCACAGGCCGCGGGTTTCGTTGTGCTGCTGCACCGAGGCCGCGTTCATGACGTCCATCCCATCCAAACGGCCGTCGCCGCAAGCAGCAGCGCCATGCCGCGGTTGAAGGCCAACAGCCGCTGGCCCTGTTGCAACCATGAGCGCAGCGACGCACCAATCAGCGCATAGGTGAGGTTGCTGAAAAAAGCGAACAAGGCCATCACCACCAGGACCACCCCCAAGCGCGGGGCAAACTGCTCCGCCGCCACCGCGCTGCTCGGCGCAACCCAACCTGCGGTCAAGGCCAAGGCCAGCGTCCAGGCCTTGATGTTGATGAACTGCAGCAGCACCCCTTGAACGAAACCCACATGCAGATTGGACGTTGTTTGACCCAAGCCAGGCTGTGGCTTGGCCCGCCACAACTTCCACGCCAGCCACAACAACACCGCCAAACCCAGCCAGCGCACCACAAAACGCAGCACGGGCAGGGTCGTGAGCAAGGCGCCCAAGCCCAAAGCACAAGCCAGCATCAACAGCGTCCACCCCACGGGCACGGCGAACAAAAACGCCCAGGTGCGGCGCAAGCCCCACTGCGCCGCCAAGGTAGTGGACAGCATGGTGTTGGGCCCCGGCGTGAAGCTCATGGCCGTGGCCAGCACCAGCAGGGCAGAGAGTTCTTGGCTTGACATGAGGGCAGTGTAGACGGCAAGATCAATACAGCAACAGTACAGATAAGCAACACATCTGTTGATCTGTATGGCCGCTTTGAGAAACACACTGACCCGAGACGCACCCCATGCTCGCCAGCCAACGCAAGGCCTCGCGCCAGACAGCCGCCGCAGAACCCGTGGCTACAACAAGGTCTGCACTGCCATCCAACGCCCTGACACGGGGGGCCGACACCACCCTGACCGATCAACTCGCCCGCCGTTTCGCCGAGCAAATTCGACAACGTCTGCTGTCGCCAGGGTCCCGCCTGCCTTCGGTGCGCGAATGCGCGCAGCGGCAGCAAGTCAGCCCCAGCACGGTGGTGGCCGCCTACGACCAGCTGCTGGCCCAGGGTTTGGTCGAAGCCCGCAAACAACGCGGCTTTTTTGTGCGTGAGCCGGCGCTGCGGCCTGCACAAGGGGCGCAAACCACCTTGCCAACCGCTCCCAGGCCGCGTGCCATCGTCAGCGCCACCAGCCTGATGCGCGGTATGTTCCAACCACCCGGCAGCCTGCCCATGCCTGGCCTTGGTACCCTGCCCGTCGATTGGTTGGACCTGGGGCTGCTCAGCGGTGCGCTCAAACGGGTCAGCAGCGGCGCGGCGCTGGCGCCCCTGGCCTTGCAGTACGGCGAGTCAGCAGGCGACCCCCGCTTGCGGTTGGCGCTGTCGCGCAAGGTGCAAGATTTCGGCATCAGCGCCGCACCCGAACAAATCGTCACCACCTTGGGCGCGACCCAAGCGCTGGACGTTGTGACGCGCAGCTTGCTCCGAGCAGGCGACACCGTCCTCGTGGACGAACCCGGCTGGCCCGTGGAGTTTGCGCGCCTGGCCGCCCTCGGCCTGAGGGTCTTGCCCGTGCCACGCGGAGAGGCCGGCCCCGACCTGGCGGTGATGGAACGTTTGATCGAGGCGCAAGCGCCGCAGGAGCGACCACGGCTTTACATCACCGTCTCGGTGTTGCACAACCCCACTGGCAGCTGCCTGAGCTTGCAAAGCGCCCACCAATTGCTGCAGCTCGCCCACAAGCACGACTTGCACATTCTGGAAGACGACAGCTACTGCTACCTCGCGCCTGCGCACCTGCCGCGTTTGTCCGCACTGGACGGTCTGCAGCGCACGATTTATGTCTCGGGTTTCTCCAAAATTCTGGTGCCCAACTGGCGTGTGGGCTACATCGCGGCACCGGCCCATTTGGTGGACCGCTTCATTGACACCAAACTGCTCACCACCCTGACCACGCCCAGCCTCACAGAACAAGCATTGGCCTATTGTTTAGAGCAAGGCCTGCTGCGCCGCCACGCCGACCGGGTGAATCAGAAGCTGGACGCAGCCCGCTCACGCAGCGTGAAATTGGCGCTCTCCCACGGCTGCGAGTTCAAAGCCACGCCGCGAGGGCTCTTTGGTTGGGTGGATGTGGGCGTGGACACCGAGAGACTGGCGCACGCCATGCTCGACGAAGGCTGGTTGCTCGCACCGGGCAGCATCTTCCACGCCAGTCCGCGGCCGACGACGCTGATGCGGGTCAACTTCAGCACCACGCAAGATGTTCGGTTTTGGGCGGCAGTGGCACGTCTGCGCCTCGGTCTGGCGTGAGGTTGAACACCTCTGTCCCTTTGCAAAACACACGCCAACCGGATGGTTGCGCAGTCAAACGAAAATGCGGCGCTTGGCCGCAAAGTTTTCGACAACCACCCCGTCTTTTGAACCTGACAGGCCCCCTGACAAGAATAAGCATCAGCAGCTCACCATGGACATATTCACCTACGCGCTCAAACAGTACGCGGTATTGGCTTTGATGTGCGTTTCTTTCTGGGGCGCCGGCAGTTCGCTGATCCACGCCTTGACAGAGCACAAGATCGAAGATGGTTGGCTTGCGGTCGCGCTGTCGACAACGGTCGGTCTGGGCTCGTTTATCTTGCTCCTGCAGATCCTGGGCGCCACCGGCTATTTGCAAAGAGGCCCGATCAATATCGTTTTGTTCAGCGGCCTGCTTTTGGCCGCCTGGCAGGCCAAGGTGCTGATGCCCGGCATCGGCGGTCGGTGGACGTACGGTTTCAACCCGTGGGCGCTGCTGGCCATTGGCGCGGCCCTCACCTTGATTTTCAGGCCTTTGGTCATTCCTTTGGGTTGGGACGCGTTGATGTACCACCTGCCCCATGCCAGCCAATGGGCCAAGTCCGGGCATTTGTCTGTCAGCGAGTGGATCAGGTACCCCTGGTTTCCATACAACTTTGACCTGCTCTACGCCGCGGCACTGATCTTGCGCCATGACTCTTTCGCCCATCTGCTGCATGCTCTGGCGGGTTGGCTCACCATGTTGCTGATCTACCGACTGGGTGCGCGACATGGCAGCCATCTCTTGGCATTTTTGGCGAGCAGCATATGGATCTATCTGTCCCAATGGTTTTACAGCACGGCTTACATCGAGTTGGGCATTTCCCTGTTCGTGTTCGCGTCCTGCATCAGCTTTCATCAATGGCTGGACCGCAAGGAAGATGAAGGTTGGTTGCTGATCGCCTGCTTTCTTTTTGGCGTGGCGGTCGGATCCAAATACCAGGTACTGAGCTTCTTGCCACTGTTTTTCATCGCCGTCCTCGTGCACCGTGCGCGGTCGAAATTGTTACTCAAAGCCAGTTTTTTCTTTCTTGCACCCTGCATCTACTGGTATTTAAGAAACTACCTTTTAACCGGAGACCCATTCAATCCTCTTGGTGGAAAAATATTCGGCTACAGTGACTGGAATGCTGCTGATATGGAGTATCAGTTATTCGACATTAGTCAACTAAAGAACTGGCCTGACTATGCCTTGTGGCCAGCAGTGATTGCACCGCTATTTTTCATTATCAAAAAAAATACATCCGTTTGGTACGGGTTGGTTTTTTCTATTTACTCGTTTGTAATTTGGTATGTCACCTCACACTACGATCGATATTTAATGCCAGCCTTTCCGGTGATCGCTTTGTTATCGGCTTATTCCCTGTGTTCAATTTTTGATCTGTTGAAAATAGCACCCAACAAACATGCCATAAAAATTAACTTGGCATTTAAGTATTTTGCATTTTTTGTTTCTGTTATTTATTTTGACTCAATCGTTAAACAAGAGTATGAAACTCATAAATCACTGATTGCCTATAGCGCCACATCCAAGGAAGAGGCGCTGAACAAGGCCATTCCAGAAATAGGGATAATGAATTACCTTAAAAATAAACCTGAATTGAAGGTTTATCAATGGGGACTGGAAGGTTTAATATATTATTTCCCTCATCAGGTGCGGGGTGATCATTTCGGAAAATGGCGGTACCGAGACTTTGTCTCCTACAGCCCAGAGTACCTGGCGCAGAAGTTAAAGGCTGGCGGATTCGACGTGCTTGTGACCAACTCACTCGCAGCACAGGGGCTAGAGGGTGTTGGAAATTTCAAGCAGTTCTTCGAAGAGATTGCCGCCTCAAACGGCGCCAAGGCTTACAGAATCATCCAACACTGAGAGAGCATCATCGATAAAGAAGACAGCCCCGCGCCGGCAAGACGGCGACAGACCCGTCATTTGCAGGTGTAGTTGACCCGTTCGACGCTGTTTTTGAATGGGTCCGTCAAATCGGACGAGTACTCACCCATGATCAACCTTTGTTTGGGTAAAAGGTGATTTCGAAATGCCCTGCTGAACGCCTCAAGCCGCTGTCCCTTCGGCGTCAGCTTGACGCAGCCGTTGACGATGGTGATCGTCCCAGAGGCAAGTTGCTCGGTAAGGCGAATATCAACCAGGCGATGCTCTTTAACATATTCTTTTGTGAATACCTCTTCGAAGTGATCCAATCGAATTCCACCACCTCGCTGGTGAAGTTTTTCAAGAATATAGAAAGACAGCGACCGGTCTATGACAGTTGGAACACTGATGGCCAAGGCATAACCTGCCAAAACCCAAAGACACAACATTTGAGTTTTTTCAAAAAAATTGAATAAGCGAAAGTATTTGACCGTGAATAAAATAAAACCCGCCAGCGCAGTCGCAATCAAGGAGTCACCGATCGCTGCATAAAAAACCACATTTACATTGAAATAGTTAATATGAATGTAATAAGTGACGGCAAGTATAAAAAAATACAGTGAAGAGGCTATCAGAGCACGTATTGTTTTCATTCATTAAAGACCAAAAATTTGTTTCCGGCGTAGCTGAGTGAAATCTGCAAAAGAGTGGCTAACAGAAAGCCCTGTCGATAGTCATAACCCCATCTATCGGTCCAACAGTACAAAACCAAGCCGTGCAGCAGGGCGATCGCCCCGTAGAGGCAGGCGAATTTGATGGCTTGAGAAAAAATGCCCTTGCTTCGTTTCCTAAAGACAAAGTAACGACTGCCCACGAATGAAGCTGCGATGCCAAAAAAAGCAGCGATGAAGTTGGCAACTCCTGCCGATGACAGCCCCCAAACTTTCAAGTTGAAGCTCAGCACGGCGAAGTGCACTGCCGTTGCCACCAGCCCATTGACGACATAACGTGCCAGCTCTGTGGCCTGGGGTTTCACAAGGTGCTCGAGGGCCAAGGAGTTGAGGTGACTTCTTCAATGAAGTCTTGGTAAGAAATGGCGGTCGTCACCGTGCCACCTCTCACAACACCGGTCAACATCAAGGTCATCAAGGCCAAGGCGCCGGTTTGCAGAAACATCAACACAAGAATTCCGAACGCGACGGAAAACCAGCCTGGCGTCGAAAAACCAGCCATTTTCAGAAGGATGGCGGCGATGCCACCAGCGACAGCCAACACGGCGATCACCGAGCAGGCAATTCCAACCCTGACCAGCACATCTTCTGCAAAAACCATCAGCGCCTTGAAGCCGTGCAGCGCGAGGCCCACGAAGTTCATTTTCGATTGCCCCGCATAACGCGGCCCACGGTCCAAAGAGCACACACCCGTGCGGAGCTTGGAAGCAAGCACCGCACCAGCGACGTGAATCGACAGCTCTTGCATGGCCACCAGGCGTTTCACCGCATGTGCTTTCAGTGCCATGAAATTGCCAAAATTAATTGACCGCCCCGTCATCAGCTTAAAGAACAGCTTGTAGACCATGTAAAACGCTTTGAACCTCAGGGTCTCCACTCGGCTTTTGCGTTGAGCAACCACGGCATCCAAGGAATCCGAGTGCAGTTGCTCAAGCAGTGCGGGGATGGTGGACGGAACATCTTCACCGTCTGAATCCATCACCACCACACGGTGTTTGTCAGTTAGAAATTCGGCGACATAACCCAGACCAATGGCAATCGCGCGCTGATGTCCAACGTTTCGTCGCAATCTCAGCACCGAGCCGACCACCCCGTGCTGCTGCAAGTGGGCAACGGACAATGGCTGTCTTACCGACCCATCGTCCACCGCAATCACGTACGCCTTGTCACTGAAGTGCTCAGCCAACGCTTTGAACAAAAGACCGCTGGCCTCGATGTCCTCGTAGACGGGCATGACCACAATCACCGGATACGCCGCAAGATTCATGGAGTCAGAGTGCTCTTGAAATAGTGGATGGTTTTCTCCAAACCCTCACTCAGTTTGATGCGCGGCGCCCACTCGAGCACCTCTTGGGCCAAAGTGATGTCGGGTTGCCTTTGCCGGGGATCGTCTTGGGGCAGAGGTTTGAGTGTCAGCTTGGAAGCGCTACCCACCATCTTCAACACGGTTTGCGCCAACTCAAGGATGGTGAACTCGTCTGGGTTGCCGAGATTGATCGGACCGGTCACGGTGGGCGGACTGGCCATCATGCTCACCAGCCCATTCACGAGGTCGTCGACATAACAAAAACTGCGTGTCTGAGCACCATCCCCGTAGATGGTGATGTCTTGGCCACGCAGGGCTTGGACAATGAAGTTGCTCACCACGCGGCCATCGTTGGGGTGCATACGCGGGCCGTAGGTATTGAAAATCCTGACTACCTTGATGTGAAGTTGGTGCTGTCGGTGGTAATCAAAAAAGAGGGTTTCTGCGCAGCGCTTGCCTTCGTCATAGCAGGACCGTATCCCGATGGGGTTGACGCGCCCCCAATAGTCTTCCCGCTGAGGGTGTACTTCTGGGTCTCCATAAACTTCGCTGGTTGACGCTTGGAGAATTTTCGCCTTGGTCCGCTTGGCCAAGCCCAGCATGTTGATCGCACCATGGACGCTGGTCTTGGTGGTTTGCACCGGATCCCGCTGGTAATGAATAGGGGACGCGGGGCAAGCCAAGTTATAGATTTCATCCACCTCGACGTAAAGCGGAAAGGTCACATCGTGACGCATCAGCTCAAAGTGTGGATTGCCCAAGAGGTGGGCTACGTTGTCGCGGGTACCGCTGTAGAAATTGTCAACACAAAGGACATCGCAGCCCTGCGCCAGAAGCCGCTCGCAAAGATGCGAGCCAACAAATCCGGCTCCCCCTGTGACCATGACCCGCTTTCGATTGGATATGCGCAATTGAATTCTTCTTTCCCTGTGTTTGCCAGCTTGGATAACGTTTGACCCCGGCTTGGCTGAAAAGGATGATAGCGAGGTCGCGGGCAGCAGCCGGTTACTCGTGAGGCGTTTTGACCTCTTCACTCCGCGGTGCGGTCTATGGGGGCTCATCACGACGAAGGGCGAGCCAGCAACCCTGGTTGCTGTCAGTTCACAGTTGTGAACTAAAACGTGGCTCTGGCGTCAGGCGCACGCCGAGAGGGCTCTCAATCGGCCCAAGGCATGGCGGGGACCACCCGGTAGTCACGACGAACCCGCGATACCACTGGGGAGATCTACCGTTGTTGGGGCTGGCCTCGACGTGATCAATCCACACAAACCCGTCGAACGTCGTGGCCCCGGGCTGCCAATCGGGCGGGTACACCGCCTTCTCCTGCCAAATGCAGCGCCCCAAGGGCGAAGAAAATGGGCTTCTGAGCAGCGCTTTGAAGCAGTTGGTCTATTTTTTCAGCTTGACTCGCATTGCGCTTGAAAACCGTCGCTTCGAGGTAGTCCCCGCTGTCGCCCAACATCCCAACCGATTCAAGCAAAGCCTCTTCATCACCTACCGCCGCATACTGAACCAACTTGAGCAGCATGTGACCGGACTGACTGAGTTCATCTCGGCTGCTGAGCGTGGCCAATGCCGCTCCTATTTGTTGTGCATGCATGGGCGGGGTCATGGACCTGAAAAATGCGAATTGCTCTTGCGGCGTTTCCAAACTTGTCGTGGCTTTTCCCAAAAAGCGCGCCGCCATCATGATTTCTGTATCCAGGCCATGTTCCGACCATCCCACTTGGGCTTGGCGCAGCCGTGTTTGGCGAGCACTTAGATGCCTGATCACCTCGAAAGCATCAAGCGGCGCCAAACGGGTATCAGGATTGTGAGAAGTCACGCCGTAAACCCATTGGTGCAATTGCTGCATTTGGGTGTCGGTCAGCAGCGGCAAAACTTGGGACATCGGCAAAGTGGACGGGCGGCCATCCATGTACTGGCGGCTTGAAATAGGGTCCGACTCAATCACCACGGTCGCCGATGCAGACAACAATTGTTTGGTGCAGCTGCCCAGTTGGACCGGCGCATTGGACGGGCTCAAGTGGCTGCTACCAAACAGGTAGGCGGTGTGGCCTTCGGCTGAGACCACCTTGTAAATGTAGTTGGCGGGCGTGAGTGACTGGGTCCCGGCTTGATTGACTGAACCCGAAGCACTCGCTTCGCTGGTCAATGAGACAATCACAGCGCCCGCCGACAGCGCCACGAAGCACAACGACTGAAGTTGTTTGCGTACTGACAAAGACATCGCAATCTCCCTTCGCAGTGCTTGCCAAGACTGAGCTGTTCCTGGCATGTCCATTGAAGCCGCGAGCGTCGGCATGTGTTCCCTGGAAAAACAGCCCTTTTCAGGGTCAACCCATTCTTTCACTGCATCTTGGTGCAGTTCTTTCGTGTAACAAAGGGAGTGGCCCGGTTTGTCGCACTTCGTCACAGAACACCGGTTAGTCTTGCACTACAAAGTTGCAGCTTGCTGATTTTTGACCCATGTTTGAATCCACCATCCCCCAAGGCCAGCCCGAGTTAATGCGGGCCAGCAGCTATGTGCGCTATCTCGACGAGATGGACGAGGGCCCCTGGACTGAGCACGGCATCGTGCTGGGCACGCGCTTGAGCGGACTCAGCCCTTCTTTGCAGGCCGACTTGCTGCGATATGAAGACAAGCGCTGGGTCGGCGATTCGCTGGACGTCCTCGAAATCATGGCGGCCAGCGTGCGCCATGCGAGCCGGGTCACCATCCACTGCCGCTCGCAAGACAAAGCGGTGCCATTGACCGTTTTCCCTCAACAGCATTGGGTGCACTGCCCTTTGTCGTTGGAAACCTTGGACGCGGACAGCTTGGCCAAACTCGCCGTGCTGCATGTAGAGCCTGCAATCTTGCAACCGCCGGGCGCGCAAGAGCGCGGCATCGGCATCGTCGGCGAATTCGAACACCACTATTCCTTGGCCCCGTGGCTGTGGGCACTGGCCTGGTACGGCGGACGATGTGAGCTGCTGCCGGAAATCGCCGGGTCTGCCGCCTACCGCGTGGGTCCGAGCACCGAGTGGGAACGTTTCCCGATGCAGAGCAGCGTCAAAGAAGCGGTCCAGCGCATGCGCGCCGGCAGCGTGAATTTGCGTGAATTGATGTTGTGGCCCGGCTTGTCACGCGAGCTGGCCATACGACTGCTCAATGCCCTGTATTTGCAAGGCGGCCTCATCGTCAGCCGCACCCACCGTGATGCGTCCAATGAATCGTGGTTTGGGGGTTTGGGGCGGTGAGATTGAACAGCTCAGCCCTGCAGCGCCTCTAAGCGCTCGAGCGCAGCAAGTAACTCGTCGTCAATTTGCACCACACGGGCTTGTGACTCAGCGGCCTTCTTCGGGTCGCTGCTGTAGACGGCACCGTCAGCGAGCAAGGCGTTGAGCGCGGCCTGTTCAGCTTCCAGGGCTTGCATCTTGGCGGGCAAAGCGTCGAGCTCGCGCTGTTCTTTGTAGCTGAGTTTGCGCGGTTTGGCGCTGGCAGGTGCAGGGGCAACCGCGTTTGTTTTGCCCGGCTTGCTGCTGTCCTTGCTGGCCTCTTTGGCGGCTTCTTTGCTGGCTTTATTGCGCAAACTTGTCGCGCGTGCACGCTGCGCCTTCCAATCTTCGTACCCGCCTTCGTACTCACGCCAAAACCCGGGGGTTTCTTCGCCTTCCCAGGCGATGGTGCTGGTGACCACGTTGTCGAGAAAACGGCGGTCGTGGCTGACCAGAAACACCGTGCCGGGGTAGTTCTGCAGCAACTCTTCCAGCAACTCCAGGGTGTCAATGTCGAGGTCGTTGGTGGGTTCGTCCAGCACCAGCACGTTGGCGGGCAATGCAAAGAGGCGGGCCAACAGCACGCGGTTGCGTTCGCCGCCGCTCAAGGTGCGCACCGGCGAGTTGGCGCGCTCTGGCGAAAACAAGAAGTCGTTCAAATAACTCATCACGTGGCGGCGTGAGCCGTTGAACTCCACCCACTCGCTCCCGGGGCTGATGGTGTCGGCCAAGGTGGCGTCCAGGTTCAGGGTGCTGCGCATTTGGTCGAAGTAGGCAACGTCGATCTTGCTGCCCAGGCGCACGTGGCCTGAGGTCGGCTCCAGCTGGCCAAGGATGAGCTTGAGCAAGGTGGTTTTGCCTGCGCCATTGGGGCCGATCAAACCCACTTTGTCGCCGCGCAAAATGGTGCCGGTGAAATTGTTGACGATGGTTTTGTCGCCAAAGCGCATGGTCACATCACGCAGCTCACCGACGATCTTGCCGCTGGGCGCGCCGGAATCAATCTCCAGGCGCACTTGCCCGAGTGAGTCTCGTCGCTTTTGACGCTGATCACGCAGCACCTCCAAGCGCTGAATGCGGGCCACGCTGCGGGTGCGGCGGGCTTCCACGCCTCTGCGTATCCACACCTCTTCTTGCGCCAGCAGTTTGTCGGCGCGGGCATTGGCCAGGGCATCGGAAGCCAACTGCTCTTCTTTGAAAAATTCGTAGGCGCTGAAATTGCCAGGGTAGCTGCGGATGATGCCGCGGTCTAACTCGATGATGCGGGTGGCCACGCCGTCCAGAAATGCGCGGTCGTGGGTGATGAGCATGATGCTGCCCTTGAAACCGCAAAGCAGCTCTTCCAGCCAGGCGATGGAATCTAAATCCAAGTGGTTGGTGGGCTCGTCCAGCAACAGCACATCGGGCACCGCCACCAGGGCTTGCGCCAGGGCCACACGTTTTTTCATGCCCCCGGAGAGTTCGCTGATGTCGCGTGTGCCATCCAGGTGCAATTGCGCCAGCGTGGTGTCCACCCGCTGCTCCCAGTTCCAGGCGTCCAGCGCTTCAATGCGGGTTTGCAGAGCATCCAAATCGACGCCGTCGGCATGTTCTTCATAGGCCTGGCGCACGGCTTTGGCTTCGGCCACACCCTCGCTCACGGCTTCAAACACGGTGTGGCCGGGCTCAAAAACTGGCTCTTGCGGCACATAACAAATGCGCACGCCTTGGGTCATTTGCAGCAGACCGTCGTCGAGTTTTTCCAGTCCGGCGATGATTTTCAACATCGACGACTTGCCAGCGCCGTTTCGGCCTATCAGCCCCAGGCGTTCGCCAGCCTCCAGCGAAAACGCCGCGTTGTCGAGCAGGGCCACATGGCCGAAAGCCAGGTGGGCGTTGGAAAGGGATAAGACAGCCATGGGATCTCGATGCGCCAAACAGCGCTGAGAGACAGCGCCGCCGTGCTGGCGAAGTAAGTGATACGCGGGAGGCGCGTTTTCGGAAACGGGATTATCCCAGGCTGGCATCGCGTCATTCCCGCGAAGGCGGGAATCCACGCGGCGGTGGGCTATGAAGCTGTACCTGCGATGTGTGCGGGGCATCCCTGGATTCCCGCCTTCGCGGGAATGACGGGGGGTGATGGGCCGCGCAACCCCTCACTTGGAATCACACCTCCTCAAGCAGCGAGTTTTTTCTCCAGCGCATCCACAAAAGTCGCCGCCACATCCACCCCGGCTTGTTGGGTGATTTCCTGGAAACAGGTCGGGCTGGTGACGTTGATTTCGGTCAGGCAGTCGCCAATCACGTCCAGTCCCACCAACAGCAAGCCGCGTGCGGCCAGCACGGGGCCGAGGCTGTTCGCAATCTCCCAATCGCGTGGGCTCAAGGGCTGGGCCACGCCTTTGCCGCCGGCGGCCAAGTTGCCGCGAATCTCCAAGCCTTGGGGAATGCGGGCCAGCGAAAAGGGCACAGGCACACCATCAATCACCAAGATGCGTTTGTCGCCCTGGCTGATCTCGGGCAGGTAACGCTGAACCATCACGGTCTGCAGCCCGCCTTGGTTCAGGGTCTCGGTGATGCTGCCCAGGTTCAGCCCATCGGGGCCTACGCGAAAAATGCCTTTGCCGCCCATGCCGTCGAGCGGTTTCAAGATGATGTCGTGGTGCTCGGCGTGGAAACGCACGATGTCGGCCGCATCACGCGTGACCAAGGTGGGGCCGATGAACTGGGGGAACTCGAGTATCGACAACTTTTCGGGATGGTCGCGCAGCGCCTGCGGCGAGTTGAACACCCTGGCCCCTTCGCGCTCGGCTTGACTGAGCAGGTGGGTGGCGTAGAAGTACTCGCTGTCGAAGGGCGGGTCCTTGCGCATCAGCACGGCGTCGACATCCGCCAAGGCGATGGGGATTTCGTTGGGCGCTTGTTGCTTGGCAACGAACCAATCGTCCAACAATCCAGTCAGTGTGATCTCACGCACGAAGGCCGTAACGCGCCCATCCCGCTTCCACATCACATCTTTGGGCTCGCAAGCCACAAGCGTGTGGCCACGTTGTGAGGCCTCGCGCATCATGGCGAAGGTGGAGTCTTTGTAAGGCTTGAAGGACTCGAGCGGGTCGGCGATGAAAAGAAGTTTCATGAACGTTCAATGTGAATTCAGCGGGCCGAGGAAGAGGCTGTGGGCCGCCACTGTTGCACAAATAGCGCGAGTGCGCCCGCCACGACACCCCAGAAAGCCGAGGCGATGCCCCAGAGGCTGACGCCGCTCAGGGTGACCAAAAAAGTGATGAGGGCAGCTTCGCGCGTGGTTTCTTCTTTCAAGGCCGAGGCCAAACCACTGCCTATGGTGCCGAGCAAAGCCAAACCGGCAATGGCGACCACCAGCTCACGCGGGAAGGCGGTGAGCACGCCGGTGACGGCTGCACCAAAAAGGCCAATCACCACGTAGATCAGCCCGCAGCTCACAGCGGCGGTGTAGCGCTTGGCTGGGTCTTCATGGGCTTCGCGGCCCATGCAAATGGCGGCGGTGATGGCGGACAAATTGAGTGCGAAAGCACCAAACGGTGCCAACACCAAGGTGGCCAGCCCCGTGAGCGTGATGATTTTTGACAGCGGCATCTCGTAGCCCGCCGCTTTGATGGCGGCCACACCCGGCAAGTTTTGTGAGGCCATGGTCACCACAAACAGCGGCAGGGCCAGGCTGATGAGGGCGCTGACGCTGAACTCAGGCATCACGAACACGGGGGCAGTCAAGGACCACTGAACCGCGTTCAACTGCAACTGCCCCCTGAAGGCAACCAGCACCGTGGCCAAGAGCAAGACCACAGGCACCGCATAACGCGGCCACAAGCGCCTGCCGAGCAAATAGCTGCACAGCATCAGCAGCACCAAACTCCAGTCCGACTTCAGTGCCACAAAAGCATCCAGGCCAAAACGCCCGAGCACACCGGCCAACAAGGCCGAGGCGATGGACATGGGAATGCGGCCCATCAAACGTTCAAACCAACCCGTGATACCAAAGAGCGTGATCAACAGCGCGCACACCATGAAGGCGCCCACGGCCTGCGCCATCGTGAAGGCCTGGCCGTCGCTGCTTGCGGCCATGGCTGCGGTGGCCAGCACCGCTGCGCCGGGTGTGCTCCAGGCCACCATCACCGGCTTCTTCAACCACAGCGAAGGCAGTGCGGAACACAGGCCCATGCCCAGCCCCAAGGCCCACATCCAGGAGCTGATTTGCGCCGGCGTCGCGCCCAAACTGGTGGCCGCTTGAAATACGATGGCCACCGAGCTGGTGAAACCGACCAGCACCGCGACAAACCCTGCCGTGCCGGCTTGGACGGACCAATCTTTGAAGAAACTCACAGTGAATCCAGACGGTGGCACAAGGTGGCAGAGGATAGCCTTTATGGCGAGAATCCGTGGTCGAGCGCTGCTATGCTGGACCGCTCAAACGATTGCAAGGAGTTTTCCCATGCTCACACGCTTGTTGTCCACTGCTGTCTTGGCCATCCCACTGAACTTGCTGTTCGCTGCGGGGGCGCAAGCCCAGCTTCAAACCCAGATGCAAGCCGGGCTGTGGGAGACCACCATGCAAATGAAGTCACAAAGTGGTGAGATGGAAAAGGCCATGGCCCAGGCTCAGGCCGCCATGGCCAAGATGACGCCCGAACAGCGCAAACAAATGGACGCCATGATGGCGAAAAACGGCATCGCCATGGGCGGGGCACCGAACACCGTTCGGATCTGCATCACGCCTGAACAAGCAGCACTGCGGCAAGTACCCACCCGAGATGGGTGTACCCACACCATGCAGCACAGCGGCAACAGCACCCGCATGCAGTTCAGTTGCGCGGGCAACCCGCCTTCCACGGGTGAAGGGCAATTCACGTTGCTCGGACCCAGAGCCTATGAAGGCGAGTTCATTTTCACCACACAGCGCAAAGGCAAACCCGAGGTGATGCAAACGACACAGTCCGGAAAGTGGCTCTCTGCCGACTGTGGCGCCATCAAGCCCATGGCCACGCCGCCGGCGAGCAAATCCAAATAGAGACTCCCTAACGCGACGCCGGCAAATCGTCGGCCAGCGCATACCCACTGCCACGGTGGGTGCATATCGGGTCGAGCTCAGGTGCAATCGCCTTGAGTTTGGCGCGCAAGGTTTTCACGTGGGCATCAACGGTGCGGTCCAGGCTGTCGCTGGCGTCGTCCCAGACCAGGTCGAGCAGCACATCGCGGGTGTACACATGGCCAGGGCGTGAGGCCAAGGTTTTGAGCAGCCCGAACTCATAACGCGACAAGTCCAGTCGCTGGCCGTAGTAACGAATTTGGCGCTTGCTGTCGTCGATGGCCAGTGGCGTCGCAGCAGCCGGTGCGGACAAATCCTCCGCCTTTATTGCCGCCGTTGTCCCCTTGTTGGAACGGCGCAAGATTGACCGCACCCGCGCCACCAGTTCACGTGGCGAGAAGGGTTTGGGCACATAGTCGTCCGCGCCCAACTCCAGACCCACCACCCTGTCGATCTCATCGCTGCGCGCTGTGAGAAAGACCACGGGCAAATCTGTGCAACCCGGCATCGCACGCAGTCGTTTGAACACCTCAAAACCCATGATGTCGGGCAAGCCCACATCGAGAATCACCAAGGCTGGGGTTTGTTCGGCCACGCGACGCAAGGCCTCCTCGCCGGTGGCGCACCACAAGGGCTCAAACCCTTCGGTGCGCAGCGCGTACTGCAAGGTGTCGGCAATGCCGGGTTCGTCTTCGACGATGAGGATGCGGGGTTTGGATGACATGGGCAGCGCGGGGGCTTTATTCGGTTGGCAAGAAACCTTCGATGGACAAATAGCGTTCACCGGTGTCGTAGTTGAAGCCGAGCACGGTGGCACCCGCAGGCAAGTCAGGCAGCTTTTGCGCAATGGCGGCCAAGGTGGCGCCGCTGGAAATACCCACCAGCATGCCCTCTTCACGCGCGGCGCGGCGGGCCATTTCACGGGCAGCTTCGGCTTCGACTTGGATCACGCCGTCGAGCAAATCGGTGTGCAAGTTTTTGGGGATGAAACCGGCGCCAATGCCTTGAATCGGGTGCGGGCTGGGCGCGCCGCCACTGATCACCGGGCTGGCGCTGGGCTCAACCGCAAACACTTTGAGTTTCGGCCAACGGGCTTTGAGGACCTGAGCACAACCGGTGATGTGGCCGCCCGTGCCCACACCGGTGATGAGGGCGTCGATGCCGCTGGGGAAGTCAGCCGCAATCTCCAGCGCCGTGGTGCGCACATGCACATCGATGTTGGCGGGGTTCTCAAACTGCTGCGGCATCCATGAATTTGCCGTCTCGGACACCAGCTCTTTGGCGCGCGCAATGGCACCGTTCATGCCTTTTTCGCGCGGCGTGAGCACAAAAGTCGCGCCATAGGCCAGCATCAAACGGCGGCGTTCAATGCTCATGCTCTCGGGCATCACGAGCACGAGCTTGTAGCCCTTCACCGCCGCCACCATGGCCAGACCCACGCCGGTATTGCCGGAGGTGGGTTCGATGATGGTGGATCCGGGCTTGAGCAAACCTGCGACTTCTGCTGCCTCCACCATGCTGAGCGCAATGCGGTCCTTGATGGAACCACCCGGGTTGGAGCGTTCACTCTTGATGTAGACCGAGTGCGTTCCGCCAAACAAGCGGTTGATGCGGATGTGCGGCGTATTGCCAATGGTGGCCAGAATATTTTGCGCAAGCATGGGAGGGTCTCCAAAGCGTGGGGCACAGCAAAAGCGCGTGCCAGGTGGCAGAGGATAATCCCACGATGTTTGCCCCTCTTCAGAACGACACTTTCCTGCGCGCCTGTCTGCGCGAGCCCACCCCCTACACCCCCGTTTGGTTGATGCGCCAAGCAGGGCGTTATTTGCCCGAGTACCGCGCCACGCGGGCCAAAGCGGGCAGCTTCATGGGACTGGCCACCAACCGTGATTACGCCACCGAGGTCACCCTGCAACCGCTGGAGCGTTATGCGCTGGATGCAGCGATTCTGTTCAGCGACATCCTCACCGTGCCCGACGCGATGGGCCTGGGTTTGAGTTTCGCCTTAGGTGAAGGCCCAAAGTTCGCACGACCGGTTCGGGATGAAGCCGCCGTGAACCAGTTGGCCGTGCCCGACATGAACAGCCTGCAGTATGTGTTTGACGCCGTGACGTCGATTCGCAAAGCACTGCAAGGCCGGGTGCCCTTGATTGGTTTTTCCGGCAGTCCTTGGACCTTGGCCTGCTACATGGTGGAGGGCGGCGGCTCCGACGACTACCGCTTGGTGAAGTCCATGCTTTATTCGCGACCCGACCTGATGCACCGCATGTTGTCCATCAATGCCGACGCTGTGGCGCTGTACCTCAACACCCAAATTGAAGCCGGCGCCCAGGCGGTGATGGTGTTTGACAGCTGGGGCGGTGTGCTTGCCGATGGCGCGTTTCAAACCTTCAGCCTGGCCTACACCCAGCGGGTGTTGAAACAACTCAAGCGTGAACACCAGGGCGTGCGCATTCCACACATCGTGTTCACCAAAGGCGGTGGCTTGTGGTTGGAGGAGATGGCCGACATCGGATCGCCACACGCACCCGATGTATTGGGTGTGGACTGGACGGTCAACTTGGGCCAAGCGCGTCGCCGTGTGGGAGAGCACGTGGCCCTGCAAGGCAACATCGATCCAAATGTGCTGTTTGCCGCGCCGGCACAGATAGAAACACAGGTTCGGCAAACCCTCGACAGCTTTGGCATTCCAACCGCAGGTTCGGGCCACATCTTTAACCTCGGCCACGGCATCAGCCAACACACGCCACCCGAGCATGTGTCGGTACTGGTGGATGCCGTTCACCAGCATTCGAAGCGACAACGCGCGGGCGCCTGAAGCACGGGTTTGAGCGCTTTTGAGAGGGCCTGTCAAGTGCCAAATTTGTCGTCAAATCGGTCTTGTGGGCTTGACTTATCCCCATTTCGGCGCATGCCCCGGTTCGCCGTGGATTTTGTCGCAGTGCACGATGACCATTTCGTGAAATCGCTCTAAGTTGTTGATTTTATTGAACAGATCTTGTTGCTGCGAAAATAGGCAATCGCTGTCCAAGCCAGAGGAATCAAGCATTTAGGCCTTTCATGACAAGGTTGCCCACAAAGTTATCCACAGAACGAGTGGACTACCTGTAAAGCCTAGCAAAAACATGAACTTAGCTGAGGTTTATGAAAGTCACTTCAACTTGAGTCGACAAGTTTGGTGGAGCACGTTTTGAGCGATCTCACGACGCTTCGAGTGGCTGTGGAAGCACCGTTGCACAGCGGCTTGAGCGGCCTACTGGACTACACCTGTGAGCAACCACTTTCGCCTGGAACCCTGGTTCGTGTGCCTTTGGGCAAGCGTGATGTGCCCGGCTTGGTGTGGCACACCGGGCCGCCAAACACGGCCTCTGCGCTGCCCCCACAACATGTAACTCGCCCAGTGGCCGCGGTGCTGGACGCGCTGCCGCCCTTGTCCGCCGCCTGGCTTGCACTCGCGGAATTTGCATCCAGTTACTACCAGCGCAGCCCTGGCGAGGTGGCGCTGTCGGTCCTTCCGCCGGAGCTGCGCAAACTGGACAACCTTCAACTGCACAAGCAGTTGGCCAAGCTGCACAAGGCCCAAAGCGCGCAACCCACCCCCAGCGACCAGGCCATGGCCATGAGCCGCAGCAGACCGGCTGTTACACCTGAACAAGCGGAGGTGCTCGCGCGGTTGGCCGTGGAGAACGGCGCTCACACCGCCCCCACCTGCCTGTTATTCGGCGCCACGGGCAGCGGCAAAACCGAGGTCTATTTGCAGGCCGCCGAGGCTGCCTTGGTTCGTGGTCAACAGGCCATGGTGCTGGTTCCGGAAATCAACCTCACGCCGCAGTTAGAAGAACGCTTCAAAGCGCGTTTTGCAGGCCGGTGCATCGTATCGCTGCACAGTGCCCTCACTCCTGCACAGCGCCTGCGCCATTGGCTGCTTGCCCACCTGGGCCTGGCCGATTTGGTGCTCGGCACCCGGCTTGCCGTGTTCGCGTCGATGCCGCGTTTGGGTTTGATCGTGGTCGATGAAGAACACGACCCGTCCTACAAACAACAAGACGGCGCACGTTACTCCGCCCGCGACTTGGCTGTGGTGCGCGGCAAACGCGAGAACCTGTCGGTGCTGCTGGGTTCAGCCACCCCATCACTCGAAACTTGGCAGCGCGCCAACGAAGGGCGTTACCTTCGTCTGGCCATGCCCACCCGCATCGGTGGGGCCGTGTTGCCCCGGGTGCGTGTGGTGGACATGAACCAGCAGCCGCGTGTTGGACAGAGCGGAAAAGGCGCCAACACCGCCTTGTCACCACCCTTGCTCGCGGCCTTGCAGCAGCGCATTGATGCAGGCGAGCAAAGCCTGGTGTTCTTGAACCGCCGTGGTTATGCGCCGGTTCTTTTTTGTGGTGACTGTGGTTGGAAAAGCGCATGCCCCCATTGCAGCGCTTGGCGCGTTTTTCACAAACTGGACCGCACCCTGCGCTGCCACCACTGCGGCTACACCGAACGTGTGCCCAAAGCCTGCCCCGATTGCGGCAACTTGGACATCGCGCCCATGGGACGTGGTACGGAACAGGTGGAAGAACAACTCGCTGCGCTGCTGAAGGGGCCAGGCGAATCCCCCGCCCGCATTGCCCGCATCGACGCCGACAGCACCCGCCTCAAAGGGTCGCTGCAAGCGCAGTTGGGGGCCGTGCATGCGGGCGAGGTTGACGTGCTGGTCGGCACCCAAATGATCACCAAGGGCCACGACTTTCGGCGCATCACCTTGGTCGCCGCCATCAACCCCGACACCTCTCTTTTTTCCAGCGACTTCCGCGCGCCCGAGCGTTTGTTCGCTTTGCTCATGCAAGCGGCGGGCCGCGCCGGGCGCGACGCGCTGCATGCCGCACACAGCGAAATGTGGGTGCAAACCTGGCACCCGCAGCACCGGCTCTACGCGGCCCTCAAAGGGCATGACTACGAAGCCTTCGCCAAAAGCCAGTTGGAAGAACGGGAGATGGCGGGCCTGCCGCCCTACTCCTATTTGGGCTTGATGCGGGCAGAGGCCAAAACCGCAGAAGCGGCACGCGGTTTTTTGCACGCGGCGGCTGAACTGGCAGCCATGCTACCTGGCCATGAGGGTGTGATGGTCTATCCGCCAGTGCCCACCACGGTCGCCCGGGTGGCCAATGTAGAGCGCATGCAAATGCTGGTTGAATCGACCTCGCGTGTGGCATTGCAGCGCTTCATGGCCTTGTGGCTGCCCGCGTTGCATGCGCTCAAACGCGAGCGCGGTGGCCCTGGCGAGCGCATCCTGCGCTGGGCGATGGATGTGGATCCCTTGATGATCTGATGCCCACTGGGCATCGTCCACCTCCCTCATCTGAGGGGTGGGTTGGTTGCAGTTTGAAACAAAACCGCACGAACATCCCGATACAGTCTCGACACGATGTTGGGAAGCGCCATTCTTTGATCGCGCGGCCAACGGGGAACTCGCTGCAGTGCCCCACACCCACATCCTTCACACCGCCATTTGCACACCGACAGGCCTGGTACGAGGGTGTGCATGGTTGAATAATTTTTAGCAAACAAAAGGGAAATGGAAATGAAGACGGTTCGATCTAGCAGCTTGGTAGTGGGTTTGGTTGCCATATTGGTAGCCGGTTGCGCCAGCACAGGCAGCGGCTCGGGTAGCACGGCGAGCAGTGGGTCTGCCAGCAGCAAAAGCAGCAGCTCTTCCTCCAGCGCCAACCCTTTAGCGGGCTTGAGCTCGGCACTGTCCTCGGTGGACTCCGGTGGCCAAGGTGCCTCGTCGAAAGAAAACAAGGCCGGCGCTGCCCTGGACTTGTTTAAAGCCGTCACAGTGTCCGAAGAAGAATTGATGAGCGCGTCGGCGCAAATGCGGGCCTATGAGGACAAAAAGCGCAGCGTGGCACCGGCCGGCAACAAATACGCCGCACGCTTGGCCCGTTTGACCGCCAAACATGTGAACGAAGACGGCATGAAGCTGAATTTCAAGGTCTATATGAGCAGCCAAGTCAATGCGAATGCTTCGCCTGACGGTTCCATCCGTTTTTACAGCGGCCTGATGGATATGATGACGGACGGAGAATTGTTGGGCATCTTGGGCCATGAGATCGGCCACGTGAAAGCCAAACACTCGCTGGGCAGAATGCGCACCGCTTACATGGCATCGGCTGGCCGCAAAGCCGCTGCCAGCAGCAAAGGGGCTTTGGGTGCGATCGCAGACTCTGACCTTGGTGGTTTGGCCGAAGCGGTGCTCAACGCGCAGTACTCGCAAAGCAATGAAACCGAGTCCGACGACTATGGCTTGGCATTCATGAAGAAACACAAATACGACGCCAAATCCATGGAGTCGGCGTTCCGCAAACTCGGCTCCGGTGGTGGTGGCATGCTCTCCAGCCACCCCAATTCGCAAGAACGCGCCAACCGCATGCGCGACAAACTGGCGTCGGGCAAATAACCGGCTCAGATGCGCAGAACAGGGCGGCCGTGGCCGCCCTTTTTTTTGAATCTAGAAACCGCAGTTGACCGCTCTCATACGCTGCGAGTACCCCGCATCACCGCCCACTCGGGCGCGTCCAACTGCGGCTTCTATTGATGCGGCCCCTTGAAGTTTGAACTGCTGGACTGGGGGGAACCATCGTTTGGTGGAGGACAGCCTTTGTTTGATGCACCGCGCCGGGAATTCGCCCCGGCATGGCGACTTACTTTCTTGCTGGTGCAAGAAAGTAAGCAAAGAAGCACCTTGAACACCAGCCTATTTGGGGAGAGATTTCTTGGTGCTGGAGCGCAGACCTGGGGTCTGGATTCGGCCAGTAGCCACTACCCCTCGGGCGACGTTTTCTCGGCGTTTTCCCCCAACACGGCAAAGCGCCACGAGAGGCTGGCAGGCCAAGGACGCGTCGTATGCGTTCAACGGCTGATGCGACAAGCCGCCGAGAAAACGTCGCCCGAGGGGTAGTGGCTACTGGCCGAATCCGGAACATCCACCCTGGTCCCGGTTCGATCCGTCACCACTCAAATAGGCTGGTGTTCAGGTGTTTTCTTGGTGACTTCTTTTTCACCAGAAAAAGAAGTTACTCGGCATGCCGGGCCGAGACCCGGCGCGGTGCATCAAGCCAAGGCTGCCGTTCACCAGAGCCTCCCTTGCGAAAGGCTCAGCCAGTCCGGCAGTTCAAACTTCAAGGGGCCGCATCAATAGGTTGAATGTGCGAAACTCCATCCCCTGATGTTTTCCCAAACCCGCACCCCACCCCATCGGCACCCAGCTGCCGTGGCGTTGCCGTGCGGGTCCAAAGCGCCGATCTGCCGCGCCACCACTGCCTCCATTCGAATTAGCCTGGGTCGTTGAGCTGCGGCTGCGTGCCGGTGCCCTCCGACCCGAATGAACCCTTGACCTGGCCTGCGCGCAAGCGCGGCACGGCTTTCATTCTTTGGCAACAAATTCGATGGAGAAAAACATGTCTTTGAACCCCAACAACGCCTGGGACCCGGCGCTCGATTTCACCCTGCAAGACTTCCAGCAAACCGCCGCCCGCCTCCAAGGCCAGGTGCTCACCACGCCGGTGTGGCGCTGGCAAACTGGCGTGGTGCAAACCGCGCTCAGCCCGGAGACCGAGGTCTGGCTCAAGCTTGAACTCTTTCAAATCGCTGGTAGCTTCAAACTGCGCGGCGCACTCAACTGCATCCAGGCCATGGGCTTAGAGGCCAAGCGGCGCGGCGTGGTGGCCGTCAGCGCGGGCAACCATGCCATCGCGGTGTCGTATGCCGCCCGCTTGGCCGGCACCTCGGCCAAGGTGGTGATGCCCCAGCATGTCAGCCCGGCGCGCATCCAAGCCTGCCAAGACCTGGGCGCCGAGGTGGTGTTGCAAACCGATGTACACGCCGCATTTGCGCATGCCGATGAGCTTGTCGCGAGCGAAGGCCGCACCCTCATTCATCCCTTTGATGGCCCCCTCACCGCCCAAGGCACAGGCACGGTGGGCTTGGAGTTGATGCACCAGGTCAGTGGCCTGGATGCCGTGGTCGTTCCGGTGGGCGGCGGCGGATTGCTCGCGGGCATCGCGAGCAGCGTCAAGCGCATGAACAAACGCTGCCAAGTTTTTGGCGTGGAGCCTGAAGGCGCAGACGCGATGTCACGCAGCTTTGAAGCGGGACAAGCGGTGCGCTTGGAGCGCGTCACCACGGTGGCCGACAGCCTCGGTGCGCCCTATGCCCTGCCCTACAGCTACGGTCTATGCAAACGGCATGCGGATGGCATGGTACGAGTGTCCGACGACGCGATCTGCCAAGCCATGTACTACACCTTCCGCGACATGAAGCTGGCGGTCGAGCCTGCAGCAGCCACCGCGCTGGCGGCGCTCTTGGGCCCACTGCGGCAGCAACTCAATGGCAAAAAAGTAGCGCTGATTGTTTGCGGCAGCAACTTGGATGCGGTGCGGTTCTCAGAGCTGCTTCTGCGTGGGCAGCAGTTGGCGAATTGACGGGCTTGATTGGCCAGCGCAGCTCAGGGCATCAATTCGCCCAGCAGCTGCGCGGCGTCTTGGAACTTCAGTTGTTCCATCGCTGTGTTCAGGCGTTCAAACTCGACGGCGGTAAGTCGGCTCTGCAAAGCGGCCGACAAACCATGGAAGGCTGACTTGGCGGCGAGGCTTTGTTCACGCAGCAGTTCGATCAGGCGGCCGAGCGCGACGATGTCCAGCGTTGGAGCTGCACCGGCGGGTGGTGCGCTGGTGGTGCGCGCGCTGCGCATTGCAAGCAGCCAGGGTGCGGCCCCTTGCTGCAAAGCGCGCACGGCCGCCGCCAGCTGCTCCACGGCCAGCTCCGGGGTACTCGCGCCGGAGCCACGCAGCACATGTTCTGCATGGCCTGCCGCTTGCCACACCGCGCGCGCACCCAGTAAGCCAGCGCTGCCGCGCAGTTTGTGAAAGCGAGCAGCCAAGGCTTCGCGCGCTGACGGGTCTTTTGGCAGCGCCGAAGCCGCGTTGTCGGTGTGCGCCAAATCGTTGAACTCGTCCAGCAGCCGCGACAGCATGGAGGCAAAGAGTTCAATGTCACCACTCAGGCGGTTCGACACGTCGACTTGATCAATGCCATCCAGACGCGGCCAAGCCGATTGTGTTGGCGCCGACGCCACCCGCTGCGCCAGCGGCACAAAACTGCCGCGCACCCGCTCCACATGGCGGCGCAACAAGCGCACCATGGCCTGGGGTTCGAAGGGTTTGCTGATGAAATCGTTCATGCCGGCATCAAACGCGTTTTGCCTCTCAGCCACCGTGGCGCCCGCTGTCAGCGCCAAGACTGGCAAGGTTTTGAAGCCCAACTCACCGCGAATGCGTTGGACGGTTTCAACACCGCCAAGCACCGGCATTTGCACATCCAGCAGCACGGCATCAAAACCGGGTGTGGCCGTGGCCACTTGCAGCAAGGCTTGTTCGCCATCACTGGCCACTGCGACGAGCGCGCCTTCCGATTCCAAAATGCGCCGCGCCACCTCCAGGTTGATGGCGCTGTCGTCCACCACCAGCACACGCACACCGGCCAGCCACAGGCCACCGGCCCTGTCCAAACGTGAAGCCTGTATCAGACGTTCGGCATCACCCTTGCGTTTGGCCACGGCTTCGTAGACGGCATTGAAGAGCGTGGACGATGACACCGGTTTGGTGAGCACACCGTCCACCAAGTGGGCATGGGGTGCCGCTAACAAATCGGCACGGCGACCGGCGGTGATCATCAACACGGCCGGCAATTTGCCCTCACCAAACTCTTCATGCAAAGCCGCAATGGTTTGCAAGCCATCGAGGCCGGGCATGCGCCAGTCGATGACCAGGGCATCGGGCATCTGACCTGACAGCAATTTTTCACGCACCCGCTGCAACAGCGATTCGCCGCTGGGCAGGGCTTCCATGCGCCAGCCCAGCGCGCGGGCGGTGGCGGCCACGGCACCGCGCTGCACCTCGTCGTCGTCCGCCATCAAGGTTTCAATCGGCAATACCGGCGCCACGTCGGGGCTGTCCTGCGCCACGCCGAGCGGCAAGGTGACCCAGAACTCGCTGCCTTGGCCCAAGGTGCTGTCCACGCCCACCTCACCGCCCATCAACTGCGCCAGTTGTTTGACGATGGACAGACCGAGGCCGGTGCCACCAAAACGCCGGGTGGTGGATTCGTCGGCTTGAGAGAAAGGCTGAAAAAGTTGGGCTTGAGCCTCAGGGGCGATGCCGATGCCGGTGTCGCGCACCGCAAACCGCAGCAACGCACGCTGGGCGTTTTGCTCGAGCGCGGCCACGGTGACGGTGACGCTGCCCAGTGCCGTGAACTTGATGGCGTTGCTGATCAAGTTCAGCAAAATTTGCCGCACACGGGTCGAGTCGCCCATGAAGGCGGTGGGCAAATTGGCATCGGGTTTGATGCGAAGCGACAAACCTTTCTCACTCGCTTGCACATTCAACACGGCGGCCAAATCATCCAGCAACAAAGGCAGGCTGAACGGGGCGTGTTCAATCGTCATCTCGCCGGCTTCAATCTTGGACAAGTCCAGCACATCGTTGACGATGGTCAGCAGCGAATTGCTGGCCACGCGGATTTTGCCCAGCGAGTTGCGCTGTTCACTGTCGAGTTCGGTGCGCTCCAGCAGGTAAGACAAACCAATCACCGCATTGAGCGGCGTGCGGATCTCGTGGCTCATATTGGCCAAAAAAGCGCTCTTGGCTTGGGTGGCGGCCTGTGCCGCCAGCAGCGCCCCGCGCAACTGCGCCCTGGATTCGGTTTGTTCGCTGACGTCGTGCACCAGCACGTAAAAACCGCGCACCTCTCCCCCCATCACATCGGGCAGAAAATGGGCGAGTACATGCCGGGTGGCGTGGCCGTCGCTGGATGAGAGGGCGCGTTCAAACGCTTGCGGTTCACCGCGCAACACAGCCTCCACAAGAGGACGTATTTTTTCGAATACTGCCTCGCCCATCACCTCGGTCAGCTTACGGCCTGGCATGCTGCCGGGGGCCAGGCCATACCACTCGTGGTACGCCCGGTTGGCCATGCGGTTGACGAGCTGTCGGTCCCAATAGCCCACGAAAGAAGGCAAGGCGTCGAGGATGTTCTCTAAGTCACGCCTGGCCTGCTGGGCTCTGCCTTCGCTGATGGCCAAGGCGGCTTGATGCGACTGGCTGGCCCGCTCCCGTGCCAAGAGGGCTTCGGCCATGGTGTCGAAGGCCAGTGCCAAGCGGCCCAGTTCATCAGCCGACTGGTGGCCGGTGCGGGCGGTGAGGTTGCCGCCCTGCACCGCTTGGGCCGCCGCTTGCAAACGGGCCACCGGCCGCAACACACGCCAGAACGCCAAACCCGCCAAGGCCAGCACCAAGGCCAACATCAATGCGTTGTGGCGCAGGGCATTGCGCACACCAACCCGATCGTTCAATGTGGCTTGCTCTGAAATGGTCTCAGCCAAATCAAAAGCACCGTCACTGATGCGGCGGGTTTCGGTGTTGAGTTGGTCGGATAACAACTCGTGGCGCACCGATGCGCTGCCCTCAGCCCCCACCGGCCCCGTGGTCGCCAAGGCATCGAACAGCGGTGGCAATGCGGCTGTGGTTTCTTGCAGCAACTTGACTTTCTCTTTGAGCGCGGCGCTCAATGCGCCAAGGCGCACCAAGCTGCCCTCCACTTCACGGTGCAAGGTCTTCCATTGCCGAATCGAACGCGGGTTAGGGCGGAAACGGGTTTCTTGTCCCAATACCAGCAGCGCCGACGCTTCGCGTGAAATGCGCTGTGCTTCCAGTTGTGCCTGCGTCAGCTGCTCGCTGCGTTCGGTGTGCGCCTTGAGTTCATAAAACCGATAGGCCAACAGCCCACAAGCCACCAACACCCCCAGGATCAACCAAGACCGTAAACGCATGCGAGGCTGCCTTACTTCACCAAGGTGACCGCGCGCCGATCGAGGGCGCGCAAGGGCTCGGGTCGAATGAGGTCGAGGAAATCAGGCATGGAGGCCTGGGGAACTTGGCCTTCCCGTTGGGCCCAGCGAGCCTGGGCTTCCAGGGTATTGATCAAGGGTTGGTGCAAGCCCAAGGCGAAATCAAAGTCTGGCCAAATCGCATCCAGCAACTGGGGGTCTTGTTTCAATCGAGTGGCCACGATGACACGTGCTTTGGCCGGTTCGCTGGCGATCAAACGCTGGGCGCGTAACACAGCACGCAGCAAACGTTGAATGTCGTCGTCGCTGGCGGTGGGCACACTCACGATGTTGAAGGTGACGGTGAACACTTTCGGACTGGGCAGCGTCAACACGGAACTGCCCAGGGCCTGCAGCGCACGCTGACCATGCGGCTGGTAGAGGCTGGCGGCATCCACCTCACGGCGCTGCAGCGGGCCGACGGGGTCGGCCGCGTCCAGCGCTACCAAGGTGACATCCTTGGGCTCAATGCCATAAAAACGCAAGAACACGTCAGCAAAGTACTGCGAGGTGGTGCCTTTGATGAAACCCAGGCGTTTACCCGTGAGGTCGGCGGGGGTGCGAATGCCACTCTCGCTGTGGGCCATGAGTTTGTTTTCACGGGCTGAGGTGGTGGTGGTGGCCACCACCGCAAAGTCTTTGGCGGTGAAACCCAGCAGCGCGATGGGGGTGTCGGCCACGGTGGCGTACTGTGCTTGCCCGTCGGTGAGGTGCTTCAAACAGCGTCGGCCGTTGACGCAGTCGATCACCTTCAACGGCAACCCTTCGGCCGCAAAAAACCCTTGCGCATCGGCGATCAGCACCGGTGCCGCATGGGGCAACATGGCCAGAGCCAGGGTTTGTGGGGCAGGCTGCGCATGAGCCATGGGCGAACAGCACAGGCCCAACAACAGGGTTGCAAACCGGGTACGGGCATGAGTGGAGAAGGAAATGATCATGTTTTTCATCCGAGATCAACGAGATGGGCTGTGCGCATCATTTCACCAGCGTCACCGCACGCCGATCGAGGGCGCGCAAGGGCTCGGGCCGAATCATGTCCAGAAAATCCGGCTGCGCTGCTGCTGGAAACTGCCCCTGGCGCTGGGACCACCTGGCTTGGGCTTCCAAGGTGGTGATCAAGGGCTGGTGCAGGCCCAGGGCGAAATCAAAATCACCCCAAATGGCGTCCAGCATCTTCGGGTCAAATCGGGTACGTGCCGCCACGATGGCGCGCGCGCGCGCGGGATCGCTTTGAATCAAACGTTCGCCGCGCTGCACCGCACGCAGCAGTTTGGTCACGTCCGCATCGCTGGCACCGCTGCTGGCGGGCACACTGATCAAGTTGAAGGTAACCGTGAAGATTTTGGGGTTGGGCAGCACCACCCCTTTGTCGCCCAAGGCCTGCAAAGCACGGTAGCTGTTGGGTTGAAAGATGCTGGCGGCGTCGACCTCGTGGCGCAGCAGCGGCCCGATGAGGTCTTTGGAATCCAACGGTACCAAAGTCACCTTGGAGGGATCGATGCTGTGAAACAGCAAAAACACATCGGCAAAGTACTGCGACGCCCCACCTTTGAGAATACCGATGCGTTTGCCCTTGAGGTCGGCCGGAGCCCGGATGCCGCTGTCGCTGCGGGCAATCAAACGATTCTCCCGAGGCGAGGTGGTGACGGTGGCCACCACGCCCAATGGCTTTTGTTCGAAACCGGCGGCCACGATACTGGCGTCAGTCACCGTGGCGAAATGCGCCTCACCGTCGGTCAGGTGTTTCATGCACCGAAGGCCGTTAACGCAGTCAATCACCTTGAGCTGCAGGCCCTCCGCCGCGAAGTACCCTTCCGCATCCGCAATGAGTACCGGTGCCGTATGAGGCAGTGTGGCGACAGCCAGGGTCAATGGTGCGGTCTGTGCGAAAGCAGCCGTCAGACTCAGCATGGTCAGAGAAACCGCGCCGACGCGCCAAAGACGGCCGTGCCGGCTTGAAGGGCCGTAGTCGTGAGAGTTAGACGACGATGTTTTCAAAGGTGGTCTCCTGGCGATGGGGTTGTGCGTGGCTCTGGTGTCGCGACGCTAGTGCGCGGACGGAGTACAGCGGGTGGCCAAGTCAGGCTCGTTCGCATCATCAATACCGAGTGCCCAAACCTGTGCCCGTCCCGCTTTTTTGGCGCAGTAGAGAGCGGCATCGGCCGCACGCAGCAAATCGTCGGCGCGCGAAATGGGCGTGGCTGCCTCGAAGCGGGAATCGACACCATCGGCCACCCAACCGCCGCTGTTCACATCGAAGGTGGACACACCCACACTCAGTGTCACATTCGCCCCCACAGCAGAGGCGCCATGCGGCAAAGCCAGTTGCTGCATGGCTGCCATCAAGGCATGGGCCACCACGGCAGCGCCCGCTGCGTCGGTGGCGGGCAGCACCATCACAAACTCTTCGCCGCCGTAACGCGCTGCCAAGTCAGCAGGCCGTTTGCTGACCGATTGCAGCGCCCGTGCCACTTGGCGCAAACATTTGTCGCCCAGTTGGTGACCATGGTGGTCATTGAAGGCTTTGAAGAAATCCACATCTGCCAACAGAAGAGAAAGTGGCTGCCCAGAGCGCCGGGCGCGTTGCCATTCGATGAAGAGGGTGTCGTCAAACAGCCGCCGATTGGCAATACCGGTGAGGCCATCCAGTGTGGCCAAACGGCGTAACTCTTCGGTGAGGTGGCGCACTTTGAGCTGGGTATTGACGCGAGCCCGCACCACCTCGGGCAGCATGGGCTTGCTGATGAAATCGGCTGCGCCCATCTTCAGTGCCGCCACCTCAAAGTCGGGTGTGCTGTGGCTGGTGACAAAAATCACGGGCACCTCGGACAGCACCGGGTCGGCCTTCAGTGCCTGGCAAACATCAAAACCGCTCATGCCCTGCATTTCGGCGTCCAGCAGAACCAGGTCGGGCACGGTCGCACGAGCCAGACGCAGGGCGTCCGGTCCATTGGTGGCGAAACGCTGGTCGGCGTAGGACGACAAGATGCTGCTGAGCACTTGGATGGTGCCGGGGTCGTCATCCACCAGCAGCAGGCGTGGTTCGGTCATGGTGTGGGGCTGTTGGGCGACAGCAGTGGCAAGAAACACATTCAACCTAGATCCGGCAGTTGGACGCGCCCGAGTGGGCTGTGATTCGGGGTGATAGCAAGGCGCGAAGCAGGTCTTCAATCCACAGCAATGTAGCCCACCCAACCCCCACCGCGACCCGTGGTTTACCTGTGTGGTTTGGCAGGGTGTGTTCTAAACGACCGAAACTCAATCTCGGGCCAAGCCCGGTGTCGCAGCCAACAAGGCCTGGGCGTAAGCCGTCTGTGGCGCGTTGAACAAGGCCTCGACATCGCTCTCTTCCACGATCGAACCATCCTTCATCACCAGCACCCGGTGCGCCATGGCGCGGATCACGGCCAGGTCGTGGCTGATGAAGAGGTAACTCATGGCGTAGCGCTTTTGCAAGTCGGCGAGCAGGGCCAGCACCTGCTGCTGCACTGACACGTCGAGTGCAGAGGTGGGTTCGTCCAACACCAAAATTTCCGGGCGCAGCACCACGGCGCGGGCAATGGCGATACGTTGGCGCTGGCCGCCGGAAAACTCATGTGGGTAACGCGACAGCAAGTTGGTGGTGCCCGAGTTTTCACTCAGACTCACCTCCTCCAACATCGCCACGACCCGTGCCTCGCGCTGTGCACGACTCAAATCAGGGTGGTGCAGCTCCAGCCCCTCTTCCACGATTTGGCCCACGGTGCGGCGCGGGCTGAGCGAGGCAAACGGGTCTTGAAACACCACCTGCATGCGTTTGCGCATGGCCCGCAACGCGGTGTTGCTGGCGTTGTCGATGCGCTCGCCGCCCAGTTGCACTTCGCCGCCCACCATGGGCTGCAGCGCGAGCAAGGCCATGGCCAAGGTGGTTTTGCCCGATCCTGATTCACCCACCAGCCCCAAGGTTTCACCACGGCGCACCTGCACCGACACCTGGCGCACCGCATCCACATGGTGTTTTTTGAACCAACCCTCGGAGCGGCTGAAACGCACGGCCACATCCTTGCCTTGCAGCAACACCGGAGCGTCTGCGGCCACCTCGGCCACCACACGTTGGGGGCGGCTGGCGAGCAGGCGTTTGGTGTAGGCATGCTGAGGGTTGGCAAAAACGGTCGCCGTCTCACCCACTTCAACAAGATGCCCTTTTTCCATCACGCCCACGCGGTGCGTAAAACGGCGTACCAGATTCAGGTCGTGGGTGATGAAAAGCAGGGCCATGCCGAACTCGCGCTGCAGGTCGTCGAGTAAGGCCAAAATTTGGGTTTGCACCGTGACGTCCAGCGCCGTCGTGGGCTCGTCACAAATCAAGAGCTCAGGCCGGCAAGCCAAGGCCATGGCGATCATGGCGCGCTGGCGCTGGCCACCCGACAGCTGGTGCGGGTAAGCGTCAACACGCCGCTCGGGCTCCGGGATGCCGGTGCGCGCCAACCACTCAATCGCTTTTGTCTTCGCCGCATTTTTGTGCAGCCCTTGGTGCAGGCGCAGCACCTCGGCAATCTGGTTGCCCACGGTGTACAGCGGGTTCAGCGCCGTCATCGGCTCTTGAAAAATCATGCCGACACGGGCACCGCGCACGCCACGCATTTGGCGTTCGCTGTAGGCCATGAGGTCGTCGCCCGCAAGGCGAATCGCCCCCGAAGTCTGTGCGCCTTCCACCAAACGAAGAATCGACAAGGCCGTGATCGACTTGCCCGAGCCCGACTCGCCCACCAGCCCAAACTTTTCACCCGCGGTGACGCTGAACGAGACATCGTTCACCACCGTACTCGCGCCGAAACGCACGTTCAAACGATCAATGTCGAGCAAAGACTGCGTCATGATTTGCGGGTGTCGAAAGCGTCGCGCAAAGCGTCGCCGATGAAAGTGAGCAGCAGCATGGTGAGCACCAGCAGCAAGAAAGTGGGGACGATGATCCACCAGGCATCTAAGTTGTTTTTTCCTTGGCGCAGCAGTTCGCCCAGTGAAGGCACCGAAGGCGGAACACCCAGGCCCAAAAAGTCCAAGGAGGTCAGCGCCAAGATGGCCCCGCTCATGCGAAACGGCAAGAAGGTGATGATGGGTGTGAGCGAGTTCGGCAGCACATGGCGCCACATGATTTGGCGGTTGGACAAACCCAGGGCCCGGGACGCTTTCACGTACTCCAAACCCCGGTTGCGCAGAAACTCGGCGCGCACATAGTCGGACAAACCCACCCAGCCAAAGAGGCTCAGTAACACCAACAGCAAGAGCAGCGAGGGCTCGAAGATGGAGGCGAAGATGATGAGCAAGTACAGCTCAGGAATGGCCGTCCAAATCTCAATGAAACGCTGCAAGAACAAATCCACCTTGCCACCGAAATACCCTTGCAATGCGCCCGCCAGAACACCTATCAAGGTGCCTGTCAGCGTCAGCGCCAAAGCAAACCAAATGCTCACCCGAAAACCGTAGAGCAAACGTGCCAGCACATCGCGGCCGTAGCGGTCGGTGCCCAACAGGTTGTCCGCATTCGGGCCCACCGGGCTGTCTTTGGGATTGAAGTAGTTCACCGACGTCGCAGAATGCGGGTTGAGCGTGATCCAAGCGTTGTTGCCGCCCGCCTTGAACTGCTCGGTGATGTAGGGGTCTTTCCAATCAGTGGGTGTGCCGAAGTCGCCGCCGAGCGCGGTTTCTGGGGGGTTGCTCACTATGGGGAACATCCACTGGCCCTGAAACTTCGCGGCCAAGGGTTTGTCGTTGCTGATGAGTTCGGCACAAGTGCTGAGCAACAGCATGGCCACGAACAAGTACAAGGACCACATACCCAAACGGTTGCGTTTAAAGCGAACCCAGGCCCGCTGATTGGGTGACAAAGGTCGAGTTGGCGCGGCAGTGGGACGGTTGTTGACCATGGTCTCAATGCCCCACGGACGAAAACTGCACGCGGGGATCGACAGCCACATAGAGCAAGTCCGACACCAGCTTGACCACCAACCCAATCAGCGTGAACAAGTAGAGCGAGCCCAGCACCACCGGGTAGTCGCGCCGCACCACGGCCTCATAGGACAACAAACCCAAACCATCGAGCGAGAACAAGGTTTCAATCAACAGCGAGCCCGCGAAAAACGCGCCGACAAAAGCAGCGGGAAAACCTGTCACCAATGGGATAAGGGCATTGCGAAAGATATGTTTGTAAAGCACCTGCTGTTGCGAAAGCCCTTTGGCACGGGCAACCAACACATACTGTTTTCTGATCTCTTCCACGAAGGTGTTTTTGGTGAGCAAGGTGGTGACTGCAAAACTGCCCAGCACCATGCAAATCAAGGGCAAGGTCAGGTGCCAGAAATAGTCAGCAATACGCGCAGGCCAAGACAGAGAGGCCCAGTTGTCGGACGTCAAGCCGCGCAGCGGAAACCAGTCCAAAAAGGTGCCGCCCGCAAAAAACACGATCAAGAGCAAGCCCAATACAAAACCAGGGATGGCATAACCCAAGAGTACAAAACCCGTGGTGACCACATCGAACCGCGAGCCCTCGCGCACCGCCTTGAGAACACCCAGCGGCACCGAAATCAAATACGACAGCAAGAAAGTCCACACGCCCAAACTGATGGACACCGGCAGCTTCTCTTTGATAAGGGTCCACACGTCTTTGTTGTGCCGAAAGCTGCGCCCCAGAT
This sequence comes from Burkholderiales bacterium, assembly GCA_031431125.1. Lineage (GTDB taxonomy): Bacteria > Pseudomonadota > Gammaproteobacteria > Burkholderiales > Burkholderiaceae_C > JANPCX01. The sequence continues at coordinate 52,371 of JANPCX010000056.1, forward strand.
CGAACTGCAAGAAATTCTTCAACATTTCAAAGTAACGCACATGGGCTGGCTTGTCGAAGCCATAGAGGGCTTTGAGCTCGGCAAGCTGTTTGGCGTCGGTGTCACGTTGCGCGCGGTAGCCGCCCGTGCGCGGCCCGCCATCCCCCTGTGTGGCCGCTTTGGCTTCCGCCATGAGTTGCTCCACGGGGCCGCCAGGCACAAACTGAATCACCACAAAAGTGATGGTCAGCGCGCCCAACAGCGTGGGCACCATCAGCAAAATCCGCTTCAGTACATAGGACCACATCGTGTTCATTCGCCTATTGTTCTTTAGCGCACCGCGCCATCTTTGATCCACCAGGTGGTGACGGCCCAAGGAGGGTCTTCAGAGGATGGGCTCTCCAAACTGAAGTATTTGGGCCGAATGGCGGGCATGCCAAAACGATTCCAGTAAGAGGCTGGTTCATCCGCGGTGTATACGTCGGGCACTTGCCAGTGGCTCCACATCACGATGCGGTCCAGCGCCCGGGCGGCATCACGCAACTGAGCCAAGGTGGCGGCTTCGCTCATGACTTGCACGAGGTGGTCGATGGCGGGGCTCTTCACACCGCGGTAATTGCCGTTGCCCTTCTCGTCCGCAGCCTTGCTGCCATATTGTTGTTTCAAGACCTGTGCATTGGGCAAGTTGAAAGGGCCTGTGGCCAGGGTGACCACATCAAAGTCGTGTTCGTCCAATCGGTTGCGAAAAAGCGCGAAGTCCACCACCCGAATGTTCATGCGTATGCCGAGCTTGCGCAGATTGCCCTGCCACATGGGCGGCCTGGGGTCTTCATCACGGGTGGTGAGGTATTCAAACTCAAAGGCTTCACCTTTGGCGTTGCGCAAGAGGCCGTCAGGAGCCAACTTCCAACCCGCCTCTTCCAGCAAGCCTCGTGCTTTGAGCAAATTGGCTCGAAGCTGTTGGGGTTGCAGCCCAGTCTCCGGTGCGCGGTAGGGTGGACCAAAGACTTCTTTGGGCAGCTGGTCGCGGAAAGGCTCCAACAGTTTCAACTCTCCTTCGGATGGCAGTCCTTCGGCGGCGAACTCCGAATTGTTGAATACGCTGTTGGCACGCTTGCGCAGTTTGAGTTTGTTGGCGTAGTCAAAGTCGTACGCGTGGGCCAAAGCAAAACGCACCCGAGCGTCTTGAAACAACAGACGACGCAGATTGACGACGTGGGACTGCAAGCCCTGGCCGGTTTGTGTTTCGAACAAATCTTTCAAGATGCGGCCATCGCGCCACTTGGGGCCTTGGTGCTGGCGCGCCCAGCCGCTGGCCACGTACTCGCGATAGAGATCGAACTCGCCCGCTTTGAAAGCCTCGCGTGCGACGGGTTCGTCCAGGTAGTAGCGGTAGACCACACGCTCAAAGTTGAAAAAACCGCGTCGCACGGAGAGGTCACGGCCCCAGTAGTTGGGCAAGCGCTCGAACTCAATGCGCCGCCCTGAATCCACCTCGGCGATTTTGTAGGGCCCGGTTCCGATTGGATATTCAGTGATGACCTCATCAAACTTCTTGCCCGTGCCCCATTTTTTGGAGAACACGGTGAGACCAGCGGCGGTGAACAGGGCGTCGTTGGTGGGCTCGTTGAGATCAAAGCGCACCGTCAGGCGGTCCAGCACAACCACCGCCTTGATCACGCCCAAGGCGGCACGCAATGCTGGTGCCGCTTGTTTGCTGGACTGCTGGGTGTAGCTGTACTTCACATCGTCGGCAGTCACAGGATCGCCATTGTGAAAACGCGCCAAGGGGTTGAGTCGAAAGGTGATGGCCGTTTTTCCAGGGGCAATGAGCATTTCTTGCGCCAGCAAACCGTACATGGTTTGCGGCTCATCGCTCGAACCCATGGCCAGCGGTTCCAGCAAAAACATCGTGACCCCCGCGGGCGCACTGCCTTTGACGGTATAGGGGTTGAATTTGTCAAAACTGGTCCGGCGGTCCGGGTTGCGTAAATACAAAGTGCCGCCTTTGGGCGCATCCGGATTCACATACTCAAAGTGCGAAAAACCTTTGGGGTATTTGGGTTCGCCATAGGCTGCATAGGCATGCACCCACTGTCCTTCTGCGCTGCGGGCCGACGCAGTAAAAAACAAAAGCGCCGACACCAGAACGGCACAACAAATACGAAAAGGTGGGGTCAACATCTTCAGTGTCATGACGCGCATGCTAACCAAGCCCGTTCCCTGCACCAAGCAACCAGGCCAAAAAGCTGAACGTCACAAAGGCGAGCACCGTGCTGGCCATGATGATGCGGGCCACACGACCGTTGTCTGCCCCATAACGTTCCGCCAGCAAGGACACATTGCTGGCGCTGGGCAAAGCCGCCGCCAGCACCAGCACGGTCAAACCAAAGGACGACACAGGCAGACCCAAGGCCCTCGCCATCCACCCCACAAGCAACACCAAAAGCGGGTGCAGCAGCAGTTTGATCAAGGCCACAGGAAGAAAATGGCGCGGTGGCGTTTGGGTGTGGCTGTGCTGACCGGAACGCCAGAGCACCGCGCCGATGGTGAACAGGGCCACCGGCGAGGCAGCATCGGCCAGCATCTTGATCACTTGGGCCACCGGGCCAGGCACGGTGACGTTCAGTGCCGCCACCGCTGCGCCCAAGGCAATGGCCCAGGGCAAGGGGTTGGTCATGGCACCGCGCAGCGAGCGCGTGACCGTGTGCCAGGTGTTGCCTGCGCCGACCGCGCCACTGCTGGGCTGGACTTGGGCCAGGGCGATGCACAGGGTGCTGGTGAGAATCAAGTCGACGAGCACGGTGCCGATCACCGGTCCGGCCGCCGCTTGCCCCAGCAGGGCAACGAGCAAGGGCACGCCCATGAATCCGGTGTTGGGGAAGGCGGCTACCAGGGCGCCGAAGGCAGCATTTTTCAGGTCCACACCCTGCTCGCTCTCATGAAGACGCCAAGTGAGCATCACGGTGAAAAACACCATCACCAAAGCGCAAACGGCGTAGATGCCGATGAGCACGGGGTCGATCAACTGTGCAAAAGGCATGCTGGAGCCAAAACGAAACAGCAGGCAAGGCAGTGCAAAGAAAAGCACGAACACGTTCAGACCCGGGATGGCTGCTTCGGGCAGGACACGCTGCTGGGCGGCGAGGTAGCCGCACAGCACCAGGGCAAAGAAGGGGACGGTGACGGAAAGAATGGCTTGCATGGACAAGGCGCTGGGGTTGCAACACGGGGCCGGATTTCACTTCACACACCCGATGCCGCCCCCAAATGTAGCGGCCGCAGCGTCGCGGCTCGCTTTCAATGTTTTTTTCGTTTGCGCTCGGATCGCCCACTGCTGCGCAACTGATCGGCCTGGGACGGCATGGCCCGGTGGACGGGACTGCTGCCTGCATCGCGCTCGACAATCAGGTCGATCAATCGTCGAGCGCTCGGGGACAACGTTCTGTCTGCCAAGTGAAAAATGCCACCTGCCAACTGCATGGCTTCGGCGGGGATTGGTGGGCTGCAGTGGCTTGCCAAGTCGATGATCCTGCCAGCCTCAATGTCTGCCTGTAGCCAGGCGGCCCAGGTGAGCAACAAGGTGTCGCTGGTCAGCAGCGCCTCTCGCAATATGGCTGGGTTGTTGCAGCTCAGTGCCAGGGGCAAGGGTTCGTTCGGTGACATGTCAAAAAGCGCACGCAAATACGGTGCAGCCACTTCAGGAAACAAAGCAGCCGCCCACGGATAGCGGGGCAACTGCCGCGGATGGGGCCGCTCAGTCGCCAGCGGATGCATGGCCCGACAAAACACCGAGGCGGGCTGCGGACGCAATGGGATCATGGTGAACAAGGGGTCGCAGGGTAAGGGCCCCGGATACGCGACGAAAAACTCAATGCGTTCTAGTTTCAGTAGCTCTGGCAGGTTGTGCCCGTGCGCTACTTCAACATGCAACTGGAGCCCTGGGCTTCGTTCCCTGAGCAAGGGCAAAACGCTGCCGGCCGCACCGTCGAGCCCCAGCAAGGTGGCACCAAAACGCAGCTCACCGCCTTCGCCCTTGACCACCGCGTCGATCTCATGTTTCAGGTCGCGTGCGCCTGATAAGACTTTTTGTGCGCTGGCCACGATTCGTTTTCCGGCCGCCGTCAATTGAACCGATCGCGTACCGCGGTCAAAAATGGGCAAGCCCATAGCGGCTTCGACGGCTTGAATGCTACGACTGAATGCCGTCTGAGACAGGTTGGCCCGTTCAGCTGCGCGCGTGAAGTTCAGCTCCTCCGACAACAGCACCAAGTGCTGAAGTTTTTTGAGATCAAAAGCTGCGTTCATTGCATTAATTCTTTACTAATTATGCATTGGACGCAGAACAAAGTCACTTCCAAACTGCGGCGCTGCGCGTAGACCGTGCATCAATACAAGCCGGAAAGAGACAACCGGACAGGCCCGTCAACCAGGAATCATCCGATGAAGAAAATTGTTTACATACCTATTTTTCTTGCCGCGCTGTCCGCTGCGGCGCATGCCCAGCAAGTCACCCTGCATGGTTTGATCGATGCAGGTGTGGTGCGCACCACGGGCCTGAAAGGGGGCAGCTCCACTGTGCTGGCCAGCGGCGTTATGCAAAGTACGCGCTTTGGCTTCCGCGGCCGAGAGGATTTGGGTGGCGGCTACAGCGCTGTTTTTGATCTGGAAAATCGTGTCTACGCTGACACAGGCGAACTATCAACTCGGCCACTCTCAGGTTTGCAAGTCCCAGATCGGATGAGCGTGGCCACCATGATGGGTTTGCCCGCAGCATTTCAACCGCTCGTTTCGGCGGTAGCAAACAACCTTGCCATCCAAGAAGCTGGCACCAACCTGCCCAAGCGGCTCTTTGACCGACAAGCTTTCGTGGGTTTGATAACGCCCTATGGCGGCGTGCTGTTGGGCCGGATGAGCACGCCCGCAGCCGAGGTCAGTGGCACTTTCGACATCATGCAATCCCAGTCGAGTTTGTCGGCCGGGCAAGTCATTTCCTTCCCTTCAGGCATCGACCTGCGTGTTTCCAACGCGCTGTCCTACCGGCTTAAGCAGGGCGGGATGAGCGCCTCCTTGCTTTGGGGTGCTGGAGAAGCCGCTGGCGCGGACACCAAAGATCGCATGCTCGGGATGCAAGCAATTTATCAAGGCAAAGGCTTTGCAGTGGGCGCTGGCTACAACACCCGGAACAATGAACGGGGACAGAAATCATTGACCAATGGTGTCGTCGGCGCATCCGTCGAATCGGGTGCGAGCAAATTCACGGTCATGTACGCGACAGTCGAAGACACGAATCCCTCTGGGCTGTCCACTGTTGCATCAAGCTTGGTTGCGGGCGGACAACCGGCGGCTGTTGCTGCAACAGTTCAAAACGCTTTCATCAAGGCGCTCAAACAAGATGGTGACTTGATGCATTTCGGCTACCGCCATGTGGTTGGTCCTCATGCTTTTTTTGTTGCATTCAACCGTTTCAATGACCGAGGGCCCGCCAGCGCAGACACCGACAGCTATGGGGTGGCATGGACCTACAGCCTGTCCAAAAGAACCGATTTGAATGTCATTTACTCGCACTTCAACAACAAAAACTTGGCCCAAACCGCGCCCGGGCAAGGTGGATTCTTGGGTGGCGTGACCGCCAAGGCAGGACAGGACTCGGACAGCTATGCCGTGGGGATTCGCCATCGTTTCTGACGACATTTGAAAATCTATTGCAACCACTCGTTGTCGTGGCTCTCCTATGAAAAAAACGATTTGGTTCAAACACGCGGTGCTGGCGCTGTTCGTCATTGCACTCATCGCAGCGTTGGCCGCTTTGACCTATGCCCAGAACTCACTTCCCCAGCTGACCGGCAGGGTCAGCGCAATGGGCGGGCGGGCCGAGGTCAGGATCGAGCGCGACGCCGAGGGCATACCGACCATCAAGGCGCATTCCCCACATGATGCGCTTTTCGGTCTGGGTTTTGTGCATGCGCAGGACCGCCTGTGGCAACTTGAAATGCACCGCCGCATCGCCTCGGGTCGTTTGGCAGAAGTCTTCGGAGAGTCGGCCGTCGAGGCCGACAAGTTCTTGCGCGCATTGGGTGTTCGGCGCGCGGCGGCGCTGCAGTGGGGAAACGCCAACGAAGAGGTGAAGCAAACGATTCAAGCCTACACAGCAGGCATCAATGCTTACCTTGCATCGGGCCTGCGGGCTCGCCCCCCCGAGTTTGTATTGCTCGGACTCCACCCCGAACCCTGGCAGCCCGAGGACACTTTGGCGTGGGCGACGATGATGGCCTGGGACTTGGGCGGTAACTGGTCGGCAGAGTTGCTGCGGATGCGCCTGTCACTGACCTTGCCGGTGTCGCGCATCAACGAGTTGCTGGCACCTTACCCGGGAGAAAAGTCACTGCCCACGGCCGACTATGCCGCACTGTTTCGCGGATTGCGGATCAACGGTGACTTGGGCAAACAAGCCTTGCTCGCCGCGCCAGAATCAGGCATCGAAGGCATCGGCTCCAACAACTGGGTGATTTCCGGCCAGCACACCGAGAGCGGTCAGCCGCTGCTGGCCAACGACCCGCATTTGAAACTTTCTGCGCCCGCACTGTGGTACCTGGTTCGGCTGGATGCACCCGGCCTGAAGGTGGCGGGTGCCTCGGTGCCGGGACTCTCTGCGGTGGTCATTGGGCAGACCGATCACCTGGCCTGGGGTTTCACCAACACAGCCCCCGATGTGCAGGACCTCTACATTGAACGCATCAAGCCCGACGATCCGGCCCAGTACCAAACACCCACGGGTTGGGAGGCGTTTCAGGTCTTCAACGAGACCATCCGCGTCAAAGGCCAACCCGACATTCAATTGACAACGCGGCAGACCCGCCACGGACCCGTGATCTCGGACGCCAATGCTGCATCCACGCTGGGGTTGGTCGGTTCTAGCAATAAACCAGAATTCGCACTGGCCCTGCGCTGGACGGCCTTGGACATCGACGCTTGGAAAACCACCGCAGCAGCCTCGGGGTTTGCAAAGGCCACCACCGTAGCCGAATTTGTGACCGCCGCAGCGCAGTATGTGGCGCCCATGCAAAACATGGTCGTGGCTGACCGGGGTGGTCGCATTGGCATGGTGTCGGCAGGCCGCGTCCCGCTGAGAAAACCCGAGAACGATTTAAAGGGCTTGGTGCCCTCGCCTGGATGGGATGCACGCTACGACTGGGACGGGTCACTGGCCCCAGAGTTGACGCCACGCGAATTGGACCCGCCCCGCGGATGGATAGTCACCGCCAACCAACGGGTGCACGCAACCGACTACCCCTACTTCATCACCAGCGAGTGGAGCCCACCTTACCGGCATCAGCGCATCGAAAGCCTGCTGGCGGCACAAGACAAACATTCGATTGAGAGCATGGCCCGCATCCAGGCCGACATTCACTCGTTGGGCACCCAGCGCTTGATGCCCTTTTTGCGCCAAGCCGCGGCTGCATCAAAGCATCCACTGGCAACCGCTGCGCAAGCCGAGTTGGCGGGCTTTGACGGCGACATGCAGGCCACCAAGGCGGCACCCTTGATCGCATGGGCTTGGGCACGCCAACTTACCGAGGCGCTGTTCAGCGACAAGATGGGCGCGCAGTTGTATGCCAAACAGCTGGTCGGCACGCGGAACTTCCGGGAAGGCCTGCAATACATGCTTGAGAACAAGGTGCAATTCTGGTGTGACAAGCAGGCAACGCCTGCACCTGAACGTTGTGACGATCAAATGACCGCCGCTTTCGATCGCACCATGGATGAGCTGCAGGCGGCGCAGGGCTCCACCCCGGCCAAGTGGCAATGGGGCCGCGCCCACCAGGCCCGTGCCGAGCACCGCCCCTTTAGCAAAGTGCGCGCGCTGAGCCCCTTGTTCGAGTTGCGCGCGCCCACGGGCGGGGACAACTACACCGTCAACCAAACCCGGGTCACGCTCAAACCCGATGCCACGACGGGCGAGCTTTACCTCAACGAGCATGGCGCGTCTTACCGAGGGCTCTATGACCTGGCCGACCCCGGCAAGTCCACGTTTATTCAATCCACAGGCCAATCAGGCAACCCATTTTCGCCGTGGCACCGGTCGCTGACGGAACGTTGGGGTGCCGTCAAAGCGGTGCCTGTATTCAGTTCAGAGACCGTACACACGTTGGTAGTCAGCCCTCAAAGCCCGTGATGGCCTGGCAACCAAAACATCGAAAGGCAAACCAATGGCAACTCTGAAGCAGCTTTCGGCCAGGGTCTTTGCGACGCTGGTCTGCGTGTGGGTAGCGACAGCTGCACACGGGAACCCAACACCCGCGCGCATAGATGTTGGCGGTGTTGCGTTTGAGTCGGAGATAGTGGTTCGCGGTACCAAACTTCAACTCAATGGAGCTGCCGTGCGAACTCGGGCAGCCGTCTTCAAAGTTTGGGCAGGCGGCTTGTACTTGCCGCGCAAAGCAAGCACGCTCAACGAAGTCTTAACCCAGCCTGGTGTCAAGCGGTGGCACGTCGTGCTTCTGCGCGACGTGGAGGGCAACGAAATGGGCAAACAATTCACGGAGGCGATTGGCAAAAACGCGTCCAGGAGCGAGTTCGTCGCGCTCATACCAACGATTGCAAGAATGGGTGAAATTTTCAGTCAGAAAAAACGTTTGAGTGCGGGTGAGTCTTTCACAGTGGAGTGGTTGCCAAATGAAGAAATCAATCTCTACTTCAACAATAAACTGGCGACAGTTGAGCCCTTTACTGACAAAGTTCTATTTTCTGTATTGATGCGGATGTACCTTGGTGACCGTCCCCTCGATGCAAGCCTCAAAGCGAAACTGCTGGGCATCCCAGAGGCGGCCGTCACCGTCAGTCCGTACAACAACTGAGCCAGCACATGGTGTCGACAGCAAATCACTTGCATGCCGCGACAGGAAGTCGCAACGTTGTTTCGGCGTGACCACTGGAGGGACGCGTAAAACTTCTGAACGCGCTGCAACGTTTCACTGAGGGTATTTTCGGGAGGGGTTTTTGTTGGGCCGCTATGATCCGCGGCCCCGTCTTCCTGCCGTCCCATGCTGCCCTCCCGTGTCTGAACCCGCCACCTCCCTGAACAACGCCCAGATGGAAGCGGTGCATCACCTCAGCAGCCCCTGCCTGGTGCTGGCCGGCGCAGGCTCGGGCAAAACGCGAGTCATCACCCACAAGATTGCGCGGCTGCTACAAGCGGGGTATGAACCTGGGCAGATCGCAGCCATTACCTTCACCAACAAAGCGGCGCAAGAAATGCGCGAACGCTCCAAAGCGCTGGTGGGGCCGCGTGCAGCGAAGCACTTGGTGGTGAGCACTTTTCACTCGCTGGGCGTGCGCATTTTGCGTGCGGAGGGCGAGCGCCTGGGTTTGAAAGAGCAGTTCAGCATCCTGGACAGTGACGATGTGCTGGGCGTGCTCAAAGACGCGGGCAGCACGAGCGACAACGCCTTGGCGCGGCGCTGGCAGTGGACGATCAGCCTGTGGAAAAACCAAGGGCTGAACAGCGAACAAGCTGAAGGCGTTGCCGCCAACGACGACGAACGTGTGGCGGCCCGGGTGATGAAACGTTATGAAGAACGGCTGGCCGCTTACCAAGCGGTCGACTTCGACGACCTGATCAGCCTGCCCCAGAAGCTGCTGGCCCGTGATGCCGAGGCGCGGGCCAAGTGGCAAAACACCTTGCGTTATGTGCTGGTGGACGAATACCAAGACACCAATGCGACGCAGTACGAGTTGCTGAAATCCATCGTCGGTGAGGCTGGCCTTTTCACCGCCGTGGGCGACGACGATCAAAGCATTTACGGCTGGCGCGGCGCCACCATCGACAACTTGAAGCGCCTGCCGCAAGAGTACCCCGCGCTCAAGGTGATTCCGCTGGAGCAAAACTACCGCTCCACCGGCCACATTCTGCGAGCCGCCAACCAGGTCATCGGCAACAACCCCAAACTCTTCGAGAAAAAGCTCTGGAGCGATTTGGGTGATGGCGAACCGGTGCGTTTGTTGGAGGCCGATGGCGAAGAACACGAAGCGGAGCGTGCAGTGGCCGCCATTCAATCGCGCCGTGGCACCGAGGCCTTGTCGAAGTTTTCCGACTTCGCCGTGCTCTACCGCGCCAACCACCAAGCGCGCATTTTTGAGAAGGCACTGCGCAAGGCCAACATTCCCTACAAGGTGTCGGGCGGTCAAAGTTTTTTTGACCGCGCCGAGATCAAAGACCTGTGCGCCTGGTTGCGCCTCTTGGTCAACAACGACGACGACCCGGCGTTTTTGCGGGCCGTGACCACACCCAAACGCGGCATCGGCCACCAAACCTTGAGCAGCCTTGGTGAGTTCGCGTCCAAGTGGAAAAGCAGTCTGTACGAAGCCTTGTTCGCCGAGAGCCTGGGCACGGCGCTCAGCAGCAAGGCCGTGGGCTCACTGCATGAGTTCGGTCGTTATGTGAACGACCTGGAATACCGCGCCCGCCACACGACAGGGGCCGAAGACGCCAAAGCCCTGCTCATGGGCTGGCTCAAAGACATTGATTACGAGAAGCACCTGATGGACGGCGAAGACAGCGAAAAACTCGCCGCCGCCCGCTGGGGCAATGTGCTGGACTTTGTGGACTGGGTGGCCAAACGCTGCGGCGGCGAGATTGAAAACGATGGCGGCACCAGCGTGGAGACGGAGAAAAAATCGGTGCTCGAAGTGGCACAAACCATCAGCGTCATCATCAGCCTGGCCGAACGCGGCAATGAACAAGACGTGGTGACCCTGAGCACCTTGCACGCCGCCAAAGGTTTGGAGTGGCCGCATGTGCTGCTGGCCGGTGTGAACGAGGGCCTGCTGCCCTTTCGCAGCGAAGACGACGAGATGACGCCGCAGCGCCTGGAAGAAGAACGCCGCTTGATGTATGTGGGCATCACACGCGCGCGGCAAAGTTTGATCGTCAGCACCTTGCGCCGCCGCAAAAAAGGCCGCGACACGATTCAAGGCGTGCCCAGCCGTTTCATTGCAGAGATGAAACTGCACGAAGGACAAACCAAAGAAGATCCACGAGAAAAGCTCAAAGCCTTGCGCGCCGCAGCCGCTTCGAGGTCCGAGGCCGCGCAGCAAGCGGCTGCGAACAAGCCGAGCTGAGTCGTTCACGCACGGGTGCATGGTGCACACACGCAGCAAAACGGCTGCGGCCCCTGTGGGCGCATTGCAAAGGCCGTGGTTCAACGACCAAGCCCCCCTTTTTTTGCATGGTTTGTGAGTGCCTCCTTGAGGCAGCGTCAGCGTATCGCGATCAACACGGTGCTGCTTGTGCTGGCCTGCAACGCCATGAACCGCTGGTCACAGTTAACGAACCGCCGGTCTAAAACCACTCGTAACAAAGTATGACGGCGCAGTGGGCCCTCCTAGCATCCGCAGCACTTCTTCAGTCGGCCCCATCGACGGCTTCCATCAGGCGACCCACATGAACCACACCACGCAGACCAAGCCCTCCTTTGTGCATCCGCGTTCATCAGACTGCAGTCGCAATAGCCGTCGCAGCAGGTTCTGGAGCCGCATGGCGCTGGCCGCTTGTTTTGGGTTGGCAGCCACTGCCGCAGCCGCACAAACAGCAAGCGCCCTCACGGTTCGTGCTTGGGCCACCTTGGCGGCCAATGTGGGCCCGCAGATGGAGGTGCGGGTCAATGGTGCGCTGGTGGGCAGCACTGAAGTGCGTGCAACGGGTTATCAGAACTACACCTTCCCCGGCGTGAGCGTTCCGGCCGGCGCCAAGCTGGAGCTGGTGTTCAACAACGACGCCTTCGCCAGCGACGGGGACCGCAACCTCTTTGTTGAATCGATCACTGTCAATGGCGCGACCATCGTGTCCGACGCCCCGGGTGTGGTGTTTGACCGCGGCTTCGGTCCTCAGGCTTTTGACAATGTGGATGTGATGCCAGGCTTGAGCACCCTGTACTGGAACGGTGCGCTGCGCTTTACCTTGGCTTCTGGCGGCACAACGCCTCCGACAACGCCCACCGACACGCCGCCCGCAGGCTACAGCCGCTGCGCTGCGGAGTGGGAAACCTGCAGCTTCACCGGCTCGGCCGATGTGGTTTATGGTGCCCTGGCCACTTGGACCAGTCCACGCAGTTTCACTGGCGGCACGGCCTGCACCAACACGGTCTTTGGAGATCCGCTGCGCGGCACGGTCAAGGGGTGTTACATGAAACCGACCGCCACAACACCCACGGCGCTGGGCTTGAACCTCACGATTGCGGGCACGGGTGGTGTGGGTTTTTCTGATGGCAGCTCTTGCGCTTCTAGCTGCGCTAAAACCTTCAACAGCGGCAGCACCGTCACGTTGGCGGCAGCGCCTGCGGTGGGGTTCACTTTTGCGGGCTGGGGCGGTGCTTGCAGTGGCTCTTCGTCCACCTGCACGGTGACGATGGATGCAGCCAAGAATGTGTCAGCCACGTTCTCGGCCGCTGTGGTCACGCGCACCTTGAACCTCACCATCGCGGGCACGGGCGGTGTGGGTTTCTCGGATGGCAGCTCTTGTGCTTCTAGCTGCAGCAGAACTTTCAACAACGGCAGTGTCGTGACTTTGGCGGCAGCGCCTTCAACGGGGTTCACCTTCACCGGATGGAGCGGCGCATGCAGCGGCACGTCTTCCACCTGTGCGGTGACGATGGATGCGGCCAAGACGGTGTCGGCTACTTTCTCCGTGAGCCCGGCAACTTTGACGGTTGCCATCAGTGGCTCGGGCACGGTGAACTCCACGCCCTCGGGCATCAATTGCACGGGCAATTGCTCGGCCCCGTTTGCGGTGGGCTCGAATGTGACCTTGACCGCTACGCCGGCCACGGGCTTTACCTTCAGTGGCTGGAGCGGTGCTTGCTCCGGCACGGCTGCTTGCACGGTGACCTTGGGTGCGTCGGCCAGCGTCAGTGCAGCCTTCGCGTCGGCATCGGTGGCAGGCTCTTGCCCCACCACCAACACCACCGTGGCATCCGGTGGGGGTCAGCAACTGGCCTTGAATGTCAGTCGCAACTCGGGCGTGGCTCCGCTTGCGTTGTTCTTTGATGCTTCGGGCACCACGGCCACCGGCACCGCGCGGCCATTCCACGAGTTGGAGTACCGCTGGAATTTTGGGGACAGCGCCAGTGGCACCTGGACTTATGGCGCCAAGGCGGGCTCCGCCAGCCGCAATGAGGCCATGGGGCCGGTGGCGGCCCACGTGTTTGAGAACGCGGGCACCTATCCCGTCACGGTGTCAGCCTTCAATGGCACCTCAACGGTGACCTACAACTGCAACATCACGGTGTTGCCAACCGATGTGGAGTTTGCGGGCAACAAGACCATCTGTGTCTCGGGTGTTGGAAACTTTGCAGGCTGCCCGGCGGGCGCGCTCCAATTGACCACTGCCAATCCGACCACCGCCGTGGCCAACAACATTGGCTCCGGCAACAAACGAATTTTGTTTGCACGCGGCGAGACCTTCAGTGTGGCCTCCAGCATTTCCATCAACAGGCCAGGGCCCAGCGTGATCGGGGCCTTCGGTAGCGGCGCCAAACCGATATTCTCGGCAACCAGCAGCAATGCCATCGTCAGCCTGTCGTCGGCATCTACACCCACTGGCGTATCCGACTGGCGGTTCCAGGACTTGGCGCTCAACGGCAATCTACTCGCATCGGCCTTCTATGGTGCGGGCAGTACTTCAAAGGTCTTATTGAGCAGGGTCGATATCTCGAACGTAGGTTACGGCATCCTGTTGTCAGGTTCCACGCTGGCCGGGCTGAACACCGCAGCGCCATTCGCGCATGCGATGTGGGACGAGTTCTATGTGGTGAACTCCAGCATCTACAACCTGATTCCTGGCCAGGGCCCTAACGCCATGTTTGCCAACAGCCACCGCATGGTGGTCATGGGCAGTTCGATTGACAACAACCTGGGTGGCGAACACGGCATTCGCATGCAACTTGCGAACCGCGCCATCTTTTCAGACAACACGGTTCAAGGCATTGCGCCAGGAAAAGTCAACTTGACTATTCGAGGCGTTGAGTTTGCAGGCTCAAACAGCGTGGCCGCCGGAACCTACAGCGAAAAGGTAATCATCTCCAACAACAGGCTGGTGGGCGGAAACTCTGGTGGCGTCATGGGCATCGGGCCACAGAACGGAAATTATGATGAGCGCGGAAGAAACATGCTGGTGGAACGCAACTGGTTCACCGGCACGAGTTCGACGCAAGACTACATCACCGTCAACCAACCCGATGTGACGGTGAGAAACAACGTGGTGTACTCACCAAGCAGCACCGGCGGTAGCTTCGTGACTGCAAAAGATGAAGACCCGCGCCAGGTCAACATCCCGACCCGGGTGAACGTCTTCAACAACAGCATGTACCACGGGTCGACTGGAAACTACTTCGCGCTGTTTTTTGCAGCCCCCAACAACAGCAACCAGACCGGCTCAACGTTTGAAGTCAAAAACAACGTTCTGTACGCACCAAGCGCGACACAAGCCTTCATCAGCGGCAAGACCAGTGCGGCGACCATCACGGCATCGAACAACAGCGTTGATTTGTCTGTCAGCCCCTTGTTTGCTACCCATCCGCCCACAACCCCGGCGCATTTCAAACCTGCGCTCACCAGTTATGCCAACGGCTCGGGAACGGGTGCCCGCGTGTATTCAGACTTTGATGGTTTGCCCACCCAAAGTCCGCCCCACATGGGCGCCATGCGCCCGGCGGCTACAACGGCTACGCCGCCCATTCCCCTGAACTTGAACCTCAGCGTGACCGGCCTGGGCGGCATTGGTTTCTCCGATGGAAGCTCTTGCGCGGGTAGCTGTGCCAAGACGTTCAACAGTGGCAGCACCGTCACGCTGGTTGCTGCGCCCTCTACCGGGTTTGCCTTCGCAGGCTGGGGTGGCGCTTGCAGCGGCACTTTATCCACCTGCATGGTGACGATGGATGCAGCCAAGAACGTGTCGGCCACGTTCTCTGCGGTCGTGGTCACGCGGGCGCTGAACCTCACACTCTCGGGCACAGGGGGGGTGGGTTTCTCGGATGGCAGTTCCTGCTCGACCAGTTGCGCCAAGAGCTTCAACAATGGCAGCACCGTGACTTTGGCTGCGGCTCCTTCGGCAGGTTATACCTTCGTCGGCTGGGGTGGTGCGTGCAGCGGAAAAGGCAATTGCACGCTCACCATGGATGCAACCAAGAACGTGTCGGCCACGTTCGCTGGGAGCCCTGCGACCTTGACTGTCGCTGTCACTGGTTCGGGCAGCGTGAACTCCACGCCCTCGGGTATCAATTGCGGCAGTAACTGCTCGGCACCCTTCGCCGTGGGATCGAATGTGACCTTGACCGCCACACCTGCCACGGGCTTTACCTTCAGTGGCTGGAGTGGCGCTTGCACGGGCACGGCCGCGTGCACAGTCACCTTGAGTGCATCAGTTAGCGTCAGCGCGGCTTTTGCTGCGGTTACTCCACCGCCACCGCTGGCTGGCCTGTCGTGCCCCACCACCAACACCACCGTGGCATCCGGTGGGGGTCAGCAACTGGCTTTGAATGTAAGTCGCAACACGGGTGTCGCCCCACTGGCGGTGTTCTTTGATGCTTCGGGCACCACCGCCACCGGCACTGCGCGGCCTTTCCACGAGTTGGAGTACCGCTGGGGTTTTGGGGACAGCACCAGTGGCACCTGGGCCTATGGCGCCAAGGCCGGCACCGCCAGCCGCAATGAGGCCATGGGGCCGGTGGCGGCCCACGTGTTTGAGAACGCGGGAACTTACCCCGTCACGGTGTCAGCCTTCAATGGCACGTCGACTGTGACCTACAACTGCAACATCACGGTGTTGCCAGCCGATGTGGAGTTCGCGGGCAACAAAACCATCTGCGTCTCGGGTGCCGGGAACTTTGCCGGATGCCCGGCTGGCGCGCTTCGTGTCACCAGCACCAACCCCACCACTGCCGTGGCCAACAACATCGGCACCGGCAACAAACGGATTTTGTTTGCGCGGGGGGAAACGTTCAGCACGGCCTCGACCATACAAATTAACAAACCCGGTCCAAGCCTCATTGGCGCTTACGGTACAGGGGCCAAGCCTACTTTAGTGAATACGGCATCCATAGGAACCATTGCCCTTTCTTCCATGACCACTCCCAACATCTCCGACTGGCGCATTCTTGACCTGAAGATTGATGGCAACAACTTCGGTGGCAACAGTGTGGCCGTCTACGGCGCGGGATCCATCAACAACTCGTTGATCAGTCGCCTGGACATCCAGAATTTCAACTCGGGCATCAAATTCTCAGGATCCAACCTCGACGCCATCAACAACAATGGCTTCACGTCGCCGATGTGGGACGGCGTGTTCCTCACCGACAACACGGTCTACAACCTCGTGGGCACCGGCGCCACCGGCGGCAACGGCTTTTATGTGGGTGCATGGCGCCTGGCGGTCATGGGCAACTCCGTCGACAACAATTTAAATGGCGAGCATGGCATGCGATCACCGGGCTCAGATCGTTCCGTGTGGCAGCACAACACGACCCAGCGCGTGGCCAGGGCGCACATGACATTGCGCTCTGGTGGCCAGGGTAGCTCCACCATGGCCGCCCAACTCGGGGCTGGCGTCATCTACTACACGCAAAAGTTACTGGCCTCTGAGAACCACTTCATTGGGGGTCCCGAGCCGCATGCTTTCGGTGGCACTGGCCCCACCAATTCGAGCTCCAATGGCAGAGCGCGTGAGCAAATTTGGGAGAAAAACTTGATGGTCGGGGGCGCTGGCACCAATGGCTTCATTGGCATCACGGGCTCCGAAGTGACGGTGAGAAACAACGTCTTGCTGATGCACCCTGGCGCGGGTTGGTCGCCATTCAACGTGGGGCCCTACGACACCGCCTATGCGGCAGCGCAAGGCATACCTCAGCCCACCAACATTTGGTTCTACCAAAACACCATTTACTACCCCGCAACGAGTCCGTTCTGGTTGATGCAGCTGATTGGCGACCCGCTGACCAACAGCGAAATCACCTTGAAAAACAACCTGATGTACTCGCCCAACAACGGTACGGCCCAAGACGGCAGAGACTGGCTTTGGAACCCCAACAACACCACGGTATACAGAACGCCGCTGAACACCAACACCCTGATTGCCGAGCTGCAAACCAGCCCGAATTTCACGGTGAACCCACCCACCAACGCAGCGCATCTGAAGCCACTGGCGGGAAGCTACGTGATTGGACGCGGCGCTGCGATTCCCGTGTGGTCGGACTATTTCGGTGTGCCCGTCAACCCAGGAGCCAGAGATTTAGGTGCAGTGAAACGTTGAGCCCAGTGCAACCCGCAGCGTTAGGCTGCGGGTGTCAGCTCGGGCGAGGCTTGGTGGCGTGTTCGGTGAATGCTGTCAACAAAGCCAAGACCTTGCTGTCCAAACTCAGCCACTGCACGCCCACTTGGTAGTCGTCGCCTTTGAGCACCTGAAACACCACCTTGCCCGATCCCGTGATCACGTCATATTGACCCGGCACCTTGGGCTTGGGTAATTGCACGGCAATCTGCACTATCGCTTGCGCTGTGAGGGGTTGTCGCAACAACAAACCCACACCCCCGGCACTCAGGTCGTGCGTGCGGCCTTCCATCATCGCTCCACCTCCCAGCAAAACGCGCGCTTTGAGCGAAACCACCTTGCGAGCGGTGGCTCGCATGTCTGCCCCAGGTGCGGGCTTTGCCGGGGCGGCAGCGTTTGGAGCAGGGCTTTCCAGCGGATCAGTCATGGGTGCTCAAAATGTACAACCCCCGCATATTAAACCAAGCGTGCGAAAAACCACGGGACGAATAAAGGACAAGCTTTGCAGGACAAAGCTCAGGATGCCTCCCCTTGAACAAGGGCCGTGCAAGTGAGCGCAAACGTGAATTCGTCCCCTCCCCACCAAGCCCAGCCTGCGCTAGCATGCGCGGCCTGTGCGGTTAAGTGCGCCCCAACGGGGGTGTTTTTCTACCGCCAGCTTGCGTCTTCACTCCTGGGTTTCTCCTTCAATGCGCCAAAATTTCTTCCCTTCCAGCGGCATTCTGAGGGCCGCGCGAAGCATTGGGCTGACGCTGTGCGCAACGGCCTTGGTAGGTGGTGTGGCCGTGCAGAGCGCTTGGGCAGCAGGCGACCCCAAAGCGTCACGCTTTTACGAAGACGCCCTCACCCGCTATGAAAAACGCGATATTCCCGGTGCCATCATCCAGCTGAAGAACGCCCTGCAGATTGATAAAAACATGCTGCCGGTGCAGGTGTTGCTGGGCAAAGCCTTGTTGGTCAATGGCGAAGCCGCCGCAGCGGAGGTGGCGCTAAATGAGGCGCTGCGTTTGGGTGTGAACCGCGCGGAAGTTGTGGTCGCCCTGGCCAATGCCTATGTCGGTCAAGGCAAGCAGCGGCAAATGCTGGACCATCCGCAGTTCAGCCCTGCCGGCCTGCCACCCACTACGCAAATGCAGCTGATGTTGGTGCGCGCTTCTGCGATGGCCGACTTGGGCGATGCGCGAGGCGCGCTCAGCGGGATAGAAGCGGCCCGCGCCATCGATCCGCGTTGGCCGGACACTTGGATCGCTGAGGTTTCCATTCGCATTCGCGCCAGGCAATTCCCACAAGCGCAAACAGCGGTCGAGCGCGCGCTGTCTTTGGCGCCCAATTCGCCTGAAGCGTGGTACCAAAAAGGCGCCGTCGCTCACGTGCAAGCTGACTTGAAGGAGGCCATGGCGGCTTACGACAAAGCATTGCAGCTGGACGCCAAACACGTCGAAGCCCGCGTGGCCAGAACCGGTTTGCGCATCGACGGTGCGCAGTTTCGGGAGGCCGATGCGGATGTGACCGAGCTACGCCGTGTCGCACCCCGTGAACCTCGCGGCGCCTACATGCAAGCGTTGCTGGCAGAGCGTGAAGGGAAAAAAGAGGCGGTCAACAAGGCCTTGTCTGAGGTGACCAATTTGATCGACCCGGTGCCCATCGAGTTCATCCGCTACCGACCCCAGTTGCTCATGCTCAATGGTTTGGCCCACTTTGGTTTAGGGCAACGTGACAAGGCCAAAGGTTATTTGGAGAGCTTCCAGAAAATACAGGGCAACAGCGCCGTGTCAAAGCTGTTGGCTCAGCTTTACCTGGACGAACCTGACGTCGCACGCGCGGTGTCGGTTCTGGAAGGTTATGTCGCCGCACAGCCGGCCGACTCGCACGCGTTGACACTGCTGGCCTCGGCCTACATGGCCCAGGGCCGCCACAACCGCGCCACCAACCTGATGCAAGAGGCGCTAAAAAGCCGCGACGATCCGTCATTTCGGACCGCACTGGGCCTGAGCCTGGTCGGTGCCAAACAAACTGGTTTGGCCAAGCAAGAACTCGAGCAAGCCTGGCGCAAAGACCCCACCCAAACCCGCGCTGGCATGGCGCTGGTGAATCTTTACCTGCGTTCCGGACAAGCGACCAAAGCCATCTCCGTTGCGGAGAGTTTGGTCAAACAACAACCCAACAACGCTACATGGCACAACCTGCTGGGCATGAGCCGCGCCGATGCCAATCAATTGGATACAGCCCGAGCATCATTTGATCAAGCACTCAAACTGGACCCGAGTTTGGTGGCCACCCAACTCAATCTGGCCCGCCTGGACATTCGCACACGCGCCTTTGATTCGGCTCAGTCCCGGATCGCGGCCATCGTCAGAGCCGATGATAAAAACGCCGATGCGCTGCTTGAAATGGCGGTGCTAGCGCAACAGCGGGGTCAGCCAGAAGAAGTACAGCGCTGGTTGGACAAAGCCAACGACGCCGAGGGCAACAAAGGCACTCGGGCCGGATTGGCACTGGTCGATTTCTACCTCACGCTGGGACGGCCCGTACCCGCTTTGGAAGCGGCTAAACGGTTAGCAGCCAAAGCAGCGCCAGACGACCTGAGCGCCTTGCTGGCCATGACCCGCGCCTTGCTGGCCAATGGCGATCAAGCTGGGGCGCGTGCGACGCTCACCAGCGCCGCCCGTTACGCAGAATTTGACGCCCCGCAACAGTTGCAAGTGGCCTCCTTGCAGTTGGCCGCGAACAATCCGTCAGGCGCGGCTTACAGCCTGGACAAAGCCCTGTCGGGTCGACCAGACTATTTGCCAGCCTTGGCCTTGATGGCGGAGGTGGAGCTGCGCCAGGGCGACACTGCCGGCGCAGAAAAACGCTCGCGCGGCATCGTGGACAAACACCCCAAACTGGCCATAGGGCACAGCCTGCTGGGTGATGTGGCCCTGTCTCGGCAGCAGGTTTCGCCAGCCATTGAGCACTTTCGCCGTGCTCACCTGGCCGAACCTTCGACCGACACCCTGTTGCGCTTGATGCGTACCCAGCTGCGAGCGGGTGAGGCCCGAAGCTCGCTGGGCCTGGCGGAACAGTGGGTGAAATCACGCCCCAATGACTTCGTCGTACAACGCGCCTTGGCCGAGGCTTACGTCAACCAAGGTCAATTCAAACAAGCAAAATCCAGCTACGAGGCTTTACTCAAAGCCCTACCAGATGACGCGCCCGCCATGAACAACCTCGCCATGGTGCTCACGCGATTGGGCGATTCAGCGGCCGTCGCCATGGCTGAACGCGCCCTGGCCAAAGCGCCGAACCAAGCAGAGGTGATCGACACCCTGGGTTGGGCTTTGTTCCAAAACGGCCAAATCGATCGGGCCCTGCAATTGCTGCGTGATGCCCGCTTGCGCAACCCGACCAATCCCGACATTCGTTTCCATTTGGCCTCGGTCCTGGCCAAAACCGGGCGAAAAGCAGAAGCCGTCGAGGAGCTGGAGAACGCAGTCAAAGCCGGTCCCTCTTTTGATTCCTTTGCCCAAGCCGATAAATTACTGAATGAGCTGAAAACCCGCTGACTTGGCACCTGAACAAGGGGTGGCGTGTCGCGTCGATCATCTTTACACTTTTACCAGACGTTGCAAAAAAAGCCCGCTAAACCATTGATTCATAAGAATTCTTGTCCATGGCACAGTTTTCGCTTCGTATCTCGCATCCGATCAAGTCTTTTTAGAAGAGCGCCCAAAATGAAAAACTTCTCTGTCTTGCGTAGCGCCCAGTTGGTATTGGGCTCCGCCCTGCTGGTGCTGGGAACCTCATCTTTCGCAGCCACCTGGAATTTCGGCAGCAGCGGCGGTTGCACCCAGAACAGCAGCAACGCCAACAACTACGGCAACAGCTGGAACTGCAACGGGACCGGCACGGGTTCAACCTCGGTGACGGCGACCGCTTGGTCCACCACGGGCAGTGGTTCCACCTACGCTGCAGCCAATCTGCCGCAGTACGGCGGCTCCGGTTTCGGTGTGCAGAACACCGGTGAAACGCTGAATGCTGGTTCGCCGAACCACTCGCTGGACAGCGCCCCTGGCGTGACCGACCTGATTTCCTTGCGTTTCGGTGCCAACGTTCGTTTGGATTCTTTGAACATCGGCTGGACCCAAACCGACTCCGACGTGAGCGTGTTGGCCTACACCGGCCCCGGAGCGCCTCCTGCCAACATCGCCGGCCGGTCGGTATCCAACCTGTTGACCAGCGGTTGGACCTTGGTCGGCAGCTACGCCAACTTGGTGGTTGGCACCGCTCGCACCATCACCAACGCCGCCAACATCAGCTCCAGCTGGTGGTTGGTCAGCGCCTACAACTCCGGTTTTGGATCGTCGGCCAATTCGTCCTCTGCCAGCCTGCTCAGCAACTGCGACGACTACGTGAAACTCCTGGCGGTGGCCGGCTCCACGGTTTGCACCCCTGGCACCCCCGGTTGCGGTGGTGGACAACAAGTCGCTGAACCAGCCACCTTGGCCTTGTTCGGTTTGGCGGCCTTGGGTGTGGTCGCAGTTCGTCGCCGCAACGCCAGCTGATACTTCGGGTTCCAAAATACCTCAACAAACGGCACCTTCGGGTGCCGTTTGTATTGGTGCGGATCAGTTGGCAGTGGCCATGACGGCGGCCATGGCCACTGCAGTCGCTTCGACGTTGTTGGAGTTCAACCCGGCCACGCACATGCGCCCCGAACGAAGCACATACACCGCGTGCTCTTCCCGCAAACGATCCGCTTGGTCGGCAGTGAGCCCGGTGTAGCTGAACATGCCACGCTGCGTTAGGAAGTAGCTGAAATCACGACCTGGTAGCTTGGCACTCAGGACGTCGTGCAAGCGCTTGCGCATGGTGGCGATGCGCAAACACATGGCGCCAAGCTCATCCGCCCACATGGCGCGTAAGGCCGGTGTCTGCAGAACCCGGGCAACGATCTGGCCGCCATGCGTCGGTGGGCTGCTGTAGTTTTTACGGATGGTGGCTTTGAGCTG
This sequence comes from Burkholderiales bacterium, assembly GCA_031431125.1. Lineage (GTDB taxonomy): Bacteria > Pseudomonadota > Gammaproteobacteria > Burkholderiales > Burkholderiaceae_C > JANPCX01. Next base: position 74,661 of record JANPCX010000056.1, read on the forward strand.
CCCCAACACCAGATCAGCCTCTTTTTTGTCGGGGCACACCACGCTCAAACCACCGCAGCGTTCGCCGTAAAGCGAGAAACTTTTTGAGAATGAACTGGCACAGAAGAAGCTGATGCCTGCATCGGCCAAGGCGCGAATGGCAAAAGCATCGGCCTCGATGCCATCACCAAAACCTTGGTAGGCAATGTCCAGGTAAGGCAACAACGTGCGCTCTTGAATCACTGGGATCAACTCGGCCCACTGGGCTGCGCTCAAGTCCACACCGGTGGGGTTGTGGCAGCAGGCGTGCAGCAACACGATGCTGTTGTGTGGCAACGCCTTCAACGCGGTCAACATCTCAGAAAATTTGAGCCCGCCGGTTTTTTCGTCGTAATAAGGGTAGGTGCTCACAGAAAAGCCCGCGCCTTCAAACATGGCCCGATGGTTGTCCCAAGTGGGGTCGCTGACCCACACATTGGAATTGGGAAAGTAGCGTTTGAGAAAATCTCCGCCCACCTTCAAACCACCGGATCCGCCTATGGTTTGGATGGTGGCGACCCGGCCGCTCGTTACCGCCTCGTGTTCGGCGCCGAACAACAAATGCTGCACCGCTTGACGGTAGTTGGCGGCGCCCTCCATGGGTTGGTAGGGTCGTGCACCCAAGGTCTCCAGCATGGCGGTCTCTGCTTCGCGCACCGCTTTCATGACTGGCAGCTTGCCTGCGTCGTCAAAGTAAATGCCGATGGAGAGGTTGATCTTGCCTGGCCGAGGGTCTTTTCCAAAAGACTCGTTCAGCGTGAGGATGGGGTCGCCAGCGTAGGCGTCGACGTGTTGGAACATGGTGGGCCACAGTACTCAAACAATTGGGGCTGTGATTATCGTCCCGCATGTTCCGCCTGCTTCAAACCGCTACAGCATTGAGTTGTCCCCGACTGACGGTGGCTTTCTCGGCCTGCGTGGCACTGACCGTGCGCAGGTAGTAGGTGGTTTTGATGCCGCGCCTCCACGCCAAGGTGTAGGTGTCGTGCAGTTTTTTACCCGAAGCACCCGCCATGTAAATGTTGAGCGACTGGCTTTGATCCAACCATTTTTGCCGGCGTGCGGCCGCTTCTACCAGCCAGTGCGGCGGCACTTCAAAAGCGGTTGCATAGAGCAGCTTGAGCTCTTGGGGCACGCGGTCGATCTGCTGCAATGAACCGTCAAAGTGTTTGAGGTCCAGCACCATGATCTCGTCCCACAGCTTCAGGCGTTTTAAGTCACGCACCAGATAGTCGTTCAAGAGGGTGAACTCACCCGACGCATTGGACTTCACCGACAAATTGCCAAAACAAGGTTCGACGGAAGCGCTGCAGCCTACGATGTTGGAGATGGTGGCCGTCGGCGCAATCGCTGTGCAGTTGGAGTTGCGCATGCCGTGTGTGCGGACGCGATCGCGCAGGCTGTCCCAGTCCAAGGTGCTGCTGCGATCCACCTCCAAGTAACCACCCCGCTGCTCGGCCAACAGTGCTATCGAATCGATGGGAAAAATGCCTTGGTCCCACAGGGAACCTGCGTAGCTGCTGTAGCGACCGCGCTCTTGCGCCAGTTCGGTCGATGCCCAATAAGCGAAATAACAAACCGCCTCGGCACTGCGGTCCGCAAACTCCACCGCCTCTTGCGAGGCATAGGGAATACGCAGTTCATAGAGTGCGTCTTGAAATCCCATCATGCCGAGGCCCACCGGGCGGTGGCGCAAGGTGGTGTCTCGGGCTTTCTTCACGACGTAGTCGTTCAGGTCGATCACGTTGTCCAGCATGCGCAATCCGGTACTGATGGTTTTTTTCAGCTTGGCGTGGTCGAGCACAGAACGGCCGTCGGGCCCGTCGATTAAATGCTGAGCCAAATTCACCGACCCCAAGTTGCACACCGCAATCTCTTGGGCGCTGGTATTGAGCGTGATTTCCGAGCACAAATTGCTGGAGTGAATCACCCCCACATGCTGCTGCGGTGAGCGCACATTGCAAGCATCTTTGAAGGTGATCCAGGGGTGCCCGGTTTCAAACAGCATGGAGAGCATCTTGCGCCACAGGTCTTTGGCGACCACGGTTTTGAACTGTTTGATGTTGCCGCTTGCGGCTTTGGCTTCATAGGCCAAATAAGCCTTCTCGAAGGCCAGTCCATAGAGGTTGTGCAGGTCGGGGCAGGCATGTGGCGAGAACAAGGTCCACCGCCCTTTGAGTGCATCGTTGGGATGTTCGAAACCTTCCATGACCCGTTTCATGAATAAGTCGGGAATCCAGTTGGCGGTGTTCATGTCGTGGGTGCGACGCCTGTCGTCGCCCGTGTTCTTGCGCAACTCCAAGAACTCTTCAATGTCGAGGTGCCAGGTTTCGACATAGGCACAAAAAGCACCTTTGCGCCTGCCGCCTTGATCCACCGCCACCGCAACATCGTTGGCGATTTTCAAAAACGGCACCAAGCCTTGGGTTTTGCCATTCACGCCTTTGATCGGACTGCCCAGCGCGCGTACGTGACTCCACGCGTTGCCCAAGCCGGCCGCATGTTTGGACAGCAACGCATTGTCTTTGAGTGACTCAAAAATACCTTCCAGGTCGTCGGGCACCGAGGTGAGGTAGCAGCTGGACATTTGAGGCCGCCTGGTCGCGCTGTTGAACAAAGCGGGTGTGGAGCACATGAAATCAAAACTGGAGAGCACCTCATAGAACTCGATGGCACGCGCCTCGCGGTCGATCTCGCCCAGCGCCAAGCCCATGGCCACCCGCATGAAGAAGGCCTGGGGCAACTCGATGCGGCGGTCTTCTATGTGCAGGAA
>JANPCX010000057.1:0-20892 GCA_031431125.1 Burkholderiales bacterium
TGGAGCGGCGTTTGGCGTCAAAATGCGCTTCACACATTGAAATTTCTAAACCAAGTCCGTCGATGAACACCACAGCTTGCCTAAATTCTCAAACCCCTGGCGCTTCGGTGTCGGTGGGGGTTTTTTGACAGCTTGGTTAGACGTCACTTGCTCGCGCAGACCCCGATTGCACTCTTCATCTCGACAAGGATGACGTGGGTAGGGGTTTCGCCATTGTTGGTCCCGATGTGGGTCTGGCTGTTGGACCACATAACATCCCCTTCCTTGAACTGACGCTGCAGTGTTTTTCCGTCAGGAAGGGCAATGGAACGTTTGAACGATGAAAGTGAGTAAAGAACGAAAGCTGGGTGCGTGTGCTGATGTGTCACATCGCCGGGCTTGTCCTTGTAGTCGAGCACCCGCACACATTCATTCTCGAAAATCACTTTGTACTTGTCCCCATCCGTTTGTACCGCGTCTTGAGCGACAGCGAGAACTGGAAGCATGATGAACGAGGACAGGAGTGCTACGCGAAGCATTGGGTGTTCCTTGAAGTGACTCGTGCAGTGTAGGTCTGAACCCAGCGGACGTTCAGGACGCATTTAATTCTGAGACGGGGCGCGATGGAGCTCGTTTCGTGACGCCCAATGTAGAGCTGACCGGCGCCGCGCGGTTTCATCGCGCAGCGTCCAGCGGCCGAAGGGAGCGAGGTCGAGCGCAATGTTAGGCATTGGTGCCATTTGATAGAGATGCATTGAGACTTCCTGAACCTGAAATGTTTGCCTGCATGTCGACATATAGGCCACAAACGCTCCCGTCTTCCCCATACTTTGGCGTGACCTTGGCGTCAGGGTGGGCAAGGCAATAAATGATCAGATTGTTCACAGTCTTCAGTTTTTCGACATCAGTCTTGATGCCTGAGAGTTGCTCGCTGTCCGAGATTTGCTTATCGGCACGGAACCACTGTCCGAAAAACCACATGATTAAGAAGAACGACACACCGAGAGACTTCACAAAGGCAGCTGATGTGCGAGTGGCCTCCGGCAGCGATGTGTAGTCCCACCACGCATAGCCAAGCGCAATAACCAAAGGCAGAGCGCTTTGGCGCGCCAACCGTAATGAGACGTTTAGTGTGGATGCCATGGGGGAACGCCTAACTTGTTATCGGGCGACAATTTTGGTGCGTTACACCGCCGCCTGTCTCCCTCAATCCGGCGGTGCTAGCGGCCTGCAGGCCGCATGGGGCTTGGGTTTTTGACATTAACGCTGCTCTTTATACAGCCATAACAGAATCGACAAAACCGGCAGACTTTTTCGCTCCTTGTCGCCGGTTGTGGTCTCCTGCTGCACCGTGCCTCAGTGGCTGGTCCGCCTGAATCCTTCTTGCGTCGAATGCTGCCACAGTTTTTGTTGCACCCCCCACATTGAATCAACCGCTCTCAGCCACCCATTGCCCTTGCTGATAACGCGCAATCCGTGTCGTGGCGCTCGTCGCATCCAGCTGAAAAAAATGCAGCCACTGGCCGTCCAGCAGTTGTTTCACCAAAGCGTGTTTTTCGATCACGGCGTTCAGCATGGCTTGCGGTGCTTCAATGAACACGGACAAGCGCAGCGGCGTGTGCCGCAAGTGGGTGCCGTCATGCAGTGACTGCCAGGGCAGGCCGATGCGCAAGTCGCCCCCATTGCCTTCAAACACCCCGAGCCGCCCCTGCTCACGCAGTTGCTGAAGCGGCGCGAAGCGGATGTGCTGGGGCTGGTGGCGTGACGGTTTTAAGGGGTGGGTCGTGCCAACACGGGTGGCCCGATGTTGAACGTGGCGCTTTGAATTTTTCCGTGGCCCACTTGGTAAATACAAATCAACTCCACATGGCCTGGACCTTCGGGAAAGGTGCGGGTGACCTCTTCGTGGTCGATCACCACATGGCCAATCACGGTGCGGCTGAGCAGCTTGGCAAACAAATTGGGCTCAGAAAAACGCGGCGCGGTGCGCGCGCGAATCGCCGCATGGCCAGCGGCCAGCAAGTCACCACCCAAGGCGAATTGTTTGGCATCTTCAGCGTAGGTGGCCAGCCAAGCGTCCAGGTCTTTTGCGTTGTAGGCGTCCAGTTGGCGCTGAACAATGGTTTCGGGGTTGGGGTGGGTCGACATGGCGGTGTGGATTGATGAGGTGAGTAGAAGGTGGTGGTCAGCGCGTTCAGTCAAACGTGAACCCGACGCTCAGGTTCTGCGCCATGCAAATAACGCGTCAACAGATCACGTGGTGGTGGCAGAGCGACCTGGGCCATGATGCGGCCCACCGCACCCCGGTGGTAAGCCCCATGGGTGCTCACATGAACCAACATTTCTTCGCGCGACATGTTGCCGTTGGCGCCGTCGGTGAAAACAAAGGGCAGGCGCTGCGACAGCTGCTGCGGGTCGAGCTCGGACACGTACTGCAGATACCAGCCATCGGTCTGCGCCACCGCTTCGCGCAGCGCCTCGAGCGTCGGTGTGTCCTTCGTGTTCGTTGCGGTGTAGCCATGTGCCAAACCCGACAGGTGCCCGGCAAAAATGCGGTCCACCACGTAGATGTGGTTCATCAAACGAATGGCGGTGTGGCTCTCGGTGGCTTGGGTGTCGGCATCCAGTTTGGCCAGCTCCGCAAAAGGTTCTTCATTGGCCCAAGCCTTGTACTTGAACAACGTTTGCAGCAAGGTGCTTGTACTCATGTTGGTAGGGCTCCTACTTTGCGTCAAACTGAGTGGCAGTGACCAAACAGTGCACAGGGTTGTGCAGGTTGTCGCAGTCCCAAAATATAGCCGTTGCCCACGAGTGAGCCTGGGTGGTTGAATCCACCTGACGAGCCTTCTCTGCTGGCGCCACGGGGCGCGCATCAACAAATGGGCACAGCAAGGTCAACAAGGGCATCTGAGGCACTCCCATGTCCGTTTGCAACGAAGCAGAATGTTGACCGTCTGCTTCAGTTTTCAGGTGGCGGCACCAGGTGCGCGGGAAATCTCGCTCGGTGCACTCATAGACGACAACACATCTGCGGTGACATCCACCCCACCCGACAGGCACTTGAATACGGAACCGACAGTCCAGATCGGACCCCATGGGATGCCCCACCAACCAAGCAGCAAGGACAAACCAGTGAAGGCGGCGCGTGGCCCCGCCGCTTTTTGCCCCGCTGGGACGAAATGAATACTGGAGCTGCGTTTGAACGACATGACGATGATCGAAATGCAGTAAGGGAACACCACGAATTTCGCGCCTCTTTGCAGTTCTGCGTTGACTTGTTCTGTGCTGAGGCGGTCTAAACCGACGATCTTCATGGCGTGGCCTTTCAAGGCTTGGGGATTGGAATGAGTGAGGAACGTTTCGTTCTTCAGACAGCTTTAGCTGAAGAAGGGGCGCTCCGAGGCAAACAACAAACGTTTGGCGGTGTCTCGCCACACCTTGGGGGTTTTGTCGCCAAGCAAGATCACGGCCATCACGCAGCCATGTCCGCGTAGCTCGGGGTTCAGCCCATCCAACTGGCGCTGCACAGAGTCAAATGCGGTTTTGTTTTGCAGTGCGGCCAACAAACGCAACATTTGTTCAGCACCATGCGGCGACAAACGCCGTGCGGCCGCTTGCAAGGCATTGAGGTCGTTCACCGCACGGGCATGCAGCGCCAGGCTGCTCCAGACGGTGCTGTCGTCGAGGCCTGCCTCGGTTGGCAAAGCCAAAGCGCGCGTCAGCATCGCGCTGGTTGCGCCGTCAGAAGCAGCCAGCAAACGCACCAGACGTGCCTCGCTGTCAGGTCTTTCTTGGGCCAATATCAGAGCCCGGTTCAAGCCGCCGCGCGCCAGCTCGGCATAGGCTTTTTGTATCGGAGACTCGGCCAAGCGGCCATGCTCCCAAGACAGCAGCTGGCGCAACTCAGCAGACTGCGCACTGAGTTCGGACAGCAGCCCATCGGACAGATCCAATTGCAGCAGGCGCCGTATGCGAACGATGTCCACATTGACAGGCCCAGCCAAGACAGGCACCTTCTTTCTGGCCTCCTCAAACGCTTTCAATGCCGATGTCCAGCGGCCATTCTCGGCATCGGAATAGCCTGCCGCATAAGCAAACCAGCCGTTTTCTGGAAAACGCTGGTAACCCGCCACGAATGCCTGGCTCTTGGCCACTTCGTCGCTCAAACAACGAATGGTCAGGTACTGCCAGTTGGCATTGCCCGCATCGGCTACAGAGCGGGCTTGGTGTTTTGCGCAAACGGCGACGCGCTCAGCATCATCACTGGCGCTGTCTTGCTCCAGCCGCAGCAACACCATGTCGTTCGGTGCTTGGGCAAGGCGCGCAGCCAGCACAGACTTTTCGTGCGGCGCCTTGTGCGACAACACGGCAAACCAATAGGCAATGTCCGGTGCAGTCAATGGCTCCCATCGGGCCCGCACCGTTGCCATGCGCACGACTTCGGCTCCATCGGTCAGCAAACCCAGTTGCTGGGCTGCGGGCTCCGCACCAAGACCCACCAACGCGTCCCGGGTGCCACCGCCGGATTTACTGCTGATGCTCTTGGGTGGGTCGGTGAACAACACGTCGGCTGAGCTGTGCGTCCAGCGCGGCGCGCCCAACAGGCGCTCCGGCCGAGGTGCCGCGTTGCCGTAAGTGACCGTGGCCTCTATCAATGGCGCGGCACCCGCCACGTTGTAGACGAAGTGCCCGAAACTGCGGCGGGCATCGGCCTCGAACTGTTCGATCAATTCCCCTTGCTCGGTGCGAGTCACGATCCACACCTTGTCGGTCGCGGACAGTCCCACCACGCTGCTGCTGTGAGATGCCACGTGCAGGGGGTTCCCTGAGGCCAGCGTCACCACCACGGGTCGTGACAGGCCGTTGTAAACCGAAACCGACGCTTCACCGACGGTGCCCCCGAGTCCCAGTACCGCGCCGACCACCCCACCCGCCACCAACAAACGTGCCGTGGCTGGCAACCAACCGTCGGCTGTTTGGAAACGCCCCCACCAGCCCAGTCGGGTCTGCCGCTGCCGCTCCTGCCCAGGACAAAGCTTGCCAAACTTCTCCGGCACTTGTGAAGGCGTGGGCGCCGGGTTGGGCACCGTGTTTGCACGCCAATGACTTGCCAGTTGATCTTCCACGAGGAGCAACTGCTCCAGGGCGTGGGTGCGCAGCGCACCACAACAGGCCACGGCGTGGTCTACCCAGCCGTCGACCGCGCCCAGCCAGTCTCCGACATTGCCACGATCGACCGGGGGCAACTTGAGTGAGCCCAGGGCATCGGCCCAGCGCGTCACCTCCAGGCGCTTGAGCAAGGCCTCGTCGAGCACCACTTGCGTCGATTGGGAGAACACTTGGTCCAGCGCCACGCGCAAAATGCCGCCATCTTGCAAGATGCGCTGGATGCCCGCATCGCTCACGCGCCGCGTGGCTGTGGTGACAGCGACCGTGTTGCGAAGCAAGCCATGCAGGTCTCGCAAATTGGCTTCAGTGTGATCGGCATAGTGCAGAGCAGCCAACAGGCCCTTCAGATAAGCGGACCAGCCTGCGCCCAGTTGGTCCGCCATGGTCAGATGCAAACTGCGACAGCGGCGGTCGTGCGCCCGCAGTCGGTTTTGAACGCTGGACAACTCGGCGTCGGCCTCAGCCAATACCGATGCCAGCTGTTTTCGTTTGACGACCCGGCCTCGATGCAAAATCACACCGCCCGAGGGCTGCAAAACGCCCAATTGCAAGGCCTGCAGTTGATCTACCTCTTTCTCCAAGGCGCGCAAGCGTTCCATGTCACCACTGAGCGTGGCCGGGTAAAGTCGATCCAGGTCCACCAACGCCACCGTGCCGACGGGTTCGTACAAAGACGCCACCTCCTCAGCGTGCCGCGTGATGGATCTACTGAAGTACACGCCGCGGTACCGGCCGCTGAAATACTCGCGCCCAAACTGTTCGTTCAAAACCTTCAGTGATTCGTCCTGGGTAACGGGCACGGTCTCCCGGGCCGGCGACTCTTGACTGGGCTGCAGCGACAACAGCTTGGCCGTGACTTCCTCGCGCAGCACCTGCGGCTTGGAGAACAGCGCCCAAGCGCTGCGTTCGTCAATCGGCGCAAGCACATAGTGGCGTTTCGCATTGGCCTCGCGTTCGTGGTTCAGTGGGTGGCTCAACCACATTTGAGGGGGCTGCGCTAACTCAGGTTTGAACAGGCGATGGTCGCTGGGTTTGAATCCCGTGATGGGGGGAACCGCCCCGTAAGCCGGATCATTGAGCAGCAGCCCCATGTGTGCCACGACCTGGGATTGGATGGCGAACAAATCCGGCACGAGTCTGCCTTGATTTTTTTGACCCACCACAAACGTTGCCGCCCTGCCCCAAGCGTCGTCTGCGGTTTGTAAGCGGTGCAAGGCGTGAATCAGTGCATCGCTGCCCGTCAGCGATACCGCGACCAGATCGGCATTCATTTCCATCTCACGCGACAAGGCACGCTGCATCAAGACCACGAGCTGAAATGCCGAGTCCACCAGCGAACGGATGGACCAAACAATGGCACTGAGGATCCAACCGATCCAGGCCACACGCACGTCGAAATGGGACAAGCCGCGCAAAAACGCATCGAGCTTGTCGCGCCGTGCCACCAAGTGCCCGGCGATCTGCTGCGCCACGTACACCCAACGCCCCACCGCCATGGCGCGCTGCGCGAAATGACCAAATTCATGCGCCAGCACGGCACGAAACTCACCCAGGTTCAGCGAGTTGACCAGACCCAACCCGATCTCCAAATTTTTGCGCGAGGGGAATACCAGGTTGAGCAGCGACAGGTCGTAAAACACGGCTGCATTCACCCGCGGCGAAGCAAACACCCGATGTGGGCGCGGTGCGCCAGCTTTGTCGGCCAAACGATAGAGAAATTTGAACAGCTCAGGTTGCTCGTCAGGGCGCAGCTCTATGCTGTCTTGGGTGTCTACATGTTTGACGAAGATGACAGCCTTGAGCATGAACACACTCAAAAACGCAGCGCAGCCCCCAATCAACCATCCCCAAATCGCATCCTTGCTGGCGCCATCTGCACCAATGGTTAAACGGTAAGCGGTGTACCCAAACCATGCTGCCAAGCCAAAGTACAGCAGCACGAACATCACCAAGCCAGCCATGGCCAACCAGGCCTGGCGCTTGTACCTTGCGGTGGGTTTGGCCAACTTGGCCAGCAATGGATTGGTTTCGGCGCTTGCAGCCATGGTGTCCTCCCTTGATTGTTGCGAGGGGTCTAGTGCCCCATGATCGGCCCCGACAGGTGCCGGTGTCGCGCTCTTCGTTGCTGAACTTTAACCGGCATGGCTCACGTGGCTGCGCGGGCAAACCGCATGCGGTTTGAAGTCGTCGCCTCGCCCCTTACCGTACCCCGGGGGAGAGCAGCAAGGCTTGGGGTTGGTGGCTGCAATTCGTTGCCCATCACCTTGAATACACCCTGTTGTGGCCCTGACGCATAAGCAAATGGAAAATCCGGCTTTGCACCAACCAAGGCAACCGCTACATTGCGGGGCGGCCCAAAGCGCACGCTTTTTCTGACCCTACCCCATGGAGCTGCCATGATTCATCGCTTCCTTCCTGCTGGCCTGATGGCCGCGGCCCTTTTGTCCACGCTGTCGACGCCCGCTTGGGCACAAGACACCAATACCTTGCGCATCAAAGCCCTGGCCGCCACCTGCGCGGCCTGCCATGGCACCGGCGGTCGTGCGGTCGAGGCGGCTGCTGTGCCGGGCCTGGCGGGTTTGCCCGCGGCCTATATGGTCGAACAGATGAAGTCCTTCAAAAACGGCAGCCGCCCTGCCACCGTCATGCACCAGCTGGCCAAGGGTTACAGCGACGCGCAAATTGAACAACTCGCTGCGTTCTTTGCAGCCCAGCCTCGCTGAAGGAGAAGACTATGCAAAGACGATCATTCCTTCAGTCGGCCAGCGCCATCAGTTTGTTGGGCCTAGGCGCCTGTGCTTCAGTTGACACGGTGCCTTCTAAAGCCCGTGTGTTGGTGGTGGGCGGCGGTTATGGCGGGGCCACGGCGGCCAAGTACATCCGCCTGTTGTCCGATTCAAAAATCGAAGTGGTGCTGGTGGAACCGAATGCGAGTTTTGTGTCTTGTCCCATAAGCAATTTGGTGCTGGGCGGCAGCAAAACCTTGGAGGACGTGACCCGCTCTTACGACGGCCTCACCAAAGCCCATGGCATTCGGGTGGTGAAAGACTTTGTGGTCAGTGTGGACACTGCCAAAAAAGTGGCGGTGCTGGCATCAGGCCCCACCATCGCCTACGACAAACTCGTGCTCTCGCCTGGCATTGATTTGATGTGGGACAGCGTGGCCGGTTTGAAACAAGCCCACAGCGACGGGAAAATTTTGCAAGCCTGGAAAGCGGGCGCCGAGACCGTCGCCCTGCGCCGCCAGTTGGAGGCCATGCCCGATGGCGGTGTGTATGCCATCACCATTCCCGAAGCGCCTTACCGCTGCCCGCCCGGGCCCTACGAGCGTGCCTGCCAAGTGGCGAGTTATTTCAAAGTGGCCAAGCCCAAGTCCAAGGTCTTGGTCCTGGATGCCAATGCCGATGTCACGTCCAAACCTGGCCTGTTCAAAAAGGTCTGGGCCGAGCAGTACGCGGGCATGGTCGAGTACCGGCCCCAGCACAAAGCCATGGCGGTGGACGGCAAGACCAACACGGTGAAGTTCGAGGTGCAAGACGACGTCAAAGCCGATGTACTCAACGTCTTGCCCGCGCAGCGCGCCGGAAGCTTGGCCGTGCAAATGGGCCTGGCCAATTCCAACGCCCGCTGGGTGGGGGTGAACTACCTGAACTTCGAAAGCACAGCCGCCAAAGACGTGCACGTGCTGGGCGACTCGATTCAAACCGCCCCCCTCATGCCCAAGAGTGGCCACATGGCCAACGCCCACGCCAAGGTGGCAGCGGCCGCCATCGTGGCCGAGCTCAGCGGCTGGGAGGTCAATCCCCAGCCCCTGCTCACCAACACCTGCTACAGCTTTGTGGATGCGGCCAACGTCATCCACGTGGCCAGCGTGCACGAGTACGTGGCGGCGGAAAAAACCTTCAAGACGGTGGCGGGCTCGGGCGGTGTCTCCACCGCACCCAACACCTTGGAAGCCGTCTACGCCTGGAACTGGGCCCGCACGATTTGGGCTGACAGTTTGGCTTGAGGATGCTCTGCATAACTCTTGCGAGGCTGTGGTGGCGCGGATCGGGATGGGCTGCAAGGCGAGTTTCGCGGCCAATAGCTCAGCTATTGGCAAGAAAATCAACGCCGCAGACCGCCCGAGTCCGTGCTGCCACAGTCCGCAAGGAGTTGTGCAGAGCATCCTTCAAGGCGCTGTTGCAGGCTGTCTTTTGTGCGTTCTCGCACGTTTTGACTGGCAAGAACGCATGAAAGATTTGAGTGGCCCGAACGACCAAGAAGCCAATCCCGCGCTTTTAGGAGCCAGCCATGACACGCCGAAACCTGCTCACCCTCTTGTCCACCCTTGGTTGGTGGCCTGCCGCCTCCTTGGCCGCACCTGCGACCTCTAGCGGCACGATGACCATCGAACCCCTGAAGCTCACCGATGCCCAGTGGAAACAGCGTCTCACCGCCGCCCAGTACCAGGTGCTGCGCCAAGAGGGCACGGAACGCGCCCATACCAGCCCCTTGAACCAGGAAAAGCGCAAAGGTGTTTACCGCTGCGCCGGTTGCCAGTTGCCGCTGTTCACGTCGCAGATGAAATACGACAGCGGCACCGGCTGGCCCAGTTTTCATTCGACTTTGCCCGGCGCGGTGACCACCAGCACCGACTTCAAGATGGTGTACCCACGTACCGAGTACCACTGCACCCGCTGCGGTGGCCACCACGGCCATGTCTTCAACGATGGCCCCGCACCGACAGGCAAACGTTATTGCAACAACGGTGTGGCACTTGAATTTATCCCTGAGGCTTCCACATGAAAAACCAATCTTTCCAACGACGCGTCTTGGCCCAGTGGGCCGCCTTAGGCGCGGCCGCGCTGCTCGGCGCTTGGCTGCCGACAGCCCATGCGCAAACTGCTCCTGCTGCCACGACACCCTCCAGCACCGCCAAGGCCATTTTTGCCGGCGGTTGTTTCTGGTGTGTGGAGTCTGACTTCGACAAGGTCGATGGCGTGCTCACCACCACCTCAGGTTACATCGGCGGCAGCACCACCAACCCCACCTATGAACAAATCTCGTCCAAAAACACCGGTCACGCAGAAGCGGTGGAGATTGTGTTCGACCCGCGCAAGGTCAGCTATGCGGCCTTGGTGGAGCGCTATTGGCGCACCATCGATCCGACGGTGAAAGACCGCCAGTTCTGCGACGTCGGCTCGCCCTACCGCACCGCCATCTTTGCCGTGGACGACGAACAACTCAAGACTGCACAAGCCTCACGCGCAGCGCTTGAGAAGACCAAGCCCTTCAAAGAACCCATCGTCACCGAGGTCGTCAAAGCCAGCACTTTTTACCCAGCTGAGGGCTACCACCAGGACTACTACAAGAAAAACCCGGTGCGCTACAACTACTACCGAACCAGTTGTGGGCGGGACGCGCGGCTGAAGGTTTTATGGGGTGATAAGGCGGGGCACTGAGCCCGCACGTTCGCGCGCGGACGTGCAACACAGCATTGGTGTTTGCCGTGACTACCCATCGAGACACATTTGAGCGAAAGACTTGCAGTTATCGCTCGTTAATGGATGTCGAAGAACGGCCTGCGCTACGTCGACGAAAGCGCTTGGTTCGATCCCGCCCTGCAACTTCCTCCGAGATGCGCCCATGCGCATGGTTCGGTCGAGCCAGCCCAAGACTTGCACGCTAGGCCTTCGTTGAAGTGAAGCGATAAGTTTGTGCGAATAGACACCGACAGGCTGCGTTTCAATAAATGAACCGAAAGGCCCAGGACCGCCGTAATCCAAATCTGGAAATTTCTCTACTAGCTCAAGTATTTTGTCGAGAACCTGTTGATAGTCATGCGACGACCAGCTTTCAAAAAATTCGTAAGCGCAGTCAATTGCAATGCACTTGTTGTTCTTCGCCATGGCCTCTTCAGACGCACTAAGAAGAACGGAAAAAATCGAATCAAGTTTTCCTGACATTTTCAGGTGCTAACTTATGGATCGGTTGTGTCACATAACATCAAGCCCGATGCGAACGAAACTGGACGGAGCACGCACACTCTGTGCGCGCTCCCAAAACCTTGCCCGCTACTGTCACCCCTTCCCCATCACCGCCGCCGTCGCCACCAATTCTTCAAACAGCGCCATCGACACCGCCCCCGACACCGCATAGGGATCCAGCGTGGCCGTCTCGGAATACTTCAGCAGCAAGGCCGGGTTCAGGCGCGCCATGTTCACCTCGCCCATGGACCAACCCGCAAAACAGCGCTCGTTGATTTCTTGGTAGTGGAGCAGCACCACGTCGCGGTGACGGGCGTCGTTGGCGATGCGGTTGTAGAGGTGGCTGACCGCATTGCGCCCGCCTTCGAGCACTTGCAGAAAAATACCCTCGGACAAACACAACACGCCGGTGACCCCGGACTTGGCATTGTTGGTTTTGGACTGCTTCATGATCAGCGCCAAACCCTCGGCGGTCATGGTGTCTGAAGCGCGGCTGGCATAGAGCAATCGAACGAGCATGGTCGCCTCCTATCAAGTTTTCTTGCTGAGCAAGGACAAAAACTCGCGGCGCAGGTTGGCGTCTTTCAAAAAGGCACCGCGCATCACGCTGTTGGTCATTTGGGTGTCAGCGTCTTTCACGCCGCGCCAGTGCATGCAAAAGTGGTCGGCTTCCATGACGATGGCCAGGCCATCGGGTCGCACACGCTGCTGCAACTCGTCGGCCAGCATGGTCACCGCCTCTTCCTGAATTTGCGGGCGGCTCATCACCCAATCACAAATGCGGGTGTACTTGGACAGGCCAATCAAGTTGGAATGTTCGTTCGGCAGTATCCCCACCCACACCCGACCCATGATGGGACACAGGTGGTGGGAGCAGGCGCTGCGCACCGTGATCGGTCCCACGATCATCAGCTCGTTCAGGCGCGAAAAGTTGGGGAACTCAGTGACTTCGGGCATGGGCACATAACGCCCCCGAAACACCTCGGTGACAAACATTTTGGCCACGCGTTTGGCGGTGTCTTGGGTGTTGTGGTCGTTGGTGGTGTCGATCACCAAGGCATTGAGCACCTCTTGCATCTTGGCCTGAACTTCGGCGCGCAACTCGTCAAGCTCACCGGCTTGGATGTGGGTAGCAATGTTGTCGTTGGCGTGGTAGCGGCAGCCGCTGTTCACCAGCCTGTAGCGTATGCGCTGCGAGGCGGGCAGCGTGGCCAGTTCCTCTTCGCTCTTAAAAATGGTGGGACTGTGGTCTGGCATGCGGTACTTTCCTAGCGTGGGTCGCGTCAAGCAGCAAGGTTAACCGACCCAAAGGACCCAATGGATGAAGGATC
This sequence comes from Burkholderiales bacterium, assembly GCA_031431125.1. GTDB lineage: Bacteria > Pseudomonadota > Gammaproteobacteria > Burkholderiales > Burkholderiaceae_C > JANPCX01. The sequence continues at coordinate 12,449 of JANPCX010000057.1, forward strand.
GAACTCGCCCTTAGACTGCCAGGGTGCATTCCCATCCTCCCAAAAAGTCCACGTCTTCCCCGCAGCGCAGCGCCTTGCCCCTGTCCACCTTGCTCGGGCACACCGCCGACACCGTTCAAGCGGTTTTGGCTGGGCGTTCGCTCACCGAGGTGCTGCAGCAATGCCCAGGTGCCGCGCGCGCCGGCACCCAAGCGCTGAGTTTCCAGGTGCTGCGCCGATTGGGTTTTGCCCAGGCGGTACGGCGCTTGTTGGCCCCCAAAACCCCAGCCCCGTCGCTGGACGCCCTCTTGCTCACGGCCTTGGCCTTGCTGGCGCCAGAGACCGAATCAAGTGGTCCCGATGCGCCAAGTGAGCTGTACGAACCGCACACCCTGGTGAACCAAGCCGTCGCTGCGGCACGGTCAAGGCAAGCGGCAAGCGCCGGTTTTGTGAATGCAGTGCTGCGGCGGTTTTTGCGCGAACACGCCAGCATTGTTCAAAGCGTGATGCAGCAACCTGTCGCTGCTTTCAACCATCCCGCTTGGTGGATCGCCCACTTGCAACAAGACTGGCCTTTTGATTGGCAGGCCATGTTGACCCACAACAACCAGCGTGCGCCCATGACGCTTCGGGTCAGCTCCCGTCACACGACGCCGCAGGACTATTTGGCCCAGCTGCAGACTATGGGTCTGGGCGGGACCCTCGTCGGTGCACAGGCCATCGTGTTGGACAAACCCTGCGCAGTCAACCAATTGCCCGGCTTTGACATGGGCCATGTGTCAGTGCAAGACGCTGCCGCCCAGTGGGCCGCACCGTGGCTGCTGGGCCTGGATGCTGATGCGGGCCTGCCGCCATTGCCCCAGGGCGCGCGGGTATTGGATGCCTGCGCCGCACCGGGGGGGAAAACCACCCATCTGCTGGAGCTGGCCGATGTGCGGCTCACGGCCCTGGATCAAGACGCGGCCCGCCTCTTACGCGTCGGTGACAACCTGGCGCGTTTGGGCCTGACTGCCCACTTGCAGGCGGCGGACGCCAGCCTGCCCAGCACCTGGTGGGATGGACAGCCGTTTGACGCCATCTTGCTGGACGCCCCGTGCAGCGCCTCGGGCATTGTTCGCCGTCACCCTGATGTGCGCTGGCTGCGCCGTGAAACCGACATCGCCGCACTGGGTCGCACCCAGGCCCAGTTGCTCGACGCCCTGTGGCCGCTGCTCCGTCCAGGCGGCCGTTTGCTCTATTGCACCTGTTCGGTCTTCAAAGCCGAAGGCCAGGACCAGATCGACGCGTTTTTGCAACGCCAAAGTGGTGCGTTATGCCTGCCCCACGCCATTCGGCCCGGCCACCACCTGCCCCTGCACGACAATCAAAGCCTGCCTGAAAAAGCCAAAGTGGATGCCCAAACCCGCCCCACGGCGACGGGTGCCGACGGATTTTTTTATGCCTTGTTGATCAAAACCGAGTCCACAACCTTGGGGGTTCAGCCACCCTGAGTGTCGCCAAACAACCCGCCGCCTAAAGCCCAGACAAGCCCCATGCTCGCTTGCCCCCTCGTCAGCGTACAAACGATAGAACCAGGGCGGCAGTGGGCACCGCGGCGCTGGGCATTGATGCTGCTGCTCTTGCTTGGCCTTTGTTTCGCTTGGTGCCAGCCCGCCAGGGCGCAAACCACATCGTCCGGTATTGAACTGAGCAATGTCGAGGTGACCCGGGGTGACGAGGGCTTGACCCTGGGTTTTTCGGTGCGCTTTGAGCTGGCGCGGCTGCTCGAGGATGCTTTGCTCAAAGGCACCCCCCTGCACTTTGTGGCGGAAGCCGACTTGATTCGTGAGCGTTGGTACTGGCGCGACAAACGTATCACCCGCGTCACCCGCACCTGGCGCCTGGCCTACCAGCCTCTGGCCCGGCAGTACCGGGTGAGTTTTGGTGGCTTGAACCAGAATTTCGACAACCTCAGCGATGCCCTGGCTGCCATGCGCCGGGTCAGCAGCTGGAAATTGGCCGAACTGCGAGACGTCGAAGACGGTGCCCGCCACCACATCGCATTCAGCTACAAGTTGGATACCACCTTGTTGCCGCGGCCCATGCAAATTGGCATCAGTGGGGTGCCGGAGTGGAATCTACGGCTTGAAAACACAGTGCGGTTCGAATAAGAACCCATTCGTGAACAGGTTCTGTTGACCTTTACATGCCTCATGACAAAACAAAATCCGTTCGCACTGAGATTGTCCAAGTGCCCCACCGACGTGGGCGCTGGCTTCGACAAGCTCAGCCAGAACGGTGTGTGTTGTCATGTTTTATGTAGTCCTCAATAAGAGATCGTGACCAAAACCTCGCGTTGGATGTGGGTCGTCTCCCTGGTGGCCACCTTGGGCACCGGCTTGGTTTTGGCTTTTTTGCTGGCAGTGGCCACCAACAACCGTGACTTTTACGAGCGCCACTACGTTTGGCTTTTCTGGGTCAATGTCGCCGTCGCAGCACTCTTGGTGCTGGTCATCACCATCACCGCGATTCGGCTTTGGGTGCGGGTGCTTCGGGGCAAGTTTGGCAGCCGCTTGTTGCTCAAGTTGGCCGCGATTTTTGCGCTGGTCGCCGTCGTTCCTGGCGTACTCATCTACACGGTAAGTTACCAGTTCGTCTCGCGCAGCATCGAGAGCTGGTTTGACGTCAAGGTGGAAGGTGCGCTTGACGCAGGCCTGAACTTGGGCCGCAGCACGCTGGATGCCCAAGTTGACGAACTGGCACGCAAAACGCGACTCGCTGCAGAGCGACTGGCTGAATCTGGCGGGCCGGTGCAACCTCTGCAACTGGAACGTGTCAGGGAACAACTCGCCGCACAAGGCATTTCTGTGGTGGGGCCGACGGGCCAAGTGCTGCTCAGCATGGATTCCGGTGGCATGACCTTGACACCCGACCGGCCAGCGGCGTCCTTGCTGCGCCAGGCTCAAACTTCTCGCGTGGCGAGTCAAATTGAAGGCTTGGAAGACGATGCCAGCATCACTGCCGCTGGCGTGACATCGGCAGCCACCCCGGCAACAGCGCCCCGCATCCGGGCCTTGGCCTATTTGCCCACCACCAATGTCGATCTGCGCCAGCAAGACCGCTTTCTCTACGTGACCCAGTTTGTGCCGCAGTCCATCGCGGCCAACGCATTGGCGGTGCAGGCCGCCTACCGCGAGTACCAGCAGCGCAGCCTGGCGCGTGCGGGATTGCGTCAAATGTATATCGGCACCTTGACGCTGGCATTGGTTTTGGCGGTGTTTGGCGCCTTGCTGCTGGCGGTCATGCTGGCCAACCAACTGGCGCGGCCCTTGTTGTTGTTGGCCGAGGGCATGAAACAAGTGGCTCAAGGCGACCTCAGTGCCAAACAAGTGTTTGCCTCGCGCGATGAGTTGGGCGGTTTGACCCGTTCCTTTGCTGACATGACCGAGCAGCTGTCAGATGCACGGGCCCTGGTTCAACGCAGCGTGGCCCAGGTGGAGGGCGCCCGCACCAACCTGCAAACCATTTTGGACAACCTCACGGCCGGTGTGATTGTTTTCGATCGACATGGTTTGATCGATACCGTCAACCCAGGTGCGACCCGAATTCTGCGCCTGCCCCTGTCGGTCTACCGCGGCCGTGCGTTGAGTGAGGTTGCGACGCTGGAGGCTTTCGGCTTGTCGGTGCAGCAGCGTTTCGAAACGCTCGCCACCCATCCTGAGGCTGGTGAACGTGACCAGTGGCAAGACTCATTCGAACTGCAATCCACCACCCATGCGATGCAGCATTTGGATGGCCCGGAGCGCGATACCCTGACACTTTTGGTACGTGGCGCACGCATGCCCAATGGTGCCAAGCTGATCGTGTTCGACGACATCACTGAAGTCGTTTCTGCCCAGCGCAGCCAGGCCTGGAGTGAGGTGGCGCGGCGATTGGCGCACGAGATCAAAAACCCGCTCACGCCCATTCAACTCTCGGCCGAACGCCTGCAACACAAACTGGAAGCCAAGCTGGAGGGTGCAGACCAAGCCATGCTGGTGCGCGCCGTCGCCACCATCGTCAATCAGGTGCAGGCCATGAAGACCCTGGTCAACGAGTTTCGCGACTATGCCCGCTTGCCAGCCGCGCAGCTCAAGGCCATTGACCTCAACGCGTTGGTCAACGAAGTGCTGGCCCTCTACACCACCCAGCAAGAGGCCGGACGGCTGCGTTTTGAGCTGGCTGGGGAGTTGCCTCAGATCGAAGGCGACACCACGCAGTTGCGCCAGGTCATACACAACCTGGTGCAGAACGCACTGGACGCAGTGGCCGACGTGCCGCGCGGCCGTGTCATTGTTCGCACCGAGCTGGCGCGCAATGAATCCGGCGCGATCCGGGCCGTTCGTTTGGTTGTGGCGGACAATGGCCCCGGTTTCCCAGACAGTGTTTTGCGCCGGGCCTTTGAACCCTATGTCACCACCAAGCCCAAAGGAAAGGGCACGGGATTGGGTTTGGCGGTGGTAAAAAAGATCGCCGACGAGCATGGCGCACGTGTGCGTTTGACCAACCTCTTGGGCGCCCAAGAAACCGACAGCGAGGGCCCCACGGTGAGGGGTGCCCAAGTTTCGTTATCATTTTCAAAGTTTGCTGCCGTTGGCGTTGCGGCAGACAGCAGTGAAAATCAGACAGGTTCTTCCCCTTCCACCGCCGCCGCGCCAACCGATGCGCGGGCACCCTGAGGTTCCATGGCCACTATTCTTGTTGTTGACGATGAGCTCGGCATCCGTGCTTTGTTGTCCGAAATCCTGACCGACGAAGGTCATTCCGTCGACCTGGCGGAAAACGCCGCCCAAGCCCGTGCTTACCGCGAACGCGTGCGGCCCGACTTGGTGCTGCTCGACATCTGGATGCCCGACGTCGATGGCGTCACCTTGCTCAAAGAATGGAGCGCCAGCTCGCAGCTCAGCATGCCCGTCATCATGATGAGTGGGCACGGCACCATCGACACGGCGGTTGAAGCGACCAAGTTTGGAGCCGTCGCCTTCTTGGAAAAACCCATCACCTTGCAGAAACTGCTGCGGGCGGTTGAACAAAGTTTGGTGAAACCCGCTCCGCGCTTACCAGCAGCGCCACCGTCTTCCCTGGGCGCATCGCCGGTGACATCAGGCTATGCACGCCCTGACAACACGGTCTTCGTCGATTCGGTGCTTCCCAATCACACCTCTGTTCATTTGCCCCAGCCGCCCCTGGGGCCGCAATCCGAACAAGTGTTCGCGTTGGACAGGCCACTGAGAGAAGCCCGAGATGCGTTTGAGAAGAGTTATTTTGAGTTTCACCTCTCTCAAGAAAATGGCAGCATGACCCGTGTGGCCGAGAAAACCGGTTTGGAGAGAACCCACCTCTACCGCAAACTCAAACAACTCGGCGTCGACTTAACCCGCAACAAACGCGGCTCACTTTGAGTTGTTATCGGGGCGAACACTGAAGCGGCTCCAGCCCTTGCTATAATTGCGGGCTCCAGGCCTGGTAGCTCAGTTGGTAGAGCAGCGGATTGAAAATCCGCGTGTCGGTGGTTCGATTCCGCCCCAGGCCACCACCCATTCAAAGCCAACCCCTCTCGGTTGGCTTTTTCATTTCCGCAAAGCCCCAAACAGCGCGGGGTTGCGGGCGATTCTGCGTGTGCTTCGGTTTGTGCCAAGGCCACGAATTCGGCCCCGGTTCGACTCTCTTTTGCTCTCTGTTCTCTAAAAATATCGTTAACCGCTACGAACTAGCACACGCAGAACCCCTGATGTTGGCGCCAGTTGAATTCTGCCCACCCGTGCCAGTTGAATATTGACCAGGGGCGGGACGCAGTTCAATGAACTTGCGTTTGTGGATAAGTGTAGGTTCTTTGACTGTTGGTTGACCTCCTTCGATGATCTTCAATGTGCGCGGGGGAAGACACGCAGGGCGTAGCCCGTAGCGGATTCCCCCGCGCGGCCGCGACTTGTTGGGTCGGCCCTCAGAGCTCCTCTTCGGCTTGGGGCTGAGCCTGCGGGGCTTGCTCTTGCTTGGCTACCTTGCGCGACTGCTCCCTCGACTTGATGCGCGTCTTGGCCGTGGCACTGCTGTGTTTGAACCGGTGGGACTCGTTGCCTGTCTCCACAATGTGGCAGTGGTGCGTCAACCGGTCCAGCAAGGCCGTGGTCATCTTGGCATCCCCAAAGACGCTGGGCCACTCCTCAAAGCTTAGGTTGGTGGTGATCATCACGCTGGTGTGCTCGTACAGCTTGGACAGCAGGTGGAACAGCAAGGCCCCACCCGCCTGGCTGAACGGCAAATACCCCAGCTCGTCCAGAATCACCACGTCCATGCGTGCCAGGTTCAGGGCGAGCCTTCCCGCCTTGCCTTCTCGCTTCTCCCGCTCCAGTGCGTTGACCAAATCAACCGTCGAATAAAACCGCACCCGTTTGCCATGCCGGGTAATGCTGGACACCCCAATGGCCGTGGCCAGATGGGTTTTGCCCGTGCCCGGCCCACCGATCAAAACCACGTTGTGCGCCGTCTCGGTAAATTCCCCCGTGGCCAGTTGCTCGATGAGCTTGCGGTCTACCTTGGCGTCTTCAAACTCAAAGCCCGCCAAGTCCCGGTGCACGGGGAACTTGGCCGTGCTCATCTGGTGGCTCACCGAGCGCATGGCTCGGTCTGTCGTCTCGGCTTGCAGCAGGTGTTCCACCAACCAGCGCGAGGTGTCCATGGCCGCATTCGTACCTTGCTCCACCAAATCCACCCACGCCCCGGCCATGCCGTGCAACCTCAGCTCTTTGAGCTGCGCTGTGACATCACGCTTCATGGCCGACCTCCCTCAAGTGGTCGTAGCGCCCGGTGTCGGCCCTGGGTGGCTCGCTGAGCCTCAAACTCGTCTGTACGCTGGGCGGCAGCACACTGGCATGCAAGCGGCCCAGCACGTTGATGACATGCTCGGCACTGACCATCTTGCTCTCCAGCACCAACTCCACCGCCACAAGCACCGCATCCAGCCCAGAGATCGGCACCGATGCCAACACCTGGGCCATCACACGGTCTCCACCGGCATGGCGCATCAGCGCCTGCTGCAACTTCTTCAAGGCCTCAGGCATGTCGGCAAACGGGGCTCCATTCCTTAGCGCCCCGGGCTTTCTTTGAATCAGCGGGATGTAGTGTTGCCAGTCGTATTGGGTTTGGCTGCACATGTTCAGCCTGTCGTGGCTTGCCACTACCTGCTCGCTCGAGACCACCACCACCCGCGTCGGATACAGCCGGGTGCTCACAATCTGCCCCACCAGTTCGCACGGCACCGAGTAACGGTTGCGGTTGACCACCACCAAGCAGGTGCTGCTCACCCGTGCAGGATGCTCCACATACCCATCGAAGGCCTCGGGCATGGGCATCAAATGCCCCCGCTCTTGCTCCAGCATCTCGGCCACGCTGAACGTTTTGTGCTCGGGGTGGCGTATCTCGCCCCACAACGCCCGGCACCGCAGCGCGAGCCAAGCATTGAGTTCGGTGAATGAGCCAAAGCGCTGCTGGCCTGCATCGATCCAGATGCGCCTGCGGCTGTCTTGCACGTTCTTCTCAACGACACCCTTGTGGTTGCGGCCGCTTCGCTTAACTTGCTGCGCAAGTTAGCCTTCACCGCAACCGCACTTCGTTTGGTTGTCCCAGCCGCTGGCAACATTGCAAAAATCGGCATCGAACAGGTAGTGTGCGCACATCACAGCAAACCGTGCATTGACGATGCGGCCTTTGCCCTTCTTCACTTTGTCGACCGCCGTTTTCATGTTGTCGTAGATGCCACGCCTTGGCACCCCGCCCAACGCCGCAAAGCTGCGCGTATGGGCGTCAAACAACATCTCATGGCCTTGGCTTGGATACGCCACCAGCCAGAACGCCCGGCTGGCGCACAGCTTCAGGTGGGAGACTTGCATCCGGTAATAAATACCGCCCACCACCAAACCCTCTTCGCTCCAGTCAAACTGGAACGCCTCCCCAAGCTCAAACTTCAATGGCACAAACGCGCCACCACCGACCACACTGGAGCCAACCCCCTGGCGCCACGCCCGGGTGAAGTTGCTCACCACGGTGTAACCACCGACGTAGCCCACCGCCTTGATCTGCGCAAACAGGGCACGCGCCGTGCGCCTGTCTTTCTTGGGCCGCTTGGCATCAACCAGCAATGCCTCCTCCAATTGCCCCGCAAACGCCTGGAGCTTGCCGGCCACCTCTCGCCGCCGGTACTTCGGCACCACCGCAGTCGACTCCTTGAGCCACTTCCTCACCGTATTGCGCGATAACCCCGTGCGCTTTGCAATCTCACTGCGCGACAAACCATCGCGCAAACTCATCCGCCTTACCTTGCCCATCATTTCCATGGTGATCACCTTTTTGCTCCTGCCTAAAACTTAGGCAACAGCGGCTATACACCCTGGTCACTTTTAAACTGAAATACCTGCGCTTTGGTGAGCAGTTTTCGGCTGGCGTCAACA
>JANPCX010000058.1:0-52594 GCA_031431125.1 Burkholderiales bacterium
CGGGGTCGCGCAAAAACTCCTTGCATGCCGACTCCAGGTTCGGGCATTCCAGCACCATCTCGCCGCCGGGCTTGAGCACACGAAGCCACTCGCGCAGCACCGCCTCGACCTCCCAGCGCCAGAAGTGCTCGACCACATGGATGGCCATGATCTCGTCTGCATAGCCATCCGAGAACACCTTGAGGTCGCTGAGGTCCGCCAGCACGTCGGGGCGCTTTCCGAGGCGCGATTCGGCGACGTCGACGTTGACGTAGCCATCGAGAATCTTGTCGCCGCACCCCAGGTTCAGCCGGACCGGGATTTGGACGTCTCCGTGCGAGCCTCCACTGCTTGCCGACCGTTTGGAAAACACATCCAACCAAAGGTTGGCGACAGCATCGACACCCCACTCCTTTTCGACCACAGCCTGGCCACGGGCAATACGTTCTCTTGCGGCGTCAGGGTCGTTGATGTACTTGTGAAGCGCAAAAACGGGGTTGTCCGTGAGTTCGGCGTATTCGGCATAGGGCACGTACGAAGGGATCGGTGAACCGATGACGTAACGCCCGGCGTGAAGCGCATCCGTCAGGCGATTGGCGGTCTTCACCGCCTTGGTGGAATCCAATGTATTGGCTGGAATCATCACCACGTCGGAATCGGCGACAGCATCCCACTGTGCCTCTTCAGACCATGTCACGAATTCCATGCGGGAGCGCTTACCGAAACGTTCATTGAACTGACGGCAGAGTTTGTCCACTTCGGGGCCTGGCTGCGTGACGACTCGAACCAGCAATGGAAGATCGGTCCAGGCGGAACCCACCCACATGATCCAAGGATCAAAGCTGGGCAGGTTGTTGTTCATTCCGTACCAGACGATCTTCAATGGCTCATTGCGAAACATGCGGGACACCATGTTTCCGGCCCGATCGGCGTATACGCGAGGAGTACCCTTCGGTGAACCCAGTGGATCACCCAGTGGTATGACAGGCCTGCTGGTGTGGGCCGACACCGTCTTGCCCATGGCTGGTGAGCCGACAATGCAAGCATCAGCCAACGCGACAAACATCTTCCAGTAGTCACCCACAACGGGACGATTGAAATGGTCGTCGTTGACGTCTCCGATCACCATGGCCCCGGCTTCTCGGGCGGCCTTACAGGCCTGGAGCAGGCGCTGACTGTCGCTCTTGAACTGTTCCATGTTGATGTCCACGAACAGCTTGCCGATCACCAGCACGTCGACCGATTGCCAGCTCAGTTGTTGCCCATCCCTTAGATCCTGCAGCTTAACGATCTCGACCTGGTGGCCCTTGGCTTCGAGCGCCTTGGCCGGCAGCAGAACGCGGTAGCGCATGGATGCGATCGGCGAACGAGTCGGCGTGGGGCCTTCAGCTTTCCAATCAACAATCCAACGAATTTTCAGTTTCTGGTTTTCCGGCTGCATGGCCACCTCCGAGTGCAGCCGCGACTCTACCAAAGCGAGGTGTTCCACCTTGTGCTGCATGCGAATCGCGCCTGCGTTCTTCAGAGCATAGGTGCCAGGTCTTGCCTTGCCCACGTCCTTGGCGCGCACCGAAGCGGTCAGACCGAGAACCCCTCGATGAGCAAGCCTGGAACGGCGGCGAAGTGCTTTACATTGCCCGATAGCACTGGCATGTGGGGTTCCAGCGCGGTGGCCGCGATCTGCGCGTCGCCCATCTGCAAGTCGTGACTCAAGGCGAGCAAAACTCTGTTTGAAGCCGTAGCGTTACAGGTTTATGGCGCTACGCTCCCTTCATGAAATGCAGCGAGGCTCGAATCTTGCTGGCTTGGATTTCACGGGGGCTCGGACTCTGCGCCAAATGGATAAGCGCAGGCCGAGGCCCGCACCTTGCAAGGAGTACTGCTCATGAACGCTCTTCTCGAAAGTTTGCTGGTTCCGGAAGGATCGTCCTGGACTTATTTTTACCGGCGTCTGGACGACACCATCCCCTTCAACTGGCACTACCACCAAGAGTTTGAACTGACCTTGACCTTGAACAGCCAAGGGCAGCGGTATGTGGGTGACAGCATAGAGCCATATGACGATGGCGACTTGGCCTTGCTGGGGTCCAACCTGCCCCATACCTGGATGTCTCAGCGCAAAATCAACGGGGGTGAGCCGCATGTTGCCCATGTTTTCTGGATTCGCCCCGACTGGATCCATGCCTTGATTGACACCGTGAGCGAACTCAAGCCGCTGCGCGCCATGCTGCTGGCTTCGAAGCGCGGGGTGGTGTACTCGCCAACCACGGCGCGAGCGGTGCGGGCATGCATTGAACCCATGCCGATGTTGTCGCCTGCTGCCCGAGTCGTTCATCTGATTGAGGCCTTGACCCTGCTCGCCGAAGATGCGGAACATCGCCTGCTTTGCGCTCCGCGGCCTGAGCATGATCTGGCGCGTTTGACGGACCGTCCCCGAATTGATCGAACGTTGGAATACATCCACCAACGCTACGAATCGGAAATTGCACTGCACACCTTGGCGGACTTGGCCTCGCTCAGCGTTTCGGGCTTGCATCGACTGTTCAAACGCCACACACGGCTGACGGTCAACGAATACATTGCGCAGCTGAGAATCGGCAAGGCGTGTTCGCTGCTCGTGTCCACCGAGAAGCCGATCGCTCGCATCGCCGATGAGGTGGGTTATTGCAATCTGTCGCACTTCAACCGCCAGTTTCTTGCGCTCAAACAACTGACACCGCGGCAGTTCCGTAAATCGCACCAGCCGCAAGAGCCGAAGTTGGTGAGGCTCAATACACGGCGAGCTGACGACGAGCCCATACTTGTGCCACCCGGAGCAGGTGATACGTTGCCGTCTGCGAGACGGTTTCACGCTTCGGAATCGGCACGGGCGGAGTTTTAGAATTTGCCGCGCCTGCCAAGCAACTGCGGCGCCTCGTCAGGGTTTCCGTGGCGAAGGAAGCTCTTCTGGGCGTGGCGGCTATGTCAGCAACCTAAATTCATGGGCCTTCGAGCCGCTTTATTTGTCGAGAATTGAGGACCGAATTTGATCCCTGTCGACGGCCGGAGGTCGATATTGCAGTCGCAGCCACCGGGGCTCGAGAGGGCTCTCGGCTCAAGAAGTCCCTATGCTATTTCTCTCCAGCCAAGTCTGTCTTCGCGGTTTCCATACCGATCCCGATTCCTGCTCGGGGAACAGCTGGGTGGTGGCGCGAAATGTGAGTCTATTCGTGCCAAAGCGCCCTAGGATCTAAGCGATTGGCGTTCCTTTGCTGACCTTGACCACGTAGCGGTTGAGTTCAAAAATGGCCGGAGGAACGTAGCCAGATCGCAGCTCCGCTTGGCTATTTTCCACCCCAGAGGATTCCTCGACACTCCCGATTCTCATAGGCGTGTGCCCCGTGATCGGGTTTGAAATTGAATCGAAAGCGTCTTGAAAATCCGCGTGTCGGTGGTTCGATTCCGCCCCAGGCCACCAGTCATCTAAAGCCAACCGCTCTCGGTTGGCTTTTTCATTTCCGCGAAGCCCCAAACGGCGCGGGGTTGCAGGCGATTCTGCGTGTGCTTTGGGCTTGGAAATCACGGCTGTATTTGCCCCGTTTGACTCCGTTTTGCTCTCTCTTTCTCTAAAAATATCGTTAACCGCTACGCATTGGCACACGCAGAACCCCAGTTTTCACGCAGGTTTGCGCCTGCGCCGAATAGAGCGGTTAGTCATATCTATTGCTAGGCCAGCCTGTTTTGAACGCAACCGGATTTCGCCGGAGTTCCATTCTTAGCAGCATCCGCCGCAACTTGAAGAAACCGGAACAGGCTGTGATAATCGGACCAGGGTCCTTGGCAGGGGCCTGCCACCCGTCATAGCAAAGCCGTTGACAGCACTGCCGGTATTCCTCCTCTTTCGTACATGCCACGTTCGAGTTCGAGAGGCGGTAGACGGGTGACGCTTCGCCATGGACTCGGGAGACCTGTCATGTCGAATGAAGCTATTCGTCCGTCCACCATGGACGGCATCAAACGCCTCGCCCAATCATTCAGGGTGAGCAAGGGAATCCAGCACAGCCAAGCCTTGAACGAGGCTGCCAAAGCCGCTGGCTTTCAGAATTTCCAGCACGCGCGCAAGGCAATTCCGGGGGCTATCAAGCCCGAAAGTTTGCAGTGCGTACATAGGGTGTTTCTCACCGTTTACTGGAAAGAACTTAACACTGGCAGTCACGGCCGCGAGACGCTGGCTATTTGGCTGTCAGTTCCGTGGGGCGACTTGATCACCTTGTCGCAACTTCGGATTCATCGTGCCCTGATGCAGTTCAGGCCAGAAGGATCTGATCACCTGGCTGTGCGCAAACTGGAGGACTCCCAATCAGATGCGCGTCGTGTCCTGTGCGCTGCTGCCCGGGTTTTGCATTTCATGGATGCAACTAAGCTGCGACCTTCCAACAGCCACAGTCGGGCATATCCCGGCGGGCACTTCGGCAACGCGATACCGGGACGTGATCATTCTTGTGTTTGGTACGACCGTGACACAAAGCGCTATCTGTTTTCCGACGAGCCCTATGAAGATGCAGCCAGAAGCAAAGCTGTCGAACGGGCATCATGGGCTCAGCGGCATGGATTTCTCATCGTAGAGCCCGCCTGGAAGGGGATGTACAACCCGGATGGGGGTACCCAACTTTTCTTGATTGCCGATGCGGAAAAGGGTGTTCCTTTGGAGCCGATTATCTCTGCCCTAAACAAGCTACCGCCGGCAATCGTCGAAGCAACCTGGGACGGTGAATCGGCGCCAACGCTTCCAATTTTCTGCAGTCCTGGCGCCTTTACCCGATCTGAAAAGCCGAAAAAAACAGAAGTGCCACGCAAGGCAGCGGGCCCGCGCAGTACCGTCGGATATGTTCGAACGCTCGTCGGTCCTCAGCGTCGGCCGAAGAGCAAGATGCCGATTGAAATGCATGAGGAGGTTGGTAGGTTGCTCAAATCGGTGCGGGTCGCTACAAGCTACCGCAAGGGCGTCTGCAACCGCATCGACGCGGTTCGAGCTGAACTCGATGAATGGGCACAGCGCGAGTACACAAGAGCTGAACTATCGAGTGAGCAGTTCGCCAAGCTCTACTACAAAGAAAATGAAGGTTTCGAGTCCATGGCCTCGCGGTCACTTTCGGCAAGCGAGCGTGTTCGTCACGCGAGCGGGCTTGCCACCGCGAAGACTCTGCTTGGAAAGCATTATCCAGAATGTCCTCCGCTGCGTTCTCTAATGAGAAAGCTAGATGCAGCTATCAAGTCGCTGCAATCTTGGTCAGTTTGAATTGACTTGATCCCGGTCGGTGTCCCAGCGTGTTGCATGAGGGACACCGACGTCTACCTGGCGATAGGAAAAGTCAAAACATTGCCGCTGCTCCGCCTGATCCAGCGGCATGCAAATTCACGTGCCTGCCGGCGCAGGGTCAGCCCCATGCGGGCCTGCTCATCCCGAGGCTCCGAGGTGACGGAGAAATCCCGCTTGGCTCAATATCGGGCCAGCGGCTGAGCTGGGGGTGTTTGTGAGGCGGCCATGGCGCCAGCGTAAAAAGCTGATGCCTCAGACACCACTCGCCAAGGGCGCGTTTGGATGTCAGTGCGTTCCTACTGCCAAGTCCGGCGCCGGCTGGCTGCGCGGGCATCAAGCGCACTGCAGGATTACAAGGTCCAATTCAAACCAATGGAGATCCATTTATGGCAGACGACAAAAGCAAATCCGGTGGCCAGGACCGCAGCCGCATCAACTTGAACGAAGACTATGAAGTTCGCGATTGGGCAAAGAAATTTAATGTCAGTGCTGAAGAGCTGCGTGCAGCCGTGGAAGCAGTCGGCAATCAAGCTCAGTCCGTTGAAGAGCATCTGAAGCGCCGCTCGGGAAAGACTGAGAAAACCACTTGAGGCGTCAGGAAGGCAGAGGTTGGTGATCGTGTTCAACAGCCAAACATCTGCCGCTGTTCCTGCCAGTCCAATGGCACCATGGCTTGTCTCCCCCGAAGGGCATGCAAGTTCAAATGCCTGGGCTGCGTGCCGTTGAGAACAGCATGCACGATATCGGGGGCAAGCCGCGTCATGCGCAGCACTTCAGCCACCCAGCCGGGTTCCAAGTTCAGTTGGTGTGCCAAGGCGGTGATCGTCGGCACTTCACCTGAGTCGAGCAGCTTCTGCCAATAGAAGGCTTTGCCCAAGGTGCGGATCAGCGGCAAGTCAAATGACGCCGCGCCTTGGGATTCGGTCAACTTCCTCCCATCCTGGAAGTTGCCTGGCGGCGCAATCAACAAAGTCCGTCGATGCCGCCGCTTGATCGACAGCGGCACAAACGTCACCCTGTTCTCGGACGTGGCGTAGTGCCGTGCCGTCCCTGCCGGCTGGACCGACACAGCCGTGCTCTTGCTGTCCCTTTGCGGCATCACACCTGCTCCCCGGCCCAAGCCTCTTCCTCACGGGCAAGCTGGGTCTCCTTGACCAGCGGAATTTCCTTGAACCCGGTGTTCAGCCCTTGCCAGCCGTCTTCTCTCCACACAATGTCCAGCCCTTGAGGCTGTAGTTGAACCCGCTCAATCAAAAGCCGAGCGATGCGCTGTTGCTCCACCGGAAACAACTGCGCCCACACCTGGCCGATTTGCTGCAGGGCCACGACAGCGCGGGCCTCGTCCAGTGTCTCCATGTCGCCGTCATCGCTCTGCTGGATCTGGCCTTGAGCCGAAAGCCACACCGCGATCACCATCTCCGGGCGCTGCAAGGTGGCGTGGATTTGCTGCAGCACAGCCTGCTCAATCTCAATGGCAGGCAAGGGCCGCAGCAACTCGGACATTGATGCCGCAACCGAGCCTGCACTGCGCCGCTTGTACAGGTAGGGCACGTAGTAGCGGTAGCGCTTGCCGTTCTTCTTGGTGGTGTAGGTAGGCAGCATGCGCTGGCCGTCTGGCGCATAAAGCAGTCCTGCGAGCAAGGCAGGGTGATCGGTATCCTTGATCCTGGGGCCTTGGCGCCGGGCTTCCACCAGAGTGTGCACCTGATCCCACAGCGCCTGGGGCACGATGGCCTGATGCTGACCGGGATAACTTTCGCCCTTGTGCACCATCTCACCCAGGTACAGCCGATTGCGCAGCATCACGAACAGAATTTGTTGGTCGATGGGCCTACCAGGTTTGAACTTGCCCGCCTGGTTGACCCAGGCCTTGGTGGTACGACCTTCCACCGCCAGCTCCCGCACCAGACGGGCCGCAGAGCCATGCTCGCCGTAGCGCGCAAAGATATCCCGCACCAGCGTCGCCTCCACCTCGTTCACCACCAGCTTGCGGTCCCTCACGTCATACCCGAGTGGCGGCACGCCGCCCATCCACATGCCCTTGGCCTTGGAGGCCGCGATCTTGTCGCGGATGCGCTCGCCGGTGACCTCGCGCTCGAATTGCGCAAACGACAGCAGGATGTTCAGCGTCAGCCGCCCCATGCTGGTGGTGGTGTTGAACTGCTGGGTCACAGAAACGAATGTCACGCCATGGGCATCGAAGCAATCCACCATGCGGGCAAAGTCCCCAAGGCTGCGCGAGAGGCGGTCGATCTTGTAGACCACCACCACGTCAACCCGGCCCGCTTCAATGTCGGCAAGCAAACGTTTGAGACCGGGCCGGTCCATGTTTCCGCCGGAGTAGCCGCCGTCGTCATAGCCATCTTCCAGAGCAATCCAGCCTTCATGCCGTTGGCTGGCGATGAATGACCGTGCCGAATCGGCCTGCGCCTCCAGGCTGTTGTACTCCTGCTCCAGGCCTTCGTCGGTGGATTTGCGGGTGTAGATGGCGCATCGCTTCTTGGAGATCAACGTCGGCACGGACCCACCGATGGTTTTCCGTGTGGTCATGCCGACACCTCCAGACTGGATTTGCTTTTGCGAGCGGTGGTTTTGAGGCCAAAGAAAACCGGACCACTCCAAGGCGTGCCGGTGATGGCCCTGGCCACGCCCGACAAGCTTTTGTAGGGCTGGCCCCGCCACTCAAAGCGCCCGTCAGGCAGCACGGTGACTCGGTGGGCGATGCCGTTGAACTCGCGGACCAGGGTGGTGCCTGGCACCAGGCGGCTGTCCGCTTGTTTGTCCAGGCCGGGGATCAAGCCGGTTTCTCCGATTTTTTCCAGCTTGCGGCGCACGGTGGTGGGCAGGCCGCCCAAGGCGTTCTCTTGCAGTTTGTAGGCCAGGCGGCTTTCCAGGTAGGTCCGGTGATGGTGGGCAGGCCGCCGCTCGAAATGCAGGTCCCACAGCGCCCACAGCGATGGGGAGGGCAGGTGAGGTAGTTCGGCGAGTTGGCTGGCCAGCGTGGAGGGCAAAGATTGCAGCGCTGTTGCCGGCAGTGCTTGGATGGTCTTGCGTGTCATTGAACACCTTCGGGTTGAGAGGGGTTCGCATTGACGCTCTGGCCGGCGGTAAAGCCAAGTCGAACCGAGTCTCTTTCAGCACGGGTGTCGCACAAAGTCACAGCATCGGCGCTGTGGGCTTGACTCGTGTCCTGAAGACCTCGCAGCCACGCCGTGGCCAGCAGGTCGGCGATTTCGATCAGGGGTGGGCGAGGCTGGTCAGCAAATACAGGTGCTGACAAAAAGTTGGCGTGGGCAGGATTGGCAGGCATGTCGGCATCCAACTGTTTCGGTGCCGATGATTGTTGTGAACCTGCCTCCCGAATCCAAGCCAGAAAGCAGCATCTCCATCTTGCCGGTGCTATGCGATGAAAACACTGCTAGGCAAATTGTGTCGAGCATGCCAAGGCTCGCAGATCAGAACTGCCCCGGCCTTTTGACGGACTCCACTACAAACAGCGTTGCATCCTTGGGGCCCCTGGGGTCAAACGCATGCGCTGTCATGCGCCCATTGCCCAAGGCAGAGAGTTTGTACTGGGTCGTTTGGTTTACCACCATGCTGCCCTGTTGCCCCTTCAGATTGAACCCAGGCAATCCAATCAGGGCGTCGTAAGACTTTCCGTCCACCGTCAATGACGTAGGCGTTGATTTGAGATCAATGTTTTCCATCATCAAAATGTCGCCGCTCAGCGTCCAACGCCCTGCCGTATTGACTGACTCTTTGTACTCAAACGGCGTGACACCTTCCAGCTTTGATAAAACCGCCTCTGCTGCATAGTTATAGATCCCGTTGGGAAAATAACTCATCTTTCCAGCCAGGCAAAGCTTTGAGTTGTCCTTACTGAGATAGCAGTAGTGGTTGTCCCAGACGCCGATCAATTCGCGCAACCTGCGTTGCTGCTCCGTCGACACTTTTTCCGGCTGTGGCGCGCTGTTGAAATTGTTGGTGATTGACTTGTCAATTTTCTGATTAATGAAGTTGTTGTTTCCGCTTGTATTGCCGTCGCCTTGCCCCGTCGTATGGACATTGCCTTGGGCGGCAACGTTACCCCCACCAGTAGCTGTTTGCGTGAATGTTGGCGCGGCGGGCTGTGCGCTGGCCGAGTTCCACAGATTGCTCAAGTCAGACGCGAAGGTAACCGCCGTCACAATAAAAGTGGCAATGGCGCCTAAGACGCCGATACCGATTTTTGTCTTTGCAGTGGATGTGATTTTCAAAGAACCCTCCTGGTTAAAAATTGGAATTCCGGTATGACTGAGCACGGCCCAGACGAATTCATCAACGCGACAGCAATGGAATCGGTGCACCGCTGTCGGCAGCGTCAGAGGTTCAACCAGCACTCCCCCTGCCCATAAGCAATCTGACTGCGCCAGTCTTCTTTCTTGCCATGGAACACCTTGGACAGCTCCGTACCCGAGGCATACCCGGCATGGGCGAGCAGTGCCGATGTTTTGAGCCGCTGGCCCAAGGCATCGCCCCGCTGCCAGGCCTCAAACAATTGCCGCACCAGCAATCGGTGCTTGCTGCGGTAAGACACTCTGTTTCCACGAATCTCCAACCAGCTGCCGTCCGGCGCACATTGCACCGGCGAGCCGTCTTGCCTCGGTAGCACATAGCCCGGCTGGCAAAGCATCTGGGCCAATCGCTCTGTATCGAACACCGTCTGACCACTGACGAGCTCTTCCAACGTCACCCAAACCAGCTGGGCCGGCAGGTTCACCAGGTCCGGTTTGCGAGAGGTGGTCAGCAGGACCATCGGTGTCGCAGGGTTCAACCCACGTACCCACCTCAACACCTCGGCCGCCCGCTCTCCGCGCACCGCCCGTGCAAACAGCACTGTGTGCCGAACCCGCCCAATGCGCGCCAGGCCCAGCTCCCACAGCAGGTTGGGCAAGCGCTCGATGGCCGCGCACCGATCCGGGATCTCCAGCGCACGTCGGTGCGTCTCAAAGAACACCTCCGGATTCACCTGCCAACGCGTGATCTCCAGTGCATCCACCCCAATCCACTCCCGCCGCGTCTGAGCTTGCAGTGGATTGCTCCACCGACGCCCCGACCAGTAGCCGAACCGGTCAGGGTCGTCGGGATGCCGAACGATGGGCACCACTTCGCACTCGTCGTCCAGCGCATCGGGAATGTAGTGGCGCTCGTAGTTGGGGTGGAGCAAGCTCTCCCTGGCGGTACCGCTGCGCGTCTGCAGCAAACGGCGCACATCCTTGTCGACATCGTAGGCACGGATGTCGGGAATCGGACGCTCCAGGCTTTGCAGCAAGACTTGGTAGGTGCGACGGACGGTGGTAAAGCACGAGGAGGCAGCTGACATCGAAAGCATCAGGCGGCTTCCTTCCTCAATGCCTGCGCTTCAGACAAGTTCTCGATCAGGTTCCATCGCGGCAAATACTTCTCGATCAACGCACGCTCGACCGTGGTGCTGGCCTTCAAGGTGCAGCGGTTCGGTACGCCAAATGTGATCTGCAGTCTTCGCCGCTTGCCGGTTCGCTCCAGGTACTGCACGCACAGCGAGGCGCTGAGCACCAGCGCTCCCCGGTCGATTGCGTTGTGGGCTCCCTTGCTCCTGATGCGGTCGTGCAAACGGCTGGAAGAATCTGGGTGGCTGTAAAAGCTCTCGTAGTTCCGAGCGTGCCCCTCATCCCGAAACTTGAGCATCGTCACCGCCACGTCAACGATGTCGTCCTGCGGGTCGACCTTGAACTCCGTCGCGTTCTTGAGCTGCTCCACGTTGTAGCGCCGCTTCGGCAATGACTGGGCTGCGCACTCGTTCATGCCCAAAGCTTCCTGCATAAATACCTGGGCCAGCACGTGCCGGTCTTCCGCCCGGTCGGCGTAGACCTCGATCAATCCGGTCTGGACTTCGTAGAGCAGCTGGAACTCGTCCACAGGCCGATGCCGGTCGCGCAGCACGTCGTTGTCCATCAACTTCCACACGGCCCGCCAGCTGCCTTCGCTGAACACCCGCCAATGCAGGATGTTCACCCACTCCTGATCCGCATCGGCCGGGCGCAGCCGTTCAAAGCACTCCACCTGCAGCTGGCCCTCCCGGCCCAAGGCTTTCTGAAAGGCGGCAGCCAGGCGACTGCACAGCGTCGGCTGAAGGGCGTGGCTTTTCTCATGGGCAAGCGTTGAGCAGGAGTCCGCCTCTTCGAGTAAGTCCAGCTTTTTCACACCCTGGAAGGCGTCATATCCGGCGCGCAGCCGGTGCACGTTGACGTAATAGGCGTCTTCCGCCTGCTCGAACAAGGCCGGGTGGCTCATGCGCAGGCTCAAGGCGCGCAGCAGCGGATCAGGCTCGCTGAAGAACCCCGGGCTGACCTGATCGACAGGCAACGATTCCAGGGCCGCCTGTCCAGCCATGCTGGCCAGCGCACAAATTCGCTCGGCCTCGAAATCCAGCGCTTTGCGGTGCTCGTGCAAAAGAGAGCGGCAACACGCAAGAAGATGGTTGTTGGCCTGGATTTGAGTTTTCAGATCATCTGGCATGTCAGTGCCCGCCCGCGAGCCCTGGCCTGGTTTAGGTTGCTCTGGAATGCCCACGCCCAGGTATTCGGCGAAGGCTTCAAAACGCTGCACGCCAGCAGCACGGATCAGGTCATAGAGATGGACAGACACGTCTAACGCTCCCTTTTGTTTTTGAGTTGAAGTCTTGATGAAGTGGCGCAACAGCCAGTGCTGCGCTCTAGAACATATTTATACATCTTCACAAGCTCATCAAGTGAGCCAGTCCCCCAAGCCGGGATGGCTGCGTGCCTGCACCCCCTAAAGAGGGGATGCTGTTTGAAACCAAACCGTCATCTGGGCGAAAGACGACACGTTCATGGGTTGAACCCAAAAGAACGGCTTGAAGCGTCTGCGCCATTCCGTACCTTTTTCCGTACCTGCGCCCCCTGTTTCTCCGTACCCCTTCGATTCGACAGTCACTCCCACGGTTTGCGAATGGTTCGCACCGGCACCTTGGAGATGCAAATGACTGTCATGGGATTAGGGCCGAACGGTCCCTCAAGAAATCACCTCACTGAAACCGACCTGGCACACCGCTGGGCCTTGTCCACCAGCACGCTGGCACGTTGGCGGCACCTGGGCCTGGGACCGGTGTTCCTGAAGATCCACGGCCGCGTGGCTTACCGCGTGTCCGACATCGAAGCCTATGAGGCCAAGAGCCTGCGCTCGAGCACGTCCACTGCGGTGCTTTCCACTGCTGTCGCTCCTCAACTCGCGGGAGCCATGGCATGAATGCGCTGACCACCCAAGGCACCACCGCCGACATCGCTGCGATGCATTTGCAGCCCGTACTTGGCCCGCTGGGCATCCTGCAGCAAGTCCTGCAAACCACACCCCAGGAAGCCGCCAAGCTGCCGGTGACCCTGTACGCCGAGTTGCTGCGCCAGTCTGACGCGGTTCAGGAATTCGCCAAGGCGGTTCGGGAGTTCGCCGAAGCGTCCAGCGAACTGCGTTATGCCGAAGTGGCCCAGCATGCGCGTTCCATCGAAGGCCGCGACTTTGGCGTGGTTCGCATCGAGGACGCAGGCCACACCGTGGTGTGCGAGACGCGCAAGATCGTTGATTGGGATCAGGACCAGCTCAAGCAACTGGCCGCCAAGATCACCGCCGCCGGGGACGATCCGTACCTCTACATGGAGGCGAGCCTCAAGGTTCAGGAATCCAAATTTCAGGCCTGGCCCCCGGTGCTGAGTGTGCAGTTTGAATCGGCGCGCACGGTTCGCCCCGGCAAGACCACCTACCGCTTTGAGCGGCGCGGCGCTCCCGGCGCTTCAAACCCCGTTCAGAACGCCGGTCAGAAGGGAGCCCACTGATGCTGCCCATCATCAGCGCCGATGCGCGTCTGGCCGAAGTGCGCTGCGCCAAGATTGCCTTGCTTGGCATCCCCGGTTCCGGCAAGACCAGCCAGCTCAAAACCCTGCCCGCCGATTCCACCTTGTTCGTGGACCTGGAGGCGGGTGACCTGGCGGTGCAGGACTGGCAGGGCGACACCATCCGCCCTCGATCCTGGCCGGAGTTCCGTGACCTGGTGGTGTTTCTCGCGGGGCCGAACCCGGCCGCCTCGCCCGACCAGGCCTACAGCCAGGCGCACTTCGACGCGGTCTGCCAGCGGTATGGCGACCCGGCTCAACTCGCCCGCTACCGCACCTACTTTGTTGACTCGGTGACCGTGTTGTCCCGGCTGTGCCTGGCCTGGGCCAAGACCCAGCCCCAGGCCTTCTCCGAGCGCAGCGGCAAACCGGATGCGCGCGGCGCCTATGGCCTCTTGGGGGTCGAAATGATCACGGCGCTGACGCACTTGCAGCATGTGCGCGACAAGCACGTCGTCTTCGTGGCCATCCTGGAAGAGAAGACGGACGAGTTCAACCGCCGCTACTTCGGCATCCAGCTGGAAGGCAGCAAGACGGCGCTGGAGTTGCCTGGCGTGCTGGATGAAGTCATCACGCTGGCCCTGTTGAAGCCGGACGTGGCACCAGGCACCGATGCCCCCACCGAGGCCAGCAAACCCTTCCGCGCCTTCGTGACCCACACCGACAACCCCTGGGCCTATCCGGCCAAGGACCGCAGCGGTCGGCTGGAGATGGTCGAAGAGCCCAACCTGGCCAAGTTAATCGCGCGCTGTACGGGTGGGAAACACGCCGGCGCGAACTCGTCGCATGACCCCGCTGCAGACGACACCACTGGCACCAACGGTGTCATGCCATCGACCCCATCTGGAGATCACAACACATGAACCCAAATTCAAATGCATGGAACGACTTCAACGATGCCGAAGCCCAGACGGGCTTTGACCTGATACCCAAGGGAACCTTGGTCAAGGTGCGGTTGAGCATCAAGCCCGGTGGCTTCGATGAACCTGCACAGGGCTGGACAGGCGGCTGGGCCACCTTGTCGGAGCAGACCGGCAGCGTGTACCTGAACGCCGAGTTCGTCGTGCTGGACGGCCCCTACGTCAAACGCAAGCTCTGGAGCCTGATCGGCTTGTACTCGCCTAAGGGAGATGAGTGGACCAACATGGGCCGCTCCTTCATCCGCGCCATGCTGAATTCGGCGCGGGGCATCGATCCCAAGGACGCCAGTCCCCAGGCCCAGCTGGCACGCCGCATCGCGCACTTCGGAGAACTCGACGGCCTGGAGTTCGTGGGCCGGGTCGACATTGAGCAGGACTCGCGGGGCGACGACAAAAACACCATCCGCCAGGCGGTGGAGCCGGGGCACAAGGACTATGCCGCCTTGATGGCCGGTGGCGTCGCAGGCCCAGCGGGCACCGTCAGCCAGGCCGCTCCCCGGCCGGCTGGTTTTGCGGGAAGCGCGGCAGCGGCCACGGGCCCCCACAACGCCGCGCCCTCGCGCCCCGCAGCCGCCACGGCAACGCCTGCTGCGCGCACGGGCGTCAACAAACCCGCGTGGGCGCAGTGAGGACAGCATGAGCAAGGACCAACCACATGCAGTGCTGGATCTGCAAACGCCAGGCCCGGGGCTTCATCCACACCGACCACCGCCACGGCGTGAGCGACCCACGCCGCTATCCCACCGATTGGGCATTTTGTTCCCGCCGCTGCCAGAGCGCGTTCCATCTGTTTTACGGGGGCTGGGCCGACTCGTCGCAACTCGGGGAGGTGCCTCCCATGGTTGACGCCACCGAAGTGGAACAAGCCGCGATGCGGCAGTGCCTGAAGTTCTTTGGCGAGGCGGCGGCCGAGATTGGATTTGACAAGCCGCTGGGCAGCTATTCCAAGGACGAGGCGCTGCGTGTGGTGGACGCCATCGTCACCGCCTATTGTGATGCCATGACGGCTCACCATGAGCAGACCCGGCACCCTCGCGTCAAAGGCCTGGGCACGGACCTGTGCGACCCGATCCGTTCACCGCAGCCTGCCGCCGCTCAAGCCATCCCAGCTCAACCAACGGGCACGGTCTTTGACGACATGCCCAGCGATGCGCCTTGGGAGGACGGCCATGCTTGATTTCAATCACAGGCCCAAGGCCCACGAACAGGTCACGGCGCTGATCGACGCGGCGCTGGTGGCCGAGCGCGCCGCGCAGGCCAGGCGCACCTACCTTGGCGGCTCGCGCCTGGGTGCTTCGTGTGAACGGGCCTTGCAGTACGAGTACGCCCAGGCGCCGGTGGATGAAGGCCAGGACTTCGATGGTCGGCGCCTGCGCATCTTTGAGGTGGGCCATTCCTTTGAGGCCCTGGCGATCCGCTGGCTGCGGCTGGCGGGGTTTGAGCTGCTCACGACCCAGATTGACGGCGAGCAGTTCGGATTCAGCGTGGCCGATGGCCGTATCCAGGGTCATGGCGATGGGATCGTGGTCGGCGGCCCGCCGGAACTCTCCTGGCGCTACCCGATGTTGCTGGAGATCAAGTCCATGGCGGACAAGCCGTTCAAGGAGTGCGTCAAGAAGGGCGTGACCCTTGCCAAGCCGGTGTACGCGGCGCAGATGGCGGTGTACCAGGCCTACTTGAACGAGGCTTTGAACAAGGGCTTGCGACAGTCTTCTTCTCCGTCGCCTCTCGGCCTGTCCGACAACCCGGCGCTTTACGTCGCGGTCAACAAGGACACCCAGGCGCTGTGGTTCGAGCTCGTTCCCTTCGATGGCAGCCTGGCCCAGCGTATGAGCGACCGGGGCGTGCGCGTGGTGCAGGCCACCGATGCCCATGAGTTGCTGCCGCGTGGGTTTGCGCAGGCAACGCATGTGGAGTGCCGGATGTGCAGCTACGCCCAGCGTTGCTGGAGGGACGTGCAATGAATGTCACCCTGCCTCAAAGCAACCCGCCTGAGCCCCTGGGGGCATCACCGCCCGCATCGCGGCACCCTGCGGCAACGGGTGAGCGAGTCACAGCCAAGCGTCAACCCAAGCCGCCTGCACCCAAGGTGTCGATCCAGGCCATCGAGAAGCTGTTGCTGCGCCAGGTGAACGCGCCCAGCACCGGCCCCTTGCCCGAGCAGCGTCTGGTGGTGGCCGTCATCTGCCACACCCTGGTCGATGCCCTCTATGGCGACACCTGGCAACAACGCTCGGCCAACCGCTTCTTGACGGGCCCTGAACTTTCGTTCTGGGCTTCACTGGTGGATTTGAATCCTCAGTTCGTGTGCGAGGTGGCCACCCGGTGTGGCTACTTGCTTGACGACGCAGGTGGGCCGTTGCCCTCACCTCCCATTCACCCACCCACTCATATGTCCAAGGAGGCCCCGTGCTCGATTTCAATGACGTGATGCCATCGCGGGGGATGGAACACAACCTCGAAGCCGAACGCGCCGAGGTGCGGGCGCTGTTGTTGGACCGGCTTGAATCGGTATTGCAGGCCTTGTTGCCCGCCGCCAAGGTACGCGGCAACAAGCTGTGCGTCGGTGATGCCCTGGGCAGTCCCGGCCGCAGCCTGGAGTTTGAACTGGAGGGTGAGCGGCGCGGTCTTTGGATTGACCGCGCCATGAACACCGGGGGCGATGTGTTCGACTTTCTGGCACAACACCGGGGGTTGGATGTGCGCCAGCAGTTTGCCGAGGTGCTGGCCTTCGCACGGGAGTTGCTGGGGCGGCCCGGCGTCCCTCAAGCTGGTCAGGCCAGCGCCAAGAAGCAGCGCAGCAAGAAGGAGCCCCCCCAAGTCGACGACCTGGGCCCGGCCACGGCCAAGTGGGACTACCTGGACGGGTCGGGCCGCTTGATTGCCTGCGTCTACCGCTACGACCCCGTGGGCGAGGACGGCGTCCGCCGCAAGGAGTTCCGCCCCTGGGACGCCAAACGGCGCAAGGCTGCCCCGCCCGAGCCTCGCCCGCTGTACAACCAGCCTGGCCTGTTGAAGGCCGACACGGTGGTCCTGGTCGAAGGCGAGAAATGCGCCCAGGCCTTGATCGATGTGGGCATCTGCGCGACCACGGCCATGCACGGTGCCAATGCGCCGGTCCATAAAACCGACTGGTCACCACTGGCAGGCAAGGTGGTATTGATCTGGCCGGATAAAGATCCTGCGGGGTGGGAATACGCCATGGCAGCGGCGCAGGCCGCACAGGTCTGCGGTGCTCGGACCTGTGAGCTGCTGATGCCCCCGCCCGAACAGCCCGAAAGCTGGGATGCGGCCGACGCCTTGGCGCAGGGCTTTGACGTGATGGGCTTCATTGCAGCCGGTGAGCGACTGCCCTTGGGCGGGGCTTCGGCTGGCACGGAGCAAGGCCCCATCCAAGCAGAGATCGATCCATTGCAGGAGGTGGATTGGCGCACCGAGGACGGCCTCGCGCTCGCATTCAGCCAGCACCAGGGCATCGATTGGCGCTACTGCGCGTCCTGGGGCAAATGGTTCGGCTGGGCAGGTGGGCGCTGGAACGAAGACCGCTCACTGGTCATGCAGCACTTGATCCGGGAACTGACACGCCGTGCCGTGGCGCGGGCCGACAGTCCACGCCTCAAAGCCCGCCTGGCCAGCTCCAGCACGGTGTCGGCCGTAGAGCGGTTGGCGCGCAGCGACCGCATCCATGCCACCTTGCCCGAAGCATTCGACGCCAACATCTGGTTGCTCAACACCCCGCATGGCTTGATCGACCTGCAGCAAGGCGTGCTGCGTCCCCATGAGCGCGACAGCCTCACCACCAAGATGGCCACCGCCAGTCCCCAAGGGGAATCTCCAGCCTGGCGGGCGTTCTTGAACGACGTGACCGGGGGCGACACCGCCATGCAGGCCTATTTGCAGCGGGTGGTGGGGTACTGCCTGACCGGTTCGACCCAGGAACATGCCCTGTTCTTTTTGTACGGCACGGGGGCCAACGGCAAGTCGGTGTTCGTGAACGTGGTGGCCACCATCCTGGGGGACTATGCCCGCAACGCGCCCATGGAGACCTTCATGGATTCGGCCAGCGACCGCCACCCCACCGAGCTGGCCAGCCTGCGCGGTGCCCGTTTTGTGACGGCCACCGAGACCGAACAGGGCAAGCGCTGGAACGAGTCACGCATCAAGGCCCTCACCGGGGGAGATCCGATCAGCGCGCGTTTCATGCGCCAGGACTTCTTCGAGTACAGCCCGCAGTTCAAGCTCGTCATCGCGGGCAACCACAAACCAGCGATTCGCAACGTAGACGAGGCCATGCGCCGAAGGCTGCACCTGATTCCCTTCACGGTGACGATCCCCCCGGAACGGCGTGACCGGCAACTCACGGAGAAGCTGCTGCAAGAGCGCAACGGGGTATTGAACTGGGCCTTAGCCGGGTGCCTGGCCTGGCAGCGCGACGGGCTGATGCCGCCCAAGGTGGTGCTGGACGCTACCCGCGAGTACTTCAACAACGAGGACGCGATCCAGGAATTCGAGGATGAGGATCTGGTGCGCGATGGGCAGGCCCAGGTGCCCATGGCCCGTGTCTACGCCCGCTGGAAATCGTTTGCCGAACGCAATGGCTACTACGCGGGCTCGGCGCGCTGGCTGTCCGAACAACTGGTGATGCGGGGCTTCGTGCGCGTCAAGCTCGGCGGCGGCGTGCGCGGCTTTCGGGGGGTGCGGCTCAAGCCCACGGAAGAACCCTGGAAACCCTACTCGGACGACTGAACTGTGGCGGATGGGGCGCATGTGACCGTTTTTCCGGTTAATGCCTTTACCCCTGGGTGTAGCTGCTCAACCGGAAATTGAGCAACTTACGCCATATGCGCCACACCACCCAAAAAATTGAATTGAAAGCACGACACATGAATTCGCAAATGAAGGCCAATGGCCACGGCAACGACGAACCAAGACCCACCATCCTGACGCTGGACCTGGGCACCAACACCGGCTGGGCCTTGCAACAAACCGATGGCTTGATCACCAGCGGCACGCAATCGTTCAAGCCGCAACGGTTCGAAGGCGGTGGCATGCGCTACCTGCGTTTCAAGCGCTGGTTGACGGAACTCAAGGCCTGCCAGGCTGCAACCACTCTGCAATCCGCACAGGGCGGCCTGCGAGCAATCTATTTCGAAGAGGTCAGGCGTCATGCCTCAACGGACGCCGCACACGCCTATGGCGGATTTCTGGCCACGCTCACGGCTTGGTGTGAGCACCACCAGATTCCGTACCAAGGCATCCCGGTTGGCACGATCAAGAAACACGCCACGGGCAAGGGCAATGCGAGCAAGGAGGACGTGATCGCAGCGATGCGGGCCAAGGGCCACCAACCCATTGACGACAACGAAGCCGACGCGCTGGCCTTGCTGTATCTGTCCCTGGAAAACGCTGGAGAGCTGGCATGAAATCCACACCGAACAAACCTCCGATCTACTCCTTGATCCCCAGCCCTCTGGGCCGGGCCCAGCCCACTCCCATGGACACGGAAGCCGTCAAGCGCCAAGGCTGGCGCAAAGACCACATCCTGGTCGTCAACGAGCATGACGAACGATTGGATTTCGTAGACCGCGAATTCATCCGACGCATTGGTGAGCGCCTCTACGGTGATCGGCGCAAGAGCGAGGGAGGCAAGCGCCATGGATAAGCACACCCAAGCCCCAACCCCTACCTGGACGCCCGAGGCAGTCGCAGACCGGTTTGAAGAAGCCGCCAAAACCGCCCGCACCCTGCCACCCGTTCGTGTGCAAGGCTACTTCAGCGTCTGGCCCCGCATCGTGCGCGAGCAGTGGGAATTGCTGTCAGGCGATGAGAAGTCCAGCTACCGTGCGCCCCCGACACCCGAAGCCACGGCCCGCATGCAGGAGGTGATGCAGTGGGTGCAATGCCTGGAGGTGGACGAACGCCACCTGGTGTGGATGCGTGCCAGCAAGGAGCGTTGGCGCACCGTGGCCACGCGTCTGGGTGTCTGCATCAAGACGGCACAGCGTCGTCATGAGAAAGCACTGGCACAGGTGGCCGCCACGCTCAACCACAACCACACACCCACGGTCACCACGGTGTCCATCAGCCGCCCCACGGGCCTGCGACCGTCGATCTTTGAACGGTGAAAGGGGGCTTTCATGGGCAACCAATGCCAAGGCCGCGCTGTCGCACTACGTTTTTCGCACAGCAGTCTTGGCAGAATTAACAGAAGTTGAGTACGCCTGATAACCACTGACAACGATTGGCAAAACCGATGCCAAAAAGGGTGTCGCATTTCAGGCCTGTTTGCCCTACAGTTTCGTTCATGGTCAACAAAGGTGACGACGCGACGCAGACGAATTCAAGAGTTCTTCTCGATCCGCGAAGACCTGCAAAGCGACCTTCGATGTCGCATATACCTGACAGAAATTAGCGGGTCCTTCCTGGCCATAAATGGGTACGGGGGGCAACAGCGCAACATCGCGCCACCGACTGCCCATGAATCGGGGTTCGCGCCGGTGAGGTTCGCAGTAGGTGGTTCGCGGCTGACGCCCACACGGCGCGCTTTCGGCGGCACCGCCAGCTTTGATATTCAATTGACCTGATTTTTACTTGACCCCCGCAAACCCGCAAACCCGCATGGAGCTTGGCTTCACGGCGGGTTTTGTTTTTCTGGGTGCGCTGCTGGACCATTCCGGCCGCAGCCCTCGCTCAAGTCTTTGGGGCCTGCGTGGCCCCGTCCGGTTCGCACGAGGTTCGCACGCAGTTCGCACACGCGGCACTGCGAACCGAACCCCCAAAACACTTCTGGTTCGCGGTTCGCATGGTGCCGTGTGTGCCCATCGCGTGCGGCCTCGTGCGGCCTTCCATTTTTACCTTCCGATGACCCAGCCCACCAGCTCAGCCGCGCTCACGGTCCAGTACCGTTCAGTCGCTTCATTGATCCCGTATGCCAAAAACGCCCGCACGCACAGCGAAGCCCAGGTGGCTCAGATTGCCGCCAGCATCGTCGAATTCGGTTGGACCAATCCGATCTTGGTGGATGGTGAGGGCGGCATCATCGCGGGCCATGGCCGGGTGCTGGCTGCGCGCCTGCTTGGTATGAACGAAGTGCCGGTGATTGAACTGCTGCACTTGAGTTCGGTGCAGCGCCGTGCGCTGGTGATCGCGGACAACCGAATAGCAGAAAACGCGGGCTGGGACGAAGAGGTGTTGCGACTGGAACTCGATGCACTGCGGGACGAGGGGTTTGATCTTGACTTGACGGGGTTTGATGACGATGCCCTGGCCGAGTTGTTGGAAGGCGAAGAGGCCACGAACGAGGGCCAGACCGACGAGGACGCCGTGCCCGAGGCGTCAGAGGCCGTGGTTTCCAAACCTGGCGATGTGTGGCTTCTGGGCGAGCACCGTCTGTTCTGTGGCGATGCGACCGACGCGGCAAGTTATGCGGCGCTGCTCGGTCAGGGCCAAGTGGACATGGTGTTCACCGACCCGCCCTACGGTGTCAACTATGCCAACACCGCCAAGGACCGGCAACGCGGCACCGACCGGCCGATCCTGAACGACAACCTGGGTGATGCCTTCGAGCCGTTCCTGCAAGCCGCGTTGACCCCGATGCTGGCCCGCTGCGACGGTGCGGTTTACGTCGCCATGAGTTCCAGCGAACTCGACACGCTGCAGTCGGCATTCCGCGCCGCAGGCGGCAAGTGGTCGACTTTCATCATCTGGGCCAAGAACACTTTCACGCTCGGGCGGGCCGATTACCAGCGGCAGTACGAGCCCCTCCTCTATGGCTGGCGCGAGGGCGTGAGCCGCCACTGGTGCGGCGACCGCGACCAGGGCGATGTGTGGCAAATCAAAAAGCCGCACAAGAACGATTTGCACCCGACGATGAAGCCGGTGGAACTGGTCGAGCGGGCGATCCGCAATTCCAGCCGCCCCGGCAGCGTGGTGCTCGATCCGTTTGGCGGCTCCGGCACGACGCTGATTGCCGCAGAGAAATCAGGGCGCGTTGCGCGGCTGATGGAACTCGATCCCAAGTATGTGGACGTGATCGTGCGCCGATGGGAAGACTTCACCGGCCAGAAAGCTATCCGCGAGGCGGCAGACCAAGAGGTGTGCGCCAGTTGAATGGACCGGCGGGCTGCTTGGCTTGCTCTTCCTCTGCGATGCGGCGCAGCAATTGCATCGTGGCAAGATCGCGCGGCAGCGCCACGCACATCACGCGCACGGCCTGCTCGATGGAGACGTCCGGCCGCCGGTTGGCAATCAACCAACGCAGCGCCTGCTCCCGTCCGGTGGTGTGCGCGTTCATCAGGCGGCCATTTCGTCGTTGATTTCGCAATGAATCACAAAGCCGGTCAGGTGGGGCATGCCAGTGGGTATTCCGTAGTCCCGGCTCGTCCGGGAGCCCGTGGTCCGGCGCATCCAGGTCCGGCAGGCGCTGTCGATCGATTGGGCAAGCGTGTGGCCGGCGAGCAATTGGTCGGAAACCTCATCTGCAAAGTACCGTCCGTGGCGGCTGTCCAGAAAGGCCTTCACCGATTCGAGCGGCTGGTGTGTGGCATCCGAAATCGCCGACATGGCAATCGGCCAGGCCGCGTCAGCCTGTTCTTTCATCGTTCCCCAGAATCCCCACCCGGGGTTTTGGGTGGTGGGAATCTCTGCGGGGCTGCGCGTGTTGATCTGCGTGGTGTTCATCGGCTCTGCTCCTTGCGGGTTAATCGTTGCGACAGCGGTAGTAACGCTCTGTTCAACGAAGAAGCCAAGGGGTATTGGCTTCCTGTTTCACTCTTTATCAATCACCCCAATCGACCGGCGTACCGCGCGTAGTCCCCGCCTTCCGGATTGACATAGAGGTAGGGTCGGCCTGGCGCGGTGACCTCCACGCACAGCACCCCGGTGTTCACGCCATCGGTGCCGCTGCCGCCCTTGCCCGCAAGCCAATCACGCGAGCGAAGCAGGCTGCAGGCGAACTGATCGAATTCATCGCTGGTGAGCTGGACGGTCTCCGTGATGTAGATCCTGTGCCGCCCGTAGCCACCGACCTCGCCCAGGTGCGCGGGTTTCCGGGTCATGGGCAACAGCGTGCCCAACTCTTCGACTTCCCGCGTTGTGCCGTCCGAAAACTTGAGCGTTCGCGGCGTGCGGTCGATGGTGATGGTCATGGTTTTCATCGTCATGCTTTTCTGTTGGTTGATCGTCGTCAATCACGACATCGCTATGAACGCTCTTTTCGCCGGAGAAGCCAAGTTCTGTTTCAATCTTTCAAAGGATTCTTGAGGCGCGGTTGCCAATAGGCCCGCGGGCCTGAACGCATGCGCGTGCAAATGGGAAGTGGGCGCGGCTCTTGGAGCCGCGCGCCGAACCTGATGAATCAGTTGGACTGGCTAGCGATGTCCTGCGCGACCTCGCCAGCGAGATGGTCGATGCGAATGCTTCCTTGGGCAATGGCCTGAAGCAGTTCCGGCTCAAAGACCTGCAGCAGGCTGTATGCGCGCCGTTCGATTTCCGCTTGGGCCATGCGCTGCCAGCCGTCGAACTGCGCCAATTGCTGTAAGCGCGCCAGGTTCTGTCGGCCGTAGCCTCCCAGATAGCTGCGGGCGTGTTGAGCCAATTCACTCATGGCTTTGTCTTGGTTGCTGGGGGTGTCGGTGGTGGTATTCATTGATTGATTCCTTGATTGGTTTCGGTCTTGATTGAAGGTTGATTTCCGTCGTTGCCGACATCTCTATGAACGCTCTTTTCGCCGGAGACGCCAAGTTCTTTTTCCATCTTTCAAAGGATTCTTGCGCGGTTGCAAACAGGCCCGCCGGCCTGCGCGCATGCGAATGCCATGAAAAGGAGCGCGGTTTTTGAAGCCGCGCGCCGGTCCTGCTCAGCCCATTGATTTCGGCATCGGATGCTCAGCGCCTGTTGATCGGGCATCCCCGGTGCTTGCGAATTCGGCCTGCAAGTTGGCGAACAAATCCAGTCGAAGATTGGGCGTGATATTGCAAGCCAAGTGATGGAGCATGTAGTTCATCAACTTGGACTTTTCTTGGTTGCTACTCGCCATTTCAATCTGTTCGGCGTAGTTTTCCAGCATCCCAATGGCGCTCTCCAAGGTTTCTCGCGCGCGCTTGACGAGTTCAAGCGCGCTCTCGCGGTTCAGCTTGTTTTGAATCGTGGCGAGGGCGGCGATCTCGGATGCTTCGAGGGTGGCTATGGATTTCATGGTCTTGTTCCTGGAGGTTTGCGTCGTCAATCACGACAACGCTATGAACGCTCTTCTCGCCGACGAAGCCAAGTCATTTCTTGATGGGATGCGCCAAAACTGGCGCACCGTTTGATCACAGCGACACGTCGAGTTCCCCCCAGATCGGCAGCAGATCCCCGCTGCTGATGTCGCCGACGTAGACAAGCCCTGCAAACTCCGCTGCATCGCGAGCGATGACGACACCGCCGAGCGACTTGACCGCCACGCCGTGGCGGCGACTGAGCCGGGTCAGCTCCAGCACGAAACAGCGGTAGTTGGCTTGCATTTGGAGGGTTGGTTCGAAGTTCGTACCGGACATGCGATGGCCTCAGTTCATCGCCGCGCGGCGCAATCGAAGAAGCGCTTCCCGCGATTCAGGTTTGAGATCGAATCCTTCCAGGGAAGGCAGGCCTTCACGTTCAAGAATGCGCCAGCGCTCTGCATCATTGGAGGCGCGCGCCATCTCCTCACCCAGACGCCGCAGATAGTCGTCTTCCTCTTTGGTGATGGCACGGGAGGTTTCCTTGAGTTCGAGCAGAAGGTCGATGAGTCGGGTCATTGATGTCCTCCTTCAGGCTTGGTGAATGGCATCCGGTGCGATGCGGTAAACGCGCTCCTGGCCCTCGGCTTTGTTTGATGTGATGGGTATGCCGAGTTTTTTGCGCAGCGCCCCGGCAAAGAAGCCGCGCACGGTGTGGGATTGCCATTCGGTGGCCTGCATGACTTGCTCAATCGAGGCGCCTTGCGGGCGCTTGAGCATCTCGATCACCTGGGCCTGTTTGCTGTTTTGGCGCCGGCGTGAGGCCTTGGCAGGGGCCTGTGTGCAGGTAGCGGCGCCGCCTTCTTTTGCCACGGTCTTGGGCTTGCGTGGCTTGGGCGGTTTGACACCGATGGCGGCATAACCGGCTTCGGTGATTTGCGGCACGCCCTCGTTGCCGGTGGATGCGAGCCAGCCAGCCTTGGTGAGCGCCTCCAGCACCTTGGTGCGGGCGCCGCCTTTGAGGGTCTCTGGGAATTGGTTTGCCAGCCCTTGTTTGTGCTGGGCGGCAGCGGCAAGCACCGCTTGTTGGGAGGGGCTCAGGGCGACGTGGGGGACGGTGGATTTTTTCATGGTGATCAGGTGTTGGGGGAGTTGTGGGTGGTGGTTGATGTCGCCAGCTTCTTGTGACGCTGGCGACACCTGTACACAGCCTTTTTGCGATAGAGGGCGCGTCTTTCAGGCCGCTGGGTCGGGCTTCGCGCCGGACTGTTTGGAGCCCGTTGTTTGGCCCTGACGGTGCGCCGCTTGTTGCCGCCCAAATTCCTGCCCCGCAGCAAAGGCGTAGGCCAAGGCATTGCGCAGACTCGCCACACCGCAGTCAAAGAAATCCAGGGAATCGCGGTTCCTCACCTTGAGCGTTTCGCAGCCCAGGTGGGTTTTTGCGATCAGTTCCAGCAGAGACTCGAATTCAGCGGGGCGCTCGTTGACGCGTGGGGACATGCGCGAGGCCGTAGCGCGAGGCAAGCCGTTGTGAACTTTTTGGGGTTGGGCGCTGGTGGTGGCATTCATCGGTTCATTCCTTTTTCGTGTTGGGTTGGATTCAAGGGTGCGTTTGCGGTTTGATTTGCTGTCGTTGCCGACAACGCTATGAACGCTCGACGTGCCGAATAAGCCAAGTCATTTCTGCAATCCAAGCCCATCTTTTTTGAGATCCGTTTGATGTGCGCGCCACCAGTGGCGTGGTTCTGACAGAACCCTCCAGCCACATCAGGCGCACCAGAGAGAGAAAGTCTTCCGCGTGGGCATTTCCATTCGCGCTTACGCACGCGAGCGCGGCGTTTCCGACACCGCCGTGCGCAAGGCCATCAAAGTCGGACGCATCACGCCCGAGCCGGACGGAACGATCAACCCCGCCACCGCCGATGCGCAGTGGATGCACAACACCGATCAAGCGCTACAGCGCAGGCCGCAGGCCGAGGCACGGCAAGCACCGCCAGCTCGTCCACCCTCTCAGCCAGAGCACCTGCCACCGCATGCCCACAAACCCGAGGCCAGCCTGAGTCCACCGCCAGCGGCGGCCAGTAGTGGCACCTCGCTGCTTCAGGCCCGCACCGCCAACGAAGTGCTCAAGGCCCAGACCAACAAGGTGCGCCTGGCGCGCATGAAAGGCGAGCTGATCGAACGCTCGCAGGCCATGGCCCAGGTATTCAAGCTGGCCCGCGCCGAGCGTGACGCCTGGCTGAACTGGCCCGCGCGGGTATCGGCCCAGCTGGCCTCGGCACTGACTTCGGCAGGGGCCGTGGATGCCCACGCCCTGCATGTGCTGTTGGAGGCGGCGGTGCGCGAGCACCTGAGTGAATTGGGCGAGGTCGCGGTCAGGGTGGACTGATGCGCGTGAATTGATGACGTTGTAAGAGGAAGACCCCGCTCCATGGCCGTCCAGTCCGAAGAATGGGAGTACGACGGAGCGGCTGAGATCGCCCAAGCCTGGCGTGATGGCCTCAAGCCCGATCCGCTCTTGACGGTCTCGCAGTGGGCCGACGAGCACCGCATGCTGTCCAGCAAGGCATCGGCGGAACCGGGCCGCTGGCGCACCAGCCGCACGCCCTACCTACGCGAGATCATGGATGGGCTGTCGCCCGGCTCTCCCCTGGAGCGGGTGGTGTTCATGAAGGGTGCACAGGTGGGTGCGCCGCTGGCACTGGATGTGCCCATTCCCACGCCCACCGGCTGGACCACGATGGGTGAGGTGGTGGTCGGTGACGAGGTATTCGACGAGCGGGGACAACCTTGCCCCGTGGTGGGGGTTTCTCCCGTACTTCGTGACCGCCCTTGTTTCGAGGTGGTGTTCTCCGACCACACGCGCATCGTGTGCGATGGGGATCACCTGTGGACGGTGTGGGATGAGCGTCAACGCAAGAAGCCCTGTTTGCGCACCTTGCCGACCCGTGAGATCGCCGCCACCGTGAAATGCCGCCAGGGCAAGGCCAACCGCTATGCGATTGACTTGGCCCGGCCGCTGGCTTTGCCAACGCAAGACCTGCCGATCCATCCCTATCTGCTTGGACTGTGGCTTGGCAACGGCAACCGCAACATGAATCGGATTTCCTGCCACGAGGACGATGCCCACGAAATCCGCCAGCACCTGGTCGATTGCAATGTCCACGCGGAAGTGGTCCGTTTGCCGTCCACCCGAGGTCGCGCCACCGAAATCGTCATCGAGCCGGGTGGTGGCTCCAAGAAGTGCTGCCCTTGCTCGGGGAGATTTCTACCAACCTCGGGCGGCACGCGTTTCATGCAAGCCGTCCATGCGCTGGGTTTGTTCCGCAACAAGTTCATTCCAATGGCGTACTTGCGGGCCAGCACCGAGCAAAGAATGGAATTGCTGCGGGGTTTGATGGACGCAGATGGCAGCGTGACCCAGCGGGGGCGCTGCGAGGCGAGTTTTGTGTTGCCATCTTTGGTGGTGGGTCTGCGCGATTTGCTCTTCGGGCTCGGGCTCAAACCCAGCCTCTATCCGGTCGCGGCCCGGATCAGCGAATTCAATGGCATTGAACGCTCGTGCCTGCCCGCATGGCGCCTGTCTTTCACCGCCTACGCAGATTGGCCAGTGTTCAAGCTCCAGCGCAAGCGGGCACGCTTGATGGCGCGAGACACCGGTCGCCCCTCAGAAACCGAACGACGACGCATCGTCGCCGTGCATCCAGCCCCCAGTGTTCCGGTGCGCTGCATTTCGGTGCAGTCACCCAACCATCTGTTTTTGGCGGGTTGGCAGATGGTGCCCACCCACAACACCGAAAGCGGCTCCAACTGGCTCGGCTACATCGTCCACCACGCCCCCGGCCCGGTGATGGCGGTCTGGCCCACGGTGGACATGGCCAAACGCAACTCCAAGCAGCGGATTGATCCGCTGATAGAAGAGTCGCCGGTGCTGGCCGAACTCATCTCGCCTTCGCGCTCACGCGACTCCGGCAACACCATCTTGTCCAAGGAGTTCCGGGGCGGCGTCCTGGTGATGACCGGGGCCAACAGCGCCGTGGGACTGCGCTCGATGCCGGTGCGTTACCTCTTCCTGGACGAGGTGGACGGGTATCCGCGTGACGTGGAGGGCGAAGGGGATGCGATCTCGCTGGCCGAGGCCCGAACCCGCACCTTTGCGCGGCGCAAGATTTTTATTGTGTCGACCCCCACCATTTCGGGGGCGTCGGCGATTGAGCGCGAGTACGAGGCCTCAGACCAGCGGCGCTACTTTGTGCCCTGCCCGCACTGCGGCGCGCTGCAGTGGCTGCGGTTTGAGCGGCTGCGCTGGCCCAAAGGCGAACCACAGGAGGCGGCCTACCACTGCGAAGCCTGCGAGGCACCGATTGCGGAGCACCACAAGACAGCGATGCTGGAAGCCGGGCGATGGCAAGCCACTGCACTGGACTACCAAGGCAAGACGGCAGGCTTCCACTTGTCGAGTTTGTACAGCCCGGTGGGTTGGCGCTCCTGGGCCGATATTGCCGCCGCCTGGGAAGCAGCCATTGCCAAGGAATCCGGTTCCGCCGCCGCCATCAAAACCTTCAAGAACACCGAACTCGGCGAAACCTGGGTCGAAGAAGGCGAAGCCCCCGATTGGCAGCGCCTGCTGGAGCGCCGAGAGGACTACCGCATCGGCACCATCCCCTGGGGCGGTTTGCTGCTCGTGGCTGGCGCTGATGTGCAGAAAGACCGCATCGAATGCTCGGTCTGGGCCTGGGGCCGCCAGCAGCAGTCCTGGTTGATCGAGCACCGGGTTTTGATGGGCGACACCAGCCGAGACACGGTGTGGACGCGACTCGCCGAAATGAGCCGAGAAACCTGGACACACGCCAGCGGCGTGCCATTCCCGCTCAAAGCCCTGGCCTTGGACACCGGCTACGCCACTCAGGAAGCCTATGCCTTCGTGCGCGGCACCAAGGATGCGCGCATCCTGCCGGTCAAGGGCATGCGTGCCGGTGCCATGGGCGGCGCGGCCTTGGTCGGCATCCCCACGGCGGTGGACGTCAGCACGGGCGGCAAGAAGCTGCGCCGGGGCATGCGGGTGTACTCGGTCGCGGTGGGCATGGCCAAGATGGATCTGTACAACCACTTGCGCCTGCCCGCCACACAGGACGACGCCACGGGCGATCTTGTTTACCCATCGGGCTACGTGCATCTGCCCAAGGTGGATGCCGAGTATTTGCAGCAGCTCTGTGCCGAGCAACTGGTCACCCGGCGCAACCGAAATGGCTTCCCGGTTCGGGAGTGGCACAAGGTGCGCGAGCGCAACGAAGGTTTGGACTGCGCGATCTATTGCCGCGCTGCCGCGTCGATTCTGGGCATGGACCGCTTTGAGGAACGCCACTGGCGGGAGTTGGAGCGCACGCTGTTGCTCGAGCATTTGCCGCAGCCCTTGCCTGATGAACTCAGGGCGGGGACAGATCCACCGCAGACCCGCCTATCCCTCAATGAGGCCACCGAGATTTCTGACGAAACCGGTGGCTTTGTTGTTTCCGACACGCCAACACGCCTCCCCGCCAAGCCAGCCGAACCCGCAGCCAAAGCCCAGCGTGTTCGGCGTGTGATCCGCAGCCGCTGGCTCGGCTGATTTTGATATTCAACCCTCGGCGCGGACAGCGAGGGTTGTCCTTTTGAATCCCTGTCCCACAACAACGGAGTTTGACTGATGAGTTTGCAAGTGCGCATTGAATCTTTGGTGCAACGTTTGGCCTCGGTCTTCAAGACCATGGACGCGCAGATGGGCCCTCTGCAGGGCTTGTCCACCGACGACAAAACAAGTCTGGTGGCCGCCATCAACGAGTTGCGCGAGCAGCTGGCGCAAGGGGCCGGCGGTGGTGGTGGTGGCAGCGGTGGTGGTGAAGGCGGCAACCCGCCGCGCGTCATCGTCGACGACAACCCCCAGGCCACGAACACCACGTTCTCCGCCGCCAAGATCACAAGCCTGCTGGATGCGCTGAAGGCGGATCTGCTCGGCGACGCCGATGGCGCCTTTGACACGCTCAAGGAGTTGCAGCAAGCCATCGAGCAAGACCAGACGGGCCTGCGTGCGCTGCTGGTGGCGCTGGATGCGCGTGTGCGGGTGGATGCCGAGCAGTCGTTGACGCCCGAGCAGCAGGCCCTGGCTCGCCGCAACATCGGCGCGCAAGACGCGCAGGCGGTAGGCGACACGGAGACCGACTTCGTGGCGGTCTTCGAGGCCGCGCTGGGCAGTGGAGAGGTTCAGCCTGGTGGTGGCGGTGACAGCGGCGGCAACGACACCGTGGGCGGCGCGGGTGGCGAGCCCGTCCTGAGCTGACCATGAAGCGCGCCCGGAACATGGCCGCGTCCTCGCTGGTCGGCGCGCTGGCCGCCTTGGCGCGGCGCGTGGCCCGGGAGATCAAGGCGCGCATCACCGCCGAGCACCCCGGCGTGGTCAAGGCCTGGGTGTGCTTTGTCAGCCCCCAGGCCTTCCTGCCCCACAAAGACGGTGCTTGTGGCCGCTCCAGCCGCGCCAGTGCCGCCGTGGTCCGGGCTTCGCACAACGTCAAAAGCGTCCGGCGTTTGGGCAAGGGCCGCTACCGGGTGAACTTTGCGCGGCCTCTGCGCGATGCGCACTACGGCTGGCTCGTCAGCGCCCATGCCCATCTGGGGATGCCGGATGCGATGACGCAGATGCGCACGCTAGCGATGGCCCAGATCACCACGGCGGTGGTCACCCATGCGCTGACGCGCACGCCGCAGCACCTCGATCTGCTGTGCACCACGCCCTGCGGGGCGCTGGTGGACCCGCAGGAGGTGCATCTCCTGGTCATGCGTTGAGGCCATGCGTTGCCCTTGGATTGGGCGCTGATCGCCTGGTCAGCGCCCGCCTTTTTTTGATCCATCGCTGTTTGATCCATTCCTTGCTTCATGGCACTTGTTTCATGCCCCTCGCTCTATGCCCTACACCCAAAAACAACTCACCGCCCTGCAAAACGCCCTGGCCACCGGGGAGCGTCGGGTGACCTTTGCCGACAAGACGGTGGAGTACCGCTCGGTCGATGAACTCAAGGTCGCCATCCGCGAGGTGCAGAACGGCCTGGCAACTCAAAGCGCCGCCCAAGGCACCCGCCCACCCAAGACCCGCCAGATTCGCGTCACCACGGGCAAAGGGTTTTGAAAGGATTTTGTAGATGGCGGTGATGACTTCCTGGGTGGGGCGCCTGCGTTTAGGGTTGGGGGCTTGGGTGGCAGGATCGCCCTTGCACGAAGCCGCAGGCGCGGGCCGCCGCAGCCGGGCCTGGACGCCCGGCAACCCCGGCGCCGTGGCCGCGATGCTGGCCACCCAATCCGAGCTGCGCAGCAAAAGCCGCGACCTCACTCGACGCAACGCCTGGGCCCATGCGGCACTCGATGCCTTTGTGGCCAATGCCATTGGCACCGGCATCAAACCGCAGTGCATGGTGCAGGACGATGCCCTGCGCACCGAGATCCAATCGCTGTGGTGTGATTGGACCGAAGAAGCCGATGCGCAAGGGTTGACCGACTTCTATGGCCTGCAAGCCCTGGCCTGCCGGGCGATGTTGGAGGGCGGCGAGGTGCTGGCCCGGCTGCGTTTTAGGCGGCCGGAGGATCGGCTGTCGGTGCCGCTGCAAATCCAGTTGCTGGAGCCTGAGCACCTGCCACTCAATCTGAACCGGGAGATCACGGAAGGCCGCTTCGCGGGCAATGTGATCCGCGCGGGCATTGAATTCGATGCGCTGGGGCGGCGCGTGGCTTTCCACCTGACGAAGGCGCACCCGGAAGATGCGGCAGGCGTCAACCAGGCGGCACCCATGTCGGCGCATGGCACATCCGTCTTGCCCAACGACACGGTTCGTGTTCCCGCCAACGAAATCATTCATCTCTTCCGGCCACTGCGCCCCGGCCAGATTCGCGGCGAGCCCTGGCTGTCGCGGGCCCTGGTAAAGCTGAACGAGCTCGACCAGTATGACGATGCGGAACTGGTGCGCAAGAAGACGGCGGCGATGTTCGCGGGTTTCATCACCCGCCAGTCACCAGAAGACAACCTGCTCGGCGAGGGCATCGCCGATGAATCCGGCATGGCCCTGGCGGGCTTGGAGCCCGGCACCTTGCAAATGCTGGAGCCGGGCGAGGACATCACGTTCAGCGAACCGGCCGACCTGGGCGGCCAGTACAGCGAGTTTCTGCGCACGCAGTTTCGGTCGGTGGCCGCAGCCACCGGCGTCACCTACGAGCAGCTCACGGGTGACCTGACGGGGGTGAACTACTCCAGCATCCGCGCCGGGCTTTTGGAATTCCGCCGCCGCGTGGAGCTGATCCAGCACGGCGTGATCGTGCATCAGCTGTGCCGCCCGATCTGGAAAGCCTGGATGACGCAGGCCGTCTTGTCGGGGGCATTGGAAATCCCAGGCTTTGCAAGAAACCCGGCACGCCAGCGCCAGATGCTGGCCTGCAAATGGGTGCCGCAAGGCTGGCAGTGGGTCGATCCCGAGAAAGAGTTCAAGGCCATGTTGCTGGCGATCCGCTCGGGGCTGATGAGCCGCTCGGAGGCGGTGTCCGCCTTTGGCTACGACGCCGAGGACGTGGACCGGGAAATCGCGGCGGACAACGCTCGCAGCGATGGGCTGGGGCTGGTGTTCGACAGCGACCCGCGCAAGGTGGCGCGCACGGGGGTGGCCCAGGCAGCGCCATCGTCTTCAACTTCCGCACAAGAGGAGGCACACGCTTGAACATCAAAACGCACCATTTCAACCGCCTGCCGCATTTGGCCTCACTCCTGGTGGGCACGCCCCTGATGATCGAGCCCGCCAAACTGGAGGTGCTGCTACAGGTGTTGGGTGCGCAGGACTTACAGCGTCAGGCGGCCACGGTCTTGGACTCACCGGTCGCGGGCAACGCGCCCACACCGCTTGACCTCGGAATGGGTGACGGCGGCATCGCAGTGATCCAAGCCGTGGGTTCACTCACCAAACGCTCGCTGGGTCTGGATGCGCTGTCGGGACTGACAAGTTACGACCAATTGCAGGAGCAGTTGGCCGCCGCGCTGCTGGACCCCAACGTTGAAGGCATCGTGCTCGATGTCGACAGCCCGGGGGGCGAGGCCTCGGGGGTGTTTGACCTGGCGGATCGCATTCGGGCCGGGCGGTCCATCAAGCCGATCTATGCCGTCGCCAACGACCGCGCCCTGTCCGCCGCCTATGCCCTGGCCAGCAGTGCCTCCAAGGTGTTCGTGAGCCGCACGGCGGCCGTGGGTTCAATCGGCGTGATCGCCATGCACGTCGACCAGTCGGCACGAGATGCGGCCACTGGCCTGCGCTACACGCCGGTCTACGCCGGAGCGCGCAAAGCGGACTTGAGCCCGCATGCGCCGATCAGCGATGTGGCTCGCGGCCAGCTGCAGGCCGAGGTGGACCGGCTGTATGGCCTCTTTGTGGACACCGTGGCCACCAACCGGGTTTTGAGCGCCCAAGCGGTGCGCGCCAGCGAAGCCGGGGTGTTCTTTGGTGAAGGCGCGGTGCAGGCCGGCCTGGCGGATGCCGTGGGCACGCTGCGGGATGCGATGCACGCGATGCGCTTGGAGTTGCAAAGCGCATCGCCGCTGTCTGTTCTCAGCACTGGCACGGTGCTGCTGTCGGCACATGGGCCGCCGCCAGCGCCGTGGTCCACGCCGCCACCCGCGCCGCCCTGCCATCAAGTCTCCGCATCCCTCCCAAGCCCTGCGTCCGGCTCTCCCC
This sequence comes from Burkholderiales bacterium, assembly GCA_031431125.1. Lineage (GTDB taxonomy): Bacteria > Pseudomonadota > Gammaproteobacteria > Burkholderiales > Burkholderiaceae_C > JANPCX01. Next base: position 34,057 of record JANPCX010000058.1, read on the forward strand.
AGAGTCACCAGGGCTTGGCTGCTTCTGGGCCTCTTCCTCACCTCTTCCCCTCTCCTTCGAAAGACCCCCACGCCATGAGCACCACCGAACCACAAACCACGGCCACGCCGCCTTCTCCGGCCAATCCCGCGACCGCGAATTCCGCACCTGCTCTTTCACCCGCGCCCCCCAACCCAGCGCTCCAAATCGCCGACCTGTGTCTGCTGGCCGGTTGTCCTGAGCGCACGGCGGAATTCCTGGCCCGTGGTGTCGGCGAAGACACGGTGCGCCGCGAACTGTTGGCCACAAGGGCGCAGGGCGGCATGGCCCTGAACAACCACGGCGGCTATGCAAGTGGCGAGATCACCAGCCACATCGCGCCCCGCGCCATGCAGCTCGGGGGCACGCCCGCTCCAGCGGCGCCGCCGCTGGAGCAGAACCCCCTGGTGCTCGCGGCCCAAGGCCGTGCCGCACTGGCCAGGTAAGCGCCGGTTCAGCTCATCGCTTTTTCAAACTCAATTCAAACACCGCCATGACCCTGCCCCGCTTTCCCGCTCTTTCTGAAACCAACAACCTCGGCGACTTGCTCAAGTACGAAGCGCCGAACCTCTACTCCCGCGAGCAACTGCCCGTCGCGCCGGGCCAGATCCTGGCGCTGGGCGCGGTGATCGGCATCACGACGGCGACCGGCAAGGCCAAGTCGGTTGACCCCTCGGCCACCGATGGCAGCCAGTTCGCCGCCGGGGTGCTGCTGCAAGGCGTTGATGCGTCCAGTGCTGCGTCATCAAGCGCCCCGGTGACCGGCATCGCCGTGGTCCGCCACGCCATCGTCGCCGACCACGCCCTTATCTGGCCCACCGGCATCACCGCCGCAGAAAAACTCGCCGCCCTGCAGCAACTGCAGAACCTCGGCGTGCTGGCGCGCAAAGGCATCTGAGGAGATACCACCATGTCCATGAACAACCCCTTCGCCAATCCCGCCTTCAGCGCCACCGCCCTGACGGCCGCGCTGAACATCCTGCCTAACAGTTATGGGCGCATGGAGGAGCTGAACCTCTTCCCCTTCAAGCCGGTGCGCTTGCGCCAGGTGGCCATCGAAGAGAAGAACGGCGTGCTGGCCCTCTTGCCCACGGCACCCCTCGGGGCGCCAGGCTCGGTCGGAAAACGTGGCAAGCGCAAGCTGCGCTCTTTCATCATCCCGCACATTCCGCACGACGATGTGGTGCTGCCCGAGGAGGTCCAGGGCATCCGGGCGTTTGGTTCGGAGTCCGAACTGCAAACCCTGGCCGCCGTGATGGTGGAGCACCTCGCCACCATGCGCAACAAGCATGCGATCACGCTGGAGCACCTGCGCATGGGGGCCTTGAAGGGCATCATCCTGGATGCCGATGGCTCGGAGCTGTACAACCTCTTTGATGAATTTGACATCACCCCCAAGACGATCAGCATGGGCCTGGGGGATGCCACCACCAACGTCAAGAACAAGTGCGTCGCCATCTCCCGCTATGTAGAGGACAACCTGCGCGGTGAGTACATGACCCGGCTGCACTGCCTGTGCTCGCCGGAGTTTTTTGATGGCCTCACCGAGCACGGCAAAGTCGAGAAGGCGTATGACCGCTGGCAGGAGGGTGCCTTCCTGCGCGGTGACCAGCGGGCCGGGTTCGAGTTCGCCAAGATCACCTTCGAGGAGTACCGGGGCCAGGCGTCGGACGCCGAAGGACAGAACCGCCGCTTCATCGAACCGGGCGAGGCCCATGTGTTTCCGATGGGCACGATGGACACCTTCGCGACCTATGTGGCCCCAGCGGATTTCAACGAAGCGGCCAACACCCTGGGCCAGCCGCTCTACGCCAAACAAGAACCGCGCAAGTTCGACCGAGGCACCGATCTGCACACCCAGAGCAATGTGCTGCCGATCTGCCACCGGCCCAGCGTGCTGGTCAAGTTGACGGCATGAGCGAGGCAGCGACTTCGGCCACCCGTTTCATCGACCGGCTCTATGCCGCTGCCGAGCAGGCGGGATTGCTCCAGCGCTGCAGGCGCCTCGTTGGGGATTCGACCACAGCGTCCACCACAGCACACACCGGAGCGCCCACCAGCATGCGCTTCTCACCCGCCGTGTGGGTGGCGTTGACCACGCCCGACGAGGCCTTGCTGGACGGTCTGGCGGTGGCCTCTGATCCATCGATCCGCTTTCCTTCCCAACGATTGGCCGGGCTTAAAAAAGGCGAGGTGCTGGAAGTCGACGGCACCCGCTACCGGGTGCGTGACGTGCGGTCCATCGGCGATGGCTCAGAGATGCGGGCCCATTTGAGTCGGGTTTGACTCCCCACCACCTCACTGCTGAAAATTCTGATGACACCGCTGCAGTCTGCGTCCCTGTCGGTGCGCGAGCGGCTGCTGCAGGCCCTGGTGGCTCGGCTGGCCCCAGTGGCGCAAACCTTGGGTGCCACCGTCCACCGTTCACCCACCACCGCCCTGCCCCCCGAGCAGTGTCCGGCGCTGCTGGTGTTTGCCGAATCTGACGGCATCGTCGAGCGCAGCAACGACCGCACCACACGTGAACTGACGGTGCGGATCGTGGCCTTGTCGAGTGCGCCGTTTGCGAGCACACCTCTTGATGAAACATCCAACCCCGCAGAAACCGAGGCAGACCGCTTATTGGTCGCCGCCCATGCGGCGCTGTTCACCGATGTGAACTTTGCAGGCCTGGCCCTGGGCCTCAAAGAGCTGGATGTGCAGTGGGAGCTGGACGAGGCGGAAGTCTCGGTCTGCGCCCTGCCTGCGCGCTACTGCATCAGCTACCGAACCTTGCTGCATGACCTGACCCAGCTCGGGTGATGCCGCCCCGGGCACAGCGGGGCCTTGCCAGTAAGACGTTAGAGGCGACGTTTGAGCGTCGCTGCTTTTTTAAGCCTTTTTTACCGCACCACCGAAGGACATCCATGACCCCTCCCAATCAAACGGGGACAGGGGCAGGCACCGCCGTGCCCGCCTCTTCCATCCCATCCACCTCCAAGGCCAACACCGCAGCGCCACACCCAGCACTGACCCGACGGGTCCGTCTGGTCAAGCACCACATCCACGCGGGCCTGCCCAAGCGGCCGGGTGAAGAGATCGAGCTGCTGCACGACCTGGCCGACTGGCTGGTTGCTGAAGGAGCAGCAAAGGAGATCGAGCCTGCGGTGAATTTGACACCCGTGCTCACACCCGCGCTCACACCCGCCTCCACACCCATTTCCACCCCACCCTCAACCCCCAAGAAAGAGAAATAACCCATGTCCACTTACGCATCGTTCCAAGGCCGGGTGTTCCTGGCCAAACGCAATCTGCTCGGCGAAGCCATTGAAGCCCGCTCGCCCGGCAACGTGGCCGAACTCAAGCTGTCGCTCAAGACTGATGTTTTGGAGCATTTTGAAAGCCAGACCGGTCAGCGGGCCTTGGACCACCGCATGATCAAACAAAAGTCGGCGACGGTGATGCTGACGATTGAAGAATTCACCAAGGAGAACCTGGCCCTGGCGCTGTACGGCAACTACGCACTCAGCACCGGGGCCACGGTCAGCGACGAGCCGTTGGTTCACCAGTTGGCGGGCAGTCCGGCGGCGCTGCCGGTGGTGGGGGACCGGTATTTCCTGGCCCACCCCAAGGTGTCGACCCTCGCGCTCAGGGACAGCAGCGCCACGCCCCTCACGTTGCAAGCAGGCACGGACTACACCGCTGACGTGGACTTTGGCGCGATTCAGTTTCTGCGGCTGGACGATGGCGGTACGCCTGCCGTCCCGTTTGTGCCGCCGATCCGGGCGAGTTATGGCTTTGGGGAAGTCACGGAAGTGGGCATCTTCACGCAGCCGCTGCCCGAGCGCTTCTTGCGTCTGGAGGGCATCAACACCGCGCAGAACAATGCCAAGGTGCTGGTGGAGTTGTACCGGGTGGCGTTTGATCCCTTGAAGGAGATCAACTTCATCTCGGACGAGTACAACAAGTTCGAGTTAGAGGGCTCGCTGTTGGCGGATTCGACCAAGCCGATTGATGCGGTGCTTGGGCAATTTGGCAGGATTGTCCAGCTATGACGGGCGCTGCAGATGAACTCGCGGCCTTGCTGCCGCAGCCCAAAGTCCTCCAACTCGGCCACCAGACCGTGGAGATCACGCCGATCCGCGTGGGTGAAATCCAAGCCTTCTCGCGTGCCATCGCACCGATGGCCGCCGCGCTGCAAGGTTTGACGGTAAACAGCCAGGCTGGACCGGCCCATTGGCTCACCCTCGTCTCAGAGCACACCACCAGCGTGGTGCAGGCCGTGGCGGTGGCCACACGCTCTCCGAAGGAGTGGGTGGAAGGGCTGACGGTCGGTGAACTGGTGCTGCTGGCCACCGTGGTGGTGGAGGTGAATGCGGATTTTTTGCTGCAGGTCTGGACGCGGCAGGCCTGGCCCGCGCTGTCCAAGCTGCTGGCGAAGGTGACGCTGCCGGCGTCAGAAGGAATGCAGGAAGGACAAACGGCAAATCCCGTCACCACCCCCATGCCTGGAGTGACGCCTTCCAGCGTTTGATTGCGCATGGGCATGCGCCCGAGGCCATGGCCCAGTACACGCTCGGCCAGCTTCGGCTTTACCTGGCGGCCATCGGCCGTCAGGAATCACGCCGCGAGGCACGTGCCATGTCGCAGCAGTTGGCGCTGCAGGTGCTGGCCCTGCGGGGTGAGCCGCGTGCGGTGGAGAAGTTGCTCGCGCGCTTGCAACAAGCGGCAGGTGATTCATGAAGATTTCTTTGTCGATCAACAGCAGCCAGGCGCGGGCCCAACTGCGCCGCTGGGGCGGCGAGTTCAAACAAAGTGTGCGGGTGGCCGTGTCCAAGGGGCTGCGCGCCGCAGTGCCGGACGTTCAGACCGAGGTGCGCAGCCACGTTGCCAGCCGCTTGAACATCAAACGCTCCGCGTTTTTGAAGAGCTTCAAGGCCTCGGTTTATGACCGAAATCCGGCTCGTTTGCCCGCGCTTTTGATCCGCAGCGGGATTCCCTGGGCGGGCATCCATGAGTCTGGCGGCGTGGTGTCGCCCTCCAAGGCCAAGGGCTTGTTGATTCCGCTGCATGGCCGCATCGGCAAGAAGAAGTTCAGGGCGATGGTGGCTGAGTTGATGCGTGGCGGCAATGCGTTCTTCGTCAAGAACAAACGCGGTCAGGTCATCCTGATGGCCGAGAACATCAAGGAGCATGACCGGGTGATCTCCGGCCCGAAGCGGCGGTTCAAGAAGGCAAGTGGCGTGGGCCGACTCAAACGCGGCGCCGATGTGCCGATTGCGGTGCTTGTGCCAAGGGTGAAGTTGCGGTCACGCTTGGACGTCAAAACGGCGACGTTGGCGGCACTGCCGAAGGTGGCCTTGGCCGTACAGCGAGCGTTGGCAGCGCTGAAGTGAATGCCTCAAAAAAAGCACCAGAAACTCTCGTCTCTGGTGCGCAAGACTGGACACTCGGGAGGAGTATTTGTCCAGCAGACGATTGCGATGATACCGAGCAGCAACTTGCTCGCCTCGGATGAGGTGACTGGCAAACCGCTTGTTGCCAGACATCGTTGAGCGTGCTTCTCGCACGCGAGTTTTCTACCAACCCTCTGCCGTTTATCGCCCCGCCCGTGCGCCGTTGATGGCTTTACTGGCGGGGCGATTGTCCTTATGCCCACCAACCGCATCTCCGTCCTGGTCTCCCTGGAAGGCCAGGACAACCAATTGCGCGCCACCCTCGCCAAGGCCGAGAAGGGCCTGGCCGACTTGGCCACTACGGCCAAGACCGCAGGCCACAAAGCCTCCGAGGGCCTGGCGCAAGTCAAAGCCGGGGTCGGTGCTTTCCATGAACAGTTCGGCCGCGCCAAGACCCAGCTGATCGGTTTCCTGGCGGTCTTCGAATTCGCGGGCCAGGTGCGCCAGCTCATTGCCGTGGCCGACGCCTGGAACCTGATGCAGGCCCGGCTCAAACTCGCCACGGCGGGAACCCGCGAGTTTTCTGCGGCCAAGGCCGAACTCTTCGCCATCGCCCAACGCGTGGGCGTGCCGATCCAGGAGGTGACCACCCTCTACGGCAAGCTGCAGCAGGCGGTGCGCCAGCTGGGCGGCGAACAGCGGTTGGCGTTTGACCTAACCGAGGCCATCTCGCAGGCCCTGCGGATTTCTGGCGCTTCGGCTACCGAGGCGCAGTCGTCGCTCCTGCAATTCGGCCAGGCCCTGTCCTCGGGTGTGCTGCGCGGCGAAGAATTCAACAGCGTGGTCGAGAACTCACCGCGCCTGGCCCAAGCCCTGGCCGATGGCCTGAACGTGCCCATCGGCCGCCTGCGCAAACTCGCCGAACAGGGCCAGCTCACGGCCGACGTGGTCGTGCGGGCGCTGATGTCGCAGAAGGACAAGCTCGCCAGCGAATACGGGCAGCTCCCGGTGACGGTGAGCCAAGCGTTCGTCCGGCTGCAGAACGCTTTCGGGTTATGGGTGAGCAAGGTGGACGAGTCCACCGGCTTCACCCAGAAGCTCGCCGGGGCCATGGACCTACTGGCGCGCAACCTGGACACCGTGATGTCCTGGCTCAACGTCATCAAGAACGTGGGCCTGGCGGTGCTCATCTACCGCTTCCTGCCCGCCTTCATCACGGCGTGGCAAACGGCCGGGGCGGCGGCCGTCACGGCGGCCCAGCTCACCTCGGCGGCCTGGGCCACGGCCAACACCTCACTCACGGCGGCCATCGCCAGCGCGGGGGCGCTCAAGGTCGCTTTCGCGGTACTGGCCGCCGCCTACGCCGGCTGGGAGATCGGCACCTGGTTGTCCGAGCGCTTCGAGATCGTGCGCAAGGCGGGCATCTTCATGGTGCAGGTCTTGATGACGGGTTTTGAGAACCTGCGTTTCCAGTGGGAGCTGTTTGCCGCCCTGTTCACCAGCGATACCCTGGCCGCCGCTACCCAGCGCCACCAGGAACGGCTGGCCCAGATGCAGGCGACGTTTGCGGACATGTACCAGGATGCGGCCAATCAAGGTAGCGCAGCCACTCAGGCCATGGACAGCGCCGCCTCGGCAGCGGAAGAAATCAATCGCCGCCTGCAAGCCGTGCAGCAAGGCACCCAGGAAGCCGTGGGTCGCGGGGTGGAGGCTGTCCACGGTGCGCTGGAGAAACTGAACGGCCGCATCTCGCAAATCGAAGCCGCCGCCAGCAAGGCGCAGCAGGTGGTCTCTGACGCTGTTTCCAAGATGGCGGCCAGCTACCAGGGCCTGACCGGTTTGATCCAGTCCGGCCTGGATGCCCAGTTGGCAGCGGTACAGCGCAGTGCCGATGCTCAGAAAGCGGCACTGGAATCCTCCAATGCCAGCCAGGCCTTGTCGATTGCCAAGGGCACGGAGATTCTGACAACCAGCCTGTCTCAGCAAACCCAGCTTCGCCAGCAGGCGACCACCCAGACCCTGGCCTTGATCGAGCAGGAGTCGCACGCCCGCCTGGACGCCGCCAGCCGAGAAGGTGCGAGCCAAGCCGAACGCCGCGCCAACGTCCTGCGTGTAGAAAACGAAATCCTCGCCGCCAGGAAGGCCACGCTGCAAGAGGCTTTGAGTGCGTACATCACGCACATCAACGCCCTGAACGCCGAGGCCAACCGGCACCTGGCTGAAATCAAGCAGATCGAGGAACAAAAGCGGCTGCTGCACCAAAGCACCTCCGACCGCATCCGCGAGCTGCAGCGCTCGGCCATGACCGAGGTCCAGGCCTACCAGGACAAACAGACCCAGATCCAGGAACTACAAACCCAGGCGAGAGCCGCCTTGCAGCAAGGCGAGTTCGACAAAGCCAAGGAGTTCGCCAAACAAGCCGCCGACCTGGCCAGCCAGACCGCCCAGGCCGTCAAACAAGGCGACCAGGAGGTGGTCACCCAGAAACAGGCCGTGCAGCGTGCGATTGAGGCCATCCGCACCAGCGAGGAGCTGACCGTCAAGGCGCTCGATGGCGAGAAGGCAGCGCACAAGGCCGCCGCCGATGCGGCCATCTCGGCACGGGGCGGCATCGAGGAGGCGCTCGGCAAGACCCAATCTCAGATCGAGGCCATCACCGCCCAGCTCAAGGACGGGCTCAAACTCAGCATCGACATCGACCAGGACCGGCTTCAAAAGGGCTTGGCCGAGCTGGACAAGCTGCTCGCCGAGCGGGAGCGCCTGATTCCCATCAAGGCCGACTTGGAGCAAGCGCAGAAGCAGCTGACCGAATTCGAGCAGTTGCTCAAGGAAGGCAAGACGCTGCCGGTGGATGCCGACACCAGCAAAGCCGAGGCCGCGCTGCAGCAGCTCTCCCAGTACGCCAAGGAGAACACACAGATCGAACTCAAGGTGGACAGTGACAAGGCACTGACCGCGGTGCAGAACGTACAGCGATCGATCACCTTACTGGGCGATCTCAAGACGCAGTCCCAGCACCTGGTGAACAGCAATGTGGACGAGGCCCGCCGCGCGATCCAAAGCCTGCAGGGCCAGAACACGCAGAGCACGCACACGATTGTGGTGAGGCGGGTGGAGGGCAACGCGGCGGGCGGCCTGGTCGGTGACGGCGTCAATGCGTCGCAGGCGGTGACGGCCTTCGCGCAAGGCGGCGCGGTGGGATCGAGCGGTGGTGGCGCTTCCTTCCCAAGCATGGGCGGGGGCAAGGTGCCGGGCTCGGGCAACGAAGACACGGTGCCCCGCACGCTGGAGGCAGGCGCCTTCGTGCTGCGCAAGGCGGCGGTGCGTAAATACGGGGATGGTCTGCTGTCGCGTTTGATGACGCCGGTGCAGCGTTTTGCTTCTGGTGGGTCGGTCAAGCTTTGGCAACCGCCCAAGGCATCTGGCAAGGCAGACGGCAGTGGTGGCTTGGAAGGACCTCGACCCGTGGCGGGCTTCACCACCCCGCCGCTGAACCGCAACGTGGCCGAGTTGCTCAAGATGATTGAGCTGGGGATTCAATCCCGCAACGAGTACGCCCAGTACATAGCCTCCAAGTACGGCTCGGCCGTGAGTTTGGACTACGTGCGCAAGACGGCCCAGTTCGGCGAGCAAGATGCCGTGAGGGACCGGCAGCGTCTGGAGACGTTTCAGTACCGCAAACAGCTCACCGGCAATGAGCAACAAGTGCTCGACGAGATGAAGCAGCGCTGGCGCACCGCCATGGCGCAGACGCTGTTGATCGGCAAAGATGCCGAGCGGGAGTTGATCGACTACATGGAGGAGAACGCCGGAGAGTTCCTGGCGCGTGGGGGCCCCAGCGGCAAGCTCGCCCGAAGCGACACGGTGCCCGCGATGCTCACACCAGGCGAGTATGTGGTTCGCCGAGAGGTGGTGAGCCGTCTGGGTGTCGGATTGTTTGAAAGTTTGAACAACCTCAGTCTGCCCAAGGACCGTCTGCGGCAGCGGCTCGGTGGCGCGGGTGGCAGTAGCGGCAGGGGAAGCGGCAGCCAAGACGGTCCATCGGTGACCGGCTTCGCACGCGGTGGCCTGGTGCGCGCCGGGCAGGCCGCTTCGAACCTCGCGTCGAAGGCAACGAGCGTGCTGGCCCAACTGATTCCTGATGCCGATTTGGCGACTGCCGTGGCTCGGCAGTTGGCAACAGCAATTTCAGGTGCCGCGTCCAGTGCCTCGGGCATCAGCGCACCGCAAATGGTGGTGGTGGCAGCGCAGAACACGGCGGCTTCCACTTCAGCGGGGGGGCCGGCATCCGCAGCCCCGCATCGAACCATTCGGGTCGAACTCAGCAACGGCGGGCAGCAGGTTTCCGCATCGGTGGATGCGCGGGACGAGTCGCGCCTCTTGGACTTGCTCAAGCAGGCTCGGTCACGGGCTTGAAGGGCGCCCTAAATAACGGCATTGACGATGAACCTGAAGAACCTGGCAGACAACAGCCAGCTGCTACTACCCGACGATTTGCTTTGGGTGGATGAGCATGCTTGGACGCCTGCCGTGGCAAGTACCTCTTACCTCATCACCGGTGCTTTGCTAATTCAGTCGGCGACCCGGCAGGCCGGGCGGCCAATCACCTTGGTGGGGGCATCCGACATGGCCTGGGTCACCCGGGCGGTGGTGAAGCGTCTGCATGAGTGGGCGAGCAGCCCCGGCAAAACGTTCGAGCTGCTGCTCCAGGATGCGCGCCGATTCACCGTGGCCTTTCGGCATGGGGATGGGGCGCTGGAGGCTGAGGCGGTGATGGGATTCAGCGCGTTGCGTGATGCGGAGTATTACCGGGTCACGGTGCGGTTGATGGAGGTGTAGGCAGGCGCGCGCCCCATTTCAGGGGGTTTGCACATTTGTGATGGCGGGGCAAAATGCCACTTTCTTCACATCTGGCCTCAATCAAAAAACATGACTTGGTCTGCCTATCGGTGCCCCGGATTCACCCGCCGAGCGGCAATGCTGGCGATATTAGCCAGCGGCCATGTGCGAGCGATGAGTGCAAAACCAACCGCTCTCATTGATATTTCATCTGTCAAACGGCTCCTTGAAAAGCCTGAGACTGAATCTGATCTTGCCGAAATCAAACTGACGATTGATCGGATGATTGATCCCAGTGTTGAGGTTGACCGCACACTGGCCCAGTTAGACGTAATGGGAAAGGCGCTTTTGTCCCTTCTCCCAAACGATGCACCGAGCCGACTCAAGCTGGATGCACTTCGGTACCACTTACATCAGCCAAGCCCGTGGAATAACAATCAGCCTTTTCAATATGACCTCGCCGACCCATTTGGCCGCGTCATTCGCAACAAGCTACTGATCACTTACCTTGCAACGCGAAAAGGGAACTGTGTTTCGATGCCCTTGTTATTTGTCATATTGGGAGAGAAACTGGGGATTGATGTCACTATCGCACAAGCACCGAATCACCTTTTTGTGAAATATCGTGAAGCCGACGGCACGTATTACAACATTGAGACAACAAGTGGTGCAGGCTTTACCCGCGATGTGTGGATGAGAAAAAGTTTTCCTGCCATGTCAGATGAGGGGATCGCCCAAGGCACTTACATGCGACCTTTGTCAAAACGCGAAACGGCAGCAATTGCAGCCGGGACGTTGATCGAATACCTCTATGAAAACAGTCAGTACGACCAATGCATCGAATTATCCAAAGTTCTACGTCAATATAATCCCAAGGACGTAACTCCAGTTCTTTATGAGCATCAAGCCACCTTGGCAACTATTGACCGTGACTACCGAAATAAGTACCCAAGATATCAGCTCATCCCAGTAGCAAATCGACCGCGATTGTTACAACTTGAAGAGCAGGTGGAAGCAGCATCCAAACAGGCCGTCGCTATGGGATGGCGTCCATCCATGCCCATTACACAAGAACAATTTGACATGCTCGACCCAAACCCACGTCGAAGATAAATGAGGAGAAAAAATGAAAAGCCCGCGTTCTATCACAGCATTTTTGCTGATGATGTTGTGTTTACCTCAGGCTTACGCAAGATATTTGCAATCAGACCCAATCGGGCTTGATGGCGGCATTAACACATACGCTTATGTCAATGGAAATCCATTGATGAGTGTCGATCCACAAGGACTGGCACCTGGGGATATATTTGGTTCGCGTGATGCCGCTGCTCGTGATGCAGGAAACTATGCCCGAACGTTGAATCCTCAGTTCATTGAACATGGCGGCTGGATTTATCCCAAGGGTAAAGGCTATTCGTACAATCTTGGGAAAGGAACCCCGGGCAGCATGCCAAACAGAACCATGCGGGACTTAAAGGACCAATGCCCAACCAATCCAACCGACGCTTGGCACACTCATCCAGAACCAGGAGACCCGAATCCGCGCCGAAACGAATTTAGCCCCGGGGATATGCAGTTCTCAAGGGATCAAGGTGTTCCTCTGTACTTGAAAACTCCTATGGGCCCGACGATTGTGTTTAATCCCACGAATGGGTCTGTCAGGACTCTACCATGAGGTTTTCTGGCTTGACTCTTTGCCTATTCCTATTGATGCCGACGATAGCGAATGCCATGAGAGAGAAGGACGCGTTAGAGGCGTTTGAACTTTCGTCGTTAAAGCTGGAGGCCGTTTACTTCAATGACCTCTGTAAACCTTATGCATCGGTGCGTGATCCCGGAGGATACTTGCATCGAGCCTTCAAAGGCGATTACTTAGGCAGAAACTTTGGCCGGGTGGTCGAGTTATCGAAACGAGGAATCAAGCTCCGGGAGGTGTTTGAGAACAAAGACGGAGAATGGGTTGAAAAGGAAACATGGGTTCCCATTAAACCACTGTTGCCTAATAACCTTTTGAAATGAAGACGTTGATTGGAATCAATCGTTCAATCGGGAATAACAACTTTAATAGCGTGGCTCGGGTCCAAACTCCAACAACTGCTGATGTTTTTGCGCCGACAAATTTCGTAAGCCTTGATACCCAGCAAGGCGCGTGTTTTGTGCAGGTTTTTCTCTCTGACATGCACATTGCGAATTGAGTTGTCGCGCCAGCCACAAAAATAGGTGCCGTCACGCGTGTCTACGGTCGGACGGTAGACCGCCAATTCGTGAGGCCTTGGCTCGGCATCCGGTGGCAGCGATGCCGGAAGCGCCGCACCGAAATCCAACAAGAACGCCTTTGGTGAAAATCGGTTCGCCGGATCAAAGTGCAGTTCTAGCGCTCTGCACAGCAATGTGTACTGCTCATTAGGAATGCGCGTGTCTACCTCGAAGCCCTGACGCACGGTCAGTTCAAATGCCAGGTTGTGAGCGCGCGCTCCAAATAGGAGGCTGAACGGCGCTTCATCGATGAAGAAAAACACATCGAAATTCACCCGGCCACGCCGGTAGGCAAAACGGCAACGCGACAAATCACGCTGCCGCATCTCCCGGTACAAGGGCCTCAAGCCCTCCAACACCACACCCATCTTTATTGCCCTCCTCGCCGCGTCGCGGCTGGAAGTGAATGGGCATACCCATTTTTGATCCAGGCGATCAACCTTTTTCTGCGCATTTTGGTTCCTGTTCTTTGACGAATTTCCCTCGTAAAACGCGAGGGACTGTCTTTGAACGCGGAGTTGGCGCTGCGGATGACCGGAAGGGGTCGAGGAGCCCGGTTTCCAAACCCTTTTTCTTTTTGTTGCTCAACAAGCCTTATTGGCCTTGTTGGTTTCTCACTTCTGCTTGCCTGAACTCCCATGTCCATCCTCTCCGGCGACATCAAGCTGATCGCCAGCCGCGTCATGGCCGATGTGCCGGAAGGCGGCGGTGGTCCCACGGCCAACATCATCCCGGACGGCGTTAGCAACGCCATCTTCCCCGACATCAGCGAGGTGGACCGCGCCAACGGCCGCGTTCGGCTGCGCAAGGTGTTTGCCCACGTCCAGACCAGTGATGTGGATCAATACCTGGGGGCCAACATCATCGTGGCCAAGCCGCCGCAAGACCCCCGAGTCAACATCACGCTCTTCAGCACCCGCAGCACCTTTGACGAACGTACCCAGGCGATTTCACGCGTGGAGTCCTACCTGGCCGCAGGCTCCGAGTGGCAGGGCTTCATGTTGGAGAACCACATCGCCGGCCAAAAATCCCTGGCGATTTTTCAGCGTCCGAATGCCGCCACGCCACCCGCAGGCAAAACCCTGCTCGTCATTAAAAACGAGGGTGAGGTGGGCGAGGTCATTCAGTACATCCGCGTCATCCGCGTGAGCACCTTCATCGGCATGTTCAATGACGGGGGTGAAGATTTCCCCGCCATGATCGCCACCTGCGAGCTGGCCAACGCGCTGGAGTTTGACTTCCCCGGCACGCCCCCCAACCGCCGGTTTCAGCGCTCGGGAAACGCCACCCGAATCCGCGACACCCTGGTGGCCGACGCCGCACGTTATTTCAGCGTGACACCCTTGGTGGCGCAGGCGCCGCTGGGGGCCTTGAGCGCGGACGTGCAAGATGTTTACACCCAGCTCGTGCCGTCGTCGCAGACCGAAACCTCCATCCTGGATGCCACGCCCGCGCAAGAGGTCTTGGGGCTGCAGCCCAGCTCCAGCAGCAACCTCACGATCACAACCTACGTCGATTTCTCGCCGGCCGCCAGCATCTTTGTCGGCGGCGGTATTGCGCCCACGACATTGAGCATCACGGTTGGCTCGTTCACCATGACGGACAACAACGGGCGATTGCTCATCGGTGGCACCGAGGTCGGTGCGGTGGACTATGGGCAGGGCATCCTCAGCATTGCGCCTGGCGGCCTGAGCTACGGCGGGACCAAGACCATCGTGTTCAGACCCGCCGCAGGCCCCCGCGTTGTGACCGAAAGCGCGTCCATCCGGGTTTCGGCGGAAAGCCGATCACAGGTCGTCACGCTCACGCTGCTGCCCATCCCCGCGCCCGGTACCCTCACGGTGGACTACCTGGCGCTTGGGCGCTGGTACACCCTGCGCGACCAAGGCAGCGGCACGCTCAAGGGGACGGACACCAGTTTCGGCGCCGGCACCTTGTCGTTCACCACGGGCGGCGTGGCCGTCACGCTCGGCGCATTGCCCGATGTGGGGAGCGAGATTATTTTTTCGTGGGGCTCGCCGGCTTCGGCCTACCCCGTGCCGGTGGCTGCGGCCACCAAGGTGGGTTTTGCGCTCACGCTGGGTGGTCCGTGCGTGCCTGGCTCGTTGGCCCTGACATGGACCGACACCACCGCGCGCACCGTGAGTGACAACGGTACGGGTGCGCTGACGGGCGATGCCACGGGCACGATTGACTATGTCAGCGGCGACATCTACCTGGAACCCAACGCCGTGGTGCCGAGCATCGGGGTTGCGTGGACGGCCCACTTTGACGACGCCGTCACGCCTGCATCGCCCATCACGTCGCTGACGATGGTGGACGTCGGCCCGCAGTGGGAGGCCGACCTGGGCGGTTCCGTCAAACCCGGCACCTTCAGCGCCACCTTGCCGTTGTCCGTCCCGCAAACCGAGAGCAGCGTCTCCAGGCCGCTTTACGTGAACGGCACCGTCACGGTCACCACCACCTTCCCGCAGCAAGACACCGCGCGAAAGATCAAAGACAACGGGTCAGGCGGCATTGTTCTCGTGTACTCGGGAACGACGTCGGACACGGGCACCGTCATCGGCACCATCAACTACGCGACCGGCATCGTTCGGGTCAGCAAAGCCTTGCTCGGCATCCCTCACGACTACCCGGTCGGCTGGGTGAAGACCGCATCGGCGACCACCTGGCTGCAAAGCGGATCGGTGGGACTGGCTTCGGCTTGAGGCCGGTCAACACCTCAGGAATCAAATGGCCACAGTCAACGCCAACGCAGGCGGCTCGCTCTCCGCAATCAAATACTCCGCCGATGGAGCGGGGTCAAGCGCGCCGCCTGTGACCGGCACCTTTGGTGACGCTTCGCTTCGCCTCAAGAAGGTCGGTGGCGGCCAGCTGGTGGCGGGTTCGGTGCGCTTCAGCTTTGCGGGCAACGCGTACCTGGAACGCCTGGGTCGGGTTCTCACCAACCTGAACACCGCCACAGGTGCTGCTGCCGATGTGGGTGCCGCCAACTACGCCACCGGCGACTTGACTCTCACGGCTCGGGCCAACAACGCGGCGCAAGGCGTCCTGGTACAGGCCGGCCTGGTTCAGACCGCCAGTTCGCAGGTGTCCAGCATCACGTTTCGCACCCCAGCAGCGCCGCTGCGTCCTGGCACCTTGAGCATTGCGGGCACCAAGGTGAATGGGGGCGCTTTCACGGGCACGTTCGGTACCAACGGTTATCTCATCACACCCCATGCCGTGGGGGTGTGCGACTTTCAAACGGGCGTGGCCCGCGTGTGGTTTCGCAAAACCCTGGGCAGCAGCCAAGAGGAGCTGGACTTGTCCAGCTACAACATCCCCGGCATCAGCACGATCTACTTTGACCCCACCTACGCCGAAACCCTGCGATTCAACGCCACCGCTTACACGTACCTGCCGTTGGATGCCACGCTCTTGGGCGTGAACCCGGTGCGCTTGCCGTCCGATGGTCGGGTGCCCACCTTGCGCCCGGGAGACCTGGCGGTGGTGGGCCACACCAAGTCGCTGGACGTGACGGTGGCCAATGGGCAGGTGTACAGCGCCGGCCGGGTACGCCTGTCCCGCGTTCGCATCCTCAGCAGCACAGGTGTTGCCATCCACACCGGCTACACCGCTGACCTGGAGGCGGGTTCTGTGGCCTTCACCGATGTGTCCAGCTACAGCCAGCCCATCACGATTGAGGACCGGGTGGAGGACCTGGTGATGCTGTCCGACGTGCAGATCAACGGCCGCATCACCTTCAATCGGCAACTTACCCACACGTTTCCCGTACCGGGCTCCTATGTCTCGGGCGCGTTGGTGGCAGGCGATTTGTTCGCCCGCACCAGCATGGTGTTTGACCAGGCCACGTGGTCAGGGTCCTGGGAGGACGCGCTGGTGGGCAACCCGGCCACCGGCACCTACAACACCACGCTGGCACCGATTGAGGTCAGCAACATCGGCGCCATCACCGAGCGTTGGGTGATTCGCTTTACCAACACCAACACCTTTGAGGTCATTGGCGAGAACGTGGGTGTGATCGCCACGGGGAACACGTCCACCGACCTTGCGGCGCTCAACCCGTCGGTCGGACACCCCTATCTTCTATTGCGTGCTGTCGGGTGGGGCTCGGGCTGGAGTGTGGGGAACGTTCTGCGCATCAACACCGTGGGGGCCATGTTCCCACTCCAGATTGTGGAGACGATCCAAGCAGGGCCTGAGACCGGCACGAACCACGACTTCATGCTGCTGATTCGAGGCGACGTCGATACACCTTGAGGACCATGTACACAGGACAGAGCAATGCCAGCAACCAGCGTTAAATTCATTCACAGCGCCATGGCGGGCGCCCCTTCTCTCACGGGCCAGGCGGGCTCACTCATTGCGGTGCTGGATGCCTGTCTGGTTGATGGGTTTGGACTCAAGCCCGTAGACAGCCTGGTCGTCGCGGGCAACGTGGCCACCATGAACTTCAGCAGTGGTCACCCTTACGAGGTGGGGTCCGTGGTGCTGAACGCCGGTGCCGCGCCTGTAGGGCTGAACGGCGAGAAGCGCGTCACCGCTATCACCACCAACTCAGCGTCCTTTGCGACAACGGGCATCAGCGATCAGACGGCCACAGGGTCCATCACCACCAAGCTCGCCCCGCTCGGATGGGGAAAAGCGTTCAGCGGAACCAACCTGGCGGTTTACCGAAGCAACGATGTCACGGGCAATCGCAATTTCCTGCGTGTCAATGACAACTACACGACCGACCCTCGTGAAGCGCGCCTCACCGGGTTTGAGGCCATGAGCGCTGTCAGCACCGGTACCGGCCCGTTTCCCACTTCCGCGCAGGTCAGCGGCGGCGCATATTTGGCTAAAAGCACTTCGGCCGACGCGGTGGCCAGACCATGGGTCTTCTTTGGAGACGAGAAGATTTTTTACTTGGCCATCAACTACCACCCAGGTTATGGCTACCAGACCTATTTTTTTGGCGAGCCCCTCGGATTCAAAACACCGGACGTCTACAACACGGTGTTGGGTGCTGCATATGCGCCAGTCATCAACACAGGCTATTTTTACGGTTCCATTGACCGCATGGGCAATGGTCAGGCTCCCGCAGGTTTTTCTAATGGCGACAACGTCGTCCCGCGTGCGCCCAATGGTTTGGGCACGGCCCGCTCTAGCGGACGCACCACGGTCGGAGGTGTCAGCACAGCCGAGTCAGGGACGCACGGCCTCGTTCAGTACCCCAACCCCGCTGACAACGCCCTGGTATTTGCCCACATCCTGATGCTGTCAGACAAAAGCCTGCGGGCTCAATTTCCTGGGGTTTATTGGGTACCGCAAGATCTCAATGGGGCGTTCGCCACCCGTGACACCGTCGCGGGGTCAGGCGCTTTTGCGGGTAAAACTTTTATAGCAGTCCAAAGCTCCAGCAATGCATCCAGTGGCGGCGCGTATTTTGTTGACCGCGACGGCCCTTGGAGATAAGCCGTGGCAACGTTCAACCTCGGGGTGTCGATTCACGGTGCGGGGCAGGCCGGCGGGCAAGTTTTAGGCGGCATGGGCACGGTGTCGTTTGCCTCTGGCTTGCACAGGGTGCGCGACATGGAGCACGGCGGCGACGGCGCGATCACCGGCACCGTCAAGGTCAAAGGCACGCCGAACAATGTGCCGGTGTCGCGCAAGGTGCGTCTCATCCGTGACGTGGACGCCATCTGCATTCGGGAGGCCTGGAGCGATCCAGTGACCGGTGCGTACACCTTCGCCGAGATTGACCGAACCGTGAGCTACACGGTGCTCTCTTTGGACTACACCGAGTCGTTCCGCGCCGTGGTGGCCGACCGCGTGGTGCCTCTATGAGACGCACCCATGATTGGTGAAACCAGTGCCTTCAAAGCTGCGGCGATGCAGGGGCGCTTGGCGTTCCTGGACAGCGGCCCCCCTGCCGCGAGTTTGGTCATCTACGGAGGTGCACGCCCGGCCCCTGGCGCAGCCGCTGACAGTTCGCCGCTGACGGTGATTGACCTGTCCAAGCCAGCGGGCACGGTCTCTGCTGCGGGTGTGCTGACCATCATCGT
>JANPCX010000059.1:0-2198 GCA_031431125.1 Burkholderiales bacterium
GTCAATGTAGAAACGCCCCAGAATCCACATCGGACGCTGAGGCGCAAAAACTTATCTGGTGGCCTGGGGCGGAATCGAACCACCGACACAAGGATTTTCAATCCTCTGCTCTACCGACTGAGCTACCGGGCCAGAGCGCCAGAGTATACCAGCGGCTGTGGCTGGACTGACCGCGCAGTTCAGGCTGCGCTGCGCTTGCCGCGGGTCAGGTCGACGCCCAGTTGCTTGAGCTTGCGGTAGAGGTGGGTGCGCTCCAGGCCGGTCTTTTCGGCCACCCGGGTCATGGAGCCGTTTTCCTTTGCCAGGTGGTACTCGAAATACGCTTTTTCGAACTCGTCGCGTGCTTCCCGCAGCGGCTTGTCCAGGCCAAAGCTCTGGCGAGACACCGGGCCGCTGTCCTGACGCGCAAGGTTGTCGGCCACAGCGCCAGACTCGGCAACGTCCGATGGTGCTGTGGCAACTGCCTGCATCACCATCGCCATCGGTGGCTTGCGCACGGCGGTGCGTGTCAGGCCCTGCTCGACAGCCTTGAGCAGCTTTTGCATGGTGATGGGTTTTTCGAGAAACGCAAGCGCACCGATCTTCGTGGCTTCCACTGCGGTGTCGATGGTGGCGTGCCCACTCATCATGATGACGGGCATGGTCAGGGCACCGGTGGTGGACCATTCCTTGAGCAGGGTGACGCCGTCGGTGTCGGGCATCCAGATGTCGAGCAGCACCAGGTCGGGCCGCTCGCGCAGCCGTGCCGCTCGGGCCTGTGCGGCGTTCTCGGCCACTTCGACAGTGTGGCCCTCATCGTTGAGGATCTCCTGCAGCAAGTCGCGTATGCCGAGCTCATCGTCGACCACCAGAATGTTTGCCATGTTTCTACGCTGTGTCCCTTGCCTGTTGCGACGCTGCGCCAGCTGCCGGTCCGTCGCGGGGTGGCTGGTTGCCTGTGCTGAATGATAACGATACTTGTGCGCCGAGCACGCGGCCATCCTCCACGCGGTTGCTGATGTCCACGCGTGACGCATGTTCGTCGGCGATTTTTTTCACCACCGCAAGGCCCAGGCCGGTGCCCTTGGCCTTGGTGGTCACATAGGGTTCGAAGGCGCGCTTGAGGATGTTCTCGGCAAACCCGGCGCCGTGGTCCAGCACACTCAGGCGCACACGCCGGCTGGCCTCCAGCCACTGGGTGCGCACCACCACGGCGGCCACAGCCGCACCAGTGGCGCCGCTGGCAGCAATGGCCGTCGCGTCCTGCGCGTTTTGCAGCAGGTTGTGCACCACCTGGCGCAACTGCTGGGCATCGCCCATGATCATCGGGCAGGCTGGGTCGAGCTCCATCTGCACTGCCATGTGTGCTGTCTCGCTCTCATACAGCTGCAGCACATCGGCCACCAGGGCGTTGAGGTCCAGCGGCTTGAGCTCGGCCGCCGGCAGGCGCGCGTAGTCGCGAAACTCGTTCACCAGGCGCTTCATCGCGTCGACCTGGTCGACGATGGTCTTGACCGATTTGGTCAGTATGGCCTGCTCGACCGCCGGCACCTTGCCCGAGAGCTTCATCTCCAACCGCTCGGCCGACAGCTGGATCGGGGTCAGCGGGTTCTTGATCTCGTGCGCCAGGCGGCGCGCCACCTCGCCCCAGGCCTGGGCGCGTTGTGCCGAGACGATCTCGGAGATGTCGTCAAACACCAGCAGGCGGTTGGTGCCTGGCAACTTGGCGCCGCGCGCCACCAGCACGAGGCTGTTGTCGGCCGGGTGCGCCGGCAGACCGGCCGTGCTGCCGCCCAGCTCGAAGGATTGCTGCCAGTGGTCCAGCCCGTCCTCGCTGCGCTCACCCAAGAACGCGTCGAACCGGGTTTGCACCTGCGCGGCGAAGTCCTCCAGGCCCGCCAGGTCAGACAACTTGCGGCCTTCGTAGGCAGCCAGGGGCATGCGCAAAATGCGCGTGGCGCCGGGGTTGGACGACTGGATCACGCCGCGGTCGTCCAGCACCACAACACCAGCCGTCAGGTTGTCCAGGATGGTCTGCAGGTTGGCCCGCGCTGCGTCAACCTGGCCCATGCTGGCACCCACCGCCTCGCGTGCGTCGGACAATTGTTGGGTCATGTCGGCAAAAGCGCGCGTCAGGCCTCCGAGCTCGTCCTTGCCCTGCAGCGCGGCCTTGGGGGTGAGGTCGCATGCCGGGAGATCCGAGCATCAAGCATCAGATC
>JANPCX010000060.1:0-29946 GCA_031431125.1 Burkholderiales bacterium
TGGAGCGGCGTTTGGCGTCAAAATGCGCTTCACACATTGAAATTTCTAAACCAAGTCCGTCGATGAACACCACAGCTTGCCTAAATTCTCAAACCCCTGGCGCTTCGGTGTCGGTGGGGGTTTTTTGACAGCTTGGTTAGAGCGCTGAATCGAGGCCTTGGATGGACAACCTCAAGTGGTCTGAGTCAGAGAAGAAGCTCTCGCGTCGCGTCTTCGAAGCAGCCCTCGAAGCCGAGCTGAGCGAAATCCTGGCGGAATTCAAATCCAAGGCCGCCGCCGCAGCAACGGCGGAGGCAATGTGGGCTCTTGAGGAATATCTCGCCCAGAAGCGCCGCGAGGTAGACGGCAAGTACGACTATCGGTATTCGCAACTCCTCTTTGTATTTGGTCGGCTCGTCCGAGAGGGGCGCCTTCAGGAAGAGCTGCTCAGCGGCTTGGCGCCCGAGAAGCTCTCGTACATTCAGCGCATGCAAGAACTCTGAGGTCAGTGCACGTGCCACACCCTACTACGTGCCCAAGATGAAGCGAATTCCTCAGAAGCTCCAGCCATGGTTCGACGCTCGGCAGCGCTTCAAGCTGACCCATGCCGAAGTACAAATGGCTCGTGAACTCGGCATGAACCCCAAGAAGTTTGGCAGCCTCGCCAATGAGCGCCAGGAACCCTGGAAGGTTCCGCTGCGGGAGTTCATCGCCAACTGCTATCAGAAGAGCTTTGGCCGTGACGTGCCGCAAGAGGTGCGGTCTCTCGAAGAGATCGCTGCGGCCGAGCATGGTCGTCGTGCGCGAAAGCAGCAGAAGCGGGAGTCCGTTGCCATGCCCACTTCAAGCACTGCATCGCCGCAATGAAATCGCCTTTGCTCCTCCGATCCGCCACGAAGCCCATCTCTTTCGTCGAGGGGATATGCAGCGGCGGGCGGCCGCGGGCCGCCTATCAGACATCAACGGCGCCGTCATATGCCATTGACTACAAACGTTGAGCGTTCTCGTTGAGAGAACGCGGGGGAACTATGCGATTTCACGCCCCTTCGGTGTCCGCGTCGGCCGACGGTGACTACTACCAACTCAGCTTCGGTCCGTTGGAGAACGGCGAAGCAGAAGACGACCCCTATGACGTGAGAGGTCCGTACCTGATTGTTCAGCGGCAATTTGAGATGCCCGATCAAGGGCGGTGCTACGTGGAGACAGACAATGAAAGCTACGTGGGTCACTTCCGGCTTCGATTGGCCGAACTCGGTCCCACCCGCATAGCGTTCGACATTGAGAGAAGTACAAACGACCAAGTTGAAGTCACTTTCTCGCTGAGTGCCTCTGAGTTTGAGGAAGTGCGGAGGACAGCAGAGATCGTCTTTGGTCTGAGAGAGCCAGAGCCGAATGAGGACGAGGCACTCTGACTCGGCGAAGTGTTCCCGTCAAACGCATTTCGTCTACTACTTTCCTCGGTTGTCGCCCAATGACCGCATTGCGCCGTCGAATACGCTCCTTCGAATGTCTGCATCGGGTCGAAACCGCCAGTCCAGGTGATGGGGAAGCGGTCGGTCGCGCCGCGCCATCCGGGTTGAGGGAGCCCGATGTCCGCTGTACCCCATACAGCCAACATTCATGACTTCGCGTGCGACGAGGCCCGACGACTGCTTGGTGCCAGTCAGCAGAAGCACACCCGCAGGCGGCGACCGGCTCCAATCGCTGCAAACCAGCCATTCCCATCCAACAGCCTGACTTCGACCAAGATCACCGGCCCGTCATCCCCATTCTTCCGTTCCTCTTACCCACGTGCCTCCACCACAAACTCCCGCCCCACCTCAATACAACCGCACCGCCGTATCAAACTGCCAAGAACGCCGAATTTCAATGATGTCGACATCACGCGCCAACGCTGGCGAGAAGGGCGCGTAGGGGACCAGGCTTTGCACGATGTCGCGCACGGCTTGGTCGATTTCGGGAACGCCGCTGGACTGCAGGAAGGTGACCGACTCCACCGAGCCGTCGCTGCGGATGGCGACCGTGATGAGGGGGTGGGCGTAGGGGCGCTGCGCGGCTTCGCGCACTTTGGCCAGGGTGGGGTTGAGCTGGATCTTGCGGGCCCAGGCTTCTGCGTACAGGACGAGTTCTTGATTGGGATCGCTGCGGCCGAACAAACGGGCGCGGCGTGCGCTGCTGGACGACGGGTTAAGGCGAGAGGGCGGGTTCGCTGCTGCTGCTGCGTCACGCCGTGCCGCTTCTTCATCGAGTTGCCGCCCCATGGCACGGCGTGAGGCTTCGCGTCTGGCGTCGTCCTGGGCGGCTTCGGTCTGAGCGGCCTCTTGGCGCGCCAGGGCCTGGCGTTGGGACTCCAGGCGTTCGGCCTCGCGCCGGGCGGCCTCGGTGCGCTGGGTTTCCTGGCGTGCGGCTTCTTGCCGCGCCGCTTCTTGTCTGTCGGACTCGATGCGCGCGCGGTCGGCTTCCAAACGCACACGCTCGGCTTCCTGACGTGCGGCCTCCAGCCGTGCGGTGGCCTGCCGCGCCGCCTCTTGGCGCTCCATCTCTAAACGTTGGGCGGCTTGGCGTGCGGCTTCCTCACGCGCTGCTTCTTTCAAGGCCGCTTCTTTCAACGCTGCGGCTTGTAAGGCCGTGGCTTGGCGCTCGGCTTCCAGGCGCACACGTTCGGCTTCTTGCAGTGCGGCTTCGACGCGCGCTGCGGCCTGGCGCTCGGTTTCCTGCCGCGTGGCCTCCAGCCGCTGCGACGCTTGCCGAGCGGCTTCTTCCTTGGCCGCTTCTTTCAAGGCTGCCGCCTGCTGGGCAACCGACAGTCTCTCGGTTTCCAAGCGCGCCTGCTTGGCTTCTCGCTGCGTGGCCTGCTGCCGGGTCGCGTCCTGTCGCGCTGCCTCTTGGCGCTCAGACTCCAACCGTTTGGCCTCCAGCTTTTGGGCGGCTTGGCTTGCGGCTTCTTCACGCGCTGCTTTTTTCGAGGCCGCCGCTTGCTGCGCGGCTGACATTCGCTCGGCTTCTAAACGCTGGCGCTCCGCCCGCGCGGCTTCTTGCTTGGCGGCCTCACGCTGTGCTTTCGCTTGTTTCTTCGCTTGGCGCTCCAAACGGTCGAGTTTGGCCTGTTCGAGGGCGCGCTCCCGTGCTGCCGCAGCGGCTGCTTTGCGTTCTGCGCCTGGCCCGGCCTCGGGGCTCGACGCGCTCGGCGCGGCGGCCAGCAGCGGGACTGAAACGGGGGAGGGTGGGGGCAAGGGCAGGGCCAGGAACTCGGCCGAGGGCGTGGCCAGGGCCATCGGTACGGGCGCTGGTTCTGGCGTGGGTGCTGATGTAGACGGCGGTGCTGGAGGCTGTGGGGCCGGGGGCATGGCGGGTGTGGCGACTTGGGGCGGCGCGGTGGCGGTGTCCGGTGGCTCGGAGAGGGGGGCGGCCACCACATCGGCCGGTTCTTCGGATGGCGCGGGTGCGGGCGCTGCTGCGGCAGCCGCATCGGTGGATGGTGCGCTCGGGGTGGTGGCTGCAGATGGCGTGTGCGGGATCACCGCCGCTGGCGGCTGTGTAGAGGTGGGCGGCAAAGGCGACTGAACCGAGGCACCCGCACGCCCATCTGCTGCGCCGCTTGGCTGCAGCGGCGCGAGCACCAGGCGCAGATCCGGGCTTTCTGCCCTGCGATCTTGCCAGGGCAAGGCAAAGCCGGGCAGTCCCAAGCCATTGCCGCCGACCATCAGGCTCAACAGCAGGGCGTGAACCAGCAGCGAGACCAACACGGAAAGCGTCAGCCGCCGGCGTTCACTGCGGTCCCAGAAATATCGTCTGGCAACTATTTGTGATTTCCGTGGCCTACGGCGGGGCCGGCTCAGCTTGGATTGCTGTTGCTGGATGTCTGTGTTCGCCAAGGGCTGGTTCCGGGTGTTGCTGTGGTGGCAAAGACGGCGAGTCTGGCACCGGCGGGTTGTGTCAAGTCAGGGGTGCTCACCACACACGATGGGAAGAATTGTGGATGACGCGGTAGGCCATTCTCGGCGAGTGCTGCGACACGGGACCCCTGGGCCCGGTTCGGACGAGTCTGCGCAACCCGCGCACGGGCCGATTATTGATGCCGCCCCTTGAAGTCTGAACCGCCGGTTAGGGTGAGGCCATCGTTTGGTGGAGGACAGCCGTTGTTTGAAGCACCGCGCCGGGAGTTCGCCCCGGCAAGCCGAGTAACTTTCTTGCTGGTGCAAGAAAGTAAGCAAAGAAGCACCTGAACACCAGCCTATTTGGGTAGAGGTAGCTTGGTGCGGGAGCGCAGACGTGGGGTCTGGATTCAGTCAGTCGCCACTGGCCCTCGGGCGACGTTTTCTCGGCGGTTTGTCCAAACACGGCAAAGCGCCACGAGCGCCAGGCAGGCCAAGAGCGGCGGCAGATGCGTTCAACGGCTGGTGCGACAAGCCGCCGAGAAAACGTCGCCCGAAGGCTTGTGGTGTCAAACCGAATCCAGCGCATCCACCCCGATCCCGGTTCGATCTGTCACCACTCAAATAGGCTGGTGTTGAGGTGCTTCTTTGGTGACTTTCTTGCACCAGATAGACAAGTTACTCGGCTTGCCGGGCCGAGACCCGGCGCAGTGCATCAAGTCAAGGCTGCCGTCCACCGGGGCTCCCTTGCGAGAGACTCAACCAGTCCGGCCGTTCAAACTTCAAGGGGCCGCATCAATAGTGGATGCGGTGTTCGACTTGCTGCAAGCCGCGGCTGGCGTCAGGTGTGGCGGCGCGCTGCGCGATGGGCAACCCTAGCCCGCATATTTCACCAGGTCGCTCTTCTATGCCCCGCAACACTGCATGAATGCTCACTTGCATGGCTTCGAGTACCAAATCCAATTTGTACCTAGCGCTACACACCCGATTGAGCCGTGCTGCGGCACGCTGGCTGCGTTGCTCCTCCTCGCGGGCACGAGCCCGCAGCGTCGTCACGCCTTGCCAGCGCACCGCATCACAGCCCACTCAGGCGCGTCCCTGGTGAAATATGCGGGCTAACCCAGATGCCCCACCTTCACGAAGATCAAACACCCTGCTTCGGAATACGGCTGGTGTGAACTCAGGTGCGGGCTGCGTATCCAGGTGCCGCTGGGGTAGTTGCCAAACTCGTCTTGAAACTGGCCTTGCAAGACGAAGATTTCCTCGCCGCCGTGGTGGCTGTGTTTGTTGAAGAACGTGCCTGGCGCCCAACGCACCAAGGCGGTATGGGTGGTGCCCACATGGTCCAGTGGCAAGACCTCGAGTCCAGGGACCAAGCCGGGAGACCACTGCTGGTCCTGCGGGCGGACCACCACACGTTCCAAATCGTCGTCATTCAACTGACGCAACTTGACGAAAAGCACGCAGCCGCTGGTGCTGCGCGGCGCATGGCTGGAACCGTGTGGGTTCTTGAGGTAGGTGCCTGCAGGGTAGACGCCGTGTTCGTCCTCGAACTCGCCCTCCAGCACGATGATCTCTTCCCCTTGCGGATGCGCATGCTTAGAAAACGTGGCCCCGGCCTCGTAGCGCACCACGCTGGTGGCCCGCGCCTCTTCACCGCCTTCGCGTGCCAGCAAACGCCGCTGCACACCTGCTGCGGGGCTGGGCTGCCAGGGCAGGTCGGTCGAGTGCAGCACGACGCGGACGGACAGGTCGGTGTTCAAGTTCATGGGGCTTCCCTCAGATTTTTTGCGCGCGGTTGGAAAGGTTGCGCGATGGGTTGCGCATCAAGTTAACACACCCTTGGGGCCACGATGCAATGCTGTGGCCCCAGGGTACTTCGACATGCTGTGGATCAGTCTGTTGAATAGATGCGCACCTCCGGGTCGGCCTTGAGCAAAGGCTTCAGGCCAACCACCACGTCTTTGGTGAAGATGTCGCTGAGGAGGTAGGCCTGCGCTTGTTTGCGTGTGGCGAAGCTGTGGAGCACTTGCACGTCGTCGTCCCGAATCAGCAGCTCTTTGGACTTCGCGCCGGGCACCTTGTTGAGGAAGGGCTGCTTGAACTTGGCGTAGACCGCACCGGCGGCGGCACGGTCTTGCGGATCGATTTTTAGGGTGATCTCGAGGTAGGCCTTCTCGGCAAAGGCCAGTGTGGGCAGTGCAAGTGTGGCGGCGGTGAGCAGGGCGAGGATGGATTTGGTCATGATGTTCTCCGTGTGTTCAGGGATCAGTGTTGTCGCCGACGGTTTGTCGACTGGAATGAAGGTTACGCAAGGCTGTATTTATTTGGAAATTGTCTTTTCGCATGCTATTAATTCAAGCATGCTATAAATAAGGCATGAACCTGAGCCAACTTCGTTTTGCCAGCGCTGTCGCTTCAACGGGCTCGTTCACGGCTGCGGCCGCCGAGTGTTGTGTGACCCAGCCGACGCTGTCCAATGGTGTCGCGCAACTGGAGAGCGAGTTGGGCGAGCGCCTGTTCTTGCGCACCACGCGCAAGGTGGCGCTGACGCCTTTTGGCACCCACGTCATGCCCTATGTCAACGAGGTTCTGAGTGCGCAAGCCAGTCTGCTTCAGCAGACGCGGGCGTTTCTGACTCCCGACAAACGCCTGATTCGCATCGGCACATCGCCGCTGGTCAGCGCCAATTTACTGGGGCTGATGCTTGAGCCCTTCCGCGTGCGCAACCCGCAGGTCGATGTGGTGCTGCGCGAGATGAACATGGCCGACCTCTACCGCATGCTCGACGAAGGTTTGCTGGATTTTGTGATCGGCGTGGTGAAGGTTCACAAGGGCCCATGGGTCAGCTCGTTTTTGTATGAAGAGCCACTGCGTTTCATTCCCCGTGGGGCGGTGTGGTCGAATGGTGCTCGGCCACAGTCTGTGCAACTCAAAGACATTGCGGATGAAACCTATGTCATGGTCCCAGACGCTTGCGGCCTGTCACGCACCACACGTGCGCTGTTTCGCAGCCAACGGCGCAAGCTGCATGAGTATTCGGGCGAGGCCATGAGCTACCAAGTGCTGGAGGAGTGGGCCGCGCTGGGCATAGGCGCGGCGATATTGCCGAAGTCAAAACTGATGGCAAGTGGCCATGCTTCATTCCCGATTGCTGACAAAACAGGCCGCGAGGTCACCATTGGTTTCGAGGCCACTTGGTCGCGCAAGGGTTTGCAGTCTTCTCACCTGCTGGAGTTCTCCAACCACCTGCGCAAAGTCGTTCCCGCCATCGTCAGTGGGTTGGGGCCGGGGAGCAAGCGCGGTTGACCGGCATCGGATGGTTTGCCTGCTTCTTGAGTGGGTGGGTCGACTGCGTCACCCTTCGCCCGTCGAGCAGATCATGCCCACAAGCGATAGCTCCAAAAGCCCTCGTCCTGCGCAATCCGCCAGTACAACTCCTGCGGCGCAAAGCCGGTGACGCGGCGGGTTTCTCGGCAGAGGTGGGATTGGTCGGCGTAGCCGCTGGATTCAGCCACGGCGGCCCAGTTGGGGCGTTGGCCTTGTTCAGCGGCGGCTACGCCTTCAAAGAAGGCGGTTTCGGCTCGGCCCATGCCGCGCAACTCGCGCAGGGGCTGGCCGGCCCATTGTTTGATGCGGCGTTCCACTTGTCGCAGGCTGCGGCCTGCGCCGGAGGTGGCGGCGCGCAGGGCCAAGGCATGGGCCCAGTCTTGGACGCGGTGGGCTTGCATCGGTTGTTTGGGCCGGGCGGCGTTCCACTGCGGCTCCAGAAAATCCTGGATCAGCGTTACGCGCTGGTCGTCGTCAGCGGCTGCGGCTACCGCGTTGCAAAGGTCCACCCAGGGGGTGGGAAAAAGCCCGCGCACGTCAATGAAGCGGTTGACGGTTTGCGTCACGTCAATGCCGGTCAACTGGTGCAGGGCGTCGGGCATGAAGATCAGCATCATGCCGTGCACGGGGCCGGGGCACCACGAGACGCAGGGCTGCGTCTGCGGGCCACTGAACATCACGCCCGAGAGTGGCGTGCGCGGGATACTGCTGTCCAGGCGCGTCGGTGCGCCAGATGGCAACAACTCGCTGCTGCCCTGAAACCACCAGTTGATGACGCACAGAGGCGAAGCGGGAAAGTAGTTGAAACGCTGCGCATCGGTCAATTCAATGCCGACGGTGTTGCGTGACATCACGCCGCGCATGCAACTGCTCAGGGCGGTGCGTGGCAACCACAAGCGGTTGGTGGCGGCGGAGATGGGCGCGGTGTGGAGCATGGCGAAAGTTTAGTGCTTGCGTCTGATCCGGGTGGCGCGTGATGCGATCCAAAGTGAGATCCATCGGTAGCAGCCTAACCTGCGTCATTCCCGCGAAGGCGGGAGTCCACGCTGTGTATCGGGCTGCACCGACCGCATAGCCCGCGCACACCCACGGGATTCCCGCCTTTGCGGGAACGACACTTTGATAGAAACCAGGCGCATCACACATCATTTGGAATCGCACCGTGGTGCGCGCTTGAAAAACCCATGATGTCGAAATCCTTCTATACGATGCGCAACCACGTCGGCAGTATGCGGGCCTCATGAACACGACAAACCTCATCCCTGCTGCGCCATCTTCTGCTGTGCCACCAGTGCGGCGTTCCCCCGGAGAGCGCCCACCCGGCCCGCCATCGCCTTGGTGGGGCTTCCCGCTGCTGCGCGACATGAAACGCGACTACCTGGGGTTTGTTGAAAAACTCCATCGGGACCACGGCGACATCAGCTTCATGCGTCTGGTGAACGAGCGGGCCTACGACCTGTTCACCCCTGAGCTGGTGCGCGAGGCCCTGGTGGACAACGCCGAGCACCTGATTCGCTGGGAGCGCGGGATTGAGGTGTTTACTGAGGTTTTTGGGCACAGCGTGTTGACCACGGAGGGTGACGTGTGGAAACGCCAGCGCCGCATGTTGCAACCCGCGTTCACACCCAAACGTGTGGCCGGTTATGCCGCCTTGATGGTGGATGCGGCGGCTGCCGGTTTGGATGCCGCCGTCCCGTCAGGCCAGAACGAGGCTGTCGTCGCCATGGATGCGCTGTTCTCCGGTTTGGCGATGGACGTGATTCTGCGAACGCTGTTCAGCGACCGCGTGCGGCCCGAAGACAGCCAACAAGCCGCGTGGGCCACACAAACGCTGAGCGAAACCGCCATGCACGAGATGTTCAGGCCTTTTACCTTGCCCGACTGGTTGCCGCTGCCGGGCAAAGCCACCAAACGCCGCGCCATACGTTGCCTGAGGCAGCTGGTGGGTGGACACATTGCGGCTCGGCGCGCTTTGGCGTCGGCAGCCAACTCCTCATCCCGCGATGACTTACTGTCGATGCTGATGGCCTTGCGTGACGATGAAACCGGGCAGGGCTTGAGTGAAACCGAGGTGTTTGACCAGTGTTTGGTGAACTTCCAGGCGGGCCATGAAACCACCGCCACCGCCTTGTTGTGGTGGAGCCATTTGATGGCGAAGCATCCCGATGTGGCGCAAAGGGTCAGCGATGAAGTGAAAGTCGTGCTGTCAGGGCGCAACCCATGCACCGACGACTTGCCCGCACTGCCGTGGTTGACCGCCAGTTTGAAAGAGGCGATGCGCCTTTTCCCGCCCGTTGGCGCACTGATGTCCCGGCGCACGACACAGGCCATTGAACTGGGCGGCTGGCACATTCCGAAAGGTGCCATGCTGCGTTTCACGCTGTGGCAATTGCACCGCGACCCAGCTTCCTTCGCAGAGCCACAGGCCTTCCGCCCCGAGCGGTTTTTGCCTGGTGCACCACCACCGCCACGCGGAGCCTGGATGCCTTTTGGTGCGGGCCCACGTGTCTGCATAGGCCAGCACTTCGCGACGCTGGAAATGACGCTGCTGGCGGCCATGCTGCTGCAGCGCTATCGTTTGGTATTGCCAAGCGATGCGCCACCTTGCGAGCCGGTGTTGAACGTCACGTTACGGCCCTCGGGTGGTTTGCGTTTACGCTTGCAACGTGTGGTTTGACTGCCAAGCTTGGAGGTTTGATGGCCGCTAGAGCGACGCCCTGTGAGGTGCCAATGCACAGCGCCCTGCGCGATCAGCTTGCAGGGGCATATTTTTTTGACGCCTACCGGATGGATGTGCCCGATCCGGCACAGACCGCGATGGCTTACTTTCTGCAAGCGGCGGCACGCGCCCCGGACTGGGTCAACGGGTTGATGGCGCTGCGCAACCGTTTGGCGGGTTGGGTCGGGCTCAAGAACTTGGGTGCGCTCAGCACCTTGGATCCGAACAAGCCGGAGCAGGACTACCTTCCCGGCGATCGTGTAGGCATCTTCACCTTGCGCTCCAAGCTGCCCGACGAGGTGGTGGTGTTCGACCGCGACAAGCACCTGGAGGTGGCCCTGTCGGTGTGTCGCTTGCCCCGGGTGGTGGGACAGCCGCAAACCATCGTGGTCAGCACCGTGGTCCATGTGCACAACCTGCTGGGTCGTTTGTACATGCTGCCGGTGACACCTCTGCACCAACGTATCGTGCCAGCGGTGATGGCGAGGCTGCTTGCTTCGAATTGAAAGGTTCACTGATGAATGCACTGCCCCCAGGCCAATCCGAACGACAAGATTTCCCTCGTTTTGGCATCGATAAATTCGCAACCCGCTTTCCCAAAGACACCCAAACCGCCGCCCTCCAGATCTCGGGCGAAGTTGCAAACCCACTGGTGCTGGACAACCCACTGGCGGGCCTGCCGCGTGTCGAACAGGTCAGCGACTTCCACTGCGTGACCACCTGGAGCAAACGCGGCTTGCGTTGGGGTGGGGTGCGGTTTTCTGTGTTTTACGCGCAGGTGTTGTTGCCGCGGGTGCAGCCCAATCCCAATGCGACGGTGTTCATTTTTGGCGCGCAAGACGGTGCCCGCACGA
Source organism: Burkholderiales bacterium (assembly GCA_031431125.1). Lineage (GTDB taxonomy): Bacteria > Pseudomonadota > Gammaproteobacteria > Burkholderiales > Burkholderiaceae_C > JANPCX01. Next base: position 10,758 of record JANPCX010000060.1, read on the forward strand.
CCTTGTTGCTGGAAGACTTGCTGGCCGCAGACGTGATGCTCGCCGACACGCTGGACGGACAGCCACTGAGCATCGAACATGGCGCGCCGCTGCGCTTGGTGGCACCCATGCAGTACGGCTACAAGTCCATGAAACATTTGTCGCGTTTGTCGCTGCATGCCGACGACGCTACGTTTCGCCCCTCTGCCTTTCGTTTCATGGACCACCCGCGTGCGCGGGTGATGTTGGAAGAGCGTGGACGTTTATTTCCAGGTTGGTTTTTGCGTCGGCTCTACCGCCCCTTGATTGGGCCGACGGTGCGCAAGTTTGCGCGTGCCATGCAGGCTCACCGCAGCGTTTCACGTTAAGAAGGGTGCATGCCCTCTGGTGCACGCCGACCTGGGTGCGTTCAAAGTGATGTGCCAACCGTTCATCCTCCAAGACGTCGTCATTCCCGCTAAGCCTGCCCTCGAATGCTTTCATCGGGGGGCGGGAATCCGAGCGGTGGCGGCAGGTGAAGCGGGGGACGCGATACGACACATCCCTGGATTCCCGCCTTCGCGGGAATGACGGATGTCATTCACCATGCAACACATCACTGTGAATCACGACCCGCCGACCTTGAGGTCAAACAATCCCGTTAGCATTTCAGTTTTGCAGGCCGCAAGGGTGCGGCTTGAAATGACTGAAAGGGAATAAACCATGGCCATGGACGTGATCGATTTTGAAATCAAGGGCTCGGAAATGCAGTTCGTCGAGATCGAACTCGACCCGGGCGAATCTGCAGTGGGTGAAGCCGGCAGCATGATGTTCATGGACGCCGCGATTCGGATGGACACCGTTTTTGGCGATGGTGCGCAGCAAACGGGTGGCTTCTTCGGCAAGCTGATGGGTGCGGGCAAACGCCTCATCACCGGCGAGTCGCTCTTCACCACGGTCTATACCAATGGCGGCTCGGGCAAACAACGTGTGGCGTTTGCAGCGCCTTACCCCGGCAAAATTTTGCCCATGGATTTGCGCCAACTCGGTGGCACCTTGATCTGCCAGAAAGACGCGTTTTTGTGCGCAGCCAAAGGCGTGTCGCTCGGCATTTATTTTCAGCAAAAAATGTCGGTCGGTTTCTTCGGCGGCGAAGGCTTCATCATGCAAAAGCTGGAGGGCGACGGCCTGGCTTTTGTGCATGCGGGCGGCACGGTGCTCAAGCGCGAGTTGGCGGTGGGCCAAACCTTGCTGGTCGATACCGGCTGTTTGGTGGCCATGACGCCGAATGTGAACTTTGAAATTCAGTACGTCGGCAAGATCAAAACCGCGCTCTTTGGGGGTGAGGGCTTGTTCTTTGCCAAAGTGACGGGCCCCGGCACGGTTTGGCTGCAAAGTTTGCCCTTCTCGCGTTTGGCCTCCAGGGTGTTTGCGGCCGCGCCACAGCGCGGTGGTTCACGGGAAGAGGGCTCGGTCCTGGGTGGCGTGGTGGGTGGCGGCCTGCTGGGCGGCATTTTGGGGGGTGGCGACGACGATTGAGACCCGGGGAGGGGCTGCTGTTTCACTTGAAACCAGGGTTTTAGCGAAACCACGGGTTTTCTCGGGGGGCGGCTAAACTCTAGGGTTTACCTGCTCGGGCCTTCGTTTTGTTCTCATCCTCTTTGTTTCAAGGCCTTCGAGCCATCCGTGCCGCTTCGGCACTCTTGGCGCTGATGTTGTCCACCATGGGCGCAGCAGCCTGGGCGCAAGCCGCGTCCACCGCGCCAGCGAAGCGGCCCATTTTTGTGCTCAATTCACTGGACGCCAACATCAGCGTCATCGACCCGGTGACTTTTGCCCACATCAAAAAGGTGCCGACTGGCAAAGAGCCTCACCATTTGTATTTGACGCCGGACGAAAAGTCGCTGGTGGTGGCCAATGCCTTGGGCGATTCGCTCACGTTCTTGGACCCAACCACAGGGGATGTGCAACGTGTGGTCTCCGGGATTCCCGACCCCTACCACCTGCGTTTCTCGCCTGACATGAAGTGGTTTGTGACGGCGGCCAATCGTTTGAACCACATTGATGTGTACCGCTGGGAGCCCACGGATGCCAGGATGCCTCTGAAACTGGCGGCACGCATTCCGGCATCGCGCACCCCGAGCCACATGGCCATCGATTCACGCAGCACGGTGGTCTACACCACCTTGCAAGACAGCGACGAGCTCATCGCCATTGACCTGGCCACACAAAAGCCGCGCTGGAAAGTGCCGGTTGGACGAATGCCAGCCGACGCTTACCTGACGGCCGACGACAGGTTGTTGCTGATTGGTCTGACCGGCGACAAATTCGTCGAGGTCTACGACGTGACACAAAACCCAGCGCGTTTGATCAAACGCATCGAAACCGGCGACGGGGCCCACGCCTTTCGGGCGGTGGGTGACAAGCAGCATGTGTTTGTGAGCAACCGCGTGGCCAATACCATCAGCAAAATCGACACTCAAAAGTTGACGGTGGTCGAAAGCTACCCGGCGCCGGGCGGCCCAGACTGCATGGAGTTGCTGGCCGACGGAAAAACCTTGCTGGTGACCTCGCGCTGGTCCCGCATGCTCACCTTCATCGACACCCAACAAAAGAAAGTGGTGCGCCAAGTGCCAGTAGGCCGCTCGCCGCACGGGGTATGGACGCTGGACCATGCGCCGCGGCTTTAAAAAACGCTCTTATAAAAAACTCAGCGCGGCCGTCGCTGTGGCGTTGGCCTTCAACGCAAGCGCCGCAACGGCCCAAGCGCTGTGTGGCAGACAAGCTGGCGACAAACCGCTCTACCTGACGTTTGACACCGGCCACATGGCCATCGCCCCCTTGGTGGCCGACGTGCTGGCACGCCAGCAGGTGTTGGTGACGTTTTTCTTGGCCAATGAAAAAACCAAAACCGGGGGCAGCAGCTTGGATGCCGAGTGGGCCCCGTGGTGGAAGGCCCGCGTCGCGGAAGGCCATGCTTTTGGCTCGCACACCTTTGACCACCATGTTTGGCGGGCCGATGTGGCCAGTGGTTTTGTTTTGAGACCGACAGCAGGCCCGCAAACGGGACAAACCCAAACATTCACCGCAGCGCAGTACTGCGAACAAATTCGGCGCCCGGCGACATGGTTTGAATCCACCACAGGACAGAAGATGGGCGCGGTGTTTCGTGCGCCGGGCGGCAAAACCTCTGCCGCCTTGCTGGCCGCCGCCAAAGCCTGCGGTTGGTCGCATGTGTTCTGGAGTCCAGCAGGTTTTCTGGGTGACGAACTGCCGAGTGATCGCTACCCCAATGCGCAGTTGCTGCAGCAGGCTTTAAGCAATATCCGCAGTGGCGACATCTTGCTGGCCCATTTGGGTATTTGGTCGCGTCAAGACCCGTGGGCGCCCGCCGTGTTGGAACCTTTGATCGTGGGTTTGAAGGCCAAGGGGTTTTGTTTCGCCACGCTGCGTGAGCATCCCTTGTACGCTGCGGCATTCGCGAACGAAGTACGCAAGAAATAACCATGCTCGACAGCCTCATCAACGCCTTCACCGATCAGTTCAGCCTCGCCCAACAGAGCTTGTTCGAGGCTGTGGTGCAGCCTTTGTTATTCCAGATGGGTTTGGGCAATTTGCTGGAAGACGGGTTTGTCGCCACGGGCTGGTTTTTAGTGGGCGTGCTGCAACTGGTCGTGATGTTGCTGGTGCTGTGGCCCCTGGAGCGGATGCGCCCGGTGGAGGTGGTGCGCGACCGCGCTGCGGTGCGGGTCGATGTGATCTACACCTTGATCCACCGCCTGGGTTTGTTCCGCGTGGCACTTTTTTTCAGCATCGACCCGCTGTGGGACCTGCTTTTTGCCCAGTGGCACCAATGGGGCATTCAACCCTGGCACCTCGATGCGTGGTTGGCCCCGGCATTGCCGGGCTGGACCGACACCGCCTTCTTCGCTTTTGTGGCCTACCTGCTGGTCTTCGACTTCGTCGACTACTGGATCCACCGCGGCCAGCATCAATTCCGCTGGTGGTGGGCCCTGCACGCCTTGCACCACAGCCAGCGTCAAATGACGATGTGGAGCGACAACCGCAACCACTTGCTGGACGATCTGCTGCGCGACAGCCTCTTGGTGTTGGTGGCCAAACTCATAGGCGTGCCACCGGGGCAGTTTGTGGCGGTGGTGGCTTGCACGCAGTTCCTGGAAAGCCTGTCCCACGCCAATTTGCGGGTGTGGTTTGGTCCAGTGTTGGAGCGTGCGTTGGTCAGTCCGCGTTTTCACCGCCTGCACCACAGCATTGGATTGGGCCACGAGTCCCGAGGCCAAGGCACTCTGGGCGGCCACAACTTTGCTGTGCTGTTCCCGGTCTGGGACATCTTGTTTCGCACCGCCAACTTTGAGCTGCGCTACGACCCCACAGGCATTCGCGACCAGTTGCCCGAAGCCGGCAACCGCGACTACGGACGCGGCTTTTGGTCGCAGCAGTGGTTGGGGGTGGTGAGACTGTGGGGACGAGGATAAAAACATGATGAAATCCCGCAAACTCCGTCTCACCCTGCTGATCGGCCTGCCTCTGCTGGTTGCCGTCTTGGTGGGCAGCTACTTCCTTGCCTTGAACGTTCTCAAACAGCAGATCGTGGCTGCCTTGGGGCAAACCGGTGAGATGAGCGAGCTGCGGGTCAATTTTTCGCACATCGAAATAGACAACCTGCGCATCAAAGCCAGTCGCGCGGCTTGGCCGACAACGGACGAATTTCGGGCTGATCGTGTGCGTGTCAGCCCTGATCTACGCAGCTTGCTGTCGGGCAGCATCGTGATCCATTCCATTGCCGTCGAAAACGCGGCCATCACCGTGCTGCGCGCTCCGGGCGGCATGAAAATCTTGCCCGCGTTGCTGGACAAACCCACCAAAGGGGAGTCGACTGCAGCCCCTGGCCTTGGGCCAAAGATTCACATCAACCGCATCACACTCACCAACAGCCGAGTTGATTTCTTTGATGCCACGGTGGCCGCCAAGCACCTGCACATTCCGCTGGACCAAATTGAACTCAAGCTGCAGGATTTGAGTTTGCCCGCCATGAACGAGGCTGTTGCCTTGCAAATGAAGGCCCGCGTTGCTGGGCAAGGTCAACTGGATTTGAGCGGAAGTTTGGTTCCGGTCAACTTGGATTCGGATATGCGCCTGAAACTTTCCGGTGTCCCCGTCAAACTGCTTGAGCCCTATCTTTTCAAGGGCAAGGCCGGCGACATCAAGGGTGGAGGTTTGGCGCTGAACATGCACGTCAAAGTCGCCCAGCGAAAGCTGAATTCGCCGGGCCACATGACGCTCACGCAGTTGGAACTCGGTGGGCTGACCGGTTTCGCTCGCGAAGCAGCTGCCGCATTCGCGCGCGCCAAAGGGCTGGATGCCGATACCAAGCGCCCTGTGGACATGGATTTCACGCTGCAAGGCAATCTGGACGACAGTCGGTTTTCACTCAACGACACCATCTACGCCCAAGGTGGGCTGGCCGTGCTGAAGTTGATTGGCCTGGGCGGTGCCAGCAACAACACGGAAAATCAAGGCGCGGGGATCGTTAACGCGATCCAGGGGCTGTTCGGCAAGTAAGCGCCACAAACGTTGACGCCCCTTCGAGGACCAACTCAGCCGCTGTTTCCCGGTTCAAACACGTTCGACGACACGCATTGAAAAATCGGTCGCCCGCACGTCTTTGGTCAGTCGCCCAATTGAGATGCGGTCCACGCCGGTGGCGGCAATGTCGCGCACCTGGTCCAGTCGCACGCTGCCAGAGACTTCCAGCAGCGCGCGTCCAGCATTGAACGTAACGGCCTCGCGCATCGCGGCCAAATCGAAGTTGTCCAGCAGCACACTGGTGGCGCCATGAGCCAATGCCTCTTGCAGTTGCGCCAAAGTTTCCACCTCAATTTGGATACTCACACCGGCATTCAAAGCGCGTGCTTGTTCCAGCACCTGCGGTATGCCACCGGCTGCCGCGATGTGGTTCTCTTTGATCAAGATGCCGTGCCACAGCGCCAGGCGCTGGTTCTGGCCGCCGCCGACACGAACCGCGTACTTTTGCGCTTGGCGCAGGCCGGGCAGGGTTTTTCGGGTGTCGAGAATGGCGCAGCCTTTGGGATTGGGTGAAACACCCGCAATGGCATCGACATGCTGGCGTGTCAGCGTGGCGGTTGAGCACAACATCTGGATGAAATTCAGGGCAGGGCGCTCGGCCGACAGCAGCGCGCGGGCCAGGCCTTGCACATGACAAACCTCGGTGTTGGCGGGCACCACATCACCTTCGGCTGCATGCCAGTCAATACGCGCTTGGGGATCGAGCGCGTGCACGCAGGCGTCGAACCACTCACGTCCGCAGAGAACGGCTTCTTCGCGCAGCAATACACGGGCTTTGATCTGCTGCGTGGCGGGCACGAGCTGTGCAGTCCAGTCGGCACGGCCGATGTCTTCCATCAAGGCGTCGTGCACGTTGCGCGCACGGGCCTGCTCCAGGGTTTCGTTGAATTCAAAGTGATCGAGTGCGGCGGTGGGACTCATCTCACGCGGCTCCAATGTTTTTGACGAAGCCGGGTTTTTGAACGCTGGCGGGGTTTTGTTTCACGAAGTCCAGCATGCGGTCAATGCAGGTGAGCGCTTTGGCGCGGATGTGTTCCTCGATCAAAATTTCACCTTGCCCCTTTTCCAGGCAATCGACCACACCTTGCAGCGCATTCATCGCCATCCAAGGGCAGTGGGCGCAGCTTTTGCACGTGGCGCCTGTGCCGGCGGTGGGCGCTTCGATCAGCGTTTTGTTGGGGGCCAGTTGGCGCATGCGGTGCAGGATGCCGTTGTCGGTGGCCACGATGTAGGTTGGTGCGGAACCGTTCACCACCGCATTGAGGAGTTGGCTGGTGGAGCCCACCACATCGGCCAGGGCCACCACCGCCTGAGGTGATTCAGGGTGCACCAGCACCAAAGCGTCGGGGTGTTCACGTTTGAGCAATTCCAGCTCCAGCCCCTTGAACTCGTCGTGCACGATGCAGGCGCCGTTCCACATCAGCATGTCCGCACCGGTTTGTTCTTGGATGTAGCGGCCCAAGTGGCGGTCGGGGGCCCAGAGCACTTTCTGCCCTTGGTCTTTGATGTGGTTGACGATGGCCAGGGCGCAGCTGCTGGTCACCATCCAATCGGCACGGGCTTTGACGGCGGCACTGGTGTTGGCATAGACCACCACCTGGCGATCAGGGTGGGCGTCGCAGAACTTGGAGAAATCATCTGCGGGACAACCGAGGTCGAGTGAACAAGTGGCGTCCAAGTCTGGCATCAGCACGCGTTTTTGAGGGCTCAAAATTTTCGCGCTCTCGCCCATGAAACGAACACCCGCCACCACCAAGGTTTGACTGGGGTGGTCGCGGCCAAAACGTGCCATCTCCAAGGAATCGGCCACGCAGCCACCGGTTTCCAGCGCCAGGTCTTGCAGGTCGCCATCGACGTAGTAGTGGGCCACCAGCACGGCGTTGTGGGACTTGAGCAGTTCGGCAGCACGGGCTTTGATCTGGCTGCGCTGCGGGGGCGTCAGCGGCACGGGTGTTTTGGCCCAGGCTTGCGAAACGCAACTCGTTCCAGTGGCATCTTGCCGGGTGTAATCGAAGAGGACTTGTGTCATGGGAGGTTCCGCCGCTGAATAAAAACGGGGCGATGCTTGTTGGCATCGCCCCAGCGGGAAAGATGTTAGCGCAGCGCCCAAGGCGTTGCAGCCGCACTGCTATTGCAGCAAACGTTCGGTCTCGCTGAGTTGTTTGCGCAAGGTTTCCGTGCGGGCTTGCGAGCGGTCGAGCAAGATCCACAAAAACAAACGCGGCTGGCGCGTCACGGGCCTTATGACCACTTGGCGCGCGCCCGAACGGGTGGTCACTTCATTGATGCTGGGTGACAAACCCATTGCGGTGGATGCCTGGCGGTGGCTGCGCAACAAACGCGCTGCTTGTGCGGCGGCTTGGTCGATGTCGATGCTGATGCCTGATGGGCACTCTACCGCCAACACCTGGCTGTTCATCAAATCCACCACGGCACAAGCGAGCAATCCTTCCAAGGGCCGCAAGGTGGCCAAGGCGGAACGCAGGCGCTCCACGTCAATCGTGGCGTGGGCGGCTTCGGTTCCGATTTGGCGGTCCGCCGGCGCGGCCGGGACCACTGGCAGCGCGGGGCTGGAACCCAAGGACCCGAATGGATCGAAGGGTTGAAGCAGGCTGAATGACGAGTCGGTGGCGTCGTTGTGCAGGTCGGCCACTTTGATGGGGAAGTCGTTCAGTCCCAACAGCGCGGGGTCGGAAGGTGCGCTCGGCACCCAGTCCTTGACCTCCCCCCAGTGGGCGAGGATGCTGTTCCAAACGGCCGAGGCGCTGAGCAATGATTCGCTGCGGTGGTTGACGCGCACTTTGGGTGGCCAGGCCACAGCTGCGACTTTTTCGATGATCCAGTCCGAGTCGGGGGGCAACAAGAACAAGAGGTTGGGGCAACGCCAGGTGGGCAGGGCCACGGCCTCTTGCACCGACGCGAGCAAGGCGTCCACCGCATGCGATTGCAGGGTACCCACGATGACGGTGGTGAGGTGGCTGCGCTCCATCAAGGCCACTGGAATTTCTGCGTTCTCACGGCCTGGTGCCCTGACGTCAGCGAAAAGAATCTTCAGTGACTCTTCGTGGCGACGTATCAAGGTGGTGCGCTCGATCGTGGCCAGGGTTCGCAGCGTGGTTGCTTCGCGCAAGTGCAAGCGTTCAATGGGCAATCCGCCTGCGTCAGACAGCGCCTTGATGACCCAACCGGCCCACGCATTGCTCGGATCAAGCAGAGTGATCAAGTGACTGGCCGACTCCAGATCGGCCCGCGTGGTGGAAAAGTGTTTGCGTATGGCTTGCGCGGGCGAGCCCACCACCACCAACTCTTGCGAATGCCTATCCACCATGTGACCAGCAGGTGTCACACGGGTGGACTGGGTTTCCAAAATGGGTGTCGCGGCAAAACCAGCCCGCGCAGGAGACACGACGCCGTCACCGTCGGGCTTATCCGCCGCACCACCTAACTCTCCAAACAACGACTTCAGCACAGGGCCTCCTGCATTTTGTTTTGTTGTGTCAGAACTATGACTCAATTTCTAAGTGTCGGCCACCTTGTTGGCACGCACCATCCCCAATGCGGCAAAGACTGTTTCCAAACGAAAGTGAACCCCTTATACGCAGGGGGTTCTTGTCCTGGACAAGTACAAATTGAATGGTCCGGTGCGGGGCATGCGGCAGCGACGGGCTTACTTCCCGAAAAATCGGCTGGGCGGCATGCCGACGGTGCGCGTCACCATGGCGCTGAAAGCGCTGGCGCTGGCATAGCCGAGGTTGCTTGCAATGTGGGCCATGGGCTGGCCCTTGGCGGCCAGCACCAAGGCTTGAGACAGCAGCACCTGCTGCCGCCATTGGCCAAAGGTGCTTCCTAACTCGGAGCGAAACAGCCGCGCCACGGTGCGTGTGCTGGAGTGGGCCAAATGGGCGCAGCTGTCGAGTGTGGTCCATCGGGCCGGGTCGGCGAGCACGGCTTCACACAGGCCACGCAAACGTTTGTCTTCAGGCAAATCCAGACCCAAGGGAACGGCGCGGGCATGGCGCAACTCTTCCAGTACCAGGTGCGACAAACTCAGTTCCCGTGCGCCGGGCACCTGGTTGTGGGGGCTATTGGGTTCTGCGGGCAGGTGTGCCACCAACTCGCGCAACAAACTCGATGCCTCCAGCACGCGGCACTGCGACCAAGCGGTTTGTTCTTCGCGGGGGCAGGCTGGGCCGACCATGTCTTCACTTTGGTGGACGTAAAGCGTGCGAATGTCCGCCGCTTCGACGACAGTCACCGCATGCTCCACCCCGGGTGGGATCCACAGCACCCTCGAAGGCGGTACCAAGTAGGTGCTGCGCCCGGCCCGCATGCGGATGACGCCGGTGCTGGACATGGCCACCTGGGCCCAGGTGTGCCGATGGGGCGGCACGTCGGTGTCTGCCGCCAAGTGGCGAAGTTTGGCGCGCACCATCCGTTCCATGCTGGGGGCGTAGCCGGTTTCCAGCGGTGGCACGCTGGTGCGGCGGACCGGCGGTTTGGAAGCGTTCAGTGTGGCCATCAGGGAAAGTGCCGTTTGGCAGAAAAACGATAGAAGTTGTCTTTATATCGCAACTCGGCCTTGACCAGCGTCTTTACATTGAAGACCTTGGTGCTGCACCCGGTTTCGGTTCTCTCCGTCAACCAAAGTGCACAGCTCAAATGGAGTCTTTCATGTCAAAAGGTTATTGGATCGTCCGTGTCGACATTGCCGATCCCGAGCAATACAAGGTCTATGTGGCCGCCAACGCCGAACCTCTCAAAGCGCATGGCGGGCGTTTTCTGGTGCGCGGGGGTGTCTTCAGTGCGGTCGAAGGTGGCAGCCGTGCGCGAAACGCCGTGGTGGAGTTTCCAAGCTATCAAGCGGCGCTGGACTGCTGGAATTCCCCCAGTTACCAAGCAGCCATCGCATTGCGTCAACCGGTATCCACGATCGACCTCATTGTGATTGAGGGCTACGACGGCCCTCAACCCGGCTGACCCGAAAACGATTGTTTGCATCCAAGCCACCATGAACACATTGACCCTCAACCCCGGCCAGCCGGCCCCCGCGAGCGCACGCCAAGACGCCACCACCATCGGTTTGATCGGTGTTGCCCACGGCACCTCGCACTTTTTTCATTTGCTGCTGCCGCCGCTGTTTCCGTTTTTCATCCGCGACTTTGGCTTGAGTTACTCCGAGCTCGGTTTTTTAGTCACGATGTTTTTCATCATCTCGGGCACAGGGCAAGCCGCAGCCGGGTTTTTGGTGGACCGCATTGGCGCGCGGCCCGTGTTGTTTGTGGCCATGGCCTTGTTTGCGCTGGCCGGTTTGGCCACGGCCTTGGCGCCGGGTTACGGTGGCTTGATGCTGGCAGCGGCGCTCGCGGGTTTGGGCAATGCCCCGTTTCACCCGGCCGACTTCACGATCCTGAACAAACGCGTTTCCGCGCCGCGCCTCGGCCACGCGTTTTCCGTGCACGGCATCTCGGGCAATTTAGGCTGGGCGATTGCGCCCGTCTTTCTCACCGGCCTTTCCGCCTGGACTGGTTCGTGGCGTGTGGCGGCGGCCAGTGCCAGCGTGGTGGCACTGGTGGTGCTGGTGGTGTTGTGGATCCACAGAGCAGCCATTGATGACCGTGCAGGCCATTGGGCCCACGATGCGGCGGCGAAACCCGGCCAGAACAAGCCAGCCCCTGAGCATCCGATGGCGTTTTTGAAGCTGCCGTCGGTGTGGTTATGTTTCTCTTTCTTCTTTTGGTCCACCTGTGCCTTGAGTGCGATTCAAAGTTTTGCCAGCCCCGCTTTGCAGCAACTTTTTGGATTGCCTTTGTCCGTCACGGCCTTGGTGGTCACGGGCTACATGCTTTGCGGGGCGGCGGGCATGGTGATCGGCGGCTTTTTGGTGGCACGCATCGAGCAGTTGGAGCGCATCATTGGGGTTTGTTTGCTGGCCTCCGCCGCCTTGCTTTGTGTGGTGGCCAGCGGTTGGTTGCCCGGTTTGCTCGCAGCGGGCGTGACCGCCTTGGCGGGTTTTGGCGCCGGACTGGCAGGCCCGTCGCGCGACATGCTGATCAAACGTGCCGCGCCGCCTGGGGCCACGGGGCGTGTTTACGGCACTGTTTACTCTGGGCTTGACCTCGGTTTTGCCATGGCGGCGCCAGTGTTCGGCTACATGCTCGACCATGGCTGGGCAGCTGGCGTGTTCTACGGCTCTGCGCTGACACTGGCCATGGGGGTGGCCTCGGCCACCTTGGTGGGGCTGGGCACGGCGAGGCGTCAATCGAAGGTTTTGTCACAGTGACAACGGCAAGGTTATGACCCGTCTGAACGTTGGAGGATCTGTACTCATGCTCATTACCAGCACCTGCGACCTGTGCGATGCACACAAGAACACCACCGACGACAGTTTTCGTGTCTTGCCACCTGTCTTCCAACACTTCGGTAAGCGTCTGCGGTTTTCCGGACCCGTCAGCACGGTCAAATGTTTTGAAGACAACTCACTCGTCAAGGCAGCACTCGACTCGCCCGGTGTGGTGGACACCGCGCAGGGCCCACAAGGCCGTGTCCTGGTTGTGGATGGCGGTGCCTCCTTGCGCCGGGCCCTGGTGGGTGGCAACCTGGCTGCCGCAGCGGTCAAAAATGGTTGGGTCGGCATCGTGGTCAACGGTTGCGTGCGTGATGTGCTTGAGCTGAACCAAGCCGATGTCGGTATTCGCGCCCTCGGCCTTCATCCCATGCCGACAGCGAAACGTGGCGAAGGCGAGTCTGATGTCCCGGTTCAGATACAAGGTGTCTGGGTGCGCCCCGGCGATTGGTTGGTGGCGGACGAAGACGGTGTGGTGTTGGTCGCGGCAATCTGAGTGGGCACCATGCCCCAAAAGTGGGGCTGCCGACGACCTCACGGAGCCTTTCAGTACAAAAATTTCTTTTTGTGACGAGCCGTGGATAAGGCTGTGCATAACTTGAGGGCAAGCGTTTGATAGCTCCTGAGCGGCTTGAAATTGCACCGATTGCTGCGTTTTGTGGCAGTTGATTGGACGGTAGATTCGACGGGACCAAAGGCCTTTTCTCGGCCGGCACTCTTCGGTAAGCTCCCGCGATGCAAGCGACAAAAGCACCACCGTCCCGAGGCCGCGTCCTCGCTGTCGACGACTGCGACCACATGGGTTTGTTGGTGCAAGCATCACTCGAGTCCTACGGCTACAGCGTGAAGTTAGTCGACAGCGGTTTTGCTGCACTGGACGCCGTCAGCCACGAGCACTTCGATGCCGTGGTGCTGGATGTCGAAATGCCTGGCCTCGATGGTTTGGCAGTCGGCCGCGCGTTGCGCAACGACCCCAAAACCCGAGCCTCCATGATTGCCATGCACACCAGCATTGACGAAGCTGCCGTGCGCTCAGGGTTCGACCAGTACGACGCCTACCTGCCCAAACCCAGCAGCCCCGAGCGCATTGGTGCATGTGTGGACAAGCTGATCCAGGATCGGCGCGGCGACGTACCGCAAGCCGTTTAGATACCAGGCGTCTTCAGATGCGGCCTTCGCTCACCGCGTGACAGGCGACGCGACCGGCTCCATTCGTTTGCATCACCGGCTTTTCGTTGCGGCAACGCGCATTGGCATGCGGGCACCGGGGATGGAAGGCGCAGCCGCTTGGTGGGTTCAGTGGGTTGGGTACTTCACCGGCCACCGCCGTGCGTGCGCGGCCGGTGTCGTGCATCTTGGGAATCGCGTCGAGCAGCATGCGGGTATAGGGGTGGCGCGGGCTGTCGAACAACACATGTTTGTCGGCAAGTTCCACCAACCCGCCCAGGTACATCACGCCAACTTGGTCGCTGACATGGCGCACCACCGCGAGGTTGTGAGAAATGAAGAGATAGGTCAGGCCCTGTTGGCGCTGCAGGTCTTTCATGATGTTGAGCACCTGGGCTTGCACGCTCACATCCAGCGCCGAGGTGGGCTCATCGCAGACTAAAAAATCAGGTTGTGTGGCCAAAGCCCGAGCGATGGAGATGCGCTGGCGCTGACCGCCGGAGAATTGGTGCGGAAACTTCACGCGGTCGAGGTTAGACAGGCCAACCGAGGTCAGCAACTCCACCACGCGCTGGTCCAGGTCGGCACCCAAGCGCATCAATCCGTGTTCGAGCAAGGGCTCGGCGATGATGTCGTTCACCGTCCAGCGGGGGTTCAAACTCGCATAGGGGTCTTGAAACACCATCTGAATGCGTCGGCGCAGCTTGAGTCCTTCGGGGGTTTTGAAGGCGGCGTGGGCGTCTTGGCCGTCAAACTCAAAGCCACCGCGTGTGGGCCGGTACAGGCCCACCAGCAGCCGCGCAACCGTGCTCTTGCCGCAGCCTGATTCACCCACCAGGGCCAGCGTTTTGCCGCGTTCAATCTCGAAGCTCACGCCGTCTACCGCTTTGAGCAGCAGCCGGGGTTGGCGCTCCAGCACGCGGTTGAGCCAGGGCGCGGACACATCGAAGGTCATGGCCAGGTCGGTGGCGCGCACCAGTGGCTGAGGTGCTGGTGTCATGGTGCAAGGCCGCCGTGGTGCAGCCAGCAGGCGGCTTGCGTTGCGCCAGCGGGAAAGAGCTCGGGCCGCGTTTGACGGCAGCGGTCAAACACTTTGTCGCAGCGCGGGTTGAAAGCACAGCCTGCTGGAATGGCATTCAAGCGCGGCATGGCACCGTCAATTTGATGCAGCTTTTCTCTGTCTTGCGTCATGTCGGGAATACAGCCCATCAGGCCTTCGGTGTAGGGGTGAGACGGCCGGTTGATGACGGCATTCACGGGACCAATTTCAGCCACCCGTCCCGCATACATCACCGCCACGCGGTCGCAGGTTTCGGCGATCACGCCCATGTCGTGGGTGATGAGCATCACCGCCGCCCCGCGTTCTTTGCACAGGGTTTTGAGCAGGGTGATGATTTGCGCTTGAATCGACACATCGAGTGCTGTGGTCGGCTCGTCAGCGACGATGAGACGCGGTTCGGCCGCCAACGCCAAGGCGATCACCACCCGCTGGCGCATGCCGCCGCTGAATTGGTGTGGGTAGTGGTCTATGCGCTGTTCGGCGGCCGGAATGCCGGTGTCGTTCAGCAGTGAAATGGCGCGCTCACGGGCCTGTTTGGCATTCAGGGGCAAATGGGTGGTGATGGTTTCGATCAACTGGCGGCCAATCGAATACAAGGGGTTCAGCGAGGTCAGTGGGTCTTGAAAAATAGCGCCGATGCTGCGGCCACGAATCTTGCGCATCTCTTCATAGGGTAGGTTTTCGATGCGCCGACCATCGAACAAAATCTCACCGCTGGCCACGCGGCCCGGGGGCTCCAGCAGCCCGATGATGGCCGCGCCGGTGAGCGATTTGCCGGCTCCCGACTCACCCACCACACCCAAAATTTCGCCAGCTTCGATCTTGAATGAAATTTCATCCAAGGCGCGTAAGGTGCCGTGCCGCGATGGAAATTCCACCACCAGCTTGTTGACTTCGAGAAGGCTCATGGCAAGTTACCGCAAACGCGGGTTGAGGGCATCACGCAGCCAGTCGCCGAGCAAGTTCACGCTCAAAGCGATGATCACCAGCATGGCGCCCGGGAAAATCGTGATCCACCACTCGCCCGAGAACAGGTAGTCGTTGCCCACCCGAATCAAGGTGCCGAGCGATGGTGAAGTGGGCGGTGCCCCTACACCCAAAAAGCTCAAGGTGGCCTCGGTGATGATGGCCGTGGCCACTTGTATGGTGGCCAAGACCAAGACCGGCCCCAGCACATTTGGCAGCACATGTTTGCGCATGATGCGCAGTGGCGACACCCCGGTGACGCGGGCGGCTTGAACATATTCCTTGTTGCGTTCGACCAAGGTGGAGCCGCGCACCGTGCGGGCGTATTGCACCCAACCGGTCAGCGTGATGGCCAGAATCAGCACGCCAAAGGCCAAGGACGCATGGGCATTGGGGAACAACGCTCGCCCCACACCGGCGATCAACAGCGCCACCAAAATGGCGGGAAAGGACAACATCACATCACACAGCCGCATCAACAAGGCGTCGACCCAGCCACCCAAGAATCCGGCCAAGAGCCCAAAACTCACCCCCACCAGCAGCGACAGCAACACCGAGGCCAAACCCACCGCCAGCGAGATGCGTGCGCCATACATCAAGGCCGAGAGAATGTCGCGCCCTTGGTCGTCGGTGCCCAGAAAAAAAGTCGCCTTGCCCCCTGCGCTCCATGCGGGGGGCAGGCGGGCGTTGTCCAATTGCAGCGTGGTGAGGTCAAACGGGTTGTGGGGCGCAATCCAAGGTGCGAACACCGCACACACCACACAGACCAGGGCCAACACGGCTGCACACACTGCGGTCGGCGATGTGCGAAAGCTGTAGGCCACATCGCTGTTCCACCAGGGGCTCAACATGGGTTTCAATGGGTTGAATCCTTGCGGGTCAATGACCGGCGGTCCTGTCCACACGCAAACGCGGGTCAACGGCGAAGTAGAGCAAGTCCACCACCAGGTTGATCACCACAAAAATCAGCGCAATCAAACACAGGTAGGCGGCCATGACGGGGATGTCGGCAAAGGTCACGGCTTGAATGAAGAGCAAGCCCATGCCCGGCCACTGGAACACGGTTTCGGTGATGATGGCAAACGCAATCAAACCGCCGAGTTGCAAGCCTGTGATGGTCATCACCGGCACCAAGGTGTTCTTTAAGGCATGGCCAAAATGCACCGCCCTGTTGGACAGACCCCGAGCGCGGGCGAATTTGATGTAGTCGGTGCGCAGCACCTCCAGCATTTCGGCGCGTACCAAACGCATGATCAAAGTGAGTTGAAATATCGCCAAGGTGGTGGCGGGCAGCACCAGGTGGTGCCAACCCTTGAGGGTGAGCAAACTCGTGCTCCAGCCGTCGAACTGCACCACCCCGCCGCGCCCAAAACTCGGGAACCAACCCAGGGTCACGGCAAACACCAAGATCAACAAAATACCGATCAAAAACGTGGGCAGCGACACGCCCAGCAGCGACACCGTCATGAAGACTTGGCTCAAGAACGTGCCGCGTTTGAGCGCCGCATAAACCCCCATCGGAATGCCCACCGCCAACGCTAAGAATGCGGCCACCAGGGCCAGCTCCAGCGTGGCGGGAAAACGCTCGGCGATCAGTGTCGACACCTTGATGCCCTGGCGCAGGCTGATGCCAAACTCGCCCTGCACCGCATTGGCCAAGAAGTGCCCGAACTGCACCAAGAAGTGCTGGTCCAGGCCCAGGGCCTGCCGCAGCGAGGCCACTTGTTCGGGTGTGGCGTCTTGGCCCAAGACATAAGCCAAGGGGTCGCCGACGTACTGGAACAGCACGAAGGAAATCAGCGCCACGGTCACCATCACCACAACCGCCTGGGCCAAACGCCGAACGATGAAAGCAAACATGCGGTGCCCTCGGGTTGAAAGCAAGCGGGTCGCTGCAACAGGCCGCGACCCCTTACGTCAACGCACTCAGTTCACCTTGATGAGTCGCCAGTCCAGGCGGTTGTCGGCACGGTGCACGACGTCAATGTTCTTCTTCATGGCCCAAGGAATGACTTGGTTGTGCAGCGGAATGTGAGACACATCGTCGTTTTGCAGCTGCAATGCTTTGGTCAGCAACTCGGTGCGCAACTTCAAATCGGTTTCTTTTTTGGTGCGCTCGACCAGGGCGTCCATTTGCGGGTTGCTGTAGCGACCCACGTTGTAATTGCCGTCACCGCCGCTGCCGACCGAACGTGTCAGCGACTGCAAGCTGTAGAGCGCATCAAAGGTCGGCACCCCCCAACCCAGCATGTAGATGCTGGCCTCAAAACGCTGAATCATGGGGAAGTAGCTCACCAGGGGCAGGGTGCGCAGCTTGGCTTTCACACCAATACGCGACCACATGGCGGTGACGGCTTGGCAAATTTGCTCGTCGTTGATGTAGCGGTTGTTGGGGCAGGCGAAGTCCACTTCAAAGCCGTCTTTGTAGCCGGCCTCAGCCATGAGTTTCTGAGCTGCCTCCACGCTGTAAGGGTGGCGTTTGTGCACGCCTTGCGTCCAGCCGTTGACCTGCGGTGCCACCAAAGCCCCAGTGGGTTGACCCAAGCCACGCAAGGTAACGCGCGCGATGGCGTCGATGTCAATGGCTTGGTAGAGCGCCTTACGCACCCGCAGGTCTTTCAACGGGTTTTTGCCTTTGATGTTGCTGCCCACCAGCTCGTCACGGAACTGGTCCATGCCGAAGAAGATGGTGCGGTTTTCAACACCGTCAACCACCTTGAGGCCGGGGGTTGAACGTACCCGCGGCAAGTCCTGCGGGCTGGGGTCGAGCACCAAGTCCACCTCGCCCGACAGCAGCGCCGCCATGCGGGTCGCCACCGCTTTGACCGGTGTGTAAACAATCTCGGTCACGTTGGTTTCCGCTTTGCCCCACCAAGCAGGGTTTTTGACAAGCACAATTTTCTGATCAGGCAACCACTCTTTGAGGGTGTAGGGCCCCGTGCCATTGGTATTGCGGTGGGCGAAATTTTCGGCCTGGGATTTGATGTCTTTGGCGGTGACGGAGTTGTTCTTCTCGGCCCAAGCCTTGCTCATCATGCGCAGCTCGGTCATTTGGTTCAAGAGCACCGGATTGGGGTCTTTGGTGAACACGTCAATGGTGTTCGCATCGACCTTCACGATCTTGTCGAAACCCAAGGTGTAGGGCGTGAAGTTGGACGGTGCCGTCATGGCGCGCTGCAGGGAAAACACCGCGTCGTCGGCGGTGAAGGCGCTGCCGTCGTGAAACTTCACGCCGGTGCGCAAGGTGAAGCGCATTTGTGTCGGGGAGATTTCTTTCCACGAGGTGGCGAGCACAGGCTCAACCTTGAAGGTGCGGCTGTTGTAGTAAACCAAGCCCTCGTAAACAGCCACGTGCACGAAGTTTTGCAGGTTGTTGTTCTGCGAATGAATGTCCCAGGTGGCAATGTCGCTGGCACTGGACCACTTGAAGGTCTTGGCCTGCACAGCAAGAGCGCCCGCTGCCAACGTTACACAAAGAACCAATGTCTTGAGTTTCATTTCAGGCCTCCAGTGGTATTGATCACTTCATTATGAGGACCTGGTCACAAAAAAGTCATTGCGGTTTCCCTGATGACAAGGGGGCATTGCTGTACCTCCGCCAGTTTTGCAGGCCCCCCGCCCACAAAAACACATGGTTTAGAGTGCGCCGCTTTGGCCTGGTCGGTTCTTCTAGTACTGCGACTCAGAAATAACGGAACAAATGAAAGTAGTGGAGTCGGCCCAAGGGCAAGGCGCAACCCGCAGCGATACCGAGGTATCGCGAGTATTTGCAACGCCGCCATTGGGTCGAGTACACGTTTTCATGTTTCGTTATTTCTGAGTCGGAGTACTAGTCCTACTGTGTCAGTAAATTGCCCCTGCGCCGGTATGCCAAACCGTGCTCGGCTAGGCGCAGGCCGCCGCCCGGGGTATCCCCCCGGGCAAGGGCTGCAACAACGCCCAGCGCGGTTTGGCATACCGGCCCGAAGGGTGAGCCCCTCTGACAGCCGCACTCGTCGTTGCAAATGCTCGCCGGGTGTACAACCCGGCTGCGCTTTGCGCCAAGATTGCGGCGGTCAGAGGGGCTCACGCAGGGTCAATTTACAGAC
>JANPCX010000061.1:0-129595 GCA_031431125.1 Burkholderiales bacterium
GGGCGCAGTGCGGCGTTGCACGTCTCGCCAAGGCAAAGAGCCTTGGCAACGCCGTGCGCCTTGCTCTGCGCCCCAATGACCACGTTCGCACTGGCATCTTTGGTGTTAACAGGCCCTAGACTAAAAACAACCTGACCGGTCAAGCACATCGGTTGCGCATCCAGTCCGCCGTGTTGTGAAAGGATGCGGTGAGCCGCTCGATCCACTCGGCTGACAGTCCCTCATCGTTCATGGCCTGAACCATGCAGGCCATCCACTGATCACGTTCGGCAATGCCTATCGAATACGGCATGTGTCGGGCGCGCAGTCGCGGGTGGCCGAAACGGTCTTCGTACAGTGGCGGCCCACCCAACCAGCCACACAGGAACCAGAACAGCTTGTCGCGGGAATCATCCAATGAAGCAGGATGCAGGCCGCGCAGCAGCGCGAAACCGGGTTCCAGGTCCATGATGTCGTAGAAACGATCCACCAGTGCGCGAACCACGACTGCCCCACCCAACAACTCAAAAGGCGGTGTGCCTTCTTGAGCACCTTCTTCGGTGCCACTCATTGCGCAATTTTTTCGGCGAGCAACCTGACGGCGTTGGCCGCCGGGCTCCCCGGGAGCAGCTCCATGAGAAGTTGGCGCTTTTGCACAGAATCACGCACTGCCTGATCGGTAGGAATTTCGCCCATGAGTTCCAGGCGTATGGCAGCGCCTTCTCCCAGTACTTGCGGCGTCACAAAGCGGTCGATGACCAGTTGAAGCTGCCCACGAATGACGCGGCCTTCCCCGATACGCCCAACTTGATTGACCACCAACTTGATCAATCGGCGATGTTGTTGCCCCGCTAGCACCTTGATGGTGGCGTAGGCGTCGGTGAGTGATGTGGGCTCGGGTGTCGTGACCACGAGCACATCGTCCGCGAGCGATACGGTGTAGAGCACCACGTCGGAAATACCGGCGCCGGTGTCGAGCAAGATGTGGTCAAAACGTGGGGCCACTTTTTCAATGACGTCCAGCAGTTGAACCCGCATATCAGACGTCAGGCGGGAGTACTCCACCATGCCGGAGCCCGCCAACAGCACGGAGAAACCACCTGGCGCGGGCATGACGGCGTCGTCGATGTCGGCCTTGCCGGTGAACACTTCATGCAGCGTGACTTTGGGCGCGAGGTTGAGGACCACGTCCAGGTTGGCCAGACCGAGGTCGGCATCCAGCACCAACACCCGTTCGCCACGCCGAGCCAAACAGGATGCCAAATTGGCCGAGATGAAGGTTTTGCCCACGCCGCCTTTGCCGCTGGTGAGCGCCGTGATTCGGGCACGCGAGGCAGTGCTGGCACGACCTGCGAGGCTGGCGGAGGGTTTGGCTGGCGTGCTCATTCGATGTCCTGAAACTGTGAGGTGCCAAAGAGCAGGCCCTTTTCTTCGGCGCTGACCTGCATCACAGCAGGTTGCTCCAAACAAGCGCGGTTTCGGCCCTCGGCCTTGGCGCGGTAAAGCTGCTGGTCAGCGCGTTCAATCCACAGTGGCGCCGACGACCGCACCCACTGCGGCGCAAAGGCTCCGCCCAAACTGATGGTGACCTGGACTTCCGCGCCCGAAGCGGCTGTGACGGGCCTGCGCGACACCTTGCTGCGAATACGCTCAGCAACGGTGTGCCCGAACGCAGGCGGACAATTGGGGAGAATCACGGCGAACTCTTCGCCGCCAATACGAGCCACTGTGTCCATGGGGCGCACGCAATCCAAGATGCACTGAGCCACCGATTTGAGGACCAAGTCACCGGCGGGGTGACCATGGGAGTCATTCACTTGTTTGAAATGGTCGATGTCGGCCATGAGCACCAAAGCCGGCTCACCAATACGTGCCACACGGTCAATTTCCCGGGCCAAAGCCAACTCAAACTGACGGCGATTGGCCAGGCCGGTGAGCGCGTCACGGCTGGACATGTCGCACAAAGAATCAATCAAGGCCTGCAACCAGGCTTGCGATCCCACTGTCAATTCCGCTGGCAGACGCTGACCTGCCTGATCCAGCAATTGCAGCGCTTGCCCCAGGCTCAAGGGCTGTTGCGGCGCATTCGGGGCGAAGTTGGGGTCAGTCACAGGCTGTCGGTCACCGAAAGAGTGTTGGCCCGCCAGGCGGCAGGACGGCATAGATCCAGTCTATCAGCGCCGGATGCGTCGTCAGCTCAGAAACTGGACGGCTTTCTGGGCGCATTTCCGCCTCTGCCCCCCAGCTCAAGAAAGTCACACTCTGACCGAAATAAGACCATGCAAGCGACCTCGTGCCCTACAACAACCTCCGTTAAAAACGGAAACCGGAGATTCAATGACTGCCGTCCTGTCCGACCGGACTGAACCCCGCGGCCCGATGGGCAACGCCAATGCCAGCGGTGGCAGCACGGCGGGAGAACGGCCGTCCGAGCAGGAATTCAATTTCAGCGCAGCCGACTTTGAAATGGTTCGTCAGCTGATTTACCAACGTGCTGGCATCAGCTTGCATGCGGGCAAACAGGCCATGGTCTACAGCCGCTTGTCGCGCCGACTCCGAGACACTGGCAGGCAATCGTTCACCGAGTACTTGAAATGGTTGCAAGGCGCGACCGGCACTGCAGCCGATACCGAGTGGCAAGAGTTCATCAACTGCTTGACCACGAACCTCACCTCCTTCTTCCGAGAAGAACATCACTTTCACGCCCTGCACGAAGAACTCAAGGGACGTACGCAATTGCGCCTGTGGTGCAACGCGGCGTCGACAGGTGAAGAACCGTACTCTTTGGCAATGACCGTGGCGGAGAGCATGGCTTCCACCTCCCAGGTCAAACTGGTTTGCAGCGACATTGACACCAAGGTTCTCACCACCGCTGGCCAAGGCGTGTACTCGACCGATGCGCGCGGGCTGTCGCCCGAACGCCTCAAACAGCATTTCTTGCGCGGCAAAGGAAGCAACAGTGGTTTCATCCGCATCAAACCTGAACTCGCCAGGCTGATCGAGTTCCGTTTGCACAACCTGATGGACGCTCATTGGTCGTTGGGCGATCCTTTCGACGTCGTGTTTTGCCGCAATGTGATGATTTATTTCGATGCGCCCACCCAGCGCAAAGTACTGGAACGAATTCACGGCGTTATGAAACCCAAGAGCCTGCTGTTTGTCGGCCACTCCGAAAACTTCACCGAATCCAAGGACTTGTTCCGCTTACGGGGCAAGACCATTTACGAGCGGGTCTGAACGCAGCACTCCAGCCACCTTCAATACAAGCACCAACATGGCCACGGCATCATCCCTACAAGCCCCAGCAGGCTCACGCTTGGAAAAACTGAAGTCGCAGGCTCGCAAACCCGGCGAAGCCTCGTTCTTCTTCTATGACGCGCACTTCAAGAACGATGCCGTCAAAATTTTGCCAGGCGAGTACTTCGTTCATGACGAAGACATGCTCATCATGACCACCCTGGGCTCGTGCATCGCTGCCTGCATCTGGGACCGCAACGCCCGCATCGGGGGCATGAACCACTTCATGCTTCCTGAAGGAAGTGGCGACTCGGGCCGCTATGGCTCCTACGCCATGGAACTCTTGATCAATGAATTGCTCAAGCGCGGTGCTTCGAGGCTCACACTGGAGGCCAAAGTATTTGGCGGTGGACAGGTGATTGCCGGCATGAACACCATGAATGTGGGCGAACGCAATACCCAGTTCGTGATGGACTACCTCAAGACAGAGCGCATCACTGTTGTGTCCAAAGACGTGCTCGACATTTACCCGCGCAAGGTGTGTTTCTTGCCGAGCAGCGGCAAAGCCATGGTCAAGCGGCTCGCCGCCACCAACACCGAAGCGCTGCTGGCCCAGGACCGTGTCGCAGTTCAAAAAGCAGTTCCCGCCGTCACAGGTGGTGGTTCTGTCGATTTGTTCTGAAGCTCGCGAAGCAACTGAACGGAGCACAACAACATGGCAAAAACAACCGTATTGGTGGTGGACGATTCGGCGCTCGTGCGCAGCTTGCTCACCGAGATCATCAACCAACAGCCCGACATGGAATGCGTTGGCGCGGCCAGTGACCCGCTCATTGCGCGCGAGATGATTCGCAACTTGAACCCCGACGTGATCACGCTCGACGTCGAGATGCCGCGCATGGATGGCATCGATTTTCTATCCAAACTGATGCGTTTGCGTCCAATGCCCGTGGTCATGGTCTCTACTCTGACAGAGCGCGGCGCCGATGTGACACTGCGCGCACTCGAACTTGGTGCCGTTGATTTCGTCGCCAAACCAAAAATGGGCGTGGCAGACGGCTTGAAATTGTTGGCGCACGACATCACCGACAAAGTTCGCATCGCATCCAAAGCCCACCTGCGCCGCTTGCCCGCGGCCGCGCCCGCGGGAGGTGCTGCCGGCAATACGGAACCTGGTGCGCTGAACGCACGTAGCGGCGCCCCTGTAGCCAACCTGGGCCGCCTCTCTACGGAAAAAATCATCTTCCTCGGTGCCTCTACCGGTGGCACAGAAGCAACCAAAGAAGTGCTGGTGAACTTGCCACCCGACTGCCCCGCCATCGTCATCACGCAGCACATGCCGCCAGGTTTTACGAAGAGTTACGCTGCGCGTTTGGACGGGCTTTGCCGCATCCGCGTCGCGGAAGCCCGTGACGGCGAGCGCATCTTGCCCGGCCATGCGTACATTGCGCCTGGCGGCTTTCACCTCAGCGTGGAGCGCAGTGGCGCGAACTACATTGCCCGCGTACAAGACGGTGAGCCCGTGAATCGGCACAAGCCTTCGGTGGAAGTGCTGTTCAATTCCGCCGCCAAAGTCGTCGGCCCCAACGCCCTGGGCATCATGCTCACCGGCATGGGCGCAGACGGCGCCAAGGCCATGAAGGCCATGCGCGACGCCGGCAGCTACAACTGGGTACAGGACGAGGCCAGCTGTGTGGTGTTCGGAATGCCACGCGAAGCCATCGCCGCTGGCGCGGCCAACGAAGTGCTGCCCTTGACCCAAATAGCACCCAAATTGATTGAACGTCTGCGCAGCACGGCTGGCATGTCGTTGAACCGCGTCTGACCGCCCCCAATCCTCTCGACCATCGCATAGGAAAACCCTAGGCTACGGTCTGGGCTTGCCGCTGTGTGCCGTGCGAAAATTCCACCCGCTTCAACTGCGCAAACGCAGCCTGCGTTTGTCGGCATATCGTGTGCTGAAACCTCACGATGCCGATCGCACAACTATTCCAACATCTGCTGAGGGGAAATCATGGGCTGTGTGATCAAACGAATGACTCGTTTCTGGTGCCGCGCTTTGCTTTTGACTGGCGCCATGGCGCTTCTGTCTGCGCCCGCTTTCGCCAACATTGCAGTTCGTGCAAACCCCGCCAGTGGCATCAATGCCGCACAGATTTATTGGATGGACTGGACTGGACTGGCAGCGCCACTGACCACGGGTGCAGGCAGTCAAAACTACAGCTTTACTTTGGTCGACGGATCCACCCTGACCCTCACACTCACCCGTGGTGGTGCCAGCACCTCGCTGTTCACTGCAGCCCAAGTGCCCACCTTTGGCGGTGCCGCCATCGGCAACGCGGGCTACACGGGCTTCGGCACTGCCAATGTCGCGCTGTACCCAGATCCGGCAGTGACCATAGGAAGCAATGTCTCCTTCCAGCTGAGCAACATCGTGTTGATCAACCCGGCGGGCAATGCAGTGTCCAAGTTTGAGGTGGTTATTGCTGATGCTGAAAGCCTGGACACCGGCGACGGCGCAGGCTCCAACCTCACCTTTGTCACAACAGGTGGCAATTGGAGTCTGGTGGAGCGTGTTCCTGCTGCCGGACGTAATGCTGTCGCTTTGACTGGCTTGGGCACACAAACGGTGATTCAACCCAACGGCGGCTTCGCAAACAATGTGCCAGCCTGGATTTTGTCCACCGCCAACCCCAACGCTGGCGCGTTCACCATCACCGCCACCATGAATTCCACGGCACGCCAAGGCATCATGTTGGGCGTGCGAGTGGGCTCGATCACACTCAACAAGAATATCGTCTCGCGCAGCAACGCGGCAGACCAGTTTGTTTACCGCATTAAAAATGCAGCCGGTACATCGGTTGGATCTGGCACTGGAACCTGTGCTGCCACTGGAGATTGCACGACCACAGGGGCCAGTACGGGCAACCAAGTTGCCATCAGCGCGGCGGTGTCTGCCGGAAACGTGGTGACCCTGGAAGAAGCGATGGCGCTTGGCAGCGTAGGCACCTTGGCCTCGTACAACAAGACCATCAGTTGCAGCAATACCAATGCCACGTCGCTCACGGTCTTGCCCCCCACGGGTGCGTTCGACCCCGCCAGCCCACCGCAAATTACCCACCAGAGCGCCTTGGACAACATCAGCTGCACGATCAGCAATGCCGGCACAGGCGCTGACATGCGAGCCACAGGGGCCACCACTCAAACCACGGCGGTGGGTGTGCCTGTCACCTTCGTTACCACCTGCACCAATGACGGCCCACAAGCGGCCACGACGGCCACCTGTACCGTCGCTCAGAACTCAGGCCCTGCGATCCCTGGACTGGTCACCACCTGCACTCCACCGACCCCCGTGGGTAGTTTGGCCGTCGGCGCCACCATCAGTTGCTCCAGCACCTTCACGCCCGCCACCGCCGGCATTCGAACCTTTCTTACCACTGCGGGTAGCGCCACTCCCGACCCAACCCCTGGCAACAACATTGCACCGGCCACCAGCATCAATGTGGGGGGTGTCACCGCGACACCCGATGCATCATTCACGCCCTTGAACACGCCGGTCACCACCAATGTGATCGCCAACGACGTGTCAGCATCGGGCTTCCCGCTCAACCCGGCCAGCGTCACGGTACAAACCGGCCCCAGCAACGGTAGCGTTGTCTGCAATGCGTCAGGCAGCTGCACTTACACGCCCAACGCCAATTTTGAAGGGGTGGACACCTACACCTATCGGGTGTGCGACACCTCGGCAGTACCGATTTGTTCCATCACAACGGTCACCATCACAGTGTCTTCGGCGGCCGTCGGCGGCGTCGCAGCCGTCCCGATGAACTCGCGGGAAATGCTGGTGACCATGGCGCTGTTGCTGCTCGCCGTCGTCGGATGGAAACAATACAGCGCTCGCCGCGGCGCTTGATCCGTCTGGAAACGGGCATCGGACTGACCTCTGGGTCAGTCCGATGGCAGAAAGAGTGACTGCAAGTCACTGAGCAGGTCGAACCCCCGGGCCGATGGCATCAAACGCTCGCCGTGTTTCTCGACCAGACCACGTTCTAAAGCCGCTTGTAAGCCCGGTTCCAGCGTGTTCAGCAGCAGTCCAGTGCGCTCGCTGTAGCGACTCAAGTCCACACCTTCTTTGAGTCGCATGGCATTGAGCATGAACTCAAACGGCAGTTCAGATCGTTTGATGGACTGGGTTTGGGAAACCGCAAAACCTCGTTCGGCTTGCTCCATGTAGCGCTGCGGCTCTCGAAAGCGCAACTCCCTGATCACACGGTGCGGAAACGTCAGCTTGCTGTGGGCCCCGGCACCAATCCCCAGGTAGTCGCCAAACTGCCAGTAGTTCAGGTTGTGCCCACAGCGGTGGCCTTCTTGAGCAAACGCAGACACCTCGTAGCGTTGCAGCCCTTGTGCTGCTGTGCGTTCAACAATCATGTCCAGCATGTCAAAAGCGACGTCGTCGTCGGGCAACGCTTGCTCGCCTGACGGTGGATGCGCCGCAAAGTAGGTGTTGGGCTCCATCGTCAGGTGGTAAATGGACAGGTGGGTTGGCGAATGCGCCAATGCTTGGTTCAAATCGGCTTCGAATTGACCCACGGTTTGCCCAGGCAGGGCGTACATCAGGTCGATGTTGAAGGTGTCGAAAGCGTCGCGCGCCTCTTCCACGGCGGCATGGGCTTGGGTTCCATCGTGCACGCGGCCGATGGAACGCAGTTTCTCGTCGTCGAAGCTTTGAGCTCCCACCGAGAGTCTCGTCACCCCCGCCTGTCGATATCCCCTGAAGCGGTCACGCTCAAAGGTTCCAGGGTTGGCTTCCAGCGTGATTTCGCAACCTGGTTCCAGCGGTAAACGTGCCCGCAAGTCCGCCAGAAGTTGGTCAATGGCCTCGGGGGAGAACAAACTGGGCGTGCCACCCCCAATGAAGATGCTGTGAATGCGGCGCCCCCAGACCAAGGGCAGGCTGCTCTCCAAGTCGGCGCGAAGTGCACTCAAGTACGGTTGAATCGGCAACGCGCCTGCATGGTCAGACCGTGCACCCCACTCATGTGAATTGAAATCACAGTAGGGACACTTCTTCAAACACCACGGCAAATGCACATAAAGCGACAGCGGCGGCAAACTCGAAAACATGAGTGTCCCCGGCCGAATGGCACTGGCCAATCGTTCGGTTGAACTCAGCACCTCAGACGGGTCAGACTCCAAACGAACTGGAATTTGCCTGACCTCACCCAAGATGCCACACCTCGCGCATCAACTGCAGCATCTGTCGCATGGCGATGGCGCGGTGGCTGTGCGCATTTTTCTGTGCAGCGCTGAGTTCTGCCACGCTCAAACCCAGTGTTGGAACAAAGACCAGCGGGTCGTAACCAAAACCGCCCTGCCCTCTGGGCTCATAGAGAAGCTCGGCGGACCAGCGGCCGACTGCGATCAACGGCTCTGGATCCTCTGCGCTGCGCACCGCCACCAAAACGCTGATGAAACGCGCACTGCGCTGCTTTTGGCCTTGCATTTGCTGCAGGAGCACGGCGTTATTGGCTTCGTCACTTTTGGCTTGGCCGAACAAGGTGGCGTAACGTGCAGACAGCACTCCGGGCGCACCTTGCAGCGCGTCCACGCAAAGCCCGGAATCGTCCGCGATGGCCGCACCAGCACTGGCCTGCGCCGCATGACGCGCTTTGGCCAACGCATTCTCGACAAAGGTGGGATGCGGTTCTTCGGCTTCAGCAATACCCAAGCTGCCTTGGGAAATCAAACTCAATCCCAGCGGCGAGAGCAGCGACTGCAACTCGGTGAGTTTGTGGGCGTTATTGGACGCCAGAACCAACTTCATGCCCACCGTCATGCAAGGGCCAAGGCTTTCGTTTGCAAAGCCACGAGCTCGTTGATGCCTTTGCTCGCCAAGGAAAGAAGTTCATTCATTTCATCGCGCGAGAAAGCAGCACCTTCGGCCGTGCCCTGCACCTCCACAAAACCGCCGCTGGCCGTCATCACGACATTCATGTCGGTGTCGCAAGCGGAGTCCTCGACGTACTCCAAATCGAGCAAGGGTGTTCCTTGAACGATGCCCACCGAGACCGCGGCCACGGCCTGTCGTATCGGGGAGGCTTTCAGCTTGCCCTGAGCGATGAGCCAAGTCACGGCATCATGGGCTGCCACATAGGCGCCTGTGATGGCTGCGGTGCGGGTGCCACCGTCGGCTTGAAGCACATCGCAATCCAGCGAAATGGTGCGTTCACCCAAGGCGTCCAGATCGAACACGCAGCGCAGAGACCGTCCAATGAGGCGCTGAATTTCCTGGGTGCGGCCACTTTGTTTGCCCTTGGCCGCCTCGCGGTCACTGCGCGTGTGCGTGGCACGCGGCAACATGCCGTATTCAGCCGTCACCCAGCCCGAACCACTGCCACGTCGGTGCGGCGGTACCTTTTCTTCGACCGACGCCGTGCAAAGCACCTGGGTGTCGCCGAAAGCCACCAAGACCGAGCCCTCGGCATGTTTGGTGTAGTGGCGGGAAATGGCTATCGGACGCAAAGCGTCCGCAGCACGGGCTTGCGTGCGGATGAACAACATGGGACTGAACCTTATGGTTTACGTTGGGCAGACGAGCGCCGAATGGCCTCGTTGATTTCTTTGATCGAGCGCTCGATTTCAGCGTCGTCCAGCTCGTCTTGGGCGTCGGAGCCCAAGACACTGGCCTGGATGGTGGAGGCGAACACCTCTTCGCCCAGTGCTTCCGTGCTCACACCTTGGCTCTCCAGGTCTTCGGCGGCTTCCCACTCCACCGCCAGCACCGAGACGTTGTCACTCTTGGCACCGCCATTGCGCAGCGCCAGCTCCACCAGCTCAGGTACGGACTCGGAAATGATGTTGCGTGAAAGCTGCTCGGTGATGATGGCATCACTGACCGTGCCCCACAAACCGTCTGAGCACAGCAGCAACCTGTCGCCAGGTTGCAGTATCAATGGCCCCACCGTGTCCACCACGGGTTTGCCGGGACTGCCCAGGCAGGTGAACAGCACGTTGCGGTTGAGCTTTTCGCCCATGGGCACGACCTGGTTGAGCGTGTCTTGCAGCTCAGAGTAGGAGTGGTCGCGGGTACGCGCAATCAGCTTGTCGCCACGCACCCAGTAAAGACGTGAATCGCCGCAATGCGCCCAATAGGCCTGATTGCCTTGCAGCAAACAGGCCACCAAGGTGGTGCGCGGCGTGTCGATCAGGGCTTTTTGGGTGGCGTAACGAAGCAGCTGGTGGTGACCGGCAATGATGGACTCGTGCAGAAAACGCAGTGGATCCGCGAGCTTGGGTTTGCAATCTCGCTGAAACAAAGCCGCCATGGTTTGCAGCGCCAACTGCGACGCCACCTCGCCCTCCGGATGCCCGCCCATGCCGTCGGCCAGCGCAAACAGACCGGCATCACGGGTGTAGCAATAGCCCATGCGGTCTTCATTTTTCTCACGCCCGCCTTTGCGGCTGATTTGGTAGACGGAAAAGCGCATGCGTCTTCTCTTGGGTTATCAGCTTTTTGCGCTGGCGGTGAGGTTTTCCAACTGCAGCTTCAGACGTTCGCTGAAACTGAGTTTGGTGTAACGGCGCTCTGTTTCACGCGCCAATTCTTTTTGCAAGGCAAAAACACTTTGTGGGCGAGACAAGGGATCGAGCGACATGCACCACTCGGTGACTTCGATCAAATTGTCAGAGTAAACATTTCGCAGTCTGGACAAACTCAAGGCCAGGCGGTCTTTTTCAATCCGCTGAGGGGCATCGTTGGGCGGGTAGCCTTGCATACAGGCATAAATACAAGCACCAATCGCGTAGATGTCTGTCCAAGGCCCCAGTGTGCCATCGCGGCGGTACATCTCGGGGGCGGCAAACCCCGGCGTGTACATCGGGCGAATGAAGTTGCCTTCTTTGCTCAATACTTCACGTGCGGCGCCGAAGTCGAGCAACACCGCTTTGTTGTCGTTGGTGATGAAAATATTGGCGGGTTTGATGTCCAGGTGCAACATTTTGTGCTGATGCACGATGCGCAAGCCACGCAGAATTTCATCGAACAGCGACCGGATGGTGGACTCGCGGAACACCTTGTCGCGTTTCATGTCGCGTGCGGTGACGATGAAGTCTTGCAAGGTATCACCCTGCAAATAATTCATCACCATGTAAACGGTTTCGTTTTCGCGGAAGAAGTTCAGCACCGACACCACACTCGGGTGTGAGATTTGAGCGAGGGAGCGGCCCTCCTCAAAGAAGCTCTTCAAACCCAAACGGTAAAGCGGCTGCTTTTCAGGCTTGATTCGCGGGGTTAACTCGCCCGGCGACCGCTCGGCCAACGAAGCCGGGAGGTATTCTTTGACCGCGACCAAATGGCGATCGGCATCCTCTGCCAGATACACCACACCGAAACCACCGGCTGCCAGCTTTTTAATGACCTGGTAGCCGCCCACGACGGTGCCTGAGGGCAACGGAGCGGGTTTGGGCTTTGACATAATCGGGATTTGGATGGGCAATGAGTTCAATGGCAGTCTACAGCATGACCGGCTATGCCGGTGCCTCCGCCAGCCTCGGCTCGGCACCGGATTCAGACGCAGAGGGTGAGACCTTATCCAAGGCCCACGCTACAGGCAGCATCAATATCGAGCTGCGTTCGGTGAACAGCCGATTCCTGGATTTGGTGTTGCGTTTGCCAGACGAATTGCGTGGCCTGGAGCCCGCACTGCGCGAATTGGTCACCCAGTCTTTCAAGCGCGGCAAGATCGAGTTTCGTTTGTCCAGCAGCCAGCAAAACGAGTCGTCATGGCCCCAACCACAGGCCGAGCAGTTGATGCGGCTGGCCAACCTGCAAAACACGGTTGTCAGTTGGCTGCCCCAAGCACGGCCTTTGTCAGTCAATGAAGTGATGCAGTGGTGCAAAGGCGCAACCATCACCGAACGGCTCGACGAAGTGGCGCTGCAAGCGGCCAAACAGGCGGTGGCAGGCCTGATGCAGGCCCGGGCGCGGGAAGGCGAACGTTTGGTGCAAGTGCTGCAAGAACGCATCGCTCGCCTGCACGAACTGGCGGCACAAGCCGAACCCTTGGTGCCCATCGTGGTTCAGAAACAGCAACAGCGGTTCTTGGATCGCTGGCAAGAGGCCTTGACTGCGACCGATGCGGCCCACACCGTGGCGCCCGAAGCGTTGAAGGAAAGAGCACTGAATGAAGCCGCCGCCTTTGCCATCCGAATTGATGTGGCTGAAGAGCTGGCCCGGCTGCGTTCGCACTTGGACGAGATCGCTCGCTTGTTGAAAAAGGGTGGCGAAGTTGGCAAACGGCTGGACTTTTTGATCCAAGAGCTGCTTCGCGAGGCCAACACGCTGGGCTCGAAAGCGGCATCATTGGAGCTGACCAATGTGTCGGTGGAAATGAAAGTAGCCATCGAACAAATGCGCGAGCAAGTGCAGAACTTGGAGTAGCACGTGGCCTCTGTTGACAAACCACTTGGCACGACGCCCGGCAAACTGCCGGGTAACCCAATGCAGCCATCGACGACGGACTACCCGGGCAACCTCTTCGTCGTGGCCGCACCGAGTGGCACGGGCAAGTCCAGCCTCGTTAACGCGCTGTTGGAACTGGACTCGCACTTGGCAGTGTCAATTTCGCACACCACCCGCGCGCCGAGGGGACAGGAGCAAAACGACAGGGAATACCACTTCATTGACGAGGCCAGCTTCCGCCAGAAAATCGCGGACGGGGATTTTCTCGAATGGGCCGAGGTGCACGGGAATCTGTACGGCACCTCCAGGGCAGCGATCGAGGAACGTATCGCGGGAGGCCAAGACGTTGTGCTTGAAATTGATTGGCAAGGCGCACTGCAAATCAAACGCATCTTCCCCAACGCCGTTCTCATCTTCATTTTGCCGCCCAGCTGGGATGAGTTGGCCCAGCGCCTGAACCGGCGCGGCGAAGACAAACCCGAGGTGATCGCTCAACGCTTGCGCAACGCCCGCAACGAAGTGGCCCAGGCGGAACACTTCGACTTCGTTATAATCAACAGCTTGTTCGAGGCGGCGCTTTTCGACTTGAAAACTGTTGTTCACTCGCAGCGTCTGAAATACCGAGCCCAAGAGCGCAGCAAACCCAGCGTTTTTGGTGCGCTCAACCTGAACTGACGTTCTGCTTTTCCCCTTTTTGGAGTCCGTATGGCACGCATCACCGTTGAAGACTGCTTGACAAAAATCCCCAACCGTTTCCAACTGGTTTTGGCCGCCACCTACCGTGCACGCATGCTGAGCCAGGGCCATGCGCCCAAGATCGACACCAAAAATAAACCCGGTGTCACGGCTTTGCGCGAAATTGCCGCAGGTGAAGTGGGCATTGAAATGCTGCGCAAGGTTCCGGTCTAAGGACGGTGTTTCGCACGCAAAAAAAGCGGCCCACGGGCCGCTTTTTTGTTGACCGGCGTCGCATCAGTGACTGCACGAAAGCCGTTCTCGTGATGACGGTACTGAATCCGAGATAAATTCGAGGGATGCGCGCACGTACTGCCAACCTGATGAACGACATCCGCGAGAAGGCCAAAGCGGCCGCTCGGGGACTGTTGCGCACGGCACCCGTACAAGAAGCGGAAGCAGCGTCGTTTGACGCGCTGACCCACAAACTCAACTACCTGGAAAGCGCCGAGATTCGCCTGGTGCGCGAGGCCTATCGTTTTGCCGACGAGGCCCATTTGGGCCAGTTTCGCGCCAGCGGCGAACCCTATATCACCCACCCCATCGCCGTCGCAGGTCTGTGCGCCGATTGGAAACTTGACGCCCAAGCCATCATGGCCGCGTTGATGCACGATGCCATGGAAGACTGCGGCATCACCAAAGCGGAGTTGATTGAGCGCTTTGGAGCGCCCACAGCCGAGTTGGTCGACGGGCTGACCAAACTCGACAAACTCCAGTTCTCGACCAGGGAAGAAGGCCAGGCCGAGAGCTTTAGAAAAATGCTCTTGGCCATGGCCCGGGACGTGCGGGTGATTCTGATCAAGCTGGCCGACAGGCTCCACAACATGCGCACCATGAGCGCCGTGCTGGCCAGCAAACGCGCCCGAATTGCCCGGGAAACGCTGGACATCTACGCCCCCATCGCACACCGCCTGGGCCTGAATCAGATCTACCGCGAGTTGCAAGACTTGGCTTTCGCCCACTTGCAACCATGGCGGCAAGCGGCGCTGGCCAAAGCCGTGCTCAAGGCGCGAGGTTATCGACGGGACATCGTCGAGCGCATACAAACCGACGTCACCCGCACTTTTTCTCAGGCCAAACTTGCCGTGCAAGTTTTTGGGCGGGAAAAGACAATGTTTTCCATCTACAAAAAAATGCGCGCCAAACGCCTGAGCTTCGCCCAGGTCAACGATGTGTTTGGTTTTCGTATTGTGGTGGGCACGCCCACCGAGTGTTATGTGGCCATGGGGATCCTGCACCAGTTGTACAAACCCGTTCCGGGACGCTTCAAGGACTACATTGCCATTCCCAAGGCCAACGGCTACCAGTCGCTGCACACCACGCTGGTGAGCCCCTTGGGCACCGCGGTCGAGTTTCAGATTCGCACGGAGCCGATGCACGCCGTTGCCGAAAGTGGAATCGCCGCCCATTGGCTCTACAAAACCAAGGGCAAAGGTGCGATGCAGGTTCAAGATGCACAGCGCCTCAGCGCCATGTGGTTGCAGTCGCTGGTGGACATTCAAAACGAAACCGGCGACGCCAACGAGTTCTTGGAACACGTCAAGATCGACCTCTTTCCCGACGCGGTCTACGTCTTCACCCCGAAGTCAAAAATACTCGCGTTGCCGCGCGGGGCCACCCCTGTCGATTTCGCCTACGCAATTCACTCTGACGTTGGCGACCACTGCGTGGCGGCCAAGGTCAACGGCGAGCCCGTGGCCCTGCGCACCGAGTTGCGCAGCGGGGATGTGGTGGAAATCGTGAGCACGCCCAACGCACGCCCCAATCCTGCGTGGCTCAACTTCGTTCGCACCGGCCGGGCGCGATCCAAGATTCGCCACTACCTCAAAACCATGGAGCAAGACGAGTCGCAAGAGCTGGGCGAGCGTATGTTGGCCCAAGCGCTGCGCAACGAGGGCTTGGCCTTGCCTGCGGACGACGAAAGCGGCCAAGCCGTCTGGCAACAACTCACGCGGTGGAGTGACAGCCGCAACCGAGGCGAGTTGCTGACCGACATTGGCTTAGGGAAAAAAATTGCGGCCATTGTGGCCAAACAGCTGGTGCGGCTGCTGGCTGAACAAGGCACTCGGCCCGACGCTTTGACCTTGAGCATGGGCCGCTACGCGACCGCCGACGAGAGCACCCCCGGCCAAGGCCTGGTGCAAATTGACGGCAGCGAGGGTGCTTCGGTCAAATTTGCCAGCTGTTGCCATCCAATCCCGGGCGACAGCATTCAAGGTTATTTGGGCCGAGGTGAAGGCCTTCTGATTCACCGCACCGAATGCAGCGTTGGAAAACGTCTGTTTGTGCGTGACCAAGAGCATTTCATGGCAGTAGAGTGGGGAGAACAGCCGGTTCGCGCCTTCGAAGCGGGCATCTCTCTCTTGGTACAAAACGGCAAAGGCGTCCTGGCCAAAGTGGCTGCGGCAGTGGCCCACGCAGAGGCAGACATCGCGCACATCGAAATGGGCAACGACCCACGTGCGGAGTCAACAGAGATCAAGGTATTGGTCAGTGTGCGCGACCGACTGCACCTGGCCGAGGTCATGCGCATCCTCAAACGCACAGCACCTGTGATGCGAGTCGCCCGACAGAAGTCTTGACCTCGGCTTCAGACCTGTGATGGGTCGGGAACAGGCGCTGGGTAGCTGACCTCCAACACTTCAATGCGCTGCGGCCCTTTGGGCGTTTGTACCGCCACCTCGTCACCCAAGTGGGCTTTGAGCAAAGCGCGAGCGACAGGCGAGATCCAGCTCACTTCGCCCACGCTGCTGTCGGCTTCGTCTATGCCCATGATGGTCAATAAGGTCTCAACGCCGTCTTCGTTCGCATAACGAACCGTTGCACCGAAAAAAATCTGCGATTTGCCGTGATGCACCGAAGGATCGACGACTTCGGCGACATCCAAACGTTTGGTCAGAAAACGAATGCGCCGGTCGATTTCCCGCAAGCGTTTTTTGCCATAGAGGTAGTCACCGTTCTCAGAGCGGTCGCCATTTTTCGCGGCCCAAGAGACCACTTCCACGACCTTGGGACGATCAATGTCCAACAAGGTCAGCAGCTCTGATCGCAGCCGCGTATATCCCGCAGGCGTGATGTAGTTTTTGGTGCCGGGTGGGATAGGCGGCAACGCGTTGTCGCCGTCTTCGTCGTCACCACCGTCCGATTCTTTGGTGAAAGCCTTGCTCATGAATGCCCCAAGCGCTCACACGCTGCTGCGTCGAACGCACAAAGAAAAACAGCCTAGAGCACAAGTCTCTAAGCTGAGTTTCTAGAACCGAAATTCTGGTGCGGCTGGCAGGAATCGAACCCACGACCCCTTGGTTCGTAGCCAAGTACTCTATCCAGCTGAGCTACAGCCGCGAAGCTTTGCATTCTAGCATAGGTTTTCCATCCGTTGACTGAACAGACATGGCGGCTGACCGATAACAACGCGCGGCCAGGGCTTCGTCGGCATTGTGGTCGGCCAGACGGGCCAAGGCCACCCAAGCGCGGCGGCGAGACGCACCGTCGAGGGACTCATCACGCGCCGCTTGCTCCAGCTTCTGACGCGCTTTGCCCCAGAGTTGACGCTCCGCAAAACCACTGCCAACGGCCAAGGCTACCGCGCTGTCTCTGGGGAAGTTCTGCGCGGAACGCTCAAGTATCGGAAGCCAATCGCCCTCCAGGCCGGCCACACAAGCGACAAAGCCCTGGGCCACCGCGGTCCGGTCTTCTGCACTGCAGCTGTCCATCGCGTCCCAGTAGGTCCGCAGCCAAGTTCTTCCATCCTGCGGATGCCCCAGTTGCGCGGCGCGAGAAGCAGCTCTCGACGCGACGAACGCATCACGACGGTCAGCGGGATCGAACTGCGCCCACACCTGGCGCAGTTGATCCATGTCGTGGGCGGTGTCTAGGGACTCGAAGGCCAACGACCGCAACAAACCGACAGCAGCGACTTTAGAAAACCCCTGGTGCTTAGCCAACAATCTGGCTGTCTTGAGTGCTTCCGCAGGATGTTGGCCCAAACGCGTCGCTTGCAACTTCAGGCGCAACGCATGGGTACGCCTTGCGATACCGGCTGGCAACGCAGCGAGCAGCCTCAGGGCACGCGGCGCATCCCTATCGTCCAGTGCCCACTCGGCAGCCAGTAGATGGGCCCCTTCTTCCGCCGATTTGGCGGCGCTGGAGCGCCCCGCCAGCAGCAATGCGCGCTCAAGGTGGCTGTCGCGTCGAACTCGGTCTTGCAGGCGATGGGCGCTGCCTGCATAGAGCAAATGCGCCAGCACGGCGAACTCGTTGTCTTGGGTGAGGTCTGGCGTGTCGGCCTGAATCGCCAAGGCGCGCTGGGCGGATTTTTCGGCACGCGCATAACGACCCCCAAAATACTGGGCCAGCGCCTCACGCAAGGCCAACTGCGCGCTGCGGTCGCGCCGGGCCAAACGCCACTGGCGCGCGCGTTGCGGCAAGGTGGTCAAACTGCGCAGGGCCTGAATCAGGGTCACCAAGGCGACACAGCTTCCAAGCAAAAGCAGCAAGAACAAATTCAGCGACATGTCCAGTCGCCAGGTGCCCCAATAGAAAGAGGCCAAGCCATCGTTGGTACCCAAGGCTGTGGCGGCCACGACTGCGACAACAAACAACAACAAAAGCCAGATGACGGAACGCATGGCGGGTTCGCTCAGTTCAGCGCAGGTCGCTCGCGCATTTCATCGCGCGGAACCTGCTGCACTCAATGCAGCCAAGGTATTGTCTGGGCGCGGAACCACCACTTGGCGAGACTGTGCCGCCACACCGCGGACAACCTCTGCCGCGGCTGCAGTGCGGCGGTTTTGACGATCGAAGTACCTGTCCAAGGACAGCACAACCAGCTGCAAATCCGACTGCGCTGTTTCAAACTGGCGGCTGAGCAGCGCCAAACGCGCGTTCAGCAGCCTGAGTTTGAGATTTTCGCGCAGGAAAAAGGCTTGTTCTGGTGCCAGCAGCATGGCATCGGGATGATCAATGCGCGTGACTCTGACCAAGGATTTGGCTTCGGCCACCACATGGTCAACAGCGCGACTCCAACCCTCGGCCCAACCCGAGCGCGAAGTCCAGTCGATGGGTGCAGCGGGTGTGTTCGCGCCGACCGGCCGCGACTCTTTGGACGGGGAGTTGGAGGACGGGCGAAACTCTGGACGAGACAGCAGTGGCAGGTCGTCAACCAAACGCACCACTTCATCGAGTTTGATGCTCAGCAACGAGACATCGGCCACCGACACCGCCTTAACCTTGTCCAGGTCACGGGCGATGGCACGCCGAACGCCCTCCAGGCGAGGCTGGTTGTAACGGGACAGTCGCTCATCAGATTGTTTGAGCACCGCGACCAATGGTTCTGCGCTGCCGGTGATGGCGGATTGCTGTAGCGCGACGCGAATGCCCGCCTCAATATCCACCAAAACGTTCTCGTCTCGCGAACGAGACAAAGACTGGATCAACTCTTCGACTTGACCCCGCTGCACCGCCACTTCAGCCACCCGGGCTTCCAACAAAGCGACCTTGGCCGCCGCTTCCAGCACCTTGTCATTGGCTTGTTTAGCCAAGATTTGTGACTGTGCCGTTTCTTTTTGGATGGCCTCTTGTCGGCCCACCAAGGTTTGCTCCAAAGAGGCGCCGCGCTGCTGGGCCTTCCAGGCCAAACTGAGGCTCAAGAGCGACACCACCGAGAGCAACACGCCAAAAATCCAGGCCCAAGGCAGACTCCAGCGCGCTGCCAAGTCCGCCTGCGCCGGCACGCGATCACCTTGGGCTGACGCCACAGGGCTCGCAATCTCGGTGGCGGGCTCGGAAGATGGTGGGGGGGTGGAGTCTGGATTCACTGCGAGCGTGTCGACGGTGTTGGGGAGGGATGACTGGAGACACCAAGGGTGCCGAGGGATTGTATGCAGGCCAACACAGTCTCAAAATTTGCGCGACTGGTTGTCACTTTAGAAAAACCGGCGTCAGCGGCAGCTTGGGCTATTCGAGGGTGGGTGGCCAGGGCCTGGCTGTGTGTCCAGCACGGTGGTGGGAAGCGCCGTAGCAACTGCCCAATGGCCTCGGAACTGCTGAAGAACCACACATGGTCGCCTGGACTGCCCAGCGCTTGCTCGGTCAAGTCCAGGCATTGGGGCGTCCATTGGGGTGGCGCACGGCGGTAGACCACCAAGGAGTCGACTCTCGCACCGGCTTGTTGCAGCTGTTGCGCCAACCAGTCTCGCCCCCCTTCTCCCGACACCACCAGCACATGCGCTGCATGCCAGTCGTGGGGCTGGAGTTGCCGCCACAAGGCCTCGCTGTCAAATTGGGGGGCATCAAAACTCGGTTCGATGATGCATTGCTGCCCTACCCCGAAAGCACGTAAAGAAGCGCTCGTCCCTGGCCCCGGCGAGGCGGCCAGCACCTGCTTTGGCCAAACACCTCTGCACGTCGCTGTAAAAAAATGCACTGCTGCATTGGGGCTGACAAACATCACGAGTTTGTAGTCAACCAGCCGCGCCCACGCGGCGGCCAAAACCACCTCGTCGGCGAGGGGAACAATGTCAATCAAGGGCAAAGCCACCGCGTCGACACCGTGCGCGATGAGGTCTTGCACCCAGGTTTCGGCCTGGGCCGCTGGCCGCGTGACCAGCACACGGGGTGATACACGGCTGGGGGTCAACTGCATTGCTCAATGAGCGACGGGCGAGGACAAATAACGCGCTGCGCCCAGCCCATGCAACTGGCTCACCACCATGGCCCCGAGCGCAATGGCCGCATCCAGGCTGACCACATCGGCCTGCGCGGCGGTGCGCAACAAAGGCCATGCAGACGATGGTGACGCCGATTCATCCGCACCCAGCACGGCCCTCAGATTCAGCCGACCATCGGCCATCCAGACCGCGTGCGCGGCCAGAGGCATGCTGCAACTGCCGCCCAAGCCGCGCGACACGGCGCGCTCTGCTTGGGTGGCCAGCCAAGTGGGTTCATGCAGCAAACTGGCGACATGCGCATGCACGTCTTGTTTGTCGCTGCGCACTTCGATGCCAAGTGCGCCCTGACCCGCACAAGGCAGCATGTCGTCAAGTTCAAACACAGCCCGGATGCGCTCGCCCAAACCGAGACGCTTCAAACCGGCCGCCGCGAGCACGATGCCGGCGTACTGGCCCTCGTCCAATTTGCGCAATCGGGTGTCCAAGTTGCCACGCAGCGGTTCAATGCGCAAATCACGTCGTAAGGCGCGCAGTTGCACCACACGCCGCAGGCTGGACGTGCCCACCAAAGCGCCGTCCGGCAAATCGTGCCAGCTCGAATACTGGTTGGAGACCCAAGCGTCCCGTGGGTCTTCACGCTGCAAAACAGCAGACAGCTGAAAACCATCAGGCAAATCCATGGGCAAGTCCTTGAGCGAATGCACCGCGAGCTGCGCACGGCCTTGCTCCAGCGCCACTTCCAGCTCTTTGACAAACAAGCCCTTGCCACCCACTTTGGCCAAGCTGCGGTCCAAAATTTGATCGCCGCGGGTCGTCATGCCCAGCAGTTGCACCGACAATCCCAAACGTTCAACCAGCAAGTCCCGAACATGCTCAGCCTGCCACAAGGCAAGGCGACTTTCGCGGGTCGCAATGATCAATGGTGAATTCATGCGGGCATGCTAGCAGCCCGAAATTGACGGTAAGGCCGAACCCTCGATCAAGGCAGCTGCTGCCCGACGCGAAAAAGTAACTGATGAGCTGAATATCCACATAAAATGTGTAACCTAGTTACATCCTCTTCAGCCTAGTCGCCCAGCACCATGCCACTCAAAGCCACCCCTGTGACCCGCTCACAAACTGTCGCCAAAACTTCCAAAGCCGAAGCAAGCGCCAAGAATCAGCCGCTGATTGACGACATTCGCCTCTTGGGACGCATCCTGGGCGACGTGATTCGTGAGCAAGAAGGCAAGGCGGCGTTCGAACTGATTGAACGGGTGCGTCAGCTCTCAGTTGCCTACCGTTTAAAGAGCGATACCCAAGCCGGACGTTCCCTCGACCGTTTGCTTAAAAACCTCAGCAACGACCAAACCGTGAGTGTGATCCGCGCCTTCAGCTATTTCTCACACCTGGCCAACATCGCCGAAGACCAGCACCACGTGCGCAGACGCAGTCACCATGCCCAGCAAGGACACCTGCAAGAAGGCTCGCTGGCCATGAGTTTTGAGCGGCTGGCGCGCGCCGATGTGCGCAGCGGCGACATAGCCAAGATGCTGGGCAAAGCCTACATCTCGCCCGTGCTCACTGCCCACCCCACCGAGGTGCAGCGCAAAAGCATATTGGACGCCGAGCGGGCCATTGCCGAACTGCTGGAACAACGGGACGGGCTGGGCGCGCTGAACGAGCGGGCCGACAACGAATCTTTGCTGCGCGCCAGGGTGACCCAGCTTTGGCAAACCCGCATGCTGCGCACCGCCAAACTGACGGTGGCCGATGAAATTGAGAATGCACTGTCCTACTACCGCGCCACCTTCTTGCGCCAAATTCCGCGCATGTACAAAGAGGTTGAGAGCTTTCTTCCCGGCCACGTTGTGGGCAATTTTTTCCGCATGGGCAATTGGATTGGTGGGGACCGCGACGGCAACCCCTTCGTCACCTTTGATACCTTGCACATGGCTCTGGCGCGTCAATCGGAAACGGCGCTGCGGTTTTATCTGACTGAGGTCCACGAACTCGGTGCCGAGCTGTCCATTTCGGCCACGCTGTCGCCGGTGTCCAAAGCCATGCAACAGCTGGCCGAATCGTCACCCGACCAAAACCCGCACCGCCAAGACGAACCCTATCGGCGGGCCCTGATTGGCGTCTACGCCCGTTTGGCGGCCACCTTGCAGACGCTGACCGGCACAGAAGCGCTGCGCCATGCGGTTGCACCTCAAAACCCCTACGCCAGCGCCCAAGAATTTTTGGCCGATTTGCAAGTGATTGAAGCGTCATTGCAAACACACCATGCACAAGCCCTGATGGAGCCGCGCCTGCGACCCCTGATGCGCTCGGTCCAGGTGTTTGGTTTTCACTTGGCCACGGTGGACCTGCGCCAAAGTTCGGACAAACACGAAGCGGTGGTGGCCGAGTTACTGCACACCGCACGCATTGCCGACGACTACAGTGCACGCGATGAAACCCAGCGCCGCAGCCTGCTGCTGCAGGTGCTGAGCGACGCACGGCCACTGCGTGTTCGCGCCGCCAATTACAGCGAACACACCGTGAGCGAACTGGCCATCTTTGAAGCCGCTGCCCAGTCACTGCAGCGTTTTGGCCGTGACGCCATTCGCCACTACATCATCTCGCACACCGAAGACGTCAGTGACCTGCTGGAAGTGATGGTGCTGCTCAAAGAGGCGGGGCTGCTGCGCGGAAATCTGGACGATGCCTCGGCCATCACCGACCTCATCGTCGTCCCCTTGTTTGAAACCATAGAAGACCTGCGCCAGGCCGCGCCCATCATGCAGCAGTTCTATGCACTGCCGGGCGTGACGCAGATGATGAAAAACTCGGGTGGCGAACAAGACATCATGCTGGGCTACAGCGACAGCAACAAAGACGGTGGCACCTTCACGAGCAACTGGGAGCTTTACCGCGC
Source organism: Burkholderiales bacterium (assembly GCA_031431125.1). GTDB lineage: Bacteria > Pseudomonadota > Gammaproteobacteria > Burkholderiales > Burkholderiaceae_C > JANPCX01. Next base: position 22,982 of record JANPCX010000061.1, read on the forward strand.
CGAAATCGCCCTTGTCGAATTCTTTGCCGAATTGCAAAAGAAACATGGCATCACGCCGCGTTTGTTCCATGGTCGGGGCGGCACTGTGGGCCGGGGCGGTGGCCCCAGCTACCAAGCCATCTTGGCGCAACCCCCCGGCACAGTGAATGGGCAAATTCGATTGACCGAACAAGGCGAGGTCATCGCATCCAAGTACGCACACCCCGAGATCGGGCGCCGCAACCTGGAAACCCTGGTCGCCGCCACGCTGGAAGCCACCTTGTTGCACCCCACCAAAAGTGCCTCCAAAGGTTTTTTGGAAGCTGCTTCGGCCATCAGCGACGCGAGTTTTGCGGCTTACCGCAAGTTGGTTTACGAAACCCCAGGCTTCACCGACTATTTTTTCAGCGCTACGCCGATACGCGAAATTGCCGAGCTAAACATTGGCTCGCGTCCCGCCTCCCGCAAGGCCACACGGGCCATTGAAGATTTGCGGGCCATTCCTTGGGGCTTCAGCTGGGGCCAATGCCGTGTGGCGCTGCCGGGTTGGTGCGGGTTTGGTTCGGCCATTGAACAGTTCTTGGGCAAGGAGGCAAAACTGCGCAAAGAACGCCTCGTGCTGCTGCAGCGCATGCACAAACAATGGCCGTTCTTTCGCACGCTTTTGTCTAACTTGGACATGGTGCTGGCCAAGAGCGACTTGGCCATCGCCGCACGTTATGTGGACTTGGTGGAAGACAAAAAACTGGGCAAACGAATTTTTGGCTTGATAGAAGCCGAATGGCAGCGCACCAACGATGCGCTAACCCTCATCACCGGTGAGAAAAAACGCCTGGCTTCCAACCCGTCGCTGGCACGTTCGATCGCCCACCGCTTCCCTTACCTCGACCCCTTGAACCACTTGCAGGTGGAACTGATGCGCCGCTACCGACAGCATGCCGAGTCCGGGGTTGACGACGCCGGCAACGAACGCGTCAAACGCGGCATACACATCTCCATCAACGGCATTGCCGCGGGCCTGCGCAACACCGGTTGACTGGGGTTTTCAGGGCGCCATGGTGACCAGCGGCAGGTCTTGGGTTTGAGCCAGCAATTCGAGCTGTGCACGGGTGCGCTCTGCAAAGAACTGCGCCATCGCCGCTCGTGTGCTGGGTGAACCCATATGCGTGATCGTGTCCTCGGGCAAACCCACCGCGGCACACAGGGCCCGCGCAAAATGCGGCTCCAGCGCGGCCACCGCCACGCGCCCGTCGCGGCAGGCGTAAACGCTGTAACCCGCGCTGCTACCCGCCAAAGGCCCGGTATCTTTCATCATGCCCAGTGTCCGCGGCAAGGCCATCCAGGCAGCCACCTCCTGCAAAGGCACTTCGACAAACACGCCGTGACCCTGACGTTGCCCTTGCAACACCACCTGAAGAATGGCTTCACTCACCGCGACTGCACCGGCCATGTCAGCAAACAAGCTGCGCGGCACACTCAGCCCATCAATGAGATCCTGCGAAGCCATATAGGTCAAGTCGTGTCCGGCCTTGTGATTTTGGTCGCCCGATTCGCCCACCACCGCCACCTGACAAAGCTGCGGAAATCGAGCGTGGACAGACGACCAATCCAGACGCAAGCGCTGTAGCGCTGAGGGGCGAAAAGAGGTGAGAAGCACGTCTGCATGCGCCAACTCAGTGGCCAGCTGAGCCTGACCACCCTCGGACTTGAGATCGAGCCTCAACACACGCACGCCGTCGTGCATTCGCGAATAGGCCAGCATGCTGTAGTCACGCATCGGGTCACCCGCCGGCGGTTCGACCTTGACGCAGCTCGCCCCCATCGCACGGCAACGCATTACCGCAGCGGGTCCGGGCAAGTTCAGCGCCAAGGTCACGAGGCGGATGCCATCAAGACAATCAATTGGTGCGGTCTGTTGATTTGTCATACCTGCCTTCGCAGTGAAGCCCATCGGTTCATTTCGTTCAAAGAATTGCCAACGAAGGCTGACAGTCCTGCCAGGTTGCTGTGTCGGGGGGGGGGTTGAACACTGAATCAACTAGGGAAGAAGCCATGATGAAGTGTGCCCCCCGCTGCCTACAATCGCTGCGTTTATGTCATCAGCCAGTGCCTCCTCAATCGATTCCGAAACGTCAACGGCGAACCGACGAGTTGGTACGGGCTTGGTTCTTGCCATCATTGGTGCCATTCTTTTTTCGGTGAAAGCCATCATCGTTAAGTTGGCTTTTCGGCACGGTGTGGATTACATGACAGTGGTTTTCTATCGCATGTTGTTTGCGTTTCCTTTGTTTGTCTTTTTAGCGTGGTGGAGCGGCCGAGGGAAGCCGGCATTGGACCGCAAAGACTGGTCATCCATCTTGTTTTTAGGATTTTTTGGCGGCTACCTGACCTGTGTTTTGGATTTTGCAGGCTTGCAATACATCACTGCAAGTTTGGAGCGCCTGATCGTTTACCTCACACCCACCTTGGTGCTGTTCATCAACGTATTTGTTCTAAAACGGCGTTTTGTTTGGGGCCATGCTTGGGCATTGGTCGCCAGCTACTTGGGTGTGGTGCTGGTGCTTGGCAATGAGATCAGGTTAACGGGGGAAAACGTGTCCTTGGGCGCAGCCTTGGTGTTCGCCAGTGCCATCAGCTATGCCGTCTACTTGTGCCACAGTGGCGAGGTGGTTCGGAAATTGGGTGCCAAACGATTGGCCGGCTGGGCCACGGCAACCGCGTGTTTGTTTTCCTTCATTCACTTTGTCGCGACAAACCCGTTGTCCTCTTTGATCGTGCCCCAGGAGGTGCTCTGGTTGTCTTTGGTCAATGGTGTGCTCTGCACGTTCGCACCCATCGTGATGGTCATGGTGGCGATCAGCAGAATTGGTGCCCCTTTGGCTGCACAGTGCGGCATGGCGGGCCCAGTGGCTACCGTGGCCTTGGGGGTGCTTTTGCTGGGTGAGCCCTTCACGGTGTGGGAGCTGTGTGGAACCACCTTGGTATTGCTCGGAATCTGGCTGCTGGCGCGAGCTCGGCAAAAAGAGCAAGCGGATGACAAGTAAGTTAGTCAGCATGTTCAACTGAGATCATGGCCAACGCAGAACTCATCCGCCTCGCACTGTGCCCGTCTATGGCTTGGCGCAATGGGGGCGGCTCAATGCGCTTGGTAGCAACTCATCCACTCGACGGAGGAGCAGATGATTTCGACTGGCGCATCAGTGTGGCGGAAGTGGCGAAAGACTCGCCATTCTCGGCATTTCCCGGATACGACCGCTGCATTGCATTGATCAGTGGCAATGGCATGACGTTGGAGTCGGGTGATCTTGATCTCAACCATCGCCTGGACAACCCGATGCAACCGTTCTACTTTGCCGGCGAAACCCGGATTCACGCCCGACTGATTGACGGGCCGATGCAGAACTTGAGCGTACTGGCGCGACGCGGCAGCCACTGGATCACGCTCACCCCGTTGGCATCGCCAACCCGCTTGCAGCTAGCGGCTCGCAAGGCGCCTCTCTTCATTCAATGCTTGTCAGGCGAGCTACAGATCGACTTGCACGATCACGAGTCCATCCATCTTCTCAGCGGTGAACTGGTTTTGTGGCGCTCCGATTCACCAGACATGCATCTCATCAGCCATTCTGACAAGACGAAAGCGCTCATGGTGGATCTTGGCACGCAGTCCACTTGATTCACACGCCATCCGCGGCAAGCGCTTCTCTGACTGCAGCGACTTGACGGCGAGAGACAGCAAGCCATTCATCCAGCGGGGCCACACGCACGGCCCAGGTTCCACCACCGTCGTCATCCGTTTCACCCACGATCACCCGGCGCTCCAATGCCCGAACCGCGTGTTTGGCCACCAAGGCATTGCGGTGCACGCGGATAAATTTGGAGCCCACACGTTTTTCCAGGTCACTGAGGCTGTCGTCCAGTACATGGCTGTGTTGTGCTGTACGCAAGGTCACATACTTGAGTTCAGCTTTGAAGTAGAGCGCATCGCTGACCGGCACGCGCACGATGCGCCCGCGATCGCTGACCACGATCACGGGCTCGGATTCGTTCGCACCCAACGCACGCTCCATCTCCGCAGCAGAGGCGGCCAAGGCTGATTCGTTCGGTGCCACCGAGACCGACAGCCGCTGCGCCGCGCGTTGCAAAGCGGCTTGCAGCCGGTCGCGGCGCACGGGTTTGGTCAGGTAGTCCACGGCTTCAACCTCAAATGCACGGAGAGCATGTTCGGGGTGTGCGGTGACGAATATCAGCACAGGCCTGCAGTCGTTCGGGTCTCTCCCATGGTCTTGGGACGACATCTGCAAACGTTGCTGCTGGCGCAACTCAGCGGCAAATTGCATGCCGTTCATACCCGGCATGGCAATGTCCAGCAGCACCACGTCGCAATGGTGTTCCGCCATCCACACCCTTGCAGCCATGGCGGTAGGCGATTCGGCCACCACCACCGTTTTTGGATCGTCGATTTCAGCGATCAAGCTGCGCAGGCGCATCCTTGCCAGCGCTTCGTCATCCACCAGTAGAACACGCAGAGTAGGGCCTGTCATGGTTTGCCTTTCACAGTCACCTCGCCAGACGGTAGCGTGATTTGCACGCGGAAAACACCTTCATGCAAGCGGGTTTCAAAATGGCAGGCGACGTCGTGCATCAAACGCAAACGTTCCTTAACGTTCTGCAACGCCATGCCGTGGCCCGGCCGAGGTGGTGTGTTGGGAACGGTGTTGACGATAGACACCTGCACCCGCCCGCCCATCATGCGGGTGCGGATCCGAACCAAACCACCCTCTTCTCCCGGCTCCACCCCGTGGTGAACAGCGTTCTCAACCAATGGCTGCAACAACAATGGCGGCACGCGTGCACTGCCGGCAGCGGGATCCAGTTCCCATTGCACCTTGAGCCTGTCGCCAAAACGAATCTGTTCAATGGCGAGGTAACGTTTGGCGAGATCAATTTCGCCTTCCAAGGTCGTGGACTCGCCACTTGCAGTCAGCGCCACCCGGAACAGTTCAGACAGATCCTCCAGTACGTCTTCGGCACGCTTGGGGTCCAAGCGCACCAGGGCCAGCACGGTGTTGAGCGTATTGAACAAAAAATGAGGGCGTATGCGGGATTGCAACTCCGCCAAACGTGCGGTCGCCTCCGCAGGGAAACGCGCTTGCTCGCGCCACTGCAACCACAAGGTGATAGCGATGGCCAACGCTGCCCCGGCCAGCATCGGGGCCAATGCTGCGGGAAGGCGATCACCAGCATCCGACGGAATGCCCCACACCGCCAAACCAGACCATTGGCCCAAGGCCCATGACATACGCGCTGCGAAAGCGCCCAGAGCGCCAGCCAGTAGCCACTGCTTTGCGGCATGGAGTCGGACAAAAACGCCTTTGAACATACATGCCATCAACAACCACAGCAACACCCCTGGCAACACCACACCAGCGGCCAAGCTGAACGATTCGAGCCACGCCACTGCCGTGGCATGGCTGAACAACAACGCCAAAGCCACGACGCCGTGCACAAACACCACGGTTCGCAGCACCACGCCCACATGGCAGACATTGAACGCGTCTGCCCCACTGGCTGCCGGGCGCACCACACGGGAACCAGGCTCCAGCCACATGGAATCTTGGGTTGTCGGCATCAGCAAGCTGGAGTCACCGGTCGAAGGAAGACTGCGTCCGGGAGGAAGGTGCTTGGAGGTTGGCATGCAGGGCTCGATAGAATGAAACCAATTCAGAGGGAGTCGGTTCACGCGCATTGTCGCCAAGACGGACAAATCCTGAAAACCCCCTTCGTAAACATCTTGTGTGCCCCGCCCACCTTGCATGGCGCACTCCCGCACTTTTCCAGCCTTCGCCCATGTCCTCTGATCAACTCGACAAAAAATCCCAGGCCTGGTCGGCTTTGTTCTCCGAGCCCATGAGCGAGCTCGTCAAACGCTACACCTCCAGTGTGTTTTTCGACAAGCGGCTGTGGAAGGCAGACATCACGGGCAGCCTGGCGCATGCGGAAATGCTCTGCCACCAAAAGGTGATCAGCGCAGAAGACCATGCCAAGATTCAAAGCGGCCTGGCCCAAATCACCCGCGAAATTGAAAGCGGCGAGTTCGAGTGGAAACTCGACCTGGAGGACGTACACCTCAACATTGAAGCCAGGCTGACACAGCTGGTGGGTGACGCCGGTAAACGGCTGCACACCGGGCGCTCTCGCAACGACCAAGTGGCCACCGATGTGCGGCTTTGGCTGCGGGATGAAATCACCGCCATCGGCGGCCTGCTCACGGCTTTGCAGCGTGCTCTGGTGGATGTCGCGGACAAGAACTTCGACGTGATCTTGCCGGGATTTACCCACCTGCAAGTGGCGCAGCCGGTGAGTTTTGGTCACCACCTGCTGGCCTATGTGGAAATGTTCTCGCGTGACGCAGAACGGTTTGACGAGGTGTTCCAACGCACCAACCGCCTGCCCTTGGGTGCGGCTGCTTTGGCCGGCACCAGCTATCCACTGGACAGGGAACGTGTGGCGGCGAGTTTGGGCATGAATGGTGTCTGCCAAAACAGCTTGGACGCTGTGAGCGACCGCGACTTCGCCATTGAGTTCACAGCCGCGGCCAGCCTGTGCATGGTGCACTTCTCCCGGTTGTCGGAAGAGCTGGTACTGTGGATGAGTCAGAACTTTGGGTTCATTGATTTGGCCGATCGGTTCTGCACGGGATCCAGCATCATGCCGCAGAAGAAAAATCCCGATGTGCCTGAACTGGCGCGGGGAAAAACCGGCCGTGTGGTGGGCCACCTGATGGGTTTGATCACCCTGATGAAAGGCCAACCTCTGGCCTACAACAAGGACAACCAAGAAGACAAAGAGCCGCTCTTTGACACCGTTGACACGCTCAAAGACACCTTGCGCATCTTCGTCGAACTCGTAGCGGGCATCACCGTCAAACCTGAGGCCATGGAACGTGCGGCCCTCAAAGGGTATGCCACTGCGACGGATTTGGCCGACTACTTGGTCAAAAAAGGCTTGCCCTTTCGCGACGCCCACGAGACCGTCGCCCATGCCGTCAAGGTCGCGATATCGCGCGGCGTGGACCTGGCCGAATTGCCGCTGGCCGATTTGCAGGCTTTCAATGCATCCATTGAGCAAGACGTCTTCGAGGTGCTGAGCCTTCGCGGCTCCTTGAATGCCAGGCAGGTGCTAGGCGGGACGGCGCCCGCACAAGTGCGCGCCCAAGTGGCGCGTCACCGACTGCGCTTGGCTCACCCTTTCTGAGGCAGCTGGTAGAGCCAAACTGGTTTATCCAGGTGGGCGTCAAGCCGTTTTGTTGGCGAACGGCCTGCGACCTCAAATTCCAAACTCACCAGCCACGTGCCGGGCCGCATCTCGGCCATGGCTTTGTCCATGGCGCGGGCCATGCTCTCTGGGCGCTGGAAGAGGTAAACCAAGTCGAAGCTTGACCAATCCGCGGCCCAGATGTCGCCTCGACGAACTTCCATGTGGGCGCCCGCCAAAGTGCAGCGCATGGCGCAAAGAAATCGAAGCAAGACACTCCACTCCAAGCCGACGATCTGGGCCGACGGGAACTCACGTCGCAACGCCAACAGGCCATCACCCAAACCGCAGCCCGCATCCAGGATGCGAGCCGCGGCTGGCAATGCGGTGGCGTTCGCCAAACTCTTGAGTGCATCACGCGGTGTGGGAAACAGCGGCGCATCACGCCAGCTGCGCAAGGGGTACAGGGCAAGCAACAGCAGCAGCGGCAGCAACCAGAACCAAGCCTGCCACCCCGACGCCAATCCTGACGCGGCGGCGGAAAGCGGAAAACCCAACACCATCAGCCCCTGGCGCCAGCGCGAGTAGCCGCGCACGGCAGCCAACGCGGCCGCGGCGAGTCCACCAAAGCATGCGCCCAGAAACGCCAACAGGCTGGGTAGGCCCAGCTGGCTCTGCATCCAGAACAAGGCCCAGGACAAGGCCCAGGTGCACAAGGCGGGCAAGGGCCAGATCATGGCTTTGCGGGAGGGGGTAAGGTTTGTATCAGGGCCAGCATGGACTCGCGGTAGCGCTCAGGGGCGTCGCTGAAAAGTCGGCTGTGGGAGCCCCCGGAGAATTCGACCCAACGCAGCCGGGCCGGAGCCGCAGCATCGCGCAAACGCCTGCCCAGTTGCACGGGCACGGTTCGGTCCGCGCTTCCATGCAGCATCAGAATCGGAGCATCGATGCGCTTGATTTTGGACAAAGAATCAAACTCCAAGGTGGTCACGGCAGCGGCCAGACTGCCCCAAAACCCGGCTTCGGCCGCCACATCAGACAGCCTGGTGAAAGTGGATTCCAGAATGAGTGCGCCGTAGTCCACACCAAATTTCAGCTGGCTGGCCAAAGTCACGGCGACCGCGCCACCCATGGAGTGGCCATATATGACCCGGCGCCCCGCGTCGGGTGCACGTTTGAGCAGCTCTTGCCACGCCAGGAGCGCATCGGCGTTGATGCTGGCCTCAGAGGGCACGATGCGACTGCTGTCGCCCCAGCCTCGGTAGTCGACCGCCAGCACCGCAAAACCCGCCTGCCTCAAGGCATTGATTTTTGGCAGGTTTTGATAGAGGTTGCGAAAGGTGCCGTGCAGGTACAGCAAAACAGGGGCCTGCGGGTCGGCGTGGGGCATCCACCACAGCGCCAAGATTTGGTCGGGCGGCGCTCTGTCTGCGTCTGAGGTCGTAGAGACGACATTCAGAAAAAAACGTTCATCGGCGGCAAGAAAATTCGGTTCTGCTGCCGCAACGACATGGGGCTGGCTCGGGGTTGGGCGCAAGGCCAGCTGCCGCTCTTTGGCGTCGAGCCAAGCACATCCTGTGAGCGAAAGCAAAAACAACACCAAGCAGGCCGCTCGAGCCAGGGTAGCGAAGCTGAAATGTCTCAAAGCTAGAATCCCGCCCATGAAAAAACTCACTGCTTGGCCCCAAAGGGCCTTTTTTGTTGTTGTGGCCATCGTTTTGGCAGCCGCATTCGCACCAGCAACTGCTCAGGCGCAAAAAAAATCTTGGTTTTCAGCCCCCGATTTCTCCGGAGAAAGTCACTGGCGTTTTCTAGTGTCGCCCTACAGCCTGCATTGGCGCCCCAGTGACGAACATCAAAGTGTCTATGCCATAGGTGCGGAACGGCAATACGACAACGGCTGGCTTTATGGCGGATCTTACTTCCGCAACTCCTTTGGTCAGCCCAGCGGATACCTGTATTTGGGCAAACGGTACGACCAAGTATGGAAGGACACGCCCTTGTTTTTACAATGGTCTGCGGGCTTGCTCTACGGCTACCGCGGCAAGTACGAGGACAAGGTTCCCTTCAACAGCAACGGCTTTTCCCCGGGTGCCCTGGTGTCTGTGGGCTGGCAGTTCAACCGGACCACCTCGGTTCAACTCAATGCCTTGGGCGACGCGGGTGTGATGTTCCAGTTGTCGTACGACTGGCGCTGACTAAGTCGTCGCCGCTGAACTGACTTCAGCAGTTTCATCAAGTGATTTGTTTTGCAGCATAGCGCTGACTCTCTCCCGCAACGATTGCTGACAATTTATCGCCAATTCGACGTGATGTGGTCTTGGCCCCGCAGGCCGTCTCCTACACTGCGCAGCCACAGCCTGTAACGCGTGTTGGGGGTGGTTTGAGCGTGCATCCAAAGCAAAAATCAAGAGTGCTGGCCTTGACTCAGGTCGGTATGGGGCGCCGCCTAGGCCATTGGAAGGCCGTGTTGTTGGCTTGCTGTTGCGGCCTGACGAGCATCGGATGGTCTCAAACATCAACTGTTGAAACCCCGGCTCGGCCTGCGGTCAACCCAAAGGAAACCGTGCATTTACGCGTGGTGGGTGGCTTGGACGGAGTCAATCAGTACCTTCGGCACGAACAACCCTTCTGGACAAAAACACTCTTGGAACGATCGGGCGGGACAGTGCGAGCGGAAATCGTACCCTTTGACCGAGCAGGGATACGCGCCTCCGAGTCGCTCCGCTTGTTGCAGCTTGGTGTGCTGCCTTTTTCAACCGCGCTCTTAAGCAACATTGCCGCCGCAGCACCAGAACTCAGTGCCCCTGACTTGGCGGGTCTCAATCCCGATATCTCCTCTGTGCGCCGCGCTGTCACCGGGTTTCGACCAACGCTCGACAAAACCCTCCGAGAGCGATATGGCGTGGAGTTATTGGCCGTTTACGCCTACCCCGCTCAGGTCATCTATTGCAAAAACCCCTTCACTCGATTGGCTGACCTGAAGGGCCGAAAAGTTCGCACTTCCAGCAGTTCTCAGGCCGATTTGATCGAAGCCCTGGGCGCCATACCGGTAGTGACGAGTTTCGCAGAGCTCATGCCTTACATGCGCAGTGGTGCCATCGACTGCGCCATCACCGGAACAATGTCAGGCAACACCATAGGCTTGCATGAAATCACCAGTCATTTGCACGCCATGCCACTGAACTGGGGTTTGTCAGTATTCGCTGCGAACGGCGCAGCCTGGAACGCCCTGCCTGCCGATGTACGAGCACTTCTCAAGGAAGAACTCCCCAAGCTGGAAGCAGCAATTTGGGCTGAATCGGAGCGAGAAACCCAAGAAGGGCTGGCCTGCAACACTGGACAGTCCAGCGGCTGTAGCAGCACTCGGCGTGGCAAGATGGCGGCCGTGCCTTTGACACCCCAGGATGAACAATTGCGCCGCGATGTTTTCTCAAGCACCGTACTTCCCCGCTGGATACAACGCTGCGGAGCGATATGCGCACGCACCTGGGAGCAGTCATTAGGCCCAGTCACCGGGATCAATCCAAAAACCAACTGATATGGGTCTGCCCCGCTGGATACCCACCGCGATTTGGCTGGTTGCGGCCGGTTTCGCGCTGGGCGTGCTCGGAACAGCGCAGTCGCTGATTTCGTCCGGCAAAAAAGAGGCCTTGCAACAAGGCCGCAACCAGACGGAACGTGCTCTGGCGAGCGCCGAGGCGGCCCTGAACCGCACCTTGCTGTCCGTCGACGTGATGCTGTCCGGGGTGGAGGAGCTGGTTCGACCCGCCACTTCGGCAGAGGGAAAAATCGACGCAGCGCAAGCGCAGAGCATGCTGGCGGGACTGGTCAGACGCAATTTGCTGGTTCGCGACATCACGCTGCTGGGCGCCCAGGGCGAAACGGTCGCGGGCGCCCAAACCCGCGATGTCAGCATGTCGACACAAAATGAAATTGACCCGCGCTGGCCGCCGGGGTTTGTGAACCATGTTTGGGAACAGAACACCTCCAGCCTGGTCATTGGCCCTGCCATACGCAGTCCGTTCACCACGGAAACCGTCCTTCATCTGGGACGGCCTTACATCACGAGCGGCGGACAACGCGGCGTGGTGGTGGCCGAGGTTCCGCTGCAGTTGGTGGCCAGCGTGTTGGCACCAGGCGCTACCGTTGATGGGATGCAAATCACGCTGGAGCGGGATGACGGGCAGCTGCTGGCGAGCAGTCCACCGAGCGACATCACAGGCACCTTGGCCTTGTCTCCGCCGCTGTCTGCCAGCCAAGCCGATGGTCAAGTGCGGGTGGGCCTGGGGCGACCTGCCCCGCGTGAAGCGCTGATTGCCGTGCGGTCCAGTTTGTACCGCAGCGTCTTGCTGTCCTCCAGCATTCCAATGCAGGAGGTATTGCACCGCTGGCACGCAGACAGGCAAAAAACCATCATCGTCGCAGCAGTTTTTTTCAGCATGATCCTGCTGTCGGCTGGTTTCGTCCATTGGCACTGGGCCAAATTGAGCCGGGCACGGCAAGAAACGGGGAGATCCAAAGCCTTGCTGGATCAAGCCTTGTCGTCCATGAGCGACGGTTTTTTGCTTTGCGACCCGAACGACAAGGTACTGGCTTGGAACGAACGTTATGTGGCCATATTTCCTTGGTTGAGAAACGTCATACGACGCGGCATTCTTTTTGAAGTGTTGGTCAGACGTTCCGTCAGCCACTACTTTCCCGAGGCCGATGTGGGCGCACGGGAGGCATGGATTGAGCGCAGGATGACGGCCCACCGCAGCGAACACGGTGATTTCGACCAAGACATCGGCAACGGCATGGTGGTGCACGCCATAGAGACGCGCATGCCTGATGGCGGCGTAGTGAGCGTATTCCGAGACATCACCGCATCCGAACGTGAACTGGCCCGTGCCAAAGCGGCGGCCGAAGCGGCCAACGAGTCGAAAACCCAGTTCCTGGCGGCCATGAGCCATGAAATACGCACACCGCTCAATGCGGTGTTGGGCATGAATGGTTTGCTGCTCAACACACCATTGACCGATGAACAGCGTCGTTATGTCGAGTTGATTCGCAGCTCAGGACAGATGCTGCTGGCAGTCATCAACGATGTGTTGGACATCTCGAAAATTGAAGCGGCGCGCATGGAACTTGAGATTGCGGAGTTCAGCCCCCGGATGATCATCGATGAGGTCGCCTCCTTGCTGTCCGTCCGAGCGGAAGCAAAGGGCCTTCAGTTTCAAACCCATTTGAGCCCCAATTTGCCCAGTGCATTACGAGGCGACGCCAGCCGGCTCAGGCAAATACTCTTCAATCTCATCGGCAATGCACTGAAGTTCACCGAGCAGGGCCAGGTTGAGGTGGCCGTCGATCAACGGCCCATAGATGATGGGCGTTTCATGTTCTGCGTGGCAGTGAAGGACAGCGGCATCGGCATCGCACCAGACGCCCTGCCCACATTGTTTGACCGCTTCACCCAAGCAGACAGCAGCACCGCACGCCGTTATGGGGGCAGTGGCCTGGGCCTGGCGATCAGCAAGGAGCTGGCAGAGTTGATGAGCGGAACCTTACATGTCCAAAGCGAACTGGGTGTTGGCAGCACCTTCGAGTTGCGTGTTCCGCTTGCCGCCGGGGACCGCAGAAAATTGGTTCATCAAGACCCCAGCAGTGACGTCGCCGAACGCGCGGCGCGCAGTTTGCGAATTTTGGTGGCTGAAGACAATGGCGTGAACCAAATTCTGATCAAGGCCATTTTGGACCAGATGGGGCACTACAGCGACATCGTTGCCGACGGCATCGAGGCCGTCCGTCAAGTCCAACAAGCGCAATATGACCTCGTACTGATGGACATTCAGATGCCAGAAATGGACGGACAGGCGGCAACCCAGGCCATACGTGCACTGGGTGGTTTGTACGTCAACATTCCCATCATTGCGATGACAGCCAATGCCATGGTTCAAGACCGCAACGCCTACCTCGGCGCGGGCATGAACGACTACGTGTCCAAGCCCATCGTGGTCAGGCAGCTTGCCGCTGCGATCGAGAAAGCCAGTGCATCAGCGCACTGATGCTCCAATCACTGGACGGTGGATGCGAGTTTAGAAGCCCAAGCTGGCCAGCAGATCGTCCACTTCGCCTTGGTTGCTGACGACGTCGGTGCGGTCTTCCGGATTGACCACGGGGCCATTGAGCACCGACGGATCAACCATCTTGGCTTGTTCTGGTGGCGCAGCCTGAACCAGCAATTTGACCAAACTGTCTTCCAAGTCGGTGGCCAGTGAAACCACTTTGGCGACCACTTGACCCGTGAGGTCGTGGAAGTCTTGCGCCATCATGATGTCGGTGAGGTGCTGGTCGATGCGTGCTGTTGCCGCCTCGACGTCACTCACAAAATTCATGACTGCACCTGTGGCGACGGCCTTCACGGGATCGGCCATCAAGGCTTCTGCCATGCGGCGGGTCTCGGAAGCGATGGTGTTGTGTTCCAGCTTGGCCTGGTCGACGGAGTTAAGCACCTTGTCGGCGGCTTCACCCGTCTTTTTAGCGATGTAACTCAAGCGACTGCGTGCATCAGGCAAACCATCTGCTGCGTTTTGCAGTTTGGGCATGACACCAAGCTGATGCAAGGTGTCGTGCAGTTGGCGGGTGATCAACCCGAGTTGTTGAAACACTTCGGGAGAAGCGGCAGCGCCGACGACTTGCGCTGCTTGCGGCGATAAGGTGCAGAGGTCTTCCATTTTCATTTTTTTCCCCTTGAAGGCTCAAGCCGTTGCCGCCAGCTTTTGCATAATTTTTTGAACCTTCTCTTCCAAGGTGGCCTTGGTAAAAGGCTTGACGATGTATCCCGCCGCACCATCTTGTGCTGCACGCACGATGTCTTCTTTGCGTGCTTCAGCCGTCACCATCAGCACTGGCAGGTGTTTGAGGGCGTCATCTTTCTTGATCGCAGTCAACAAATCAAACCCCGTCATGTTGGGCATGTTGATGTCACTCACCACAAACTCAAACTTACCGTTCTTGAGCATGTTCAACGCCACCGCGCCATCCTCGGCCTCCTCGGCGTTGGTGTAGCCAATTTCTTTGAGCAAGCCGCGCACGATGCGTCGCATGGTGGAGAAGTCGTCAACGATCAGAAATTTCATGTCGGCAGAGATGGTCATGGTGAGGTCCTCGCGTGTTAGCGGCGAAATCGTTGTTGAGAGATTTATCGGGTGCTTGCGCCAGAAGTTGAGCCCGAATTCGCAGGTATTTGAGTAGCGCTCGTTAAAGCTTGAGCAGGCAATGAAGCCGCCGGCTCCAACGCTGTATGGGCTGACTCAGGGGCTGCGGTGACGTTGTTTCCAAAAATCCTGTCTTCGGCCTCCCGGTTCATCACGATGATGCTGATGCGGCGATTCACTGGGCTGCGGGGGTCAGCTGGCTCGATTAAATTGCTGGAGGCCAAGCCTTGCACGCGCAGCACGCGGGTGTCGGGCAGCCCCCCCGCAATCAACTCCCGGCGCGAGGCATTGGCGCGGTCGCTGGAGAGTTCCCAATTGCTGTAGCCGCGCTCGCCAGCGCTGAAGGGCTGGGCATCGGTGTGGCCTTCCAGTGTCAATCGGTTCGGCACTTCGGCCAGCACCGCGCCAATGTCGCGCAGCAAGTCGCGCATATAGGGTTTCACCACCGCGCTGCCACTGTCGAACATGGGCCGGTTGTTCTCGTCCACGATTTGAATGCGCAAGCCATCGCGCGTCATGTCCAGCCTGATCTGCGACAGCAACGCCTCCGTTTTCGGGTTGGCGGCCAGGGCCGCCCTCACCTTTTCTTTGAGTGATTCGAGTTTGGCGCGTTCTGCGCGTTGCTGTTCTTCCTTCAAGGCCTGCAAATTCAAGGTTCGTTGCGGGCTTGGTATATCGCCCCGTTTGACTTGCCCGTTCGCACGCGTGAAGTCCGCACCACCGCCTTTGACCACGCTCGACGAGTCACCCGACCCACTGCCCCCACCCATCGCCACCTTCAAAGGCGAAGCAAAGTAGTCGGCGATACCTTTCTTGTCACCGTCGGTAGTCGAGCCCAGCAACCACATCAACAAGAAAAACGCCATCATCGCTGTCACAAAGTCGGCATAAGCAATTTTCCAAGCGCCCCCATGCGCAGCATGCCCACCTTTTTTGATGCGCTTGATGATGATGGGCTGGAGTTTTTTGGCGTCACCAGCCATGACTGAATCCCTTTAGTTTGAAGATAACCAAAAGGCGGTGCGTGAAATCAGCCAGTGTGCGATTCCAACTGGAGGCTTGCACGACTTTGTCCCATAAGCCTGTCATTTCCGCGAAGGCGGGAATCCAGGCAGTGGTTGCAAATGAAGCCATAGCTGGAATTCGTTGCAGTCCCAGGATTCCCGCCTTCGCGGGAATGACGGCCCGTGCGTGATTTTGGCGAAGCGCCACCTGGTCATCCGCCAAAACAGCGGCGCTGCTCACTTCTTCCCCTTCACATGGCCTTCAAGTTCCGAGAAAGTCGGCCTGTCAGGCGAATAAAGCACCTTGCGTCCGAACTCCACCGCCACTTGCGGCGCATAACCCTGCATGCTGGCCAGCAAGGTGGTCTTGATGCACTGCAACTCTTTGCCGCTTTCATCAATGATTTGTTCCATCAAACCCGCTAACGGCTCGAAGATGGCGTAGGCCAATAAAATGCCGAGGAAGGTGCCGACCAGCGCAGAACCGATCATGCCGCCGAGGATGGCCGGTGGTTGACCCACCGATCCCATGGTGTTGACCACGCCCAGCACAGCCGCCACGATGCCGAAGGCGGGCAAGGCACCGGCCAAGCGGGCAATGGCAGCCGCGGGCGCGTGGGCTTCGTGGTGGTGGGTTTCAATTTCGCTGTCCATCAGAGATTCAATTTCGTGGGCATTCAAGTTACCCGACACCATCATGCGCAAGTAGTCCGTCATGAACTCCACCACATGGTGGTCGTTCCCCACGGCGGGGTACTTTTGAAACAGCGGCGAGCTGTGTGGTTCTTCCACGTCTTTTTCAATCGACATCAAACCCTCTTTGCGAGCTTTTTGCAGAATGTCGTAAAGCAGCGCCATCAATTCCATGTAGCGCGCTTTGCTGTACTTGGAGCCTTTGAAGCAGCCTTTCAACGCGGCCAAGGTGGCCTTGAGCACCTTGGGCTGGTTCGTCACGATGAAAGCACCAATGGCCCCGCCCATGATGGCCATCATTTCTGTCGGCAACGCTTTGATGATCACTTGCATGTTGCCGCCATGCAGGATGTAGGCACCAAAGATGCAAGCCAGTGCAAGACCCCAACCTATCAAGACAAACATGGTGTGCGGTGTTCCGTGACGTGATCCGGCAGGTATTGCGCGGGTCTACCTCGCCTTTATCGGCCCGATGAGAATCCACTTGAGTATGCGCGCCAACCCCTTGCCGCAATCCAACAAACAGCGCCCAAAAAAAGGCGGATCCCGAAGGATCCGCATCAAAAGCACGTTGAAGTGCCAGGAGGAGACAAGCAAGAAAAAAACCACTTCGCGCAAGAAACAACTGCTTGGGTAGCACCGAAAGAAGTTGCCTTACGTTTTGAGTTTCGGCCCTTCCCGCCGAAACTTAAATGTTTCCTTCACGAACTTTGTGAAAAGTGACACGGATGACAGCGTTTGTTGTTGGGGTTAACTCAATCAATGCATCTGAATGCCGCCTTGCGCTCTGCCTTTGCCGGCGCGGGCAGGCGGGCAGCACAAGCCGCAAACATAGTGTTTGGCGATTTCGTGTGGATGGGTGACGAAATGACCACCGCATTTGGAGCACTTGGTCATGGTGAGCATGCCGTTGTCAACAAACTTCACCAACCGCCAAGCGCGGGTGACAGAGAGCAGCGCTTCCAGGCCTTGAGCCGTGGTTTGTTCTTGGTAGAGCTGGTAGGCCTTGATGACGGTGTCGATCTCGTCCATCTCGGCCACTTTGTTCAGGTACTCGTGAATGTTCAGGAACAAGGACGAGTGGATGTTGGGCTGCCAGGTCATGAACCAATCCGTCGAGAACGGAAGTTGGCCTTTGCTGGGCGACTTGCCCGACACTTCTTTATAGAGCCGCAACAAGCGCTCATAAGACAAGTCGGTTTCTGACTCCAACACCTGCAAACGTGCCCCCAAGTTAATCAGGGTGACGGCACGTTCAATTTGTTTGGCTTCTGTGAGGATGCTTTTGCTGCCCATTTTTTATCTCCTGGCGTTTGCGTTGTGCAGCTGCTTGTTATTCAGGCAGCTTCTTGGTGGCGGCCGGCCAGCAAAATGCTGGCGTGCAGGCGGTTGGTGGTGTCGTTTGCAGCGCCTTTGCCGTGGTTGGTCAGCAGGCCCCAAACCAAATCGTCGTCCATGCGGAAGCGGCAGAGCAAGGTGTTGCCCGCAGCAACCTTCATCATTTGCGCGGGTGTCAGCAGCCCGATCATGACGGCGCTTTCCTCTGTGATGCCCAGGCGGTAAAGCGCTTGCTCGCGGTCAGAGCGGATCAGGCTTTGGGCCAGCATCAGGTAAGACAGGTTGGCTTCGCGGATTTCGGTGAGGATTTGGTCAGCGTTCATGGCGGGGTGTCCTTGTGAAGTGGTGGTGTTCTGCTTGGGTTCTTTGTTCTGGGCGTTGGCTTCTTGTGTCAACGTGAAACGGATTGTGAAGAAGCGAATTGAACTGCAACATCAGGCCATCTCTGTGGCTTAAGTCCAGTTTCTTCCATGCCGCGTGTCAGGCAAATTCCTACAAATTTGATTTGCTTGCTGCTTGGCTTGCTGGTGGGTTTTCCCTTTTGTCGATGCACCGCGCCGGGAATTCGCCCCGGCATGGCGAGTAACTTTCTTTGCTGGTGCAAAGAAAGTCACCAAAGAAACACCTAACACCAGCCTATTTGAGCGCGGGGTGCTCCACCACTTGTCCCGGTTACGGCGGGTGGTTCAGTCAGTGGCAACGGGCATTTACTGCGGCGTTAAAGACTTGTTTTTCCAACACTGCTTGCACTCCAAGAGGAGCGCGCCGTTGCGTCGAAGAAATGAACCGAAAACGTGGCGCGAATGCCAGTGGTTACTGGCCGAATCCAGACCCCACGTCTGCGCTCCAGCACCAAACAATTGCTGCCCAAATGGGCTGGTGTTCAGGTGTTTCTTTGGTGACTTTCTTTGCACCAGCAAAGAAAGTTACTCGGCCGCCGGGCCGAGACCCGGCGCGGTGCATCGAATAACGATCCAACAGCCAATAAAAGCCAAAGCAAGCACAGCCCCTCAAGCCCAACAGGCATGCCGCCGAAAACCAAGCAGCCCATCGGCACCTCGAACACCCACAAAAAAAAAATCCTCAAGTTCAGTTCAGACCGATCCGATAAGGATTCCAACGGGGACGAGAAATCGAAACCGGGGCCCGGAACAAAGGGTTGATGTGGCACCGAGGTGATGGCCTAAAAACCCCCTCACCGCCCGCAACAGCTTGTTGTACCGGACGATGCCCGACTCGATCGGGATGTTGCAGAAAGTGCTTCAACCACACCGTCTGCAACATCTCGGCGATGAGGGTAAAGCTGACCCAAGCCGCAAGGCCCAAGCCAGTCGATACCGTGCCGGCACTGTGCCGGAAGTCTCATCCACCGAAAAGGAAATCATCATGCCTTCAATCATCAACACCAACTTGTCGTCGTTGACCGCTCAGCGTAACTCCAACAAGAGCCAAAACGACTTGTCCACGGCCATCAACCGCTTGTCTTCCGGCCTGCGCATCAACAGCGCCAAGGACGACGCGGCTGGCTTGGCGATCGCCGAGCGTTTCACCACCCAAATTCGTGGCCTGAACCAAGCGGCCCGCAATGCCAACGACGGTATTTCGCTGGCGCAAACGGCTGAAGGTGCACTCACCTCGGTCAGCGGCAACTTGCAGCGTATTCGTGAGCTGTCTGTTCAATCGGCCAACGCCACCAATTCCGCCACCGACCGCGCTGCCCTCCAGCAAGAGGTGGGCCAGCTCGTGGCTGAAATTGACCGGGTCGGCGCACAAACCGACTTCAACGGCACCAAGCTGCTGGACGGCACCTTCACCGCTCAAGCCTTCCAGGTGGGCGCCAATGCGAACCAAACCATTTCCATCTCCAGTCTGGCCAGCGCCCGCTCATCGGTGCTGGGTGCCAGCTTCTCGGCCAACGTGACAGGTGCCGTGGTCACCGCCACCGCACTGACGGGCGGTGCCTTGAGCTTGAACGGCGTTTCCATCAACGCCGCCGTCGCGGGTGGAGGCAACGGCCAGGCTGCGGACAGCGCCTTCGCTGTAGCCAACGCCATCAACTCCACCCAAAGCACGGTGGTGGCCACTGCCAACGCCACCACCGTGACGGGCGCCGTGCCCACCACCTTCTTGGCCACCGCAGGCGGCGCCATTACGGTCAACGGCGTGGCCTTGGGTGCAGTCGCCGCAGGCGGCACCGCTCCGGGTCAAGGCGCCAACTTGGCGGCCGCTTTCAACTTGGTGTCAGCCGCTTCGGGTGTCACGGCATCCGCCAGTGCCACCGGTGTGCTGACCTTGACCGCCGCCGATGGTCGCAACGTCATTCTGGCTGGTGCCGGTGTCACCGCCGCCAACACCGGTTTGACAGCCGCCACCACCCGCAGCACGGTCTCGCTGAGCACCACGTCCACCGCCGGCATCACGGTGGCAGGTAGCGCCCCCGCCAACGGCGGCTTCACCGCCGCCACCACCGCCAGCGCCTTGACCGGCACGGCGCTGTCTGTGATCGACATCTCCACCGTGGGCGGTGCCAACACCGCCTTGGCTTCGATCGACGCGGCACTGAGTTCGGTGAACAGCTCACGCGCCACCTTGGGTGCGGTGCAAAACCGCTTCTCCTCGACGATTGAAAACCTGCAAACCACGAGCGAGAACCTCTCGGCCTCCCGCAGCCGCATTCAAGACGCCGACTTCGCCGCAGAAACCGCCATGTTGTCCCGCGCTCAGGTGCTGCAACAAGCCGGTACCGCCATGATCTCCCAGGCCAACCAGCTGCCACAGGGTGTGCTGTCCTTGCTGCGTTGATCTTTACCGCGCTGTCATCACAGATATCGAGCCCCGCGAAAGCGGGGCTTTTTCTTGTGGGAGTTTCTTTTCTGTTGGCCCCATTCTGTGCAGAGATGACGCACAATTACACTTTTATATAACTTCATTGGATGGAGGTTCGCCATGCACACAACCAATTTGCGCAAAGTGGGAGGCTCGGTGATGTTGGCCGTCCCACCCGCTTTTCTTGATCAACTGCATTTGCAAGCAGGTACCACCGTGGGTTTGACCATCGATCAAGGCTGCTTGGTAATCAACCCTAAAACACGACCGCGCTACACACTCGCAGAACTGTTGGCCGCCTCGGACTACTCGCAGCCACAGTCAAACGAGGAGCGGGAATGGGTTGATGCGCCTGCCGTAGGTGGCGAATTGTTATGAAGCGCGGTGATATTTACATGGTGTCGCTTGACCCGACCGCAGGGCATGAACAAAGCGGCAGTCGCCCCGTGCTGGTCGTCTCGCCGACAGAGTTCAATGCAGCCACCAAACTGCCGGTGGTTCTTCCGATCACCAGCGGCGGCGAGTTCGCCCGCCGTTTGGGCTTTGCAGTCACCATCACCGGTATCAAGACAACGGGCATTGTTCGCTGCGATCAGCCGCGCGTGATCGACCTGGTTGCCCGCCGTGGCCGCAAGGTTGACGCCTTGCCAGACCCGATCATGGACGACGTACTGGCCAAAATTGCTACGCTTTTTGAGTGAGGACGTGACACTCACGGTGAAAGCGGGGCTTTTTCGTTTGTTCTTGCTGCTGGCTGGGGTGGAATCGTTCTGCCGTGCACCGCGCCGGGTCTCGGCCCGGCGCAGTGCTTTGCAGAACGCTCCCGCTTCAGCAAGCAGCCAGCAGCCACAAACAAACCCCAATTTCCCCCGCTTATTCGGGTTTTGCCCGACTCAAGTTCCTCCAACAATGGATTCACCCATCCCGTATGGACATGGGGCCGGACCGAGTGCAGTGCGGTAATGCTGCGGTCGGGCCGGAACTTCATGGAATCAATGGAGAAACTTCATGGCCCAAACCATCAATACCAATTTGTCGTCGCTGACGGCACAGCGCAACCAAAGCAAAACGCAAAATGAGCTGTCCACCGCCATCAACCGGCTGTCCTCAGGTCTGCGCATCAACAGCGCCAAGGACGACGCGGCGGGTTTGGCCATTGCCGAGCGCTTCACCACCCAGGTGCGCGGCCTGAACCAGGCGGCGCGTAATGCCAACGACGGCATTTCGCTGTCGCAAACGGCTGAAGGCGCGCTAGCTTCCGTGAGCGGCAACTTGCAGCGAATTCGCGAACTGTCGGTGCAATCGGCCAACGCCACCAACTCGGCCACCGACCGCGCTGCCTTGCAGCAAGAGGTAAGCCAACTGGTGGCTGAAATTGACCGGGTGGGCGCACAAACCCAATTCAACGGTTTGAACTTGCTGGACGGCACGTTCTCAGCGCAGCAGTTTCAAATTGGCGCGAACGCGAACCAAACCATCACCATCTCGGGCATTGCCAGTGCCCGCACCTCCACGTTGGGGGCGAGTTACTCGGCCAACGTCACCGGCACCGCCGTCACGGCAACGGCGTTGACCTCCGGCGCTTTGAACCTGAACGGCGTGAACATCAACGCGGCGGTGGCCGGTGCGGGCAATGGGCAAGCGGCTGACAGCGCTTACGCAGTGGCAACCGCCATCAACAGCACCCAAAGCACGGTGGTGGCCACAGCCAACCCGACGCAGGCGCTGGGCGGCATTCCCACCACCTTCTTGGCGGTTGCGGCCAACACGATTCAGATTAACGGCGTGAACGTGGGCGCGATTGCGGCTGGCGGCACAGCACCCGGCCAGGGCTCCAACGTGGCGGCTGCGATCAATGCCATTTCAGCGGCAACGGGGGTCACCGCGTCGGTCGCTGCCACGGGAGCCGTCACGTTGAACTCGGTGGACGGGCGCAACATCACGGTGGCCGGCGCCACCGCCGCCAACGTCAGCATTGGCAACGCCACCACGCGCAGCACAGTGAGCTTGACCACCACGGCCACCGCTGGCATTGTGGTGGCCGGCAGTGCGCCCGCCAACGGCGGCTTCACTGCCGCCACCACCGCTGCCTCGCTGACGGGCACGGCCATGTCGGTGATCGACATTTCCACGGTGGCCGGTGCCAACATTGCGCTGGCGTCGGTGGACTCGGCACTGAGCACCATCAACAGCGAGCGCGCCAAACTCGGTGCGATTCAAAACCGCTTCTCCTCGACGATTGAAAACCTGCAAACGTCTTCGGAAAACCAGGCCGCCGCGCGCAGCCGCATTCAAGACGCCGACTTCGCCTCAGAAACCGCGATGCTGGCCCGCGCCCAGGTGTTGCAACAAGCCGGCACCGCGATGATTGCGCAGGCCAATCAGTTGCCCCAGCAGGTGCTGCAGCTGTTGCAGAACTGATGGGGGTGAGGGCTGCAACAAACTAAACGCTCACAAAGAAAAAGAAAAAAATACCCTCAAGTTGCCCGCCACCACTGCCGATAACCGATCAAGCGTGCATCCCCTGAAGGAGTTTCCATGGCCACCGCAACCTCACTTTCTTCGCCCGGCATTGGCAGCGGGCTCGATGTCAACACCATCATCAGTGGGCTGATGGCGGTCGAGCAGCGGCCACTGACCTTGTTGCAACGCGGCGAAGCCAAGCTGCAGTCCAAGCTGTCGGGGTTTGGGCAAATTCAAAGCCTGGCGTCTTCGCTGAACGACGCACTGAAGGTGTTGACGCTGGGCGATGTGTTCAAACAAACAATTGCCAACTCGTCTGACCCTTCCTCGGTAGCGGCCGCTTCGACGGCGGCCGTCGCTGCGAGCTACGCAGTCACGGTACAAAACCTGGCTTCCACGCAAACCCTGGTGAGTGGCTCCGGCCAGTTCGCCGCCGCCACCGATGTGGTGGGCACGGGTACGCTGACTTTGCGCCTGGGCGCATGGAATGCGCCGGTTCTTCCCGCCACCACCCCCACGGCATTCACACCCAAAGCGGGCAGCAGCGACATTTCCATCGCGATTGGCGTGGGTGAGGAAACACTCTCGGGTGTGCGCGACAAAATCAATGCGGCCAATGCGGGGGTCACCGCCTCCATCGTCACCGATGTGAGCGGCTCGCGTTTATCCATCCGCTCCAACGAGACCGGCGAGGCCAATGGTTTTCGTCTGACGGTGGTCGAGACCGGCGCAGCAGGCCTGGGCCGCATCGGGTTCGACCCAGAAAACGCCGTCAACGACATGAGCTACGCGCAGGCAGCGGCCAACAGCCGCGCCACCATCAACGGCATTGCCGTCACCTCCACCACCGACAGCATTTCCGACGCGATCACGGGCGTGAGCCTTCGCCTGGGAAAAGTGACCAGCACCCCGGTGAACGTGACGGTGAGCAACAACACCGAGGCGGCCAAGGCGGCGTTGAACCGATTGGCCAGTGCGTACAACGACTTCTCCAGAATTTTGGGCGAACAAACCAGCTTCAACGCCGCCACAAAAAGGGCGGGGCAATTCCAGGGAGACGCCACGGCGGTGGGTTTGCTGAACCAGGTACGCTCCATGCTCACACAACCGAGCACCGCATCCACCACGTTCAGCAGCATGAGCAGCATGGGGTTGGAGCTGCAAAAAGACGGCACGATCAAGGTCAACAACACCCAGCTCGACAACGCGGTGAAAAACCTGCCCGAGTTAAGCAAAGCACTGGGTAATTTCAGTGGTGACCCCACCAGCACAGGCTTGGCCAAACGCATGAACGACTACACCGAGGGCTTGCTGGCGGCCACGGGCAGTTTCCCCACGCGTACCAAATCGTTGCAGGCCAGCATTGCCTCCAACACCAAAGACCAACAGCGGGTCTCGGACCGCCTGGCCTTGACCGAACAGCGGCTGCGAGCGCAGTACACGGCATTGGACAAAACCATGGCGAAGTACAACGCGCTGAACAAGTACGTGACGCAGCAGTTCTCCAACTTCAACAACAGCAACAACCGCTGATACAACGAAGGCCAGTGGCGGGCTCGCTGCCGCGCGTTGATCCTGTGATTCAACATGCACAACAAGGCCGTAAATACCTCTCCGATCGACGCTAAAGAAGCGGCCGGGCACGCCGATAAATCATGTATGTTGCAGGAGATTCACATGATGTTCACCGCCCCCACCGTCACCTTCGCTTCCAGCCCCAAAAGAACCGCACCTGGCGGTGCATACCGCCAGATTGGGATCAGCACGGCCGTGGACGGTGCGAGCCCACACAAGCTGGTGAGCCTGCTCTTTGACGCCCTGCTCAGCGACATCGCCAGCGCCCGCGGTGCCATGGCCCGGGGCGACATTGCCGAAAAAGGCCGGGCCATTGGCCATGCCGTGCGAATTCTGCAAGAAGGTTTGATCGCTCCGCTGGACATGCAAGCCGGGGGTGCACTGGCCTCGAACCTGCACGACGTCTACGACTACGTGGTGATTCGCCTAACGCAGGCCAACCTCAAAAACGACCCGCAAGCGCTGATCGAATGCCATGCCCTGCTCACCCCCATACAAGACGCTTGGTCGCAAATTCGCGCATCGGTCAATGGTCAAGCCACCGCCGCATGAGCCCCCCGTGATGAAACACAACCCCTCATCGCCGGAGGCATCCATGACAACCAATCACCTTTTGGGCTACTACGAAGCCATTGAAAAAGCCAGCAGCGACATGCTGGAAGCCGCGCGCACTGGCAATTGGGACCATGTTGTGAAGCTGGAAGGCGCTTGCGCGCTGCTGATTTCACAGCTCAAACATGCCGCCGCACAAAAAACACTGGACGGCGAAGAAGCGCAGCTCAAGTCGCGCATCATGCAGCGCATCTTGGTGAACGACGCGGAGATTCGCCACCTGGCTGAACCGTGGCTGGAGAGTCTGGACGATTTGCTGGCCGTTCGCCCCAAAACGGTCCACTGAAACGTTGCACCCAAGCGCTACAGCCATGCACACGCCCACCATGGACACCGCACCCAGCCCGCTGGATACGTTGGCCGCCGCCCACGGCGGTTTGGACGACTTTCGCATCACCCAACCCACTGAGGTGGTGGCCATGCTGCGCAAGCTGCAGGACGGCAATGTGATGCTCAATGTGAATGCGCCCAATGGTTCAGCGGTGACAGCCATGCTGTGGGCCATCGACAGCGACCGCCAGTCCATCAGCCTGAGTGTGGACGCAGACGATCCCCAGTTGCAAGCGGTTCTCGACGGCAACGAAGCCACCGTCGTGGGCTACCTGGACAGTGTGAAACTACAGTTTGACCTGCAAAGTTTGGTGCTGGTGCGCGGCGCCAATGGCTGTGCACTGAGCTGCAACCTGCCGCGCGAAATGTTCCGGTTTCAACGGCGCAGCGCTTACCGCGTGCGCCCTCTTTTGCGCAACGCTCCCACGGCGCAGTTGCGCCACCCGATGATTGGCGAAATGCAACTGGCACTGCGGATTTTGGATGTGAGCCTGTCGGGCTGCGCCTTGTTTCTTCCCGACAACGTGCCCGCGCTGGACCCCGGCGTGCTGATGAACAGTGTGCACATCGACCTGGACGCCGACACCCATTTCAGTGCCAACCTGCGCTTGCAGCACATCTCCGCCTTGAACGCCGACATGGGCGGTACGCGGTTGGGTTGCGAATTCGTGGGCCTGGCCCGCGACGCCGAGCGTGCGCTGCAGCGCTACATTGACCAAACTCAAAAACGGCGGCGCTTGATGTCGCTCGACTGAGACCGGCTCGCTTCGAATCGGGTACACCCTCTCGGGATTTGCCGCATCGCATCCACCACTTCTACGAGCCACCACTGCCTGGATTCCCGCCCGCGCGGGAATGACGGGGGTTTTTGTTGATCTCGACACACACCACTTTGAATCGCACCCGAATCCGACAGGTCACCCAGCTTCATCCACCGCGTCGTCGTCAAGCCACCGATGGATTCCTGCCCGTGCGGGAATGACGAGGCTTCAACGGCTCGACTCAAGCCGCGTGAACCAAACCGCTCCACGGTTTGACAGCCCCCGAGCCGACAAACACCTGTCCTTCCAAGGCGGCGCTGCTGACATGCCAGTGTTCAGCCAACACGCCTTTGAAGAGGGCGCGCAGATCTGCCGTGGGACGCAGGTCACGCCCATCCAAGAGTTGCGGACCGGCCAGCCCGGGCCAGTCGCTGAGCACGCGCCCGCCACGCACCGCCCCACCCGCCAGCAAGGCCGCCATGCCCACCCCGTGGTCGGTGCCCTGGGTGCCGTTGGTGTGCACGGTGCGGCCAAACTCGGTGGCCACCACCACCACGGTTCGCTGCCACACCGCCCCTAAACCGGCTTGCAACAGCGCCATGGCTTCGTCCAACGCTGTCAGATTGCGCATCAGCTGCCCTTGGGGCAACGCTTGGTTGATGTGAGAGTCCCAACCACCGGCTTCCAACACGGCCAAACGCGGCCCTTGTGCAGCGGCGAGAAAGGTCGCTGCTTGGCTTGCCGCGGCACCCAGACTGGCCGCGCCTGCTGTGACGCGAGGCCGCTTGTTGGCGCCACCGCGCTGGTTCACCGCAGCCATGCTGACCGTTGCATCGTCACCCATTTCCATGGCGGAGCGGGCGCGCGACAGTGCTGTCGCCAGGGCGGGGTCGCCTCCATAGAGTCGCGCCAGGCGATCCAAGGTGTCGCCTTGCACCTCACCCAAACGGGCACCCGACCAGTTAGAAACCGAAGCGCCGCCTTGCAAAACAAGAGGAATCGCCGCCGCCATCGCCACCGCTTGCGGTTGTGCTTGAGCGGTGGAACGGCGAGCAGCGTCCTGCGATGTCAATGCGCGGTTGAGCCAGCCGTCTTTCAACTCAAATGGACGAGCGGCGCCGGTGTCCAGCACATTTTGTGCATCAAAGTGCGAACGCTGCTGGTAGGGCAAGCCCACGGCATGTGCAACGAGCAATTGTTTTTGCTGGTACAGGCCATGCAGGTGGGTGAGCGAGGGATGCAGGGCAAACAAACCATCGAGTGGCAGCGGCGCGCTGTCGTAATTGGCCAGCAGCCCGCGGCTGCTGGCAAAGTTCGGATCGCCGACGGCAGGCACAGCAAAAAGACCATCCAAGCCCCCCCGCAGCACGATGAAGACCAAACGTGCCTCTGCGCTGGGGTTGCTCTTGGATGCTGATTGACCGAAAGCGGGCCAAGCACCTAAGGCCAAACTGGCCAGTGCGCTGTGTTGCAGAAAATCGCGACGTTTCATGGTTGGTCTTTCTGAAAATCTGGTTTCAGCGACGTAAAAATTCAGGACTCGCCAGCAACAACACCAAGGCTTGTTGCGGACTTTCTGCGCGGTCAATTTCGCGCCGGGTCGACTCCGACAACTGCGGTCCCAGCACATCGGCCGCCAGCAGACGAACATCCCGTGCGGGAATGCGGTGGGCTGCTGCGTCGGCCCACTCCAAACGTTTAAGCAAGGCGTCGGGCGCGAGCCAGGCGCTGGCTTGGTCGTCCCAGCCTTGCGGTGACGGCGCATAAAACTGGCGTTGGCCCATGGCCCGAGACGCGATTTGCAATGCAGGGCCAGGCAGTTCAGTCAAATCCAAGGCGCGCAGGCTGGACACGAGGTACTCATCGGGTCGCTTCACCTTGGCGGCCGCGGGCGACCAGGCCTGCGGCGAATCCACCAATCCTTGGTGCAAAGCAGCCAATGAGCCGCCCGTTTCCAAGAAAATGTTGGACAAGCGTTTGACCAGGTCGGCTGGCGGGTCGTCTGACACAAAATGGCGAGCCAGCTTATGGGCCACAAAACGTGCCGTGGCAGGATGGGCGGCCAAGTCACGCAGCACCGCTTCGGCTTGTTCTACTCCGCCCTCGGGGTAACGGCGTCCCAGCACGGTGCGGGTGCCCGGTTCGTGGCGCGCTGCATCAAAAACAAAACGGTCTTCTTCCGTTGACAGCGGGTTGTAACGAACACCCCAGCCTGTGAGCGCGCGCGCCAGTTCGGTGACGTCGGCCTGGGTGTAGCCCCCGTTGACGCCCAAGGTGTGCAATTCCATCGCCTCTCGCGCCAGGTTCTCGTTCAAACCCTTGTCACGGCGCTGGCCAGCACGTGAATTGGGGCCGAAGGACTGTTGGTTGTCCAGGTAGATCAACATGGCCGGGTGCCGCATCACGGCCAGCAGCATGTCGACAAACCGGCCGTTCACATGGGGCCGGATGGCCTCCCGCTCGT
Organism: Burkholderiales bacterium; assembly: GCA_031431125.1. Taxonomy (GTDB): domain Bacteria; phylum Pseudomonadota; class Gammaproteobacteria; order Burkholderiales; family Burkholderiaceae_C; genus JANPCX01. The sequence goes on from JANPCX010000061.1 coordinate 51,480, forward strand.
AAGGGCCGACCAGGTTGATGGCCTGCGCCCGGGTGGCAGACACCACAAAGTGATTGCTCCAAAACCACACCAAACGTTCGTGAAAGCCTGTTTCACTTTGCACCGCCGCTGCAAAACGCGCCACCACCTCGGTGGCTAAACCGGGCCCGAAACGCTGGCCGAAACTGATTTCTATGCCGGGGGCGGCTGCCCCTTTGACGGGAGCGGAACTGCCTTGCATGGTCATGGACGACGGCATGTCAGACGGGGCCTGCCCCTGGGGGCGGATTTTTTGTTCCGCCAGAAACTTGGGGAACTCCAACAGCACATCCACGGTGCGCGGCAAACCAGCCATCGCCTGGGGCAAGGGTTGCGGTGACAACTGGGCCACCAGCCAATCGCGTGGCGAAACCAGGAGGGCCGCCTGCCCAGGCCGGGTACCCAGCCCAAAACGGTTCAAAGCCAAGTGGGCCGCAGCCAATGCGGAAGACCGTCGATCGCTCTGAATATCATTCATGGGTTTCACGCTGCGTCTGTAGGGTGTGAATCATGCGCCGAGGCGGCCCGGAATTTGATTGCCACAGCGTAAAGTATTCTTTCCGGCGCGTGGTCGCATCGCTTGCGCATAATCACCGAATCCCCTCAGGAGCCCCTAGATGAATGAGTCAAACCTGCAAATTGACCTCGTATTCACACCAGAAGACCAAGCCTGGATGCGGCGCAGCGGACAACCCGCACCGGCATTCTGGAAAGGGCACAGCCTGCCGCCTGTGGTGGGCGACGTGCTGCGCATCAATGGCCGCCAATTCGTCATCCGCGCCCGGGTGTGGGACCACGACGATGCCAACCCCCACCTGCGTCTCTTTCTGAGCGACGCCCAGGCGCAAAGTGACACCACTTTCGGCTGAGCGCCGAATTGATCGCGCCGCCAAAAACAAGGATTCTAGCCATCGGTGGTGGTGGTTTTTTGATGGAAGACGGCGCATCGCCCATAGACCGCTATATCTTGCGGCTGACCGACAAGGAAAAACCACGCATCTGTTTCGTGGGCACACCCAGCGGTGACCTGCCAGAGCATGTGGCGAGGTTCTATGCGGCGTTTGACAACTCGGTATGCACGCCGTCCCATGTGGCGTTCTTTCGCCCAGCCGGAGACCGGGGTTTGGATTTGCATTCGCTGCAGAACTCCCTCCTGGCACAAGACGTGATCTACGTAGGCCCCGGCAACACGCGGGCCGCACTGGCGGTTTGGCGAGACTGGGGCTTGGACCGGGTTCTGAAGCAGGCCTACTGCGAAGGCGTGCTCTTGTGCGGCATGAGTGCTGGTGCGATGTGCTGGTTCGAGCAATGCCTCACCGATTCCTACTGGCAAGCAAGCTACGACACACTGCCTGGTTTGGGTTTGCTGGCCGGCGCCTGCGGCGTACACCACCAGTCGGATTCGAAACGACGGGAAAGGCTGCTGGAAGCAACCCGTCTGAGCAAGGTGACCTCATCCATCGCCATTGACGACGGAGCCGCCGTTTTGTTCGAGGATGGCGCTTTGACCGAAGTGGTGGCTTGGCGCGCGGGGGCCGCGGCGTACCGGGTATCGAATCAGCATGGCCGCGTCGTTGAAGACCGCCTGCCTCCAACTCCGCTTTGACAAAGGGAAGCTGTCAAGCGTCAGCAAACCGGTAAGCCAAACGCAAAGCGCCCCAGTGTTTTTTGTTCACATAGATGGGGGCGGTGGCTTCCTTCATGAGCACGAACTGACCACTGCCCATGTCGCGGCGATAGGTTTGCAGCAGGAAGGAGCGTTTGTTGCGAGCCGCAGCCAAACCGGTTCTGTCATTGAAGATGCGGCGGTAGCGGCTATTGGCGGTGTCCCATGCCAAGTCACCGCGCTGGGGGTGGCAGTAAATTTTGTTGTGCGTGGCGACGTAACCGTTGCGATCTGCACTGATGCAATACACGACGCGGTCGCTGAGCGTCATGAGGCGTTCCTGAACGGCGGGAAACAAACGATCCGCCAAGGCCACATAACGTGTCGTGTGCTGGGCAGGCTGGGTGCGGGGAATGGGTACGTAGTGCTCGTCAAACAAATCCGGCAAGGAAATGGCGCCTTCACGCACTGCGTTTTCTAGCAATTCACCAATTTGCGCCGCAGCGTCCACCACGGCATGCAGGTAGAGCGAATCCTCGGTCTCGATGCCGTTTTGGGCCACGGTTTCAAGGAGATTCTCCGAAACACGCAGAAATTTTTCACTGCCCTGCACCGTCACTTGCAGGGTGTGTTGGGTTTGGGCCATGTCCGCACCGATGGTTGTCATTTGCTGGTTCAGTGCTTGGCACACAGTGCGACTCCCTGAGGCCGCATCGTTGACGCGCCCCATGCTGAGCTCCAGTTCGTGAAGGGCCGCGTGGAAAGAACCTTCCTCCAGCGCGTCGGACGCTTGTTTTCGGATGCCGCGCGCCAATGCCTCAATGCGAGCATCCAGCTCGCCGACCGTGCTCAGGATGTTCTTGGAGCTGACCTCCACTTGGGCAGCCAGGTCTTTCACAGCGTCAGCCACCACGCCAAAACCTCTTCCCGCTTCGCCGGCCCGTTTGGCTTCAACCGAGGCGTTGAAGGCCACCAAGCGGGTTTGTAAGGCAATTTTGGTGATGGCATCGGCCACACTGGAGACTTGTTTGAGGGTGCTGATGATGCCGCCCACTTCGTCGCCAATCACGGTCACCGCATCGCTGGCGCGTTTCATGGCGACCAAGCCTTGATCGCAGCTGCTGCCGATGCGGTCTTGCGAGCGGGTCACCTCTTGAACTTGTTGTCCGAGTCCGGCGACCGACGCCGTACTGCGCAACAAAGCGCTCGCGGCATCTTCCAATTGACCCCGCACGCCGGCTGCCTCACGGCCCATCAGACTGGTTTGTTTCGAGATGGCCTGGACCGCTTGTTCCAGGTCACGCGGGGCAGGCGAAGTCAGGTCTTGCATGCCGCCCGGAGTTCGATCTGAACTCGACGCACCGTTTGATGACTGTCGCACCCAAGGAATCCAGCGCATGAAGTTCAAGAGAGGGTTTCCTGTTTCGGTCGCAATCATGACGAACGCGCTCCCGGATTCGGCTCTAGTGTCGAGAGTCAAAAATATAGAGCCATGAAAACGCGTCTTCGCCCCGATGGCAGCGTTGCAAATCCTCGCGATACCACGGTATCGCTGTGGTTTGCGCCTTGCCCTCGGAGCGAATCCATCGTTTTCATTTGTCTCGATATTTCTGACTCGCGACACTAGTGCTTTCGCAGCAAGCGCTTTTGTCGACTATTTTCTGAGGCGAATGCCTCAGTAGTCCCGCAGCTTCACCCGCAACCGGGCAATCGACTGGCTGTGCAGTTGGCAGACTCTGGATTCAGTCACCTTGAGCACGGCGGCAATCTCTTTGAGGTTCATGTCGTGTTCGTAGTACATGCTCATCACATACTGCTCGCGCTCGGGAAGCACCTTGATGGCGTCAATCAAAGCTTCACGCATGCGGTGGTCTTGCAACTGCGCCAAGGGGTTGAAGGCATCGTCGGCTACGTGGCGGTCAAGGTAGTCGCTGTCGCCGTCGTCGCCCGACATGTCTTCCAAATACACCAGCTGGGTACCGCGCACGCGGCCCAGCATCTCCTGGTAGTCGGGCAAGGTCATGCCCATCTCGCGGGCAATTTCACTCTCTGCGGGCGCGCGGCCCAAACGCTGTTCCAGTTTGTGGACGGCGGATTCAATGCTGCGCTGTTGTTTGCGGGTGCCACGCGACAGGTAGTCGTTGCCACGCAGCTCGTCCAGCATGGCGCCGCGGATGCGCTGGGTGGCAAAGGTTTCAAACTGCACGCCTTGGGCGGCGTCAAAACGCGAGAGCGCGTCGGTCAGGCCGACCATGCCCACCTGGATTAAATCGTCCAGCTCCACATTGGCCGGCAGCTTGGCAATCATTTGATGCGCCAGTCGTCGCACCAGCGGGCTGTACTGCTTGAGCATGGTGTTGACGTCGAGTTGGCCTTTGGCGGTATACATGGGTCAGCTCCAAGAATTCAGTTCAGCGGCAGCGATAGCGAAGGGCCTAGAAGAAGCGTAGGTACCGGCGTCCTCACCAACATCGCGCCCTTGACGAGTCGAGCCTTTGAGGCAATCTGAGGCCCATAAACGCATGTCGGGTGGCGCACTTTGATGCGGGTCGGTCGCAGGGTCGAGCAACAACACATCACGAACAACGGCGCCCAAAAAATGCTCTGCACAAGAGCGCAGCTGCTCGCAAATGCGAGGGGCTCTTGGCGAAAAGTCACTCGCACCCAACAAAATGTCGTGCACCATGACCTCGGCGCGTTGGGTCAGCAGTTTGAGACTGGCGTAAGCGTGGGTCACGCTGCTGGGCCTGTCGTCCACCAAGAACAAGGGCCGCGCTTCATGGGCCCACAAGCGGGTGCTACGCGACTGCGCGGACCGTCCAAGCAAGCGGCAGTGGTCGGTCGCGGAGGCGTGGATCAACACCACGTCGGCGTGGGGAGCGGCATCCGTCAGGTGGGACACAAAGTTGGCTGTGGAACCGTGTGTATCAACATAACGCAGCAACAGGCCCCGTGCAGCCAGGTAAGAAACGTGAGAAGAAAGCGGCTCGATGCCCTCCCGCAATTCCATCAGTGACACCTCGTGCGGTGCCGGCGCTCGCTCTGAGGCGTCCACCACAACGACCTGTGCGCCTTGTTCCGCGAAGGCGGTGCAGATGCGCTCGAGCAACACGCCGCCAAAGGCCATGTGCGGGTTGGACACGACAGGGACGACACGAATCTGGGCACGGGCAAACAACCGGCGCAAGCCATCGGCTTGGTCCAGGGGGGCGGGGGCGCTGCGAGAGAAGTTCATGGGAAGTGTCGGATCAGCAGGCTGAGGAACTGGACGAATCAAACATGCACACTGCTGTGTGCGGCCCGGGTGTTTGCATGCAGATGCGACGCAGGGGCAGAAAACACCAGGTTCACATCGCTGGAGTCCATGCGGTAGGCAGAACCACCCGACACCCGCAAGGCTTTTTGCACCAAAGCATGGCTGGAGAGGCGGTGCCAGTCTTCGGGCACACGCTGGCCGTTGGCCACACCGATGATCTGCAGTTTGTGGCGAATCATGGCGTCGAGCGCAGGGCCCAGCTTCACGGCTTCATCAATTTTTGACAGCACCACACCTTTGGCTTTGTGCGCACGGTAGGAAATAAGCACGTCTTCAATCGTTTCGCCTTGGGCTGATGCGTTGACCACCAGCAGCTTGTTGATGCTGCTGTGGCCCAGCATGTCCAGCAGTTCTTTGGTGCGGGCGTCGCGCTGCGCCATGCCGGCGGTGTCGATCAGCACCATTTTTTTGCCAGACAGCAAGTCCAGCAAGTCCTCCAGTGAGGCGCGGTCATGGGCGGTATGCACGGGCACACCCAGAATTCGCCCGTAAGCACGCAGTTGTTCATGGGCCGCCACACGGTAAGCGTCCAGGGTGATCAAGCCAAGCTGAGAGGCGCCGTGTTGCGTGGCAAAGGCCGCAGCAATTTTGGCGGTGGTGGTGGTTTTTCCAACACCGGTGGAGCCGATCAGGGCATAGACACCGCCTTGGTCTTCCAGCGCGGACTGTTGCTCGCAGGTGTGCAAATTGCGCTCCAGCACATTGGCGGCCCAAGCGGATTCATCGGTGACTTCACCGCTGAGGCTTTCTGCCATTTTGCGTATCAGGGCGGGCGAGAAACCACAGTCCAGCAGCTTCTGGGTCAAGCGGGCACGGGCCGGTTCACGCTGCAGCTTTTCCATGAAAGCCAATGCACCGAAACGTTCTTCAATCAAACCTTTGACTTCACGCAGCTCGGTCAGCATGTCGTGTTGATCGCGGCGACTCTGTTGTGCGTGTTGGGCATCGGCCAACGAGGGAACGTGGATGTCGCTGTGCAACACCGGAGCGGGTCGTGCGAGTGTGGCTGGGTTGTGGGGCTGCACCGATGCCTGAGCCGCACGAATCTCATCTTGCAGCACGGGCGGTTCACGGCGAGCCGGGCTGCTGACACGCGCAGCCGCCTCGTGTTGCGCCATGCGGCTGGCCAAGGGGCCGGGCTCCGGGGGGCGAGCCGCAGCGGCGGCTTTGGCCCGAGCGGTGGCGGTGGCCTCTTTGAGTTCTGTTTCGCGTTTTTTGAGCATGCGCTCGCGCACATAGTCTTGGAAGGACAAGGTGCTCATGGAAAGCTGCTGAACATCTTCGTCAACCGCTGCCACAGGTGCAGAGTTGCTTGCTTTCAACGCCGCTTGTGTCGCAGTGTGATTCGCAGCCGCCGCGGCGGCGTCTTGGCGTTCAGGGTGACGGGCGGCCACTTTGGCCGCCAAACCTTGCATGGCTTGGGCGGCACGGCCCAGGGCAGAAGTAGGCTGAGCAGGCGCAGCTTGCGGGCGCTGGGTTGGTTGAACGTGCTCGGCAACGGAACCGATGCCCACGTCCACCACACGCTCCAGCTGGGCCACACTCTCTGGCGCCATGGCCACCACCTCAATGCCTTCTGGGCAGGGTTTGGTGGACAGGATCACGGTGTCGTCGCCAAAGGCTTGTTTGGCCAGGGCCATGGCTTCGCGTGAAGTCCGGGCCGTGAATCTTTTGACGTTCATACAGTACCTCCGATGATGGAGCCGATGCGGATGGAATGGGTGTCAGGAATTTCGCTGTGGCCCAGCACACGCAAACGCGGCGCAGCGCGTTTGAGCAAACGTGCCATGGGGGCGCGAATCATGTCGGGCACCAGTAAACAAGCCGGCTGGCCGAGGTCTTCTTGGCGTTTGGCCGATTCCGCGGCGCTGCGGCTGAGGCTGTCGGCCACACCGGGATCCAATGCGGCGCCGTGGGGCGAGCTGAGGGCTTGGGCGACAAGGCGCTCCAGTTCGGGCTCCAGGGCAATCACGTCCAACTCTTTGACGGGACCATAAATTTGCTGAACGATGGCAGGCGCCAGGTGAATGCGAATGCGGCGCGACAGCTCCATCGGATCGGTCACCGACGCAGCATGTTCGGCCAGGCTCTCAATGATGGAGCGCATGTCGCGGATGTGCACGCCCTCTTCCAGCAGCAGCTGGAGAACTCTTTGCAGTGCGGGAATGCCAACCATTTTCGGAACCACGTCTTCCATCAGTTTGGGGGCCAGCTTGGTGACATGGTCCACCAGTTGCTGGGTCTCGATGCGGCCGAGAAGCTTGGCCGCATTCACTTGCATTAAGTGTGAGAGATGGGTGGCCACCACGGTCGCGCAATCAACGACCGTAAATCCGGCCATTTGGGCGCTTTCGCGCTGGCGCTCCTCAATCCACACGGCTGGCAAGCCAAAAGCCGGATCGGTGGTGCGGGTGCCGATCAAATTGGTTTGTGCGCCACCGGGGTTGATGGCCAGCCACATACCAGGGAAGGCCTCCCCCTCGCCCACCACCGCGCCGCGCAGGGTGAGGCGGTAAACGCTGGGTTTGAGTTCCAGGTTGTCGCGGATATGGACCGGGGGCGGCAAGAAACCCACGTCTTGGGCAAACTTCTTGCGCACACCTTTGATGCGGCCGAGCAAATCGCCCTCGCGGGCTTTGTCCACCAAAGCAATCAAGCGGTATCCCACCTCCAGGCCCAGGGTGTCCACAGGCTGCAGGTCGTCCCAGGTGGCTTCCGGGTTGAGCTCGGGCGCCACAGCAGGCGCTGGGGGCGGTGCCAGCTTGGCGATTTTCTTGCGCTTGTCCAGCGCATAAGCGGCATAACCCAAGCCTCCGGCGATCAACAAAAACACCAAAGACGGCATGCCGGGAATGACGCCCAAAGCGCCAATGACACCCGCCGTGATCGCCAACGAACGCGGCGAGTCGAACATTTGTTTGGACAACTGGCTGCCCACGTCACTGTCTTTGCCCACACGCGACACCACCATGGCGGCAGCCACCGAGATCAGCAATGCGGGAATTTGGGCCACCAGGGCATCACCCACAGCCAGCAGCACATAGGTTTTTCCGGCCTCACTGGCGCTGAGGTCATGCTGGGCCATGCCAATGATGAAGCCGCCCACGATGGTGACAAACAAAATCAACAGGCCCGCCACCGCATCGCCACGCACGAATTTGGCGGCACCGTCCATGGAGCCGAAGAAGTCAGCCTCTTCGCCCACTTCCGCACGGCGGCGTTTGGCTTCTTTTTCGTCGATGAGACCGGCGTTCATGTCGGCATCAATCGCCATTTGTTTGCCCGGCATGGCGTCCAAGGTGAAACGGGCACCGACTTCTGCAATACGTTCTGCGCCTTTCGTCACCACCACAAAGTTGATGATGACGAGGATGGCAAACACGATCAAACCCACGGTGAAGTTGCCACCGATCAAGAAGTGGCCAAAGGACTCAATCACCGCACCGGCGGCGCCCGGGCCGGTGTGGCCCTCCAGCAGCACCACGCGGGTCGACGCCACGTTCAGCGACAAGCGCAACAAGGTGGTGAGCAAAATCACGGTCGGGAAAATTGCAAAATCCAGCGGCCGCACCATGTAAGAGGCGACGATCATCACCATCAAGGCCATGGCAATGTTGAAGGTGAAGAGCACATCCAGCGCAAAAGGCGGCAGCGGAAGCACCATCATGGACAACACCATGATGATGAAGAGCGGCGCCATGAAGGCCTTGAGCGCCGTGGCATTGCCGCCCATCAGTTTTTGAAGTTGTTGCATCAAGGGATTCATACGTCAGTCTCCTGGAGGAGCGGTTTGCCGTGGTGGGGGTCGAGCTCCACGGGCACTTTCAATTCGGGCAATTCAGCAGGCGGTTTGCCTTTGCCCGCCATGGCGGCACGCAGCTGGTACACATAAGCCAGCACCTGGGCCACGGCGGCAAAGAGGGCGGCCGGAATTTCTTTGTCAATCTCCGCGTGCGCATAGAGTGCACGCGCCAGAGCTGGGGCTTGCAGCACCGGCACCTTGGAATCTTTGGCAATGTCACGAATTCTCAAAGCCATCAGGTCGGCGCCCATCGCCACCACACGCGGTGCGCCCATCTTGGTGTCGTCGTACTTCAATGCCACCGCATAGTGGGTGGGGTTCATCACCACCAGGTCAGCCGTGGGCACGGCGGCCATCATGCGTTTCTTGGCCGCTTCACGCATCAGCTGGCGCATCTTGCCTTTGACCTCGGCATTGCCTTCCATCTCTTTGTATTCTTGTTTCACCTCTTGGTGGCTCATCTTCAGGCGCTCGGCATGCATGTGGCGCTGCAGCGGCGCATCCACCAAAGCAAACACGGCCAGCAACATCACCAGCAACATCAAACCACCCAACATGGTGTCACCCGCATGGGCCAACGCAGCAGGCAGCGGCATGGTCAAGGTCGCGACAAATCCTTCCAAGTGGGAGCGCAAGTAAAAAGCGCCAATCACACCGAGCAACAACGCGAGCAGCGACGCCTTGAGCGCCACAATCATTTGGTGCTTGGACACCATGCGACCCAAACCCGCCAAGGGACTGAGCTTGCTGGCTTTGGGCGCCACGGCCTTCCAACTGAAATTCCAGCCTCCAATCAAGAAGCTGCCCACCACGCCCACCGCCACCATCAAAAAGCCCAGAGGCAGCACCACCCAAAGCAATTTCAAGGTGAGCTCAGACAAACGTTCGAACATGAACTGCGGTGAGGCCACGCTTTGCAAATTGAAACGCAGGGCCTCGGCCAGCGCGTCTTTGAGCCAGCCGGTGATTTGCGGTGCCATCACCACCAAAACGGCGCCGCCAGCCGCGACGGCCGCGAAATGGCCAAAGTCTTGCGAGCGGGCCACATTGCCGTCTTTGCGCGCTTTGTCTAACTTGCGCTGCGACGCTGGGTGGGTGCGGTCTTGAGAGTCTTGTTGGGACATGGTGAAACGCCATGGATGGGCGCTGCACCATTGTTAATTTCTTGGGATAAAACTTGAGCGGAATAAACAAGGCAAAGACCGGGCTTTTCGAGCCCTGAGCGTTACAAAGCCCGGCTTGTCGTTCCCGCGAAGCCTGCCCTCGAATGCTTGTATCGGGGGCGAGAAGCCAGGGGATGGACCAAACTCCAAGCAAAGGTTTCTTCACAACCACCGACTGGATTGCCGCCTGCGCGGGAATGACGGGTAGGCATGCGTCAGGCAGCCACCGCTAGTCCGTGAGTGGCTTGCACCACCTCATTCACAGCTTGAAAAACCCCACACCCCACCAACTCGTTGTCGCTGATTTTTGCCACAAAAGACTCCTTCATCGACAGCAAACCCGTTTGCGGGTTTCGCACCTGGTACGACAGCCATCCGCCGCCGTGGTCAGCCACTTCCCACAGGCGAGGTAAGAAGGAATCAGCGTCCAGACCGGCCATCTCAAAAACGGTTTGACCGACCATTTCTTCGCGCAGACCGAAGGCGAAGTAGGTTCCATCGCGATCAATACCAAAAACATAGAGGTCACGGTCAATGAAACCGCCATCGGACTTGTGAAAGTCCTGCTGCGCTTGAGTCAATCCCACCTTTTTGATGTGGGACACCGCTCGCATCACCATGGCATGGGCCTCGTCAGCCGAACCTTGGCGCAAGCGGATGGTACCCACGGCGTCACGCAGTGTTTGCGCCCGCTCCACCAACACACGAGACGAGGCGGTGGCCTCCTCCACCATCACCGCATTTTGTCGCGTGATGCCATCCAGGCTGCCCACGCTTTGCGTTACCTCACCCAAACTCGCACTTTGCTGGGCACTGGAAGTTGAAATGTTGTGCAGGCGATCCGATACGCTGCGTATGCCCGACATCACCGCGTCCAGCGCACCGCTGACTTGCTGAATGTTGTTGGATGACTGGGTGACTTGATCCACCGCGTCGCCAATCAACTTGCGAATTTCCTCGGCAGACTCGGCGCAGCGCTGCGCCAGTTGCCGCACTTCGGAGGCCACCACAGAGAATCCGCGCCCAGCTTCACCGGCGCGGGCCGCTTCCACCGCAGCGTTGAGCGAAAGCATCCCGGTTTGAAAGGCGATGTCGTCGATCAAACCGACCACCTCGGCCACCCGGCGTGAGGACTCTTCCAAGCGGCCCATCGAGTTCACGGTTTCAGTCATGGCAGCGCCTCCTTTTTCAGCGTTTTCAGTCAAGGCTTGGGTCAGTGCATTGAGTTCTTGCGACGACTCGGCATTGGAAGCGGCCGCCGAACTCACCTGCGCAATCGTGGCCACGGTTTGCGCCAGGCTGGTGGCTTGGTCTTCGGTGCGCTGGGACAGCGCCAAACTGCCCTCCGACACCTGCTGCCCCGCCATCTCCACACGCGCTGCGCTGCTGCGCACCTGGGCCACCATGGCAGACAAGCGGTTGTTCATACCATCCACCAAATGGCCAATGTCGGCCACCTCATCACGGCCTTTGACTTGCATGCTGCGCGACAAATCCCCATTGGCCACCGCCTCCACCCCTTTGTGCAAAGCGCGCAAAGCACCGGCAAAAGCCAGGTAGTAAGACATGCAGAGGTAGGTCAGCAGCGATAGGCCGAACAGGGACAAACCCAAGTGCAAAGCGATGGTGGTGTAAAGCTTGGTGATCCGTGCATCAAAGGCGGCATGGAGGGCCTTGACCATGTCCTCACCAAACGCATTGGTGGCATTGACCGCGTCAGTGGCCTGTTTGAAATAGGTGTCTGCATCCACTGCCATGGTGTCGGCAGAAAATCGTTCCAGCGACACACTGGTGAAGGCACGTGTGGCGGCTTGTGCTGTGCCCCATGAGTCAGGAATGTCAAACCCGGTGCGCTTGAGTGCCTCCAGAATCAAGTCCACGTCGACCAACAGTCTGTCCAGCAAAACAGAATTGGCTGCCATGGACACCTTGTCCTGTTCGCCAACGGGGGCACGCAGCACCACCGCTCCCTTGGCGCGCAGTTTTCCTGCGCTCTCGGTCAAGGCGATCCAGCGCGAAATCACCACGTCCATCATGAAGTAGGTGTGGGGCTCCGGGTCGAACAACAGACCGGACCGTTCACCCACCAGCAGCACCGCTTGCCGCATGCGCTCGATGAGTTCGGTGTGGGTCTCAAAGGACTCGAAGGCGTTGCCTGGCACTTGACCACTCACCACCTTGTCCAATGATTCACGTATCGGTTTCCAGACGTCTTTCATGTCAAACGGGGCTTGTGCCACCGTCGCATCCACCAATTTCATGGAGGTTTTTAGCTCCGCCCGGGTTTTTGCCAATTTGTCGTCTTGGTCTTTGTCTCCCGCCAGAACCCGGCCGTGCAGGCCACGCGTCAACTGGGTTTGGTGCACCACCTGGGCGAGTTCTTGGGCCAAATCGGCACCCACGATCTCACCTTCGGTGTAAGTGACCTGTCCCAACGATTGCACAGCACTGTTCACCATCAGCCACAACAAGGGCACAAACATGCAAGCGCTGATCAAGGTGAGCTTCACAGGAATGCGCAAGCGGCGCATCAACGCAGTACCCGGGCGAAACACCGCTGCAAGAAAAGTGGACATGCCAAAACCCCAAGGGCAACGCAGGCGCGGGCACCATGCCCAACGCTCTTTGTGACATGTTGCCGGGCGCGCCCTACCCTTGATCGGCAGAACAGACGGGGGTTTTGGGTGTTTTCTCCGGCCAGTGGCGTGTCACGGCAGCGGTTGAATATCGACCACAGTGAATTGCCCAGCCTCGTTGATGGCTCTGAACTTCACCTTGTCGCCCGGTTTCAATTGAGCCAGCTTGGCCTTGTCCTTGACGACAAAAACCATGGTCATGGGAGGCATGTCCAAATCTTTGATTTCGGCATGCCGCAGCGTCACCTTGCCTTGCTCCAGGTCAATTTTTCTCACTTCGCCGGCGGTCATGTCGGAAGCCATCAGCGGCAAGCACATCGCCCAAGCCAGTGCAGTGGCGCCGAGCTTTTTGTTCATCTGTTTGATCATTTGGGTCTGCCGTTTCAGCGATAGATAGGTGGTGTAGGGGTTGTTACTTTCGAACGCCTGCGGCCAGCACCTTTACCTTTCCCACCATGCCCGCCTGGTAGTGTCCAGCGATCAGGCAAGCAAAGTCGAATTCTCCGGCTCGGTTGAACGTCCAAATGATTTCGCCCGTTTTGCCTGCGGGCACATGGGCCATGTAGGGCTCGTCGTGCTCCATGTTGGGGAACTTGAGCATCAGCGCGGCATGCTCGTCGAGTTCCTTCTGGGTGCCCAGAACAAACTCATGCAGCATCTTTCCTTGGTTCCGGACCACGATCTTGACGGTCTCGCCTTGTTTGACCTCCAGCGTGTCCGGCGTGAAGCGCATGTTGTCGCCCATGCGGAACTCCACCGTGCGTTTTATCGCCTTGGCATCGCCGGCAATGCCCCAGTCTTTTTGCTCTTTCTTGACGGTCCCCGACTTGGCACCATGGGAGTTGCCATGCGCGATGGCCTGCCCCGACAAGGCGGTTGCGGCCAGCAGTGCCGCGGTAAGAAGGTTTTTTTTGATCGACTTCATTGAAGGCCTCTCTTGTTAAACATCAGTGGTGGGCGCGTTGGTGGTGTGGTGTGCCGATGGCAGGCGAAACCTCCCCTGGTCTCGTGCCGACATAGCCGCGAAGAACGCTGTAGCGCGCGATCTGGTCGGCCCTCAACAGCGCCGTTTGCGTGAGGTGCGTCTGGAGGTGTTCGGTGCGCAACTGCGCTTGCAACCGGCCCACTTTTTGCACCGCCTGTTCGACCGCAGCGGCGTCGGCACGGCGGCCAGCGAAGAGCGTGTCCAGTTGCCGTTCGGCGTCCACCAACGCCGCGCCCAGTTCGCGCGCGCGGGCCTTGTGCGCCGCCATCAATGCCTCGGTGGCAAGCAGTTGTTCGGCCGTCAGCCCGAGCGGGACTTTGAGTTCCAGCGTGTGTGCAGGTCCCGGATAGCCATTGAGCTCAGCGGCCTTGGCCAGGCCCGCCCCTTGTCCGGCCAGCAGGCCCGCGATGTCGTTTTCCGACAGCGCCTTGATGCTCCGCATTTGTTCGCCAGCGTAAGGCGTGGGCGAGGTGGTGGCTGAAACCCCTTGCGCCAATGCAGAGGAAGTCAGCAGGGCTGAGGCGACAGCGACCAGACGTGTCACGATGGTTTTCATGGGGAATCCTTTTCAATGCCTGGTTGGAGTGAAAGATTTTTTTTGACTTCAATGCCCGGTATGACCGCCCGCCGGTTTGCGGATTTGAACCTCCGTATCGACCGCCGGCTTGCCCAGCGGCGGCATGGTGCCTTTGCCCTCGGCTTTGAAGCGTGCGGGGGCTGGCAGTTTGCCGGTGAATTCATAGGCCACGGTGCCGGGCGGGTGTTGGTACCAACCGGGGTCGCTGTAGTCGCCCGCTTTTTGATCCTTGCGCACCTTCAACACGCTGAACATGCCGCCCATGCCCACCGCACCGAAGGGGCCCTGCCCGGCCATCATGGCCGCTGTGTTGTCGGGCAAGGGCATGGTCATCTCAGTCATGTCTTTCATACCGCGCTCGCCCATCACCATGTAGTCGGGGATCAACTGGGTGATTTTTTTGGCGACACCGCTGTGGTCCACACCAATCATGGTGGGCACGTTGTGGCCCATGGCGTTCATGGTGTGGTGGCTCTTGTGGCAGTGGAAAGCCCAGTCGCCTTCTTCATCGGCCAAGAAGTCGAGCTGGCGCATTTGCCCCACGGCAACGTCGGCGGTGATTTCGTACTGCCGGGCGCTCTTCGGCGTGGGGCCACCGTCGGTGCCAGTGATCAGAAACTCATGTCCATGCAAGTGAATGGGGTGGTTGGTCATGGTCAGGTTGCCAACGCGGATACGCACCTTGTCGTTCTTGCGCACCACCAAGGGATCAATGCCTGGGAAGATGCGGCTGTTCCAGCTCCACAGGTTGAAGTCCAGCATGGTCATGATCTTGGGTGTGTAGGCGCCAGGATCGATGTCATAGGCGTTGAGCAAAAAGACGAAGTCGCGGTCCACCTCGTCGATGAGCGGATGTTTGTTCTTGGGATGCGTGATCCAAAAGCCCATCATGCCCATGGCCATTTGCACCATCTCGTCGGCATGCGGGTGGTACATGAAGGTGCCGGGGCGGCGGGCCACAAATTCATACACAAAAGTTTTGCCTGGGGCAATGCCCGGCTGGTTGAGCCCCGTCACACCATCCATGCCATTGGGCAGGCGCTGGCCATGCCAGTGAATGCTGGTGAGCTCGCCCAGCTTGTTGGTGACGAAGATGCGCACGCGGTCGCCCTCCACCACCTCGATGGTCGGCCCGGGGCTCTGGCCGTTGTAGCCCCAGAGGTGGGCTTTGAAACCTGGCGTCATTTCGCGCACCACGGGCTCGGCCACCAGGTGGAATTCCTTGACGCCCTGGTTCATGCGCCAAGGCAAGGTCCAGCCATTGAGCGTGACCACGGGGTTGTAGGGGCGGCCGGTGTTGGGCACCAGCGGCGGCATGGTGTCGGGTTTGGTTTGTATCACCGGCTCGGGCAAGGCCGCCATGGCGACTTTGCTGACCGAAGCGGCCGACACAGCGGCCGTGACGGCACCTGCACCACCCATGAAATGACGTCTGGAAAGCATGTTTGAATCCTTCATGTTCAGTGCCCTGCAGCAGGGGCTTCGGTCGCCATGGACGGGCCGGTGGCTGCAGCCAAATTGGGTTTTCCGATCAAAGCCATGTCGAGATCGGCCTGTGCAATCCAGAACTCGCGCAGCGCCTGGATAGCCGCATTCACACTGGCAATCTGCGTGCGGGCGTCCGCCAACAACTCGAACACGCCGATCAACATGCCGTTGTAGCGAAGCAAGTTTTCTTCGGAAATGCGCTGACTCAAGGGCACCACCTCCTCACGCTGGAAGCGGGCGATGTCGTAGGCCGAGCGATAGCTGGTGTAAGCCTCGCGCACCTCGGAGCGGGCGTTGATGGCCGTCTGCGCTGCGTGGTGCACGGCCTGCATGTACACCGCTTCCGCTTTAGCCACCCGTGCACCGCCCCAGTCGAAGAGAGGCAACTCCAAACCAATCTCCCAACCGCGCTGGGTGGGTGCTTCGTTCGAGCTGTTGCGCATCCCACCCACTTCGAGCACGTTGATCAAACGCGTGGTTTTGGTCAGGCCCAGGTTCTTGGCGGTTTGTTCGGCCGCCAGCTTGGCGCCCATGACATCCAGACGCTGCGCCAACGCCACCCGTTCAATGTCGGGCTGGTCCATCACGTCGGCGGGCAAGTCAGGCAGGCGTTCAGGCAGCATGAACGAGGTCTGCACGCCCCAGGCACCGAGCAGCCGCGTCAAACGTTCGCGCGTGGCGCGCTGTGCCTGCTCAGCCCGGGCCAGGTTGAGCGAGGCGTCGGCATCGAACATTTGCTCACGGGCCCGCTGCAACTTGTTGAAATTACCCACCTGTTCCATGCGACGCGCCAATTCTGAGCTGGCTTCGGCGGCTTGTTTCACCTGGCGCATGTAGCGCACGGTCTCGATGGCAGCCACGGCGTTGTAGTAGGCCTTGCGTGTCTCCGCTGCCAGCGACAGCACGTCCATCGCCACCATGCCCTTGGTTTGCTCGAAACGACGTGCTTCCATTTGGCCGATGAAAGGCATGGCGATCAGGCGTGCGATGTTGAAGTGAAGGCCGCGCTCCAGTTCGACTTCGTCACCTCGCTTCAGGCGGCCAAAGCTGAAACCTGGGTTGGGTATTCGGCCAGCTTGCACGACTTCGGCTTCGGTGATGCCCAAGGCCTGAAAGCGGGCTTGCAGGCCCCGGTTGTTCAGCAAGGCCACTTGCACGGCATCGTCGACCGTCAGCGGCTTGGCGAGCAGCTCGCCGACACGCTTGTCGATGCGGTCTTGATCAGCCTCGGAGCGTGCCCATAGAACGTCCTTGCCCAAACGGTCCTTGGCGGTTTTTTCAACCGCGGCAAAACCCCCGTCTGGGCTGAAAGACGCACAACCGGCCAGAACAGCAGCACTGGTCAAAAGAACCAGCGAGCGCCATCGCGGACCCCTCACTGTTGAAAAGTTCATGGTGGCCGCTTTCATGGGGATTTGTGGAGGCCATGCCCGTGGTGCATGGGTTTGCCCATCTCTTTGTGCGTGTGGCTGGGCGGCGAGCTGGTCGACGCCGGCGGTGCGGCTGCAGGCGCATCGCTCTGCTGTGCCTCTCGGGCATAGGCCCGCCAGCCACCAATTCGAGTCACGGTGTCATTGGCTTGCCGCCATGAGGGCGGCTCTTGAGGCGTCGGCTTGGAAGCCATCAAGGAAGACTCATAGCGCACAGCAGGCACGCTGGCTTTCGGGTCCAGTGGGTCGGCCCGTGGCAGCGGCATCGTCGGTTGCGCCTGCAAGGTTGCCGAGAACAGGAGAAGCATGACGGCGACCGTGGCACTGGCCTTGGAGTGCGGCAAGTGATCGTGCGCATGGCGCACAAGCGAAATTTGGAACATGGGGTTCCCCTCGTCAATGTCTGAAAATCTTGGCGCGGCCCCAAAGGCAGCGCGCCAAGCGCAGCATTCAAACGAGGGGGAGTCGGGGTGGCCGGTCGGGCCCGCTGGTCAAGAAACTCAGGGCGGGCGTGGCCACCGCGGTCATCATCGTGCCGCGCGGCTGCCAAGACGCAAAGACCACGGGCGAGGCAGGAAAGGCTGCCCCCAAACAGCAAGCAGCGCAAGCACTGCATTGAAAAACGGAGAGTTCACTGGGACTCTGACCGTCGCCCGTCATATCGCCCTCGTACTGCGCCACAGCGCCATGGTGGCCGTGATCGTGAAGCGAGTCAGGCCCAGCCGAATGATGATGCTGGGCATCCCGCTGCCCATGCGCCATCGCCTGGTGGCTCGAACCACAATGCAACATCGTCACCACGGCCCAGCCTTGCACTGGCAAGGCCAGCAGCAGGAAGCACATGATCAGGTGACGAATACGACGGGACATGACATAAGTGTAGGCCTTTCAGTCGGACTTCGTTTGTGGCGGATCAAGCCCAGGCCAGCTGACCGACAAAAGCGCATTCACCGGCCTGTCACACAGTCTGCACAAACTCCGCGTTGTCCGCTGTTGCCTTCCAACCGATGTCTTGATCTGTTGTTGGGTGAGTCAATGAGGCCCCAAGCAAAAAGCATCCGCAAACTCATCCCTGAACCCAACGGGGGTGACCTTCAACTCGTGTAAACAACCCAGGCTCCCGTCATGAAAAAAACCTCCACTGCCCTTGTGGCGCTGTGGTTGTGCGGCATGCAAACCGTGCAAGCACAAACTGAACTCCCAGCCACTTTGGCCGGTCATGCGCTGATCCCCGCCCAAACCTATTTGCCGGCACCGAAAGATGCGCCCGCCGACCTGCGGGTCAGCGGCAAATTCACCACCGGCACGCGCGTCGAAGCGCTGGGTTCGGTGGAAGGCCGCTCGGGAAACCGGCCCACTGGGGTGTATCTTCCGTTCAGGGGCCAGCCCATACAAGGTCATTCAGGCATCAAGCACATGCCCGATGGAAGCTACTGGGTGCTCACGGACAACGGCTTTGGTTCCAAGGTCAATTCACCCGATGCCATGCTCTACCTCAACCGCTACCAAATTGATTGGAAAAGCGGCAAGCTCAAACGCTTGGAAACCGTTTTCCTGCACGACCCAGACAAAAAAGTGCCGTTTCGCATCGTGCACGAGGGCACCACCAAACGTTACCTCACCGGTTCCGACTTCGACACTGAAAGCTTCCAACTCGCTGGTGGCTTTTTGTGGATCGGTGATGAACTTGGCCCCTGGCTGATCAAAGCCGACATGAAGGGCAAAGTGTTGGCCGTGTTTGAAACCTTGGTGGATGGCAAGCCTGCCCGCTCACCCGACCACCCATCCATCACCACGCCGGCTGCGCCCAATGCGCCGCTTGATTTCACGGTTCGCCGTTCGCGCGGGTTTGAAGGCATGGCCGCCTCGAAAGATGGCAGCAAACTCTATGCCTTGCTGGAGGGTGCGATGTGGGACGCCGCCACGAAAGAGACGGAAAAACTCGATGGCCGCGAGTACCTGCGCATCCTGGAGTTTGATGTGGCCAGCCAGCGCTGGACAGGTCGCCACTGGAAATACGTTTTGGAGGCCAATGGCCTGGCCATTGGCGACTTCAACGTGATCGACGACACCACCGCGCTCGTGATCGAGCGCGACAACGGCGAGGGCACACCCGACAAAGCCTGCCCCACCGTGGACGGCGCTGTGCAGCGCGCCAGCAGTTGCTTCCACGATTTGCCCAAGATCAAACGCATTTACAAAATTGAAATGTCCGAGGCCAATGTGAACAGCGCCGTGCGCAAGATCGGCTACATCGACTTGCTGGCCATCCTTGACCCGAACAACCTTGCCCGCAAACCCAAGATTGACGGCAAGCTCAGCTTTCCGTTCTTCACGATTGAGAACGTCGACATCGTCGATGCGGAACACATCATCGTCGGCAACGACAACAACCTGCCTTTCTCAAGCAGCCGCGAGCCCAACCGCGCCGATGACAACGAGTTTGTATTGCTGCGTGTGCCGCAGCTGCTGCAGGCCAAGTGATCGCAGCCCAAGGCGGTCACCCGAAGAATGATCAACGGGGGTTGCTCCGGCTGCTACTTCGCCCACGAAAAAGCCGGTAAGCCCTTGATGTGCAAGGAGTTACCGGCCACTGTGTTTGGTAGGCGCGAATGGACTCGAACCATCGACCCCCACCATGTCAAGGTGGTGCTCTAACCAGCTGAGCTACGCGCCTAAAGAAGCCTATGACTATAGCAGAACTGCGTCGGTCTTGGCAAAAATAGCTCGAACGATGGGTGCTCAGCGACGTTTGGCTTGGCGTACACCACCGACTTGCGCCACCAAACGCAGAACGGCCGTCAAACGGGCGGCATCCTGCACCTCCACCGTGAACGTCATCCAAGCCCGCGGTCCGCGGCTGCTGTCTTTGGCCGAATGGGTGCTCACGCCAATCACATTCATTTTTTCCTTGGCAAACACTTCCGAGATATCACGCAACAAACCTTGCCGGTCTGCCGCCTCCACCACCACATCCACGGGGTAAAGCAGTGGACTGCTGGCGCTTTGATGCCCCCAGGTCACGGGAATGACACGTTCTGGCGCTTTGTCCGCCATGTGGACAAAGTTGACGCAGTCGCGCCTGTGCACCGCCACGCCCTTGCCGCGTGTGACGTAACCCACGATCACATCCGGAGGTGCGGGCCGACAGCAGCGCGCCAAATTGGTGAGCAGCGATTCCACCCCCACCACCAACACGCCCCCTTCGGGCCCAGCTTGCCCACCGCGGTTTTTCTTGAGCGCGATGAACTCGTCCGGTGTCGGCGGAACCTCCGCGGGGCGCAACAGGTTTTCAATGGTGCGCAGCGACAGTTCATCTTTGCCCACCACCTCGAAGAGTGCGTCGGCCTTGAGAAAACCCAGTTGCGCTGCGAGGTCGTCCAGCTTGAGCGCGGTTTTGCCTTCGCGTTGCAGCAATTTTTCAACCGCCTCACGGCCCCGCGCCACGGTTTGCGCTTGGGCCTGGTTGTTGAACCAAGCGCGTACCTTGGCACGTGCGCGGTGGCTGCCTAAGTACCCAAGTTCGGTGTTGAGCCAATCTAGTGAAGGGCCGCCTTCTTTGACGGCGGTGACCTCCACGGTTTGCCCACTGCGCAAGCGGGTGTTGAGCGGCACCATGCTGCCGTCCAGCTTGGCACCGCGACAGCGGTGGCCCAAGTCGGTGTGCACCGCATAGGCAAAGTCCAGTGGCGTGGAACCCGCCGCCAACTCCACCACAGCCGCTTGCGGCGTGAACACATAGATGCGGTCGTCGAACACCGCTGCCTCGCTGCCCATAGGAGAAGCCGCATCGACATGCGACAGCTCATGCTCCCAGGCCAGCAACTGGCGCAGCACCGCTTTGCGGGCTTCGGCCACCTGCGCGTCAAAGTCACCCGCAGCCGCAGCGCCGGCATAACCTTTCACGCCGGCCTCTTTGTAGGCCCAATGGGCGGCCACCCCATGTTCGGCATGTTCATGCATGGTCTGGGTGCGAATTTGCACTTCGACAGGACGCCCTTCCCCGTCGTGGACCACGGTGTGCAAAGACTGGTAGCCGTTGGTTTTGGGTTTGGCGATGTAGTCATCAAACTCGCCGAGCACGGGCACAAACCACTCGTGCACGCGGCTGAGCACGGCATAACAATCGCTCACGTTGTTGACAATGACACGCACGGCCCGCACATCGTGCACCTGCTCAAAGTTCAGGCGTTTGCCCTGCATTTTTTTCCAGATGCTGTAAATGTGTTTGGGCCGCGCATGCACTTGTGCATGAACGCTTTGGGCCAGCAGCCGCTCGTGCAGTTCTGATCGAAACGCTTCCAGGCTGTGTTCGCGTTGGGCGCGTTTTTCGTCCAACCATGCGGCCACCTGTTTGTAGTCTTGCGGCTGCGTGCAACGAAAGGCCAGGTCCTCCAGCTCCCATTTGATCTGCCAAATGCCGAGCCGATTGGCCAATGGTGCAAACACCTGCATCGACTCTTGCGCCAAGTCCGCAGGACAAGGTGTTTTGCTGGCCGCGTAAAAGCGCAGCGTTTGCAAACGTGACGCCAAACGCAACAGCACCACACGCAGGTCGTGAGAAAACGCGAGCAGCATTTTTCGCACACGCTCGGTCTGCAAACCGCGCTGGTTCTCTTCTACCCGCGCGCGCCGTGCCGCCACTTGAATTTGCACCAAACGCCGGGTGTGCACCACCAAACTAGCATAGGTCGGGCCAAACGCCTTGGACACCAGCTCTTCCGGTTTGCTCAGAAAGTCGCCCGCATAAACCAGGTAGGCCGCGGCGCCCAAGGACGGTGCCGCGCCCATGTCTTGCAAGATGTCCGCCACACCATCGGCATGGGACAAAGCACCCTCCCCCGTGTCCAGCAACTGCCCCGCCAACAAGGGCTCTGCAAAGGCGCGGGCGCGGCTGAGTTGGGCGCTTTCGGTCTCTCCCTCTTGGGCGATCAGACCAGAACCCAGCGCGACAATGGGCGCTGTCGCTGTCGGACCGTGGTGGCCGGTTTTCATTTTGTTAGCAAAAACTCCCGCACCGCCGCCACCTGGTCCGCTTGCACCAGCATGGGTGCATGGCCCACACCCGCAAACTCCACCAAACGTGCTTTGGGGCCACGCTGGGTCATGGCCTGCGCGGTCACGGGCGACAGCAGATCCGACACCGCCCCCCGCAACAACAAGGTGGGGCAGGCAATGGCGTCGTAACTCATCCACAACATCGTTTGCCCCGCCGCAGCGGTCTCGGGAGTGACAGCACGAAATGGCGCGGCGATTTGCGGGTCGTAGTGCAGCTTGTAGACGGTTTTTCCATCCGCCGTCACAGGCTTGACCATGGGCTCACACAGCGCCATCCATTGCGCCGGTGTGTGCGGACCAAAGCCCAAAGAAATCGTGGCCAGGTAAGCCGCAGCCTCTTCGACACTGCCCCATTGAATGGGCAGCCCGAGGTAGTTTCCGATGCGCTGCAAGGCGCTGAACTCGAGCGTGGGGCCTACATCGTTCACCACCAAACGCTGGATCGGCGACTGCGGCAAACTCGCCAGCCCCATGCCAATCAGCCCGCCCATGGAGGTGCCCACCCAGTGCACGGTTTTTGCGTTGACGCGGGCAAGCAAGGTGACCATGTCGGCCACATAGTTCGGTATTTGGTACCCGCCCGGATCGCGCAGCCAATCGGACTGGCCGCGGCCCACCACATCGGGGCAAATGACGCGGTACTCCTGCTGCATGGCCTGCGCAAACACATCAAAGTCACGGCCCTGCCGTGCCAGGCCGTGCACGCAGACCAGAACCTTGTCGTTGGCGGGATCGCCCCACTGCCAATAGGCCATGCGGTGCAGGCCTTGCGGTGAGAGGCATTGAACATGGTGCAGGGTGGCTTGGGTCATGGGTGTGTGACGGGTGGTGGTTCTTCTATGATTCGCATTAAACCACTGGAGATTCACCATGCTCAAAGGAAAAACCGCACTCATCACAGGCTCGACCAGCGGCATTGGTCTGGGCATGGCCCTTTGTCTGGCGCGTCAAGGTGCCAACGTGGTGCTCAACGGCTTCGGTGATGCACAGGGGCCCCAGGCGGAAGTGGCGGCTTTGGGCGTGAAAGTGGGCTACCACGGTGCCGACATGAGCAAGCCCCGCGAGATTGAAGCCATGATGGCTTACGCGCAAACCGAATTCGGTGGTGTAGACGTGCTGGTGAACAACGCCGGCATTCAGCATGTCGCCCCAGTAGAAACCTTTCCCTCAGAAAAGTGGGACGCGATTTTGGCCATCAACTTGAGTTCCGCTTTTCACACCACCCGTTTGGCCCTGCCCGGCATGCAAACCAAGGGCTGGGGACGCATCATCAATGTGGCTTCCGCCCATGGTCTGGTGGCCTCCGCACAAAAGTCAGCTTATGTCGCGGCCAAACACGGGTTGGTGGGCTTCACCAAATCGGTGGCGCTGGAAACCGCAACCAGTGGCGTCACGGTGAATGCAATTTGCCCAGGCTGGGTGCTGACGCCTTTGGTTCAAAAGCAGCTGGACGCGCGCGTGCAACAAGAAGGCATCGACATGGCAGAGGCCAAACGCCGTTTGCTGGCGGAAAAACAGCCATCGCTGGCCTTCACGACGCCCGAACAACTGGGTGAGCTGGCCGTCTTCCTGTGCTCGGCTGCTGCCGACAACGTTCGCGGCGTGGCCTGGGCGGTGGATGGCGGATGGACGGCGCAGTAAATCAAGGCGCCTCTCCCAAGACGGCATACCGCCCAATTCGTTTGAACACGACCCATGGCCAATCACCGCATCTTCGTCAACGCCCTCAGCGCCATGCTGTTGGCGCTGGTTTCGCTCACCGCAACCGCGCAACCGCAGTCGCCAGACTTTTCACCGAAAGGTCCCCATTGCGATGTGAACACACCACCTTCAACAGCAGGCGAGCGGATAGACGGCAATCTGTATGCCGCCACGATGGTATTGGTCCACCCCAGAGCCAAAACCTTGCCTGGCAACTTCAATGGATGTCAAACGGTTTGGGTGGGTGTTTTTGACGACGAAAAATGGCCGCCGCAGTGGCAACTGGTGACGCGCGTGAAGTACAAAAATGGCTGGGTGGATGTGATCGGTTCTTTGAATACAACGACGGGGCAAACCAGCATTTGTCGCTATGAGTTCTACAAATTAACCGACGGTCCAACCTCAGACTGCCCCGCACTCAAGGAGTTTCCCCTGAAGTCCATGCGACCCGGTTGCCTGAAGGCGCTTGCCCGTGTTGACAACTCGCCCAACGGTCTGAAAGGCTGCCAAGAAGAGCAATGAGGTCGGTGGCTACTTCAACATCTGCACCGACCCACTCACGTTCACCGTCACCGTCGCTTTGCCGGCCTCGACCGGCAGCGACGCTTCGCTGGACGACACCGCCAGGCTGCGCATGCGCACTGCGTCTTGCGCCATGAACACCGGCTCATTGACCCCGACGCTCACCTCGCGAACCACATGGCTCGCATAACCAAATTGTTTGGTGACGTCGGCGGCTTTGGCGCGAAAGCGAGCGATGGCTTGTGCGGTTAACTCGGCCTCCGTCTTCTCTCGCAACTCGCGCGAAATGCTGGTGTTCACCCGGCCCACCGTCAAGCTGGTGATGCGCCCGGCCAGTTGGCCAATTCCCGCCATGTCGCGGCCTTCGATCAGCAGCTCTGCGCTGCCCAGCCAGCCGCTGACTTTGCCATCCTTGCTGTAACGCGGCCACAGCGAAAAATTGCCGGTTTGCACATCCAACTGGCCCGGCTTGGCCACCTTTTTCGCTTCTTGCAAGGCCGCATCGAGCGCTTGTTTCAACCCTGCTTGCACTGCGGCCGCGTCGGCGCCTTCACGTGTGGTGGTCATGGCGATAGAGAGCACGTCTTTGGCCACCTCCACATTGGCACTGGCCTGCAAATTGACCACCCCTTGCGTCGCGGCAGCACCAACATTGTTTTGCGCCAACACCGCCGACGAACCCAAGAAAAGCACCGCGACCAGGCCCAACGCGCAGAACCGGCCAGCGCAAAAGAACGAAACCATGGGATTCATCTTGCCTCCAATCTTGCGGCACGGACCGCGAAAAGACCGAGCTTGCCACACTGGATAAACCACTTCGGGGAACAAGCGCCACAATCGAAAGAAGTGTAACAAGCGGTCAAATGCGGCAAAAATGCACGCAAAAGCTGCGCAAAATGCGGTTGTTACAAATCAGGGAAACCCATATGACCAACAACACCCCCTCTCGCTCCGACCGCATTGCGGTGGTGGACGACGATGCCCGCATCCGTGAGCTGCTGCGCCGCTACCTCACCCAAGAAGGATTTGAAGTCCTGCTGGCCGAAGACTCGAAGGCTTTGAACCGCGTGCTGACACGCGAAACCGTCGACCTGATCGTGCTGGACTTGATGCTGCCCGGCGAAGACGGGCTGTCGATTTGCCGTCGCTTGCGCGCCGCCAACGACACCACGCCCATCATCATGCTCACGGCCAAGGTGGAAGACGTGGACCGCATCGTGGGCCTGGAAGTCGGTGCTGACGACTACCTGCCCAAGCCTTTCAACCCGCGCGAGTTGCTGGCCCGCATTCATGCCGTGCTGCGCCGCAGACCGTCGCTGGAAGCGCCGGGTGCACCCGCCAAAGAAGCCCAAACGGTGACCTTCGGCCCTTTTGAATTTGACCTCGCCTTGCGCCGCCTGTCGCGCGAAGGCGAGCAGATGTCGCTCACCACAGGCGAGTACTCCATGCTCAAGGCCCTGGTGCGCCACCCGCGACAGCCGCTGTCCCGCGACAAGCTGGCCCAACTGGCACGCGGCCGCGACTTCGAGCCTTTTGACCGCAGCTTGGATGTGCAAATCTCGCGTCTGCGCAAAATGATCGAACCCGATCCTGCACAGCCACGCTACATCCAAACCGTGTGGGGTGTGGGCTATGTGTTTGTGCCGGATGGTGCGGCCTGAGCGTCTCTTCGAGCGTTTGCTATCCACCACAACGGCCCCTTTTCGGGGCCGTTGTTCTTGTGGATTGAAAAAGCTCATGTAGATTCGGCGACCTACCCCCACACAACCCTTCATGGCACGCAAACAAGTCGCGCTCAGTCTCTTCTGGCGCACATTTTTCTTTCTGGCAGTTTTGCTGGCCGGTGGCGTGTTCGCCTGGGTGCAAACCTTTCGGTATTTGGAACTTGAACCCAACGCAGTTCAGGCGGCGCAGCGCATTGCCGCCTTGGTGAACTTGTCACGCGATGCCTTACGCAGTGTGGATGGCATCAACCGCGTAACCTTGGTCAAGAGCATGTCCAAACCGGAGTCGGTCAAGCTCACGCCGCGCGAGCCCAAAGACAAATGGACGCCCTATGAAACCGACCGTTTCACGCGCCTCATCGCGCAAGCCCTGCGCGGCGAGTTGGGGGCGGACACCATCGTCGCCGGTGAAGTCAACGGCGTTCCAGGCTTGTGGGTGGGCTTTGCCATTGAACGTGATGGTTACTGGATTCAAGCCGACACGAACCGGCCCGTCACCATGGCCTGGAGCACCTTTGGCATTTGGGGCGGCATTGCGCTGCTGGCCACGGTGCTCGGGTCGGCCGCGATTGCACGATTGATCAACCGGCCGCTGCGTGAACTCTCCTTTGCCGCCAGCCGCATCCGCGAAGGTGAATTCGATTCGCGCCTTGATGAGAACACCATGACCAGCGAGATCCGCCAGGTCAATATGGGCTTCAACCGCATGGCGCGTGAGCTCGCCAAAGTGGAAGAAGAACGCGCCGTGATGCTGGCCGGCATCTCACACGACCTGCGAACGCCCTTGGCCCGCCTGCGCCTGGAAGCCGAGATGAGCGTGCAAGACGAAGAGGCCAAAAGCAATATGGCGCTGGACATCGACCAGCTCGACGCCATCATCGATAAATTCATGGACTACGCACGGCCCGGCGACGTGGTACTCAGCCCCGTGCATTTGTCCAGCGTCGTTGACCGCGAGATGGCCCCCTTTCGGGACCCCTCGCAAATTCGCATCACCTCACGCGTGGCGATTGACACCAAGGTCATGGCCGACGATGTTGAACTCGGCCGCGTGCTGCAAAACCTTTTTGAAAACGCGCGGCGTTATGGCCGCTCCAACGACACCGGCATCGCCCGGGTGTCGGTCACCTATGCCCGCACCGGCCCGTGGGTGGTGATCAATGTACGCGACCACGGCCAGGGCGTGGACCCAGCCAAACTCAAACAACTCACCACACCCTTCTTCCGTGGTGACGCCGCCCGCACCGCTGCGACGGGTGCGGGGTTGGGGCTGGCCATTGTCGAAAAAGCCGTGCAACGCATGGGCGGTCAGTTTGAGGTAGACAACGCCGTGGACGGTGGTTTGGTGGCGCACATTCGCTTGAAAAAAGCGCCTTAAAAACGCGAGAGGCGTTCTACCGCCGGCCCACGAGCAAACACACGGCCCGCGCCTCCATCGCCTTGCCCTCACCCACAGGCCCCATCTTCTCGGCGGTTTTGGCTTTCACATTGACTTGATTCAAAGCCAACCCCAGAGCGGACGACAAACGTTGGCGCATGGTGCCGATATGGGGAGCCAGCTTGGGCGCTTGCGCCACCACGGTGCTGTCAATGTTGTTGATCTCCCAGCCCTCGGCGCGCACACGGCGGGCCGCCTCGGCCAGCAGGGCCAAGGAGTCCGAGCCTTTGAAGCGCTCGTCGGTGTCGGGAAAGTGGTGGCCGATGTCGCCCAGGGCCGCGGCGCCAAAGAGCGCATCCGTGATGGCATGGCACAGCGCGTCCGCATCAGAGTGGCCTTGCAGACCGTGGGTATGGGGAATTTGCACGCCGCCCAGGATCAAGGGGCGACCCGCGACCAAGGCGTGAATGTCCCAACCTTCGCCGATGCGCAAACTGGGGAGTAGGCTGGGTTTGTTCATGTTCGTGTGCGCAACAAACGCGCCGCCAATTCAAAGTCGGCAGGATAGGTCAGTTTGAAGTTTTCCAAACTGCAGGCGACCAGCAGCGGTTGATGGCCCAGCGCTTCGACTGCGCTGGCTTCATCGGTGACTTCAGGGCCGGCGTGTTTCAAAGCTTGCTCTAGCAACTTCAAGCGGAACATTTGTGGTGTTTGTGCCAGCCACTTATGACGGCGGTCCAGTGTGGACAGGGAGCGGCCGGCGTGCTCGGCCTTGAGCGTATCGGCCAAAGGCAAGGCCAAGAGCCCACCAACTGCATCGAGCAAACAGGCGTCGATCAAGGCATTGATCCAAGCGGGCCGCACCAAACAGCGCGCAGCGTCGTGAACCAATACCCAGTCATCATCAGCAGCACCCTGATCGCGCAATGCGGCCAGACCATGGAGCACAGTTTGGGCGCGGGTCTCGCCACCGCAGCGAGCCAACCAACCGCGGAATTGCGGCAGCTCCGATTCAAAACGGGCGTCCTGCGGGTGCAGCACCACCAAGGTTTGGCTGATCCTGTCAACGCCGGCAAGCGCGCGCAGCGTGTGTCCCACCACGTTCGACTCAAGCAGCGGCTCGTATTGCTTCGGGCCTGGTGTTCCCGCACGTTGGCCGCTGCCTGCGCAAGGCACCAAGGCAAACAAACGTGCAGACGGATGGGTCATGGGGTCCTGTATCTGCAACGAAGCAGCGCAACAAAGAGGCGAATTCTATAATTCCCACTCGTTAACGCCCCGCAGGACACGCCTGTCGGGGCGCTTTGCTTGTGTGGCGCTTTTTTTACCTGCCCTGCCCTGTTCACCAGTCCCATGCACCTGCACGTCATTCCCCCCGCGATCGCCCCCGGTAAACGTTACACCCTGCCCAGTCCCGCGGGCTCCGCTGATGCCGTGCTGCTGGCCGCCCAGGCCCAAAAACTCAAGGCACAAGGACAGCTCTTCGCGATCATCACGAGTGAGCCCGCAGACACCCAGCGCCTGGAGCTGGAGATGGCCTTCTTCGCGCCTGGTTTGCGTGTGGCCGTGTTCCCCGACTGGGAAACCCTGCCCTACGACACCTTCTCGCCCCACCAAGACCTGATCTCCGAGCGCCTGGCCACCTTGTGGCGCATCTTGCAAAAGGAAGTGGACGTGGTGCTGATGCCTGCCTCCACTGCCTTGGTGCGCTTGGCCCCGCCGAGTTTTCTGGCCGCCACCACCTTCCACTTCAAACAAAAACAAAAACTCAACGAGGCGGCACTCAAAGCCCAGCTGACCTTGGGTGGCTACAACCACGTGAGCCAAGTGGTGTCTCCGGGCGAGTACGCGGTGCGCGGTGGTTTGATCGACCTCTTCCCCATGGGCTCGCCCGTGCCCTATCGCGTCGACTTGTTTGGCGACGAAGTCGACTCCATCCGCACCTTCGACCCCGACAGCCAGCGCAGCCTCTACCCCGTTCCGGAAGTGCGCCTCTTGCCCGGCCGCGAGTTCCCCATGGACGAAGGCGCACGCACCGCGGCCCGCGCCCGCTGGCGCGAACAACTGGAGGGTGACCCGACCAAGGTTCGCCTGTACAAAGACTTGAGCGCCGGCATTGCCACTGCGGGCATCGAGTACTACCTGCCGCTCTTCTTCGACGACACCGCCACCATCTTTGATTACCTGGGGCCCCAAGCGGGTTTGGCCCTGCAAGGCGAAGTGGATGACGCCTTGCAGCGTTTTTGGGTGGACACCCGCGAGCGCTACCGCTTCTTGCAGCATGACCGCGAGCGGCCAGTACTGCCACCGGAAAAAATCTTCCTCAAAGCCGAAGAGTTTTTTGCACTGGTGGGGAACCACGCCACCTTGTCGCTGCGGGGGGCGGTGCCTGCCCCGGATGAAGCCAGCCATTGGGCACGCGCACTGCCCGATTTGAGCGTAGACCGCGGCGCCCCCGAACCACTCAAAAAACTGCAAGACCATTTGGCCGCCACCAAACACCGCGTGCTCATCATGGCCGAGAGCGCCGGCCGCCGCGAAAGCCTGCTGGAGTTGCTGCGCGACAACCGCATCGACCTGCCGAGCGTGGCGACGTTGGAAGAATTCAACGCTGGCCATGAACGCCACGCGATTGCGGTGGCCCCCCTGGCCCAAGGTTTTGCCTGGTTCGACGAAGAATCCGCCACGGCCATCGAGTTCATCACCGAGACCGAACTTTTCTCCACCGCCCCCACCGCCCGCCGCCGCCGCAAACAAGAACAAGCCAGCGACGTCAACGCCCTGATCAAAGACCTGGCCGAGCTCAAAGTCGGCGACCCGGTGGTGCATGTGAACCACGGCATCGGCCGCTACGTGGGCTTGCGCCACATTGACTTGGGCGACGGCGACAGCGAGTTCCTGCACCTGGAGTACGCCGACCAAGCCACGCTTTATGTGCCGGTAGCGCAATTGCACCTCATCAGCCGCTACACCGGCGTGAGTAGCGACGAAGCACCACTACACCGCCTGGGCTCAGGCCAATGGGAAAAAGCCAAACGCAAAGCCGCCGAACAGGTGCGCGACACCGCCGCCGAGCTGCTCAACCTCTACGCCCGCCGCGCTTTGCGTGAAGGTTATGCCTTCCGCTTCTCGCCGCACGACTACGAAGCCTTTGCCGCGAGCTTTGGGTTTGAAGAAACACCGGATCAAAAAGCCGCCATCCACGCCGTCATTCAAGACATGATCTCGCCCAAACCCATGGACCGCCTGGTCTGCGGCGATGTGGGTTTTGGCAAAACCGAAGTCGCCCTGCGTGCAGCCTTCGTCGCCGTGACCGGTGGCAAACAAGTGGCCATCCTCGCACCGACAACGCTCTTGGCCGAGCAGCACTACCAAAACATCGCCGACCGTTTTGGCAAGTGGCCCATCAAGGTGGCCGAGATGTCACGCTTTCGTTCGCCCAAAGAAATCAAACAAGCGCTCGATGGCCTGGCAGACGGCACCATCGACATCGTGGTGGGCACCCACAAATTGCTGAGTCAAAACACCAAGTTCAAACGGCTGGGCCTCTTGGTCATCGACGAAGAACACCGCTTCGGCGTGCGCCACAAAGAAGCCATGAAAGCCCTGCGCGCCGAAGTAGACGTGCTCACCCTCACCGCCACGCCCATTCCCCGAACGCTCGGCATGGCGCTGGAAGGCCTGCGTGATTTGAGCGTGATCGCCACCGCGCCGCAGCGCCGCCTGGCCATCAAAACCTTTGTGCGCTCGGAGGGCAACGGCGTGATCCGCGAAGCCGTGCTGCGTGAATTGAAACGCGGTGGCCAGGTTTATTTCTTGCACAACGAGGTGGAGACGATAGAAAACCGCCGCATGAAGTTGCAAGAACTCATTCCCGAAGCGCGCATCGCCGTGGCCCACGGCCAAATGCCCGAGCGCCAGTTGGAGGCCGTGATGCGCGACTTCGTGGCCCAGCGCCACAACCTGCTGCTGTGCTCCACCATCATCGAAACCGGCATTGACGTGCCCAGCGCCAACACCATCATCATGAGCCGCGCCGACAAATTCGGCCTGGCGCAGTTGCACCAATTGCGCGGCCGCGTCGGTCGCAGCCACCACCAGGCCTATGCCTATTTGCTGGTGCCCGATGTGGAAGGCCTGACCAAACAAGCCACCCAGCGCCTCGATGCCATCCAGGCCATGGAAGAACTCGGCTCAGGCTTTTACCTCGCGATGCACGACTTAGAGATTCGCGGCGCCGGCGAGGTGCTGGGCGAGAACCAAAGCGGCAACATGATGGAAGTGGGTTTTCAGCTGTACAACGACATGCTGTCTGAAGCCGTGCGTTCGCTCAAAGCCGGCAAAGAACCCGATCTGCTCAGCTCCTTGAGCGTCACCACCGAAATCAACCTGCACGCCCCCGCCCTGCTGCCCGACAGCTACTGCGGCGATGTGCATGCGCGGCTCAGCCTTTACAAGCGCCTGGCCAGCGCAGACAAAGCCGACCAGATCGACGCCTTGCTGGAAGAGATCACCGACCGTTTCGGCAAACTGCCGCCCGCAGGCCAAACCTTGTTTGATGTGCACCGCCTGCGTGTGCTGGCCAAACCTTATGGCGTGGTCAAAATCGACGCGGCGCCCGCCTTGATGGTGCTCAGCTTCAAACCCCATGCACCGATTGACGCCATGAAAATCATTGACCTGGTGCAAAAAAACCGCCACATCAAACTCGCTGGCAACGACAAACTGCGCATCGAACGCGAAACCAAAGCACCCCAAGACCGCGCCCAAATGATCCGCGAGGTGCTGCGGGCGCTGGGCCCGATCAAGGCCGAGGTTTGAGCCACTTCTTTATTCTTCAACAGTTTCTGAACCCA
Organism: Burkholderiales bacterium; assembly: GCA_031431125.1. Lineage (GTDB taxonomy): Bacteria > Pseudomonadota > Gammaproteobacteria > Burkholderiales > Burkholderiaceae_C > JANPCX01. The sequence continues at coordinate 83,740 of JANPCX010000061.1, forward strand.
CCATGCCCACCGAACACGCCCCCGGCCTCGTCATCCAAGGTTTCACACCCCCACTGCGTTTGAGCGACTTCAAACTCATCGCTTTCGACATGGACTCCACCCTCATCAACATTGAGTGCGTGGACGAAATCGCCGATGCCGCAGGCCGAAAAGCCGAGGTCGCAGCCATCACCGAAGCCGCAATGCGCGGCGAAATCACCGACTACAAAGACAGCCTGCGCCGCCGCGTGGCCTTGCTCAAGGGCGTGCCGGTGAGTGCCATGCAACAAGTGCTGACCGAGAGACTGCAACTCAACCCCGGTGCACAAGCCCTGGTGCAAGCCTGCCAAGCAGCTGGCCTCAAAACCTTGCTCGTTTCCGGCGGCTTCACCTACTTCACCGACCATGTGCGCGACCTGCTGAAAATTGATTCCGCCCGCAGCAATGTGCTGGAAATCGCCAACGGCCACCTCACCGGCAAGATGGTGGACCAGCCCTGGGGCGACATTTGCGACGGCGAAGAAAAACGCCGCATGCTGCTCGCCACCTGCGAGCAACTAGGCATCAAACCTTCACAAACCATCGCCATGGGTGACGGCGCCAACGATCTGCCAATGATGGGCGCTGCGGGACTCTCGGTGGCCTACCACGCCAAACCCAAAGTGAGGGAGAAAGCCATGGTGGCGATCAACAGCGGGGGGTTGGATCGGGTGTTGGAGGTGGTGACGTTCCTATGAAACTCAGTCTTCTTGCTTTTTTCGTGGCATGGTCCTGTTCGTCACCAGCGCTGGCGCGTGAGATTTTCCAATGGGTTGACAAGAACGGCCAAACACATCTTTCGGATGTGGTTCCCGCCGAATACAGCAAGACCGCAAAGCGAATCAACAGCGGGAACTTTGAAGTCAGCCCAGAAGAACTGAAGGCTGCACAAATTCGTGCAAACAAAGAGAAAGAATTTGCGGAGGCAGCGAGACGTGCGAGAGAAGGGGCTCAGGCAAAGCCCTCCGATAAAAAAGCCGGCCAAACTGCGGCCCCAACGCCATCCAAAGAAACACTGACGACTTGTGAGCAGAAAATCGCCGCGTTCAAGAAAAGCGAAGAATGCTTTCAACCGTTTCGCGTGAAGAACGGCACCGTGAAAGCACAAGCCTACGAAAAATGCACCGTTGCTCCCAACCCCTACACAGATTGCGAGCGACCCATTGCCCGCTGATGACTGTGACATGTTGGGCTGGCGCCAATTGAAAGATGTCATCGAACCCGCATGGATGCTAGGGAAGCTCTGCAAAAACCATCGTGGATGTCGGGCGTTCGGATCGGGATGGGCTGCGAGGCGAGTTTCTTGCCAATAGCTTGGGCTATTGGCAAGAAATTCAACGAAGCAGGCCGCCTGAGTCCGAACGAACCGGCGCCGCGACGGGTTTTGCAGCGGTTCCCTTGGGGGCGGGTGGTAGAGTCAGCGATCGCAGTGCCCAAGATCGACCATGCCCATTCCTCGTCGTTCAATGACATGTTGGCCGATATGATCGGCTGGAGATTGAAGCGCCATCTCGCGGCTGGCTGCCCACGCTCGGTTCCATGGCCAAATCAACCAGCCAGAATGCCCCGCGAAAACTGCCCTCAGCGTCACCAAAGCGAGGAGGGCTGAGCGTGAAAAGCACCGGGCTTGACTGCGCGGGGGCAAGCTCCTTGATCAGTGGCAACAAGATGGTGTGCGGGCCGGTCGAGATCGGTAACGGCGCCGCGTTGATGAGCGGCTGCTACCTCATGCCGGAGACCAAGGTTCTCGTAGATAAGACTTGGCGCGGCACCCCCGCGCACAAGTGGATGTGACAGGCCATGGCAGCATCGAATTGGGACCCGCTCCAGCAACTATCCGACGTCATCGTTGTCGGCACCGGCCCGGGTGGCGCCACACTCGGCCACGCAATGGCCGCCGCTGGCATGCGCGTGTTGTTCTGCGAGCTTGGCGGTGGCTTCGACGGCGCTTCGGCCTTGCTTGCCGAGTACCCGGAAATGGCCGCGAGCCGTGCAGCGCGGCGCGGCGCGGTTCCTGTAGCCGCCACCGACTCTGCGCTGCTCGCACGCGCCGGCCGCTACGCCGACACATTGGTCGATGCGGCTCACCCACGTCGCCACGCTTTCGTGCCCTATATCGGCAGCGGACCTGGTGGTTCGAGCGCGCTGTACGGAATGGCGCTGGAGCGGCTGCAACAGATCGACTTCACCCCAGGTGACCCTCCTGTCGACGCACCGGGCACAAGTGCTGTTTCCGCCTGGCCCGTGGGCTACGATGAACTCGCACCGTACTACGCGCGCGCGGAGGCGATGTACCGGGTGCGCGGCACGGCAGATCCGCTGCGCGCGAGCTTCGGCGCACCGGCAGCCGACCCGATGTCCCTGATGCCGCCCTTGCCACTCACTGACGCGATGGCCGAGCTGGCGAGCGACCTGGCGCGGCGTGGTGTCCATCCCTATCGCTTGCCGCTGGCGTTCGAGGGGCTACCCGATTGCCGCACCTGCCAAGGCCTGCTGTGCGACCGTCCTTGCAAGAACGACGCAAACCGCATCGGTTTGCAACCAGCACTGGCCGAGTACGGCGCACGCATCCTCACTGGCTGTCGCGTGCTGCGTGTCACCACGGGCGATGGTCATCGAGTCGACGGTGTCGAAGTCGCTTGGCGCGGCGCCCAGCATCGCCTGCGAGCGCCGCTGGTCGTGCTGGCGGCTGGCGCCTTGCAGTCGCCGTTGATCTTGCTGCGTTCAGGCCTGGGCAATGAACATGACCAAGTAGGCCGTCACCTGATGCGGCACTTCATTGACGTGTGGCAGGTCGATCCAGCCATGTCGGGTGCCGAGGCCTTCGACAACAGGCGCAAGGAGATCGCCTTCAACGACTTCTACCGCGACGATGGCGTGCGACTGGGCACTGTGCAGTCGTTGGGCCGGCTACCGCCCACCGACATGTTGTTCGGCTCGCTGTGCGACGACGTTCGTGCCTCCCCCGCCGGCGTGCTCGCCGCGTTTTTGCCGATCGCCCGTCCGTTCATTGAGCCGGTGTTGCGTGGCATCGAAGGCGCGCGGCTCAACCTGGCAAGCATCGTCGAGGACCTGCCCTATCCCGAGCACTGCGTGCGCCCGGTTGGCGACGATCCCAGCCGCGCCGAGCTGCACTACACGATGAAGCCCGAAGCACTGAGGCGCATCGAGCAGATGCGGGGCCGGCTGAAGGTCTTGTTGAAGGGGCGGCCCAGCCGTTTGCTCCCGCAGGCCAGCAACAACCAGCGCATCGCACATGTTTGCGGCACCTGCCGCTTCGGCGATGATCCGCGCAAGAGCGTGCTCGATCGCTTCAACCGCGTGCACGCGGTGCAGGGTTTGCACGTGGTCGACGGCAGCTTCCTTCCCAGCAGCGGCGGCACCAACCCGAGCCTGACCATCATTGCCAATGCACTACGCGTTGCGGACCACTTGCTGGCCACACCCTGACGCCAAAAGGACTCTGAACATGACATTCCATCTCGATGATTGCAAGGGCGACTGGGCCATCGTCACCGGCGCTTCGTCCGGCATCGGACGGGTCTATGCGAGCGAACTGGGCAGGCGGGGCCTGAACCTCGTACTCGTGGCACGGCGCAAGCCGGAGCTGCAGTCGCTGGCATCCGAGCTCGCGATGCAATCGGGCATTCGTGCGCTCGCGCTCGCGCTGGACCTGACATCACCGGACGCCGATGCACGCGTGCTTGACGCGGTGGCCTCGATTCCCAGCGCACGATTGCGTCTTCTCGTCAGCAACGCCGGCAGCGGCCAGTGGGGTGCGCACGATCCGGCTCGGCACAAGGACTACGCCGCAACCATTGCACTGAATGTCGCGGCCACCGTCGCGCTCTCAACGAGACTGCTGCCCGCGCTGCGCGCGGCAGCACCCGCGGCGCTGGTGCATGTTTCGTCGCAAGCCGCCTACCAGCCGGTGCCCTACATGGCCGCCTATGCGGCGAGCAAGGCCTTCGTGCACAACTTCAGCTTGGCGCTGCACGAAGAGTTGCGCGAGCAGGGCGTGCTGGTGCAGACACTGGTGCCCGGACCAACCGCTACCGAGTTCGATTCCAAGGCAGGTGCCTACGCCAGTGCCGTGGTCACCCGCGGGAGCTGCGAGAGCGTGGTCCTGGCCTCATTGGAGGCGCTGGAACGTGGCGATCCGCTGGCTACGAACGCAGTCGGCTTGTGGAAGCAGCGCCTATTTGCCGGACTCGCCCCTCCGCGCATGGTGCTGCGCGAGGTTGCCAAAATGTTCAAGCCGCCGGGCAACTGAGAAGACACCGTTCAGGCCATTGCGACCAGTTGGCGCAACAACCCCACCAGGCGATCACCGGCGTCGCACAAACGCTGACGCTGGCCGAGAATGCCCAGCGGCGGCGCGGCAGGAAGGTTCCTCCCGCAGGCGGTCGGCGCGAATCAGTGGCCCAGCGCCGTCGGCTTCGATTTCGCGCACATGGCGGAGCCGATCCATGTCGTGGGCCACACCGAGCACAGGCACCCCCGCTTCGAATGTTGGCTAGTACTCCGACTCAGAAATAACGAAACATGAAAACGTGTACTCGACCCAATGGCGGCGTTGCAAATCCTCGCGATACCTCGGTATCGCTGTGGTTTGCGCCTTGCTATTGGGGCGATTCCACTACTTTCATCCGTTCCGTTATCTCTGAGTCGCAACACTAGGGGCTCCATCGTGGTCAAAAGAAATCTCAATCGAAAATTCGGCGCCCGCGTCTAACGCGCGTTGCGCTTGCGGTAACCGTCCAAGAAACGGGCGATGCGGCCAATGGCTTCGGCCAGGTCGTCGGAATTGGGCAAGAAAACAATGCGGAAGTGGTCGGGCGTGGCCCAGTTGAAGCCTGTGCCTTGCACGATGAGCACCTTCTCTTCGGCGAGCAGCTCGTAGGCGAACTGTTGGTCGTCGGCGATGGGGTACATCTGTGCATCCAACTTGGGGAACATGTAAAGCGCGGCTTTGGGCTTGACGACGCTGACACCGGGAATTTGGCTGAGCAACTCGTAAGCCAAATCGCGCTGGCGGCACAAGCGGCCGCCCGGCGCCACCAAGTCTTTGATGCTTTGGTAACCACCGAGGGCGGTTTGAATCGCCAACTGCCCGGGTGTGTTGGAGCACAGGCGCATCGAGGCCAGCATGTTCAGTCCTTCGATGTAGTCCTTGGCATGGCGTTTCTCGCCCGACACCACCATCCACCCTGCGCGGTAACCACAAGCGCGGTAGTTTTTGGACAGGCCGTTGAAGGTGACAAAGAGCACATCGTCAGCCAGCGAAGCAATGCTGGTGTGGGTGATGTCGTCGTAAATCGTTTTGTCGTAAATTTCGTCGGCGAAGACGATGAGCTGGTGCTGGCGAGCCAGTTCCACGATCTCCAACAAAACGCTGTCGGGGTAGAGGGCACCCGTCGGGTTGTTGGGGTTGATGACCACGATCGCCTTGGTATTGGGCGTGATCTTCTTTTTCATGTCGGCGATGTCGGGCAACCAACCCGACTGCTCGTCGCAGATGTAGTGCACCGGCGTTCCACCCGACAGTGCCACGGCGGCGGTGTAAAGCGGGTAGTCGGGCGAGGGGATCAACACCTCGTCACCATCGTTGAGCAAGGCATTCATGCTCATCACGATGAGCTCGGACGCGCCGTTGCCGAGGTAAACATCGTCCACCGTCACGCCACGGATGTTTTTCTCTTGGGTGTAATGCACCACGGCTTTACGCGGCGCGAACAAACCCTTGCTGTCGGTGTAGCCCGCCGCATCGGGCATGTTGCGGATCATGTCTTGCACGATCTCGTCGGGCGGCATCAAACCAAAGGCGGCAATGTTGCCGATGTTGAGCTTGATGATTTTGTGGCCCTCTTCTTCCATCTGCCGGGCTTTGTCCAGCACCGGGCCACGGATGTCGTAGCACACGTTGGCGAGCTTGCTGGACTTGACGATGGGTTTCAACACGGGGGCTCCTGAACGCAAACCCGGGTGGGACGCCGGGACTGTGCGGTGCACAAAAACTATAATTTTAGGCGCAGGTCGCGCCATCCGCGCAGCCACTGTCTTGAAAAGCAGCTTTCTTGAAACTCAACGCCGAACGCATAGAAGGCACGAATGCCATCACACGCCACAGCCTGGAGGGCGTGGTGATCAACGGGCGAACGTTTACCCAACATGTGGTGATTCCCTGGCAGGGCGATGTTTTCTCCTGGGCGCCGGGAGGATTCGAGGGCCTTTCTGAAGACGACTTTGGCCAATTGCTGGCCTTAAAACCCGAATTGGTCGTTTTTGGCACCGGCAGCCGCTTGCGTTTTGCCGCGCCCCGCTTGCAGCGGACATTGATCAATGCACGCATCGGCGTTGAAACCATGGACACGGCAGCCGCCTGCCGCACCTACAACGTCCTGCTGGGTGAAGGGCGGTGTGTGGTGGCGGCCCTGCTTTTCGACACCGCACTGGCAAATTCCGTGGGCGCGACGCCCAGGTGAGTGCCAACAACCGGCTTGCAACCCCCACGGCCAAGGTCTGCCGCGCTCAGCCGCTATAATCTGCGGTTACGCGCCCAACGGGTGCCAACTGCACAGAAGACTTCATGACGCCAGCTCTCAACAAACCCCTTCCGGACTTTGAAGCGCTCGCAACCGGCGGTGTGAAGTTCACACCCCAAGCCTTCGCCGGTCAAAACATTGTTTTGTACTTTTACCCCAAAGACAATACCCCCGGCTGCACCACGGAAGCCATGCAGTTCCGTGACCACCACAAAGACTTTGTGAAAGCCGGTGCGGTCGTGTTTGGCGTATCGCGCGACAACATGGCGTCGCACGAAAAGTTCAAGCAAAACCTCGAGTTGCCCTTCGAGCTGATCGCCGACACCGAAGAGAAACTGTGCCATATGTTTGGCGTGGTGAAAAACAAAATCATGTACGGCAAGAAGGTCAAGGGCATTGAGCGCAGCACCTTTTTGATCGACGGCACCGGCATGTTGGTCGGCGAATGGCGTGGCTTGAAGGTGGCAGGGCATGTGGAAGAGGTGCTCAAGGCCGTCAAAGCGATTAAATAGGCCGCCTGAACATCAGCGCTTACACAGACCTACAAAAAGTCGACCTTTGTGTCGACTTTTTTGTTTTTCAGCCACGTTCGGCGACTGTCGGGCCGGCAGCACATTGGATGCGTCACTGTGCTTGTGCATAATGGTTCATGCCCATGCGATGTGCATTGACCACTTCCCCAACAAAGCCGCCCAGGCCACTGTGCGGCTTTTGTCTTTTTCAGCCTCCTCAGCCGAGTTGACCCTCCATGCCACTGCCCAAGCCACCTGCTAAACGAGCCGCCCTCCTCAACCCCGCTGAATTTGATGCCCAAGCCGCGCCCAAGCCCACCAAACGGTCAGCCGCCCAAGCTTCATCGTCCACCGCCACCGAGCCCTCTGCAGAGCTGAACCTCTACGACCCGCGCCCACAAACGATTCCCCATCCGGCACCGCCGCGTGCATCTGCACCCAGCGTCACCGCGAAAGCTCCGACAGCCCAGGCCAAAGCGCGCCCTGCCAAGTCCAAGCCCTCTGGGCCACCGAAACTTTTTGTGCTGGACACCAATGTGCTGATGCACGACCCGATGAGCCTGTTCCGCTTTGAAGAGCACGACATCTACTTGCCGATGATCACGCTCGAAGAGCTGGACGGCCACAAAAAGGGCATGACCGAGGTGGCCCGCAACGCCCGCCAAGTCAGCCGTGACCTGGATGGCCTGGCCGTCGACATGGGCACGCGCGATGCCAACGGCATGACCGATGGCCTGCCCTTGAACCGCACCGGCCACCGCGAAGCCCTGGGCAAAGTGTTCTTCCAAACCCATTTGGTCAACGTCACCTTGCCTGATGGCCTGCCCCAAGGCAAAGCCGACAACCAAATCCTGGGGGTGGTCAAGTCGCTGCGGGAGCAACAGCCACAGCGCGATGTGATCTTGGTGTCCAAAGACATCAACATGCGCATCAAAGCACGGGCTTTGGGTTTGCCTGCGGAGGACTACTTCAACGATAAAACCCTGGACGATGGTGACTTGCTCTACACCGGCGTGCTCGCCCTGCCCTCGGACTTCTGGGACCGCCACGGCAAAACCATGGAGAGCTGGCAACAAGGCGGCCTCACTTACTACCGCATCAGTGGGCCCTTGGTGCCGTCGCTGTTGATCAACCAGTTTGTTTTCTTGGAAGCGCCCGGCGCGGCTCCTTTGTACGCCAAGGTGACCGAAATCACGGGCAAAACTGCGGTGCTGCGCACGCTGCGCGAATACACGCATCAGAAGAACGCCGTTTGGGGCGTCACAGCGCGCAACCGCGAGCAAAACTTTGGCCTGAACTTGCTGATGGACCCCGACTGCGACTTCATCACGCTGACTGGAACGGCAGGCACGGGCAAAACCTTGATGACGCTGGCGGCTGGCTTGTCACAGGTGATGGAAGACCGCCGTTACTCCGAGATCATCGTCACGCGGGTGACCGTCCCCGTAGGTGAGGACATCGGCTTTTTGCCCGGCACCGAAGAAGAAAAGATGGGCCCCTGGATGGGTGCGCTTGACGACAACTTGGAGGTCCTGGCCAAGAACGACAGCGGGGCTGGTGAATGGGGCCGCGCCGCAACGAATGATTTGGTGCGCAGCAAGATCAAGATCAAAAGCCTGAACTTCATGCGCGGGCGCACCTTTTTGAACAAATTCGTCATCATTGATGAGGCGCAAAACCTGACGCCCAAACAAATGAAGACCTTGATCACCCGCGCCGGCCCCGGCACCAAAATCGTGTGCTTGGGTAACCTGGCACAAATTGACACGCCCTACCTCACAGAAGGCAGCTCAGGCCTGACCTATGCCGTAGACCGCTTCAAAGGCTGGCCGCATTCGGGCCATGTCACGCTGGCAAGGGGTGAACGTTCTCGTTTGGCGGACTTTGCATCTGAAGTGCTCTGAGAGCGCCTTCAAGCAGCCCGACAGAACAAAGCTCGGTCACCTCCAAGCCTTGGCGCAAAAGCCAAGAAGAGTCGAACCAACCGGGACCTTCTGGGGCCCAGTGGGGCTCAACAATGCTGCCTGATGGTGTGGACTGATCGCTGGTGGGAATAGGCACCAGGGACCAGTTCGGCACCACGCTCTCTTGGGGCAAGTGCCTGGAAAAACCTTCATTCATGCGCGCCATGGGGCTGCCTCCTGTTTGTCAATTCACTGCGTTCAATGTGCAATGAAGTGTTGCAAGCGGGGCATGCCCAGGCCATCCCTCCCTGGTTGGGAGATGCGGCTTTTTTGACTCCCTCTGACGGGTTGTCCAGGCCCCACCCCTGTGGGGGAGCCGGACATGGATCGGGTGTTGGGTCGCTACCAATCCCGCAGTGAAGGACACATGATCAACGCGCGTGGGTAGTTGCGGTTGCCCAGCCACGAAGAATCCGAGGCTTTGTGTCGTATCAGCACATGCCCTTCACTGCGAAATCGGGGAGAAATAGAGGCAAACCATGGAAGATCTTCCATGGCTTGGCTTTCTGTATTTCTACCTCTTGACCTTAAAACTCAACGCTCCGAACCATGGGGCCATGTGATGCCATAGTTGGCAGCGACCCCAGCGCTGGCGCTCGGGTTGGTGACCTTGATGAAGGCTGCGCCCAGCACAGGCAAACCACTGGGCCTTTGACTGCTGTAGCGGAAGCTGGCCCATCCATTGACATAGGCCACCGCGGTTTGACGCTGCGCCACGTTGGCGCTGAAAACGGATTGGCTGCCAAACGACATCACATGGGCCACGCCACACACAGGCACAATGGTCACCAGAGTGGTCAGCGCTGTGTCGGGTGACTCGCCGTCGCGCGAGAAACCGAAGTGCTGGTTCGAGCTGTAGAGCTGGCAAACCTGGTCGCGGTTGCCATCCACCATGGTGTTGTCCGAATCAAAAAACTGGCTGTTGCTGCCAGCGGCCGGAACCACAGAGAACACACGCGCCAGCGCCGCCGTTTGGTTGTAGTCATAACCCACGCTGTAGCGACGCAGGGGCATGGACATCAACCAGTCGGTTTGAGCCGAAATGGAGGCTTCAGTCGCGTACTGGTTGCGCACCTCGGGTGTGGCCAACAGCTTTGTCAACTCACCCGCTGTGGTACGCGCATTCGCCGCCGAAGCAGGCAGGTAGTAAGGCGTCGACAAATCGGGCAAGTCATGGGACAGAGCCCTCACTGCGATGGTGGAAGTCGGGTTCGACAGGTTGCCGTCGGCGTCCTTGATTCGTCCGGCCACGCCCGCAGAAGCCATCAGCGGATCGGCGGTGAAACGTTCAGGCTGCGCCACCCCAACGCCATTTTGTGGAAACACCACATAGTTGCCCCGTGCTGTGTTGCCCTGGGCATTGACCGCACGAAATGCCGTCGCAGCACCCGAAAATGTGGTCGTTCCACGCACGTCCAGCACATACCAGCTGCCGCTGATGTTGCCCGTGGGCGTGGCAAAACCCCAATCCGCCGCCAAGGCTTCGGTGTCCTGGTCAATCAGAAACATTTCATCCAGAACCGCCGTCGCACAAGGTGCGACACCGTCAACATGCTTGATGGTGGTGTGCAGCGCCGAGCGGGCATTGCTTGCAGCCCCGTACACCGCTGCCGATGGAATGTCGGCTGCCACAATGGCTTCAACATAACCTTCACGTGTCGCATTGACCTGGACGGGTGCGGTCCAGGTCGCTTTCAAACGCGTTGTACCAAACGGTTGCCCAGAGACCGAATTCAGCTTGGGGTAGGTGCAGCTGGGGTCCGCCGTGCTCAGTTGCGCGCGGCCATCTGCGGCCATGGTCAAGGTGGCAGTCCACACATCACGCGGCGCCAGCAGCACGTAAAGGCTGAGCAAGTTGTCGCCATTGCCCGCGCCGCGAAAACGCAGCTTCACCGCCTTGCCGTTGTTCGCATCGGCATTGACCAAATGCAGCACCGTGGCCTGCCCGTTTTGCACGGTGTAGTAGGGCACGATCAAAGCATGGCCGGGGCCGCTTTCGCTCATTTTGTAGCCCACCGCATCGGTCGCGCCGAGCTGTGTTTTGCTCGGCGCGGTGCCCGTGCCTTGCAGCACAGCGGCATGGTTGGAACCAGCGAGGAACACACCACCGAGCAACATGGCGGTGTGCAGAACAAGGTGATGACAGCGATTTTTATTCATGGTGTTTCCTTTTTTTAAATTGCAGGTTGAAGAAATGAAGGCCCAAGCCGACGTGGTCCGGCTCAGCGGATATAGCTGTGCGGCCAGGTGATGCCGTAGTTGCCCGAGACGCCGGGTTGGGCGGCGGGGTTGGTGAGCTTGATGAAGGAGGCGCCTAGGAGGGGAAGGCCGAGTTCATTGACTCCCGTCACGTTCATGAACAGCCAACCATGGGTAAACAGGCCCTCATCCAATCTCTGAGTTGTCAAACTGGAGCCCAAGGCGGAAGCAGCCCCCGCACTGCCCAAAGACACCACGGCAACTGCCCCGGGAAGTCTCAAACTAGGAGGAGGCACCCCCGTTAAGTACACACCCGAACTATTCCCAGTGCCCGAGCGGTCAAACGTTGATGTGGCGCCAGACCCCAAAGTGTTAAGTAGTTGCCCCCGAGACACATCGACGAGTTGTGACGAGTCGTGGAAGTAAGGCCGGGCGGATGAAGGTGAAAAGACTGGTGAATAAACGGTGCGCAATGCGCCGCTTGCACTCGCCGAGTAGTCATAGGCCAGGCTGTAGCGTTTGGTGGGCATGGACAAGACCCAATCGCTCTTGGCGGAGATTGATGGGTCAAGCGCGTACTGATTCCTCACGCTTTTGGCGGCCAGTATTTGCGTCAAATCACCCGCCGTGCGGCGCGCGCTCTGAACCGAAGCGGGCAGGTAGTAAGGCGTGGATAAGTCGGGCAAATCGGAGAAACGCGCCTGTACCACCGCCGCCTGAGTCAACGACCCCAAAGTACCTTGCGCTGTCATGGTTCGACCTGCCAGGCCCGCTGAAACGAGCAGTGGATCGGTCGTGAAGCGCTCAGGTTGTGCGACCGCTTCGCTGCTTTGCGGGAAGAGCACATAGTTGCCGCGTGCGGGACGACCGCTGCTGTTGATGGCCGTGAATGCGGTGGCAGTACCGTAGAAAGTGGTCGTACCGGGCACGTCAATGATGTACCAACTGCCCATGAGAGTCCCCGTGGGTGTGGCAAACCCACGGCTGGCCGCTACCGACTCAACGCTGGTGTCGGTGAGCAGCGCAGCGTCCAGCGCACTGGGTGCGCAAGTCGGCACGCCAGCCACGGGGGAGATGGCGGTGTACAGCGCCGACTGATTGTTTCCACCCGCACCGTAGCGCAGGTACGCCGGGATATCGGCCATCACGATGGCCTCTACATAACCCTCGCGTGTGTTGTTGGCCAACTCAGCAGCAGACCACTGCGGGTTCAACCGGGCGGTTGAGAATGGTTGCAACTGATTGGGCTGAATACGCGGGTAGGTACAACTGGTGTCCGCCGTGATGATGTGCGCCCGGCCATCGTTGCCCACCAGGACTGCGCCTGTCCACACATCGACGGGCGAGAGCAAGATGGTGAAATCCAGCAAGGTATCGCCATTGCCCGCCCCCCGGTAGCGCAGCTTGACCGCTTTGCCGTTGACCGTGTCGGTGTTGACCAGGTGCAGCACCGACATCTGTCCAGCCTGCGCGGTGAAATAGGGCACCACCAGCATGTGCCCTGTTCCACTCTCGGCCATTTGGAAACCCACTGCATCGGTGGCACCGAGCTGGGTAGCACTTGGAATGCTTACTAAGGTAGCCGTCCCCGTGCCTTGGATGACACCTGCATGGGCCAGGTTGGCACCAGCGAAGAACACCCCACCGAGCAGCATGGCGGTGTGGAGAAGAAAGTGATGACAGCGATTTTTATTCATGGGGTTCCCTTTTTTTGTTCAAGGGTTGGAGAAATAAAGGCTCAAGACCATGTGATCCGGCTCAACGGGTGTAGCCGTGAGGCCAGGTGATGCCATAGTTGCCCGAGACGCCGGGCTGGGCGGCGGGGTTGGTCAGCTTGATGAAGGAGGCACCGAGGATGGGCAGGCCGAGCTGTGTGCTGAAGTCGAGCGTGTCGATGGATCCCCACCCATTCACAGGGATGAACTGTGTGACGGAGGCTTTTTGGGCTACAGAGGCCGACAGCGCGGTCAGCTCCGCATTGCCAAAACTCACCACAGGAACCACGCCGCAAAGACGAACGACTTGATAAACACCCATGATCACAGGGGCGACGGCTCGAATTGCCTCACGGTCTCGAACTTCGTATGGAAACCCGGAACAGAATTGATCACCCGATACCGCTGCGCCCCGGAAGCCACCAGAGTAAAAGTACTGGCTGTATGGCAACGGAGATGGCCCGACCCCGACCAACACCTCGGGCCGCGGTGGGACCACCGAAAATACACCCCCATCACCGAGGGGCACGCGGCGGTAGTCCACGGCCACGCTGTAGCGTTTGGTCGGCATAGAGAACCCCCAGTCGGTCTTGGCTGAAATGGCGGGTTCAGTGGTGAACTGATTTTTGACCGACTTCACTGCCAAGGTTTGCGTCAAGTCGCCCGCCGTCCGGCGGGCATTGAGCGCTGAGGGCGCGAGGTAGTAAGGCGTGGACAAGTCCGGTAGGTCAGCGAACTGCGCTTGCAACACCGCCGCCTCGGTCAATTGACTGAGTACACCGTCAACGGTTTTGCTGCGCCCGGCCAATCCCGCTGATACCAACAGCGGATCGGCAGTAAACCGCTCAGGCTGCGCCACCGCCTCGCTGCTTTGAGGAAAGAGCACATAGTTGCCCCGCGCCGATTGGCCGCTGCTGTTCACAGCGGTGAAGGCGGTGGCCGATCCAGAGAAGGTGGTGGAACCGGGCACGTCGATGATGTACCAGCTGCCCATCAGCCCACCGGTGGGCGTCGCAAAACCACGTCTGGCTGCTTCGGCTTCGCTGCTGGTGTCGGTGAGCATGGCCGCGTCTGTGACGCTTTGCGTGCAGGGAGCGACGCCATTGACATGCTTAATCGATGTATAGAGTGCCGAGCGTGTGTTGTTGCCTACGCCATAGGCCTCATTGGACGGAATGTCCGCCATCACAATGGCCTCCACATAACCTTCTCGGGTGTTGTTGGTTTGGACTGCGGGTGTCCACTGGGGGTTCAACCGCCCGGTGGAAAACGGTTGCCCTTGACTCGGAATGCGTGGAGAGGTGCAGCTGTTGTCCGAAGTGACGATTTGCGCTTTGCCATCGCTGCCCGCCAGCACTGCGCCCGTCCACACATCACCTGGCGAGAGCAGCAACACCAGATCCAGCAAGGTGTCGGCGTTGCCCGCACCCCGGTAGCGCAGCTTCACGGCTTTGCCGTTGTTGACGTCGGTGTTGACCAGATGCAGCACCGACATTTGTCCACCTTGGGCCGTGAAGTACGGCACCACCAAAACATGGCCAGGGCCGCTCTCGGCCATTTGGAAACGAACCGCATCGGTCGCACCCAGTTGGCTGGCCGTGGGGGTGCTGCCAGTGCCTGGAATGACACCTGCCGTGGCCAGGCTACAGGCTGCGATCGCGCTCAAGACAAAAACGCGGTGGCCCCATCGTTGACAAGTACGTTTCATGCGCAATTTCCCTGAGCAGATGCATTCATTTTTTTGATTGCGTTTTGTTGTCAATGTCCGAGACCACCGCGTCAAACTCACCAGGCAAAGGAAGCAAAGGTGCTTGCTTCCATGCCAGGCACGAAGTAATGCAACATGTCACCAATTTGCAGCGACCTGTCTTCCCCCACCCAGCGGTAGCCCGTGGTTTGCGACAAGGGTGCGAGCAGCTTCATGGTTCGGGTGGTGGCGTCCACTTCGAAACGCTGAAATGCTGATGAAGGCAAATACTGCACACCGGCGGTGGTGGCGAGGTATTGGATGGACAGAACAGGCAGCACCACCCTTGTTTGGTTGCCGCGTGTAAAGAGATCGATACCATGGCGCGAGGCGTCGAGCGCTGATCGACTGCCTGCTGCGCCGATGGTCACGGTTGACCTCTGCGTGGGTTTGCTTGGGTCAGCCACATCAAAAAGCGCCACCTTCACGCCGGTGGTGATGCCGCGCTCGTCGGCATCTTTGCCAACACCCAGCAACAAGCCGCTGCCGCTGGGCCCGACGGGAAACAGGTAGTCGGAGAAGCCCGCGATGGTCAACTCGCCTGTCGTCTTAGGGTCGTTCGTTTTGGACAAGTCCAGGATGTAGAGCGGATCCACCTGGCGGAAGGTGACCACATACCCACGATCACCAATGAAACGCACCGCATACACCTGCTCACCCGGTTTGCCTATGGCTTGCGGGCGCTCTTTGTTGGGGAGCTGACCGACCGCTTGCAGTGACTTGCCTGTGGTGGCTTCGCGCAATACCGTGAGCGTGGCAGGTGACGGCGCCGGTGCGGTGGGACTACTGGCATCGCTCAACACGCCCCAGCCCCATTGACCGGTGAAGGTCAACACCCGCAAGTGGCCGTTGTATTCGCTCATGCGGTAGGAGCGCTGCTGGGTGCTCCAACCCAAATGCCCGATGACAGAACCCGAACCACGGAAATCCACTGTGGCGACCGGGTCGTTGGGTCCCTTGACGAGCGCAAACTTGTGAATGTCAGTGCTGACCTGTGCCGGATAGACCAAGCGACTTCCAGACCAAAGCGGCGCAATGGCGTAGCCAGTAGTCGCCAGGTAGAGCGCATTGGTGGACATGTAAAGCGTATCGCTGCCACCAATGAAACAACGGCTGCTGCGCTGCAACGTGGGGGACGACAGGTCCAGCACGGTGATGTTGGTGATTTCCAGGCCGTAACTTGCGTTTTTGGGTTCGATGAAACAGTCGGTCTCTTGCACCAAGGGGCTGGCTGTGCTGTTGTTGATGCTGATGGTTGGCAACAGGTCAGCAACAGTCACCCTTCTCATCGCGGCCTCGCGCTCCGCCGTGGGCGCATTCCATGGCAGTGCATCCACGGCCAGGGCCGGTGTGAACTGGGTGACCAGCACCAGGGAATTTCCAATCAGGCGACTGCCCACCAAACTGCCTTCAATCCGCAGCTTGTCGCTGACAACAGGCAGGCTGGGATTGGCAACATTCACGATGTCCAGCAACACGGTAGACCGCGTCTGAGACGGGGCGAAGCCCAACAAGACCGTGCTGTCACAGGTGGGCGCGGGTGCGCAGACGTTCAACGACATCGCACGTTGGGAAGATCCCAACACAGACAGGCGGGCCGGTACGTTGGTCAAGTACATGCCTGTGTAGGCAGCACTCGCGCCAGTGTCGCCATTGAGAGGCAGCCGTGCAGTCAGCTCCGTTGTGCCCGTGGGCAGCACGCGACGAACCGCGACATGGGCGGCCCCTTGAGTTTTGTCCAGTGTGGCGATGATGGAACCGTTGCTTTTGATGGTGTCGTCTTCATCCACACCTTCTTCTTGAATCACGGTGCTGGAGCGCTCAGGCGCAGGCGCAGGCGCGCCTGCGCTAAACACCGCGCCCGAAGAGGTCCGGTCGCCTGTCGTAGAAAAGTCCACATAGTTCGACCTTCTTTCAGCACGCAACTGCTGACGCTGCTCCAGCTTGGCTTTGACATAGGCCAACAACTCTCCTGGCTGCGAGGCTTGCAGGTTGCGTTTGACTGTGGGTTCCTCTACTGAGCTTGCGGGAGGTTCTTGAGTGACAGTCACCACCGGGCTCGCTGGGGGATCTTGATTGACATTTGCCGCAGGCCCTGTTGCCGAGCCACCCGCGTCAGACGCCCCGCCTCCACCACCACCGCAGCCTGAAAGCACCCACGCCAACGCCAAGGCAAGTACCAAGGCAAGCACCGTAGCCGGCACCTGCACGAGCCAAGTCCCCCTGCCCATCTGCTGCTCACGCTCCTGCGCAGCACTGTGTTTTTGCTCCATCATCACTCTCCTGATGTTTGTTCGAACCACGAGATAAATCCTCGATGTGTGATAATATCCCACACGTCATAACTCCACGTCAAGCCCTTCGTGTTGAAATAAGCCGTGACTGATCGATCAAGCCTTGTCCTCTCCAGCGTGCTGCGGCTCTTCAAGCCAGCCGCACGCTTGCTGCTGCGCCATGGGGTGAGCTACCGCTCGTTCTGCATTCCTTTGAAGCGGGTTTTCCTGGAGGCCGCCGAGCAAGAGCTGGACTCGCGCCAGATGCCCAAGACCGACAGTGCACTCACCCTGCTGTCGGGCGTGCACCGGCGTGATGTGAGGGAATTGCTGCGGGACGCCGCGCCCTCTGGAGCGACTGCGGCACGCCAACCCAAGAGCTTGGCCTCAGAAGTGGTCGCGCGCTGGATGTTCGAGCCCGCCTACCGCCATCTGGCGGGCAAACGCAAAGGGCCGGCCCGCCCTTTGACACGTGGCCCACAAGCCGGCAGCTTCGACAGCCTGGTGACCAGCGTGAGCCAGGACATTCGACCGCGTGCCATGCTCGATGAACTGCTGCGTTTGGGCGTGGTGAAAGAAACAGAAGAAGGCGTGGAACTTGTCGCCGACGGATTCATTCCGCGCGAAGGTTTCACCGAACTCTCTTCTTTATTTGCTGACAACCTGCACGACCACCTGGCCGCGGCGACGGCCAATCTGCAAGGAGACGCGAACTTC
Organism: Burkholderiales bacterium; assembly: GCA_031431125.1. Taxonomy (GTDB): domain Bacteria; phylum Pseudomonadota; class Gammaproteobacteria; order Burkholderiales; family Burkholderiaceae_C; genus JANPCX01. The sequence continues at coordinate 101,430 of JANPCX010000061.1, forward strand.
TTGGAACAGTCGATTTTTGTCGATCAGATCACCGCCGCCTCTGCAGCTCAGTTGCAAAAAGCCGCGGTGCTGGCTTGGAAGCAGGCGTTTCAAACCGTGATGAGCCAAGCGCAAGAACGTTTCGATGCCGATGCGGAGCAAGCCGAACCCGAGGAGCGCAACCAGCGCGCTCGTTTTGGCATTTACTTCTACAACACCCCTATGGACGGAAAAGACTGATGAGCCCGGTTCAACTCGTGGTCCGCACGGCTGCGGCCGCTGCTTGGAGGTGTGCACTACTGGTGTGTTTGGCCGTCATGGCGGGCTGTGGTCCGGGTACCGGTGGGACCGGGACGGGATCGACCTCATCACCACTGGACTTTTTCGGCGCCACTCCAGCCAACATCTGCACCACAGGCCCCACATTGGTGCTGGCCTGCCCACCTCCCAGTAACCCGGGTACGGTCGGCGCGATCAACCCACCGTCTGTTGCCAATGGCACGGACGGCGTCTTGTTCTCCACCACCGAGGGTGCCGACATCAACTTGGTCCTCAGTGGAAACCGCGCCATCTTGAACGACAGGTGTTTGAGTTTGACTTTCGAGGGCGATTGGGGAACGGTTGGAGGCAACGACGCGCGCTTCTTTGGTCAATACACCGTTGGGAGCAATGCCGCCACCACATTGAGTTCGTTGACTGCGCAAACGGCTGGCACGGACAACAAGAGTTTGAGCGTCCTACTCCGTGACGCGAATGGACGCGTGGTGATTGGGCCTGTGACGCTGCGACGCGTGTTCGCACCAACCAGCAATCCGGCTGCATGCAACCGCTAGTGCAGTGTTTGACTCTTGATGGAACAAATAAAAATGATGCGTTTTGGGTCAGGGCAAGGCGCAAACCACAGCGATACCCTTGGTATCGCGAGGATTTGCAACGCGGCCATGGCCCAAAAGGCGCGTTTTTATGTTCCAGATAGCGTGAAACACTGCACTAGGGATTGTCTTGCCTCAGTGCTCGTTGGACGGTCTCAGCAAGTCGCGGATTTGCTGTAAAGCGGCGGGATCGTCCATGGTGGTCAGGTCACCCGGATCACGTTGCTCGCACACCGCCGATATGGCGCGGCGAAGCATTTTTCCTGAGCGCGTTTTGGGCAACAAGCTGACAAAGTGAACCCGGGACGGGCGTGCCACCGCACCAAGCTGATGATCCACCGTTTTCATCACCTCGCCCTCCAGCGCCAAGCGGGCTGAAGAATCAGTCAGCACGCCGTTGTCCTTGGGCACCACAAAGGCCATCGCGACCTGGCCCTTTAAGGCGTCGGCCACACCCACCACCGCCACTTCAGCCACACCCGGGTGGCTGCTGATGCTTTCCTCAATTTCCCGGGTACCCAAGCGGTGGCCCGCCACATTGATGACGTCGTCGGTGCGGCCCAGGATGAAGTAATAGCCGTCTTCATCGCGCACGGCCCAGTCAAAGGTGCTGTAGATCATTCGCCCCGGAACACTCTTCCAATAGGTGTTCACAAAACGTGCATCGTCGCGCCACACGGTTTGCATGCACCCGGGCGGCAGTGGGCCTTCAATGGCGAGCACGCCTTTTTGATTCGGCCCGGTGAGTTCTTCGCCTGTGGCCTCGTTCAGCAACTTCACGTTGTAGCCATACATGGGCACACCGGGGCTGCCCCATTTGCTCTGGGCAGGCTCTACACCCTGAGCCAGTGACAGAATCGGCCAGCCGGTTTCGGTTTGCCAGTAGTTGTCGATGATGGGTTTGCCCAAGGCCGCTGCGATCCACTGGGCCGTGGGCTCGTCCAGCGGCTCGCCCGCCAAGAAGAGGGCGCGCAGTGAACTCAGGTCGTATTGCTTCAAGAATTTGGGGTCTTGTTTTTTCAGCACCCGCACCGCCGTCGGCGCGCTGAACATCACGGTCACCTTGTACTTCTCAACCAAGCGCCACCAAATGCCGGCGTCAGGGCGGGTTGGTAAACCTTCATACAGGACGGTGGCCATGCCTGCGATCAAGGGGCCGTAAATGATGTAGCTGTGGCCCACCACCCAACCTATGTCGCTGGTGGAAAAATAGGTTTCACCCGCGTGGCCGCAGTAAATGTGTTTCATGCTGGCCGCCAAGGCCACGGCATAACCACCGGTGTCGCGCTGCACCCCTTTGGGTTTGCCTGTGGTGCCGCTGGTGTAGAGGGTGTAGCTGGGCGCGGTGGCATCCAACCACACACAGGGCACCACCGTCTGGAGGTGTGTTTCGCGCAAGGCGGCGTAGTCCACATCACGCTCAGGCACCAAGGTCATCGGGCTCAAGCCACGGCTGACCAACAAGACCTTGCTGGGTTGATGCTTGGCCAGTGCAATCGCCTCGTCCAGCAGCGGCTTGTAAGGCACCACCTTGCCCGAGCGGCTGCCCGCATCGCTGCTGACGATCACCGAAGGCTCTGCATCATCAATGCGGTTGGCCAAGCTGCCACTGGCAAAACCGCCAAACACCACCGAATGAATGGCGCCAATGCGAGCACATGCCAGCATGGCAAAAGCAGCCTCGGCCACCATGGGCATGTAAATCAGCACGCGATCGCCTTGTTTTACGCCCAAGGCGAGCAAACAAGCGGCCATGCGCTGCACCTCGGTGTGCAATTCGGCGAAGGTGTAAACAACTTCGGAATCGGTTTCCGACGACACCGCAATCAGCGCGGCCTGCTGTGCCCGATGCGGTAAATGCCGGTCCACGGCGTTGTGGCAGAGATTGAGCTGGCCACCGACAAACCATTTCGCGAACGGCGGTTGGCTGTGGTCGCACACCTGCTGGAAAGGCTGGTGCCAGTCGATCAAGGCGGCTTGTTCAGCCCAGAAAGCATCACGCTCGTGGAGTGAACGCTGGTAAAAGTCGGCGTAGCGGGTCATGGGTGTCTCCGGTGCGCCGTGGCACAGCACGGACGTCGTTGTTGTTGACCAATGGCTCAACTGTCCTCGATTGCACGCCAGCTGGCTGACGGCTGTCTGACACACTCAGTGAGCTCGCGGTCCTGGGCTTGCACACCGCCGCCCACGGTCGATGGCCAACCGAGGGTCAAGGCGTGGCCTGCGCAGTGGCGGCCTCTTCGTCCTGAAAATCATCCACCAAAAAACCCCCGCTCTGATGGGCCCACAGCTTGGCATAGTGCCCATCCAGGGCCAACAACTCGGCGTGGCTGCCTTGCTCCACGATGCGCCCTTGCTCCAACACGATGAGCCTGTCCATGCGGGCAATGGTGCTGAGGCGGTGTGCGATGGCAATCACCGTTTTGCCCTCCATCAGGCCCAGCAACTGGGTTTGGATGGCAAGCTCCACCTCGCTGTCCAGCGCGGAGGTGGCTTCGTCCAGCACCAGAATCGGCGCGTCCTTCAACACCACGCGGGCAATGGCCACACGCTGGCGCTGACCACCGCTGAGCTTGACACCACGTTCGCCCACATGGGCTTCATAGCCGGTGCGCCCCTTCCAGTCTTGCAGCCCCAAGATGAAGTCATGCGCCTGTGATTTTTGTGCTGCGGCCAGGATGTCTTGTGAGGAAGCGCCAGTGCGCCCATAGGCAATGTTGGCCGCGATGGATCGGTGCAAAAGCGATGTGTCCTGCGTCACCATGCCGATGGCGCAACGCAAACTTTCTTGCGTCACTTGGCGAATGTCTTGTCCGTCGATGCAAATGCTGCCCTGCTCCAGGTCATGAAAGCGCAGCAACAAATTCACCAAGGTGCTCTTGCCCGCACCGGAGCGGCCAATCAGGCCCACCCGTTCACCAGGACGCACCGTGAGGCTCAGGTCGTCCAAGACCCGCTTACCGTCGTCTCGCCCATAGGTGAAAGTGACGTGCTCGAATCGAATCTCACCGCGCTGCACCTTCAAATCAGATGCGGCAGGATGGTCGATCATGGTGTGCGGCACGGCGATGGTTTCCATGCCCTCTTGCACCACGCCAATGTTTTCGAAAATGCCGGTGACTTCCCAACTCACCCAACCCGCCACATTGGCAATGGTCCAAGCCAGCGGCAATGCCGTGGCGACTGTGCCCGCGTCTATCGTGCCCTGTGACCACAGCGTGATGCCCACCGTGGCGGTGCTCACCAGCAGCAGCGCGTTCAGCCCCGACAGGGTGGTCATGAAGGTCGTGATGACGCGCATGTGGGCGGCGATGGCGACGTTGTGTTCGTCGATCACCTCACGCACATAGGCGTCTTCATCACGCGACCGCGCGAACAGCTTCACTGTGAGGATGTTGGTATAGCTGTCGACCACCCGGCCCATCACCTGGCTGCGCAACTCGCTGCTCGTTTTGGCAAGGTCGCGCATCTTGGGCACAAAGTGCCACAAGAAAAATACATAGCCCAAGAACCACAAAGCGGTTGGCAGGGCCAAGCGCCAATCGGCCAAGCTCATCAACACCAGCGCACTCACGCCGTAAATCAAGATGTACCAAACCGCACGAATGCAGCTCACCACGCTGTCACGCACCGCGTTGCTGGTTTGCATCACGCGGTTGGCGATGCGACCTGCGAAATCATTCTGAAAAAAGGGCCACCCCTGCCGCACTACATGCCAATGGCTTTGCCAGCGAATCAGGCTGGTCACCCCAGGCACCACAGCGTTGTTACGCACCAGGCTGTCGAGCAGCAGTGCCAGTGGACGTCCCAGCAGCACCAGTGCGGCCATGGCCAGGAGGGCCGGGAACGCATCGGTCAGCGCCGCTGTGCGGTCCTGTGCTTGCATCAGTCGCACCAATTTGCCTATGAAGACAGGAATCATGGTGTCGATCAGCGCCACCGCCAATGACGTCAGCAACATCGCGCCAAACAGGTGTTTGGTTTGGCGCACATAGTGCCAATAAAAGGCCAGCAAGCCCGCAGGCGGCGCGCTGCCCGGCAACGCAGTGGGACGGATTCGTTTCTCGAAGTAAGCGAAAATCAATGTGCCAACGCCGTTCGAAGGCCCCGAACGACGGCTCATGCAGTGGTGAGAATGAGAAGCAGTCTATCGCAGCACCCCCGTCTTTAGCCCCTCACAAGTGCAGACCATCCAATTGACGTCCAATCCCCACTGACCTATCCTGCGCGCCATGCCGACACCCACCGCCCTCTTCACCCTGCTTGCGCGGTCCAGGCTGTGGGTGGGGGCGGCCACGCTGGCCTTGGGTTTGCTGGCGAATCAAGCCGCCGTGGCTTCGCCCACCGAAACCGGTGATCCGGTGACTCGTTTCTTGGCGGACAAAGGGCTGCTGGGACAGCCTGCGGTGTCAACGCCCAACCCGACCGGTGGGGATGCGGTCGATCCCATTGCCAATTTCGCCAAGGTGCCTGCACCCAGCCTGGTGCAACAAATGCGCGACGGCGCGTCTGACATGGTGCTCACCGCCATGAACTTTTTAGGCGTGCCCTACAAACGTGGCGGCAACACCGAAGAAACCGGTTTCGATTGCAGTGGCTTCACCCGCCACGTTTTCGAGAAAACCATTGGGCTGATCTTGCCACGCCGCGCCGATGAACAAGCGCAATCCGCCAGCCTCCTCACCATCGCCCGCGATGAACTCAAACCCGGTGACCTGGTGTTTTTCAACACCTTAAAACGCACTTTCTCGCACGTCGGAATTTACGTTGGCGAGGGCAAGTTCATCCATTCCCCCAGGGCAGGCGGCGAGGTGCGGGTGGAAGACATGCGTGTGGCTTACTGGAACCAGCGTTTTACCGGTGCGCGGCGAGCACCACAGCTGCAAGCCACGCCTGCCACGGCGCAGGCACCGGCCCCTGCGACCACCACCAAACCGGCGTTACAACCCACTGCGGCGGTCTACTCCGGCAACAACTGAGTTCGCCTGGGCGGGGCACAATGCGCCCATGAGCGAGCGTGTTGTGATTCCACTGACAGACCACCGACAGCAGGGGCGCCCCAAAACCCCGACTGGGGTCATTGCACCGCCAAATGGCCACTTGTTGGATGCGCGCCAACGCCCACTGCGCGATTTGCGCATCTCGGTCACCGACCGCTGCAATTTCCGCTGCACCTATTGCATGCCACGCGAGGTGTTCGGCCCCAACCACCGATTCTTGCCGCAAGGCGATTTGCTGAGTTTTGAGGAGATCACCCGTTTGGCCGAGGTGTTTGTGGCCCACGGCGTGCAGAAAATTCGGCTCACGGGAGGCGAACCGCTGCTGCGCAAACACATTGAGCGTTTGGTGGCCATGCTGGCGGGTTTGCGCACGCCGCAGGGCCTGCCCCTTGATTTGACCCTGACCACCAACGCGTCGCTGTTGGCTCAGAAAGCACAGTCACTCAAAGATGCGGGATTGCAGCGCATTTCGGTCAGCCTGGACGCGCTGGACGAGGCGATTTTTCGCCGCATGAACGACGCCGACTATCCAGTGGCATCGGTATTGAATGGGCTGGAAGCCGCACAAAAGGTGGGACTGACGCCGATCAAAGTCAATATGGTGGTTCAGCGCGGGGTGAACGAGTCGCAAATTTTGCCGATGGCTGAACATTTCCGCGGCACGGGCGTATCACTGCGTTTCATCGAGTACATGGACGTCGGCAGCAGCAATGGCTGGCAAATGGACCAAGTGCTCCCCTCCAAAGAAGTGCGTGAGCAGCTGCACAGCAAACACCCTTTGCTGGCAGCGCCTTCAAGTCAACCCGGCGAAACAGCAGAGCGCTTCCTCTACGCCGATGGCGCCGGTGAAGTGGGTTTTATATCGAGCGTGACCAAGGCCTTTTGCGGAGACTGCAACCGCGCCCGCTTGTCTACCGAAGGCCAGCTGTATCTGTGCTTGTTTGCCAACCAGGGCCACGACCTGCGCCACTTGCTTCGCGGTGGTGCCAGCACCGACGCCATTTGCGGCGCGGTGGCCGAGATATGGCGACAGCGACAGGACCGCTACTCCGAACAACGAGCGCAGATCCTCCCATCTCAGGCTGCTGCGCGACCAGCCAAGGTCGAGATGCACTACATCGGTGGCTAGATGACGATCGAACGCCACGACATCACCGGCGTTGTGTTGGCAGGTGGGCAAGGCCAGCGCATGGGTGGCGCAGACAAGGGTTGGCTCTTGTTCCGCGAAGAACCCTTGGTCGTCCATGCGATACGCCGCCTGGAACCGCAGGTTGGCGCACTCATCATCAATGCCAACCGTGAGCTGACGCGTTACGGCGCGCTGGGTCACCAGGTGGTCAGTGACGAAAGGGCAGCCGATACAACCCCCTACGCAGGCCCCTTGGCGGGGGTTTTGGCCGCCATGAGGGCATGCAGGACGCCATGGATGGTCACAGTGCCCTGCGACAGCCCTCATCTGCCGAGCGACTTGGTGTCACGGATGGTGCAAGCGGTTGTGCAAACAGACACTCAGCCCTTGTTGGCCACGGTCATCACGCCGAGCGCAGGGGGCCATCAAATACACCCCGTTTTTTCTTTGTTGCATCGCCGCCTGGAAGTCAGTCTCGTGGCCTATTTGAATGGCGGTGGGCGTAGCATGCACCAATGGTTAAAGCAGCACAGCGCCCTCCAAGTGTCGTTTGAAGACGCCGCCGCTTTCGCCAACCTCAACACGGTGCAAGAGTTGGAAGAACTTCAGTCCCAAGCAAGCAACAACGAGTTGTGACACCATGGGCGCGGGACACTACTCAGTCACCACGCGTTTCAGCGGAGGCATCACCATGAAACTCGCCGAAGGCATCGTTAGACACGGTTTTCGAAAGTGGTACGAGCGCCAACTTCTGCAAAGCCACGCGCACCTGGTGTTGACCTTTTTGTGTGCCATTGGTTTGTTGGCCGCCTTCGAAGCGGCGTGGCGTTTCCGCAGCCCACAGGATCAATGGACAGACGTGGTGGCTGGCGTGTTGTGCGCGGGCATCGGTTTATGGGCGCTGCGCCGCTACTTGCACTTGCTCACACGCGCAGAGTTCGCGGCCAACCAAGCGCAGTGCCCGGTCTGCGCAACCTACGGTCGACTGGAGCTTGTTCAATCGGATGTCACAGGCAATGAGGTGCAGGTGCGCTGCAAAAAGTGCGCGCACCAGTGGGAAATCGAGGCCTAAGGCCTGAACCTAGAAACGGCAGTTGACCGCTTGCTTCCGCTGGCAACGCATGATGACCACTGATATTTCTTCACACGAGACGCATCACCTATTGGGTGAAAGCGCTACGAACCCGATTGAGCCGCGCCGCGGGCCGCTGGCGGCGTTGCTCCGCCTTGCGGGCACGAGCCGTTCGCACCTGTGCGCCCTCGGTGCTCACCGTTGTCGCGCCTTGCCAGCACCCCGCGGCGCAGCCCACTCGGGCGCGTCCAACTGCCGTTTCTAGGTTGGCGAAAAAAAACGCCCCAAAACCCGTGCGGATCTTGGGGCGCCACCGCAACAAGCGGCTTTTACTGAGCAGGGACCGAAATCACGCGTTGTCCATCGGGCATGACGGATACATTTCCAGGCTTGGACAAATTGGCATTCTTGCCAATCTGAACCGGGATCGCCATGGCCTCGGTCATTGCGCCCGATTGAACGAACACATTGATGTAGTGCAGCCCGTCTGCCGTGGGCTTGACCTTCACCACATACTCGGCACCCGAATTAAAGGGTGAGGGCGTCGACGGCAAACCCGTGGGCAAACTGATGGCGGCATCAGGACGCAACTCCAAGGTGGCGGCTTCACCACCGCCCAAACGCATGATCTTGAGCGTCAGCAAACCGGCAGCGTCAACACCCGAGCCCACGAACTCGTAAAACACACGCACGCCGATGCTGGTTTTTGTCGTTCTCAACATGCCACGTTTATACATGCTGGGCACCGTTCCCACTTTGTGAGCACTGGGGCTGACCTGGGTACGCTGTGTCGCTTTGGAGGAAGTTGTCGCTTCGTGGGCAAACACTGCGGCCTGGACCAAGAGTGCGGCGCTGGCAACAACGGTAACTCGCAAAAATTTCTTCATAGATCCTCCTGATTTGATTTCTGGCTTCAGTTCACAACAACGTTGAAACATGGGTTGCTGAAGGAAGTATTGGTTCTGAAGTTGTAATTCGTGACTGCCAAAACATAGCTACCTCCAGCCACGGTCACAGAACCAGTTTCGCTGTTGAGAACCGTGCTCTCGCCGAAGGCCAGCAGCCCGGCATTGTTGTGCAAGTAAAAATCAGGGTCGGTGGTGCTGGTGGTGGAGCTGCTGCGTGTCACGGTGAAGGTCCGCGTGCCGGCAGGCAATGTCATTCGAATGTAGCGGTACTCCCCTGCTTTGTTGCCGTCTCCTTGAGGATCTGCTGCATCACTCAAGCACACATTGGACAAGGTGCTTCCTATACCGGGATGGTTCAGGTAAAGCGGGTTCACGGCCGCGATCACTGGGTTACCAAAATTGGTTTCTCCGCTTCCATAAGCATCGGTCGGCAATGCGATGCCCTGGTTGGACAGGATGGCGGAAAGCGAAGACGCCATGGATGGGTTGCTTTGCACCAGTGCAAACGCAAATGCGTGGATGCTGGTCAGCGCAGGAGAGGTCGTCAGCCCGCTGCGCATGGTTGCCCATACATTGGTGAACCCGATAGTGGGACTCGCACTCATGTCCCAGAATATTCGTTGGATGCTGGGGGTTCTGAACCAGCCAGGGTTAGAGGTCGCACCTACCGAAACATCCAAGGAGAAGCCTCCGGACGCGCCCGCGACCAAGGTGTCGGCATACAGCTTGTTGTTCAGCGCAATAGCGGCCCAGGCATTGCCCCAACCTTCAGAAAATGACACGCGCATGTCCAAGAGGTCGGCACCTCCATGGCGCCCGCCCACAGAGTCATCGCGAGAGAAGGCGAACTGCAGGTAGTGTCCAAACTCATGCGCAATCACGTGGGAGTCAAACTCATCCGTGTCGTTTTCTGCCTTGCCCAAAATATAGAGGGACCGCTGAACAACGCCGCCCGATGTCGACACCTGGAAGTACGACGTTCCAATCTGTCCCTGTGCGACGTTGCCGCCAGCAGCGGATGTATTGTTTGGACTCCAGTACACCGTCAGCTTGGGAAAACTGGCGTTGCTTTGGGCGGTGCGAACCTTTTGAACTCCGGTGTAAATCGTGTCAAGAATCGCGAACGGTCCTGCACCGCGAGGGCCGGTGTAGGCGCTGCCAGACCAACCCGAACCCGCGTTGAGGTTTTGACTGACCAAGGCGCCCGTGGTTGAAAAAACAACGCCATCAACCGCCCATTGCGCGTTGCCCTGAGTGTTGTCGCGTACCTCGACCACGTTGGGCGAACTCACAGCGTCTGTCCACAAAACCGCGTTCGCACGCACGAACACACTGCGGCCCTCGGGGACTTGAACGGTGTAGTCGCCCGACGCATTGGTACTGCCGCTCGACAAGACGGTGCGGGCATTCGCATCTAAAACTTGCACCAACACCCCGCGGGCTGGGAGTTTGGTCGTGGCCGCGAAGTCCAGACGCGGAACACCCGATCCGTTGACCGCCATCGGAACGTAGTCAAAGGTGATTTTTCCAGTGACGTTGGTGAAACCTGAGGGGGCCGGCGCGGGGGCCGGTGTAGGTGCCGGGGCAGGTGTCGGTGCGGGGGATGGCGTCGGCGCAGGTGCCGGCGCCGGTGGTGCATCACCGCCACCACCACCGCATGCCGTGAGTGCAGCTACAACAATGAACAAACTCGCCAAATACTTCATGCAAAAACTCCCTGGAGATCTAAATTTTTCAAGCTGCCACTATAACCAGCCAAATCATGAAATTCTGTTCCCGAGTGCGTGTGGACACTCAACGTTTGGGGGGGGCTGGGGGACTACAAACGTTTCCAAATGTTCTTATTCGGCTTGGGTGCGTCTATCAAGCGGGCCTGTACGTAAGTCAATTCTGTCAGCGATATCAAACGCGACGGCCACCCAACTTAACGGAGATCATCCATGAAAACCTTGTCCCTCTTACTCACCACCTTGGCCCTTTGCGGCACTGCTCACGCCAATCCCACCGTTGAATCCAGCGGCATGCTGACCAGCAAAGATGGCAAAACGCTCTATGTATTCACCAAAGACACGCCCGGCAAGAGCAACTGCAACGGCGGTTGCGCTGCGGTGTGGCCCGCTTTCACCGTCGCCAACCCCGCGCTGGCCGGAGGGGACTTCAGCATCGTGACACGCGACGATGGTGGCAAACAGTGGGCCTACAAAGGCCAAGCGCTGTACTTTTATGCCGCAGACACAAAACCCGGTGACATGGCAGGGGAAGGTCAAGGCGGAGTGTGGTTCGTCGTGAAACCTGGAGCCGCCAAGAAAGAAGTGAAGTCCAGCGGCTATTGAGCACACCCAAGGCTGGTCGCATTTCTTCGATCAACCCCTCAAAGGGTAGAAACAGACTGAGGAGCAGTCTGGCGTTTTCTCAAGTGAGAAAACGCCTGTGTCGCCTCACGCCATGGTCTGGTTCGGCAGCGGAGATGTGGGCCTCAAGAATCGACGCGCCGATACCAAACCCGATACTCACCATCGTGGCCACGCAGCGTCACCGGGTCGAACAAGCCCGCAGCGCTGCCGACAGTCACCAAAGCCGCCTGCATCACATCGTCTTCGCCACCTTTGCTGCTCTTGTTGATTTCTTTTTGAATCAGGCTTTCCAGGTTGTCTCGTATCTGGCGCCGGAAATGCATGTCGGTGAAAGGGGCCAAGGAGCCGGTGGTCCAGATGCTGAACAGGTTGTTCATGGCAGTGCGAATGGCCGTGACCTTGGCCCCGCTGACATCACGGCCATCGTCTTGTTCCACCATGGCACAAATGATCAATGTGTCGGCCGGATTGAGGTTGAATGCACTGGTGATTTCCACATTCACCGGAATCACATCGCCGCTGTCCACTTCGTTTCTCCAGAAAGCAAGCTGGGTTGAAACCACGGTGGTGGTCACAGAGCTGCGTTGACCCACGAAGGTGAAGAAATAGGGGTTGTCGCTGCCGACCTCGTCGGTTTCTTCAACGCATTGGAATTTTTCCACAATGAGCTTGGGCATGGCGGTCTCCTGAAGGTGAATGAAAAACTGGATAGAGCAGAGAAATGGTATGTGCCGGTCCGCGTAGGCACATCCCCCGGGTGAGGGACAACACAGAAAAATTTTTCTCGACTGCGTCTGTTCAGCAGGGTGCCGTCGTAAGTCCCTGCACAGCCGGAAGAAACAACCCTTCCAACCGCCATCCAACGTTCGACTCTTTTTTGGAGCCTCCATGGTCACCGCCGTTGATTTCCCTGAGTGCTACACCGCCATTGACACCGCATCCATCCGTGCAGTCGATGTGGACACGGCGGGTCGCCCCGGCCAGATCGAGGTCACGGGCTACACCCGTGGCTGCCTGAGTGTGGTGTTCGAGATTGAGTCCTTGAATGGCGTGGCGCCCGTGACCGTGCAGGGCAGCCCGCCAGCGGGACGGCGCACGCAGTGGGTGGCATTCACGGTGACGTTCGACCTCGGCCATCAATATGAGGTCTGCGGCCGTGACATCACCGTCACGGCGCGGTGTGCAGACAATGTCAGCTGCGAACAGAGTGTCACCGTGACCTTGCCCTGCGAGGGTTGCCCCACGGTAGACAGCCTGTCAGCCACCGCGCTGGGCTGTGAGCAACTCAACACCCGGTTTCGCCTGCGTGCGACGGTGCGTGGCTTTCGTCCGCCCGGTACACGGGTGTTCTGGCAGTTTGGCGATGGCGCGACCAGCCGCTCTGCCGATATGGAATTGACCGGCACCAACGGCGTCGAGGTGGTTGAAGTCGAGCACAGTTATGCGCGCCCCGGCCCCTACCGGGCGAGCCTGCAGTTTTCCACCCGCCCCGCTTGCGCGGGTGCGGAGGTGGTGGTGCTGGCCGACGAGTTTCTGGATTGCATTTCTGACACGCCCAACTGCCCGACACTCACCACCGTCGCCACCCCGGACGCAACGCAAAACTGCGATGACCGCGGCCGCAGAGATGTGACCTTCACGGTCAACGTGATCGCCTTGCCGGCACCGACATTGGCGTTTTGGGAGTTTGGAGACGGCGACTTCTCAGCCCCCTTCAACCTGCTGCTCGGAGGCAATCCTGACGCATCACACCTCTACGATGTCCCCGGCACCTACCAAGCCACGCTGCACATCACCGACTGCCCCTCGCGCTCGCTGACCGTGAACCTCACTGCACCCTGCCCGCCCGACCCACCGCCGCCCACTCCGCCACCCACCTCAGACTGCCCCGTGGTGCGGTTTTCCGCCACGGTGGCAGACGAATGCGACGCGTCAGGGCGACGTCAAGTCACGCTCACCGGCGTGGTTCAGTCTGCCCCCACACCCAAAGCGGCGGTGCTGGACTTTGGCGATGGCTCCCCCCCCCTGGAGGGATTCATCGTCGTCGGTCAGAGTTTTGCGATTGAGCATGGCTACGTTGCTGGTGCCAGCTACACCGCAAGGCTCACCATTGAAGGCTGTGGCACTCAACAGGTGGTGGTTGATGCCAGTGCCCCATGCGCAGAAGTTCCGCCACCGCCGACCCCTCCCCCGCCCAACGAGTCTGGCAACGTGGGCTGTGAGGTGCTGCTGTGGATTGCCCTGGCTTGCATGTTGCTTGGCTTGGCGCTGCTGGTCGTGGGTTGCGTGTTGGAGCACTTTGAGCCGGTGACGGCCAGCACCTTGATCACGCTGGGTGGCGTGCTGTTCGTCGTGGGCTGGATACTCTTCGGCCTTTGGTTGTTGTTTTGTGCCGCCGTCACGGCTTGCGCCACCATCCTCGCGGCACGTGCCTTGGTGGGATGGCTGATCGTCGTTTTCGCTGCAATTGCGCTCGTACTGGGCCTGCTCGGACTGGCTGATGCTTTGCTTTTGCCCTGTGCTTTCCTCGCCTTGGCAGCTGGAGTGAACTGGGGTTTGGTGCGCGTGATCATCGACGCGATCGCGGAATGGCGTGGGTGCCTGATCCAGAACCCCGGCCGCGCGGCCGCTCGCATGCTTCGCGCCACGCCGCGCAACGTGGGGCTGGGCACTGGACTGACACGGGTGACGTCCGCCATGGGCATCAAGCCCTGCGGCGGATGCCGCGCTCGGGCAGCGGCCCTGGACCGGATGACGCCGGGATTCAAAAGCCCAGACTGAAAGCGGTTGTCAAGGTGGCTTGTATCGATACGCAGTAGAAGTTCAGTTCAGTCCACTTTTTTTGACCGTTGAACCGTCTTCAGCAATGCCATCAAAACCATTGAACGCCCGAACACCGATCAACCCAGACACTCCTCTACGCCATGCAACACACCAACGCCCCTCGCGAATCAAATCGTTACAGCACCACCGCTGTGTGGCTTCATTGGTTGTTGGCCTTGGCCATCATCGGCAGCTTGGGCGTGGGTTTGTACATGACCAGCCTGCCGTTCTCCCCCACCCGTTTGAAACTCTTCAACTGGCACAAATGGGCGGGCATGACCATCCTCATCCTGTCGGCGCTGCGCCTGCTGTGGCGTCTCACACACCGGCCACCGCCAGATCTGCCCATGCCCACATGGCAGCGGCTGGCGGCCCACGCCACCCATTGGGCGCTCTACGCCCTCTTCTTCGCGGTGCCGCTGGCGGGCTGGGCCTACAGCTCGGCGGCAGGGTTTCCCATCGTGCTGTATGGCTTGTTGCCGCTGCCCGATTGGGTACCGGTGGACCGTGACTTGGCCGAGATCTTGAAAGCTTGCCACCACTACCTCGCCTATGCCATGGCGGCATTGATCGTGGCCCACATCGCTGCTGCACTGAAACACCACTTTGTTGACCGCGATGGTTTGCTGGACCGCATGCGCCTTCGTTTGAACAGCCGTTCCACTTCTTGAGAGCCACACCATGTCCACGACCCCACTCTTTTCTGCTGCACTGGTCATCGCAATGATCGCTGCTGCCCTGCCTGTGGCCCAAGCGCAAGCCCAAGCGGCGCTGTTGGTTCCCGCAGGCAGCGAGATCAGTTTCACCACCCGTCAAATGGGCGTGCCCGTCGAGGGCAAGTTTGGCAAGTTCAGCGCCAGCATCAGCCTCGACCCCAAAGCGCCACAAAGCGGCAACGTGGGTTTCAGCATCGACACAGGCAGTGCGCGATTTGGCAGCGCTGAACTGGATGCCGAAGTGCCCAAGGCCACTTGGTTGAATGTGGTGAAGTTTCCGCAGGCCAACTTCCAATCAACCTCCATCAAGGCAGCGGGGCCAGGCAAGTTTGAAGTCATCGGCAAGCTCAACATCAAGGGCACGGTGCGTGATGTGGTGGTACCGGTTCAGCTGACGCAAACCGGAGCCAACAGCACTGCCACCGGCACCTTCACCATCAAACGACTGGAATTCAAAGTGGGCGAGGCCGAGTGGGCCGATACCTCTTTGTTGGCCAACGACGTGTCCATCAAATTCAAGCTGCAATTGGCGGGTATAGGCCCGCACTAACAGCCCCGAATTTTTCCAACCCACCAAACCAGGAGTTCAACGATGTACAGAACCACCACAACCACCCTCGGCGCCATGTTGACCGGTCTTTTCTTAGGCCTGGGTGCGACCAGCCTCGCCCATGCGCAAGCCACCACCTACAACATTGATCCCAGCCACACCTTTGTGACCTGGGAGGCCATGCACTTTGGCACCAGCACCAGCCGCGGCCGCTTCGACAAAAAAGAGGGCAGCATTCAAATTGACCGCGCCGCCAAGACCGGGCGCATTGACGTCAGCATCGACGTCACCTCCCTCAGCACGGGCTTAGCACCATTTGACAAACACTTGCAAAGCAAAGACTTCTTCGACACGGCCAACCATCCCACGGCGCGCTTCGTCTCGGACCGCGTTGTCTTCGACGGGAACAAAGTGCAATCGGCGTCCGGCCAGTTGACCCTGCTTGGAAAAACGTTGCCCGTTACCGTCAATGCCCTGCGTTTCAACTGCTACGACCACCCTTTTCTCAAACGTGAGGTCTGCGGTGGTGACTTTGAAACGACTGTGCAGCGCAGCCTGTGGGGCATGACCTACGGGCTTCCAGGCATTCCGGACAACATCAAGTTGGTGATCCAAGTGGAAGCGGTGAAGCAGTAAGTGTTTCAAAAGGGTGGGCGCAGCTGTCCCAAAGATGACGTGCTCCCACCACACCACTCACCAAGGCAGCGGTTTCGTCATATCCGCCAGGAAAATCCATCGCGCCGAATCCCACAGCGGGCTGTCACCAATGCGCTGAGGATCGACCGTGCCGGGTTTGATCTCGTACCGCTCCAGCATTCCCGAATAGCTGCTGGCCCACAGCGTCTTGCCGTCGGGGGAAAAATCGATCGCCTTGACTGAACCGCCCACGTGGTGGCGCCACTGATGTTCACCGGCATGGTTGACACAGTGGATGTAGCCACTGCCTCCCAAATACACACCCTTGGCATCGTGGGTTGAGGAGTAAACACGCAGAACCGAGTCCATCAACCGTGTCTTCAGTTCCACCGGCTTGCCATCGACGGAGGCAGACGAACCGTTCAGTCGGACCACTTGCGCTGCCACGGTGAATCCGTTGTAGAAGTGGCAGTCATTGAACCAAACATGCTTTGATTGCTGATCGAAAACAGCATGGTGGGGGTAGTTCTCGGCTGGCACGTTGGCGATCAAGTCGCCCTGCGCATTGAGCAACAAATGATCACTGTCCTGGTCGCCCAAGGCGATGTACTTCTCGTCCGGCGACAGCGCCACATGCAACATCGACAGCGAAGGCACCGTCACGGGCTCACCCTCAGCAGCTTCCATGGCACTGGCCTGGGGGTGCAAGCGTCGGGTCGAGAAAGCCGTCGGGCCATTTTTTTGCACCAGGTAGACACCGGTCTCATTGGCCAGAATCAACCGCTTTGCGTCGTTGAAGGGAATGAGTACATCGGCTCCCTTGAGCGCTTTGTGATCGGGGTTCGGCAATAAGCCCGGCACACTCTGTTGCGCCACCGGGTACGGAAAAAAGGACATCGTCGGTTGCGACCAACCGCGACGAAGCTCGATGCCACGGGTTGTCGCAAAGGCCCAAGACTGACGATCGTGGCTGCGCCCAATGCAATGCACCGATGGATCGAAACGCCATTGCCCGGCGTCCAGAGCCCCCAGCAAACGCCTGGAACCGCGAAATTTTTTGACGACAACCAGGCAGCCGTCGGTCGACGTCGCAAAACACTGCTCGACGCTGCAAACATCCTTCTGGTGGCGCTCAATGAGTGCCGAGTGGGAAAACGGAAAATCAACCCGCCACTGCGCGACTTGTTCGGCCGTGGCTGAGCTCGTCCATGTTCTTGCAAATCTCATCACCGCTGCGGCATGCCGATCGCGTGGATCGCTGGTCGGCGCTTTG
This sequence comes from Burkholderiales bacterium, assembly GCA_031431125.1. GTDB lineage: Bacteria > Pseudomonadota > Gammaproteobacteria > Burkholderiales > Burkholderiaceae_C > JANPCX01. The sequence continues at coordinate 118,742 of JANPCX010000061.1, forward strand.
GGTTGTTTTGGCCTGAGCCCTGCATCAATCGCCGCTTGCCAGGCGTCCATGGCGCGGTGATATCGATTCACCTCCCGCACATGGGCTTGGCCGGATTGACGCCACTGCGGTCCAAGCAGCGCATTCAAAGAAGCCCTGGCTTGATCGAAGGACAAGGCTGGTGCCTGCTGCGCGGCGAAAGCAGTCCGAGCAGCAGCAGATGCAACAACACAGCCACCGACCACTGCTTGCAGCACAACGCGTCGGCGCAATCCACTGTCGTTGGAATCCGTACGCGGCAGCGTCACGCTCTTCAGACTGACTTCAGGAATCATGACTTTTCCGCCTCTATACCTGCCAAACGCTTTCGCATGCGTTGCTCGGCATCTTGGTTTTCCTGGGCTTGATAGATCTCGATGAGCAGTTCAATCGAATTCACGGTGTAGGGGTGAGAAACACCATTGCTCGCCTCACCGGCGTGCAAAGCCTTCTCTGCATGGTGCTGTGCGGAATTCAATTTTTTTTGATCCAGGTACAAACGACCCAGGTTGTGGTGACTCTGTGCCACAGACGCACTGATCTCACCGCTTTGCTCCGAGCGTATCTGCAAAGACAGCTCAAACATTTCCAGAGCCTCGCTCCATTTCTCCTGGTAGTACAACAAGATGCCCACGTTGTTCAGCAAGTCTGCCTTGGAACTCAAAGACAACTCCTGGTTGTTTTCAGTCAATTCAGTCGCTTGCTGAAAGACCCGTTCAGCATCTTCCAATTTCCTTTGATTCGCATACAGCAAACCCAAGCGAGTGAGCGACTCCACCACCTCGGGGTGGTTTGCGGTTTTTTCTTTGCGCAAATGCTCTAGCAGCAGCACCTCAACACCCAAGCCGAGTTGGTAGTCTGCGAGATCACGAAAAAGACGCGCCAAATGAACCGCGGTCGTGAAGTACTCCGGTGCCAGAGGTGTTTCGTTCAGGCGGTAGGCATAGGCCTCTTCATACAACTTGACCGCCTTCTCGAAATGACCCGCCTCGTTGTGCAGCTGGGCCAAGGCTTCCGTCGTAAAAACCGCTACCGCTTGGGCTTGCGCGGTGCCACCAAACTCCAAGGCCTTTTGGTAGTGGTACTGCGCTTGTTCAGGTTGAGATAGATCATGGTGAATCACGCCGAGCAGGTGGTGGATGCGCAGCTGGAACAGTCCCTCGTCATGTCCCTGGTCTGACCACCACAAAGCCGATTCAGCCAGGGACAGTGCCTTGTCGTACCGCGCTTTTTCGTGGTGTTCCGCTGCCACGTCATAAAGAAGCTCGGACAGCACGGACTTGAACATTGATTGAACGGCTGGCCACGAAAAAAGCACCGCGCCCGCAAGAAAAAGCGCCGCGACACACCAGCGAAACGACCGCAACACCGTTGGCTGAAGATTGCTCATTTTCATGAATCGACCAAGAGCAAAACGTTGACTGAAAACGCAACCCGAGAAAACACTACCTTCGACCATTCCTGAACACCAATTACCCGGCGATTGTCTTCGATGGCATCACCGCCACCTTGAGATGGTCCGAGGTCAGGCACTGTCGCATGGGTGCGTAGCGCTCGGATCAATTTGGATTTAGTGCTCGAAGCAGCCCAAGCAAACATTCATGCGGTGTTGCGGGACATAGGGGAGCGCCCTGGTGAAATATTCGGGCCAGTGTCGTGAGTCCAGCGCGCACCACTCTCAGCGGGCAAGCTGCTCACCCAAGTAGTCAATAAAAACACGCACCTTGGGCGACAAATGCCGATTCGAGGGCCAAAGCGCATTGAATTGGCCGCCTCCGATGAGGTGCCCATCAAGCAAGCTCACCAGCTGCCCCTTGGACAATGCTTCACGCACCAGAAAATCTGGCACGCAGGCGATGCCCAGATCAAGCAAGCTGGCGCCCAACACCGCTTCGATGTTGTTGCAGGCAAGCGCCGTACGCGGAGCAACCCAGGCTGCGGGCGCCACCGACCGCAGCGGCCAATCCAGCAACTTCCCAGAATTGGGATGACGAAAGCGGATCGCCGCATGCTGCGCCAAATCGCGCGGCACAAGAGGCGTCCCGCAACGTTTCACGTAGGCCGGAGAAGCGCACAACAGCAGCCGAAAATCTTGCAGTGGCCTCGAAATCAGGCTTGAGTCCGACAGCTCACCGCTACGGATCGCCAGATCGATGCCTTCGTCAATCAAATCCAGGCTGCGGTCGCTGAAGACGATGTCGACCTCAATCTCCGGATAGCGTTCGAGAAAGCCCGGAAGCAGCGGCACTAAAAAATGGTGTCCAACGATCGGGGCACTGATGCGCAGGCGGCCGCTTGGCGCTATTCTGGCTGACGAGACCATCGCTTGCGCATCTTCCAGGTCTGCCACGATCTGCTTGCAACGTTCGTGGAACAACCGTCCCTCGTCGGTCAGTTGAACACGTCGGGTGGTGCGCTGGAGGAGGCGCACGCCAAGCTCTTGTTCCAACCGGGCCACGGCTTTTCCCACCGCAGAGGACGTCATCCCAAGCGCGCGACCAGCCGCCACAAAGCTGCCCAGATCCGCCGCTTTCACAAAAACCATCAACCCGCCAAATTTGTCCATCAACAGCCAGCGTCTATTGCGGCAATTTCTTCCGTTGTGACCGGAACGATTGACTGCGTGTGATTCATCTGAATCAGTCTAACCTTGTCTCACAGCATTTTTGAGTCATCCCACCGGCGGGGTATTCCCGAAAGAAGTCCTTGCCATGGCCACACCACCGACCCAGCGTTTCGCACGTGCGCGGTGGTGTTCTTGGCTGCACGAGCCTCACGTCGCGGCAAACCACTTGATCCCGAACCACCCGAAGAGAAAATCATGAAAAACACCCGTCGCCTGCTGACCTGCACCGTCGTGGTAGCCGTGTTGATCTTGCTGCCCTTCCCACTTCAAGCCTTGGGCACGCATTGGGTTCGCATCGCCGACACTTGCTTGTTGTACGTCATGCTGGCACTCGGAATGAATGTGGTGGTGGGATACGCGGGGTTGTTGGACCTGGGTTTTGTCGCCTTCTATGCGGTCGGTGCCTATTTGTTCGCACTGCTGGCTTCACCCCATCTCACTGAACAATTTGCCTGGATCGTCGCGCTGTGGCCAGGCGGTTTGCACGCGCCCTGGTGGGTCACCTTGCCGCTGGCGGCCCTGCTGGCCGCCGTTCTTGGCCTCTTGATTGGGGCGCCGACACTGAAACTACGCGGCGACTACTTGGCCATGGTGACTTTGGGATTCGGCGAGATCGTGCGGATCTGGATCAACAACCTGGGTCACCCCGTCAACATCACCAACGGTGCCAAAGGCCTGGCTCAAATCGATTCAATTCGATTGTTCGGCGTCGACCTCGGCAAGCCACTGACCGTCGGTGGCCACCAGATCGCATCGGTCAGTTTGTACTACTGGCTTTTCTTGACGCTGGCGGCGTTGATGGTGCTCGTCTGTCACCGTCTGCAAAACTCGACGATTGGTCGTGCCTGGATGGCCATCCGCGATGACGAAATCGCTGCGCGGGCCATGGGCATCCACACCAGCCGACTGAAGCTGCTTGCGTTCGCGATCGGGGCGAGTTTTGGTGGCGTGTCGGGAACCCTGTTTGCGACTTTCCAGGGTTTCGTATCACCCGAAGCCTTCGGTCTGCACGAGTCGGTGATGATTGTTGCCATGGTGGTGCTTGGCGGCATGGGGCACTTGCGGGGGGTGATCATGGGCGCAGTGGCGTTGACTGCACTCCCGGAGATACTTCGGTATGTGACCGGCCCGCTGCAAACCCTGACTGACGGTCGGCTCGATGCAGGGATCTTGCGCCCTTTGCTGATCGCGCTGGCCATGATAGGCGTCATGTTGTGGCGTCCACGCGGACTTTGGCCATCGCCCGATATGACAGTCGATTTGACACGACGCGAATCCACCCCATGATGACAGTCCACCATCCAACACCCTCCTTGGTTTTGGTCGACCCAAGGGTCCACCATGACACCATCGTGCAACTCAACCTTGAGTACATGGCCTGGGTCGCCAAGGGAATCGAGGCGTCATTCGGTGTGACGGAGCAAGGGCTGTTCGGCATGTCCGTTGCGCAGTATGTCGCCAGTGTGAAAGACAAGGTGTGCGGAGATCCGCCGCCGCTGGGCGGGTTCTACTTGATAGACGTCAACGGCGAACTGGCGGGCATGGGCGGTTTTCGCAAGCTGCACGACGGTATCGCCGAGATCAAACGTGTCTATGTGCGGCCCAACCAACGCGGCCAGCAACTTGGCGCCACCTTGGTCAAACGCCTACTGTCCGACGCGCAAAGCTTTGGCTTCGGCAAGGTGTGCTTGGACTCGGCGCCTTTCATGCAGTCGGCACAGCGCCTATACCAAGGTTTGGGCTTTGAGGACTGCCCCGTCTATGACGGAACAGAAGTCCCTTTGGCACTGCAGGCACGATGGCGCTTCATGGCGCGCGCGGTTTGAATGCGGCATGCGATTTCAAGCTGGGAGTACTGCCCCATCAACCAACGCTGCTTGGCACGGGAAAATCGAAATGGGGCGCGCCGGTCAACGGAATGAGGCAACAGATTCACCCGTCCTCCACCACCCCACGCACCCTTGATGCGGCCATCGATGCGGCCGCGTTGCGTGTCTCCACACCGAGTTTTTCAAACACATGCTCCAGGTGTTTTTTGACCGTGGTGTGGCTGGTTCCGAAGATGTCGCCAATGTCGCGGTTGGTTTTTCCTTTGGCCACCCAGTACAGCACTTCGGCTTCACGCGCCGTCAGTTTGAAGGCGGTGGCCAGGGCCTGGATCACGGCTTCGTCGGAGCGCTCGCGCATCACCACCAGCCATTCGTCGTCGCCGGTTTGTTCGTGCAGGGCCAGGATCAAGCGGCGCGGGCTGTGGTCCAGCAGCAGGGTGGGCGGCAAGACACCGCTGCTCAAACGCCGGACCGCATCGCGCACCCAAGCCATCGCGCTGTCAGGCAACTGGCTGGCGCCAAAGTGGTGTTGCATCAATTCACGCGCCAAGGGCGTTTGCCACACCACACGGCCCGTGCTGGCGTGGACCACTAAAGTTGCGTGGCCAAACGCGTCGAGGGCGTTGCGGGCTTGACTGGCCTGGCGTGCACTTTGCATATGCACTTGCATGCGGGCCAACACCTCGCGTGCACGGATGGGTTTGGTCACATAGTCGACACCGCCAGCCGCAAAAGCGCTGACCACATGTTCGGTTTCGGTCAGACCCGTCATGAAGACGATGGGAATGTGGGCTGTGTTGGCCTGCGCTTTGAGGCGGCGCGCCACTTCAAAGCCATCCATGCCGGGCATCACAGCATCCAACAAAATGATGTCCGGCTGGGCCTGAGCGGCACGTTGTAAAGCGGCCGCACCATGGGTGGCCACGAGCACGGTGTAGCCGGCTTCGTCGAGCGCATCGTGCAAGACCGACAGGTTGTCGGGTACATCGTCGACGATCAGCACCACGCCCGCAGCAGTCGTGGGCAGGCCGGTCGACCAAGCGGTCGGGTTCATCGAAGGCTGGGATTCAATGGGACTCGGATTCATGGTCTGCCTTGCGCAAGACGCCACTCATGGCATCCAGTTGAAAACTGCGGGCCAACTCGCGCATGTGGGCGACAAAGCTGGCGGTGGCGGGTGTGGCTCGCTCAATGGAGTCGAGTTGCTGCACGATCCCTTTTAGATAACCCAGGGCAATCACTTGCTCCAGCGCCATCCTTTGCCCGCGGTCTGGCCACACCCAAGCGGGTGGCGCAAACGGCGCGGTCTGTCCGTCGGTCTGGCCAGAAGCAGCCAGGGGCGTGACGGGCCGATCGACCACTGCGGTGCTCTGCGTGCTGGCCCGCGCTGGCGCGTCGATCCACTGCAAGCGCATGGCCTGCCCCAACCAGTCGAGCAATTCGTTCTTGCGCACCGGCTTGACGATGAAGTCGGTGCTGGGCAACCCCACGGCGTTGTCCACGCCTTTTTCAAAGGCATTGGCCGAGACCACGGCCACCGGCGCATCGCTGAGCTGGAGGTCGCGCATCTGGGCAATGGTTTGCCAGCCGTCGATGCCTGGCATGGCCAAGTCCATCAGCACCGCATCAAAACGCACCTGGCGCAGCAGCGCCAAACAAGCAGCACCCGAGTCCGCCACCTGCACCTCCAAGCCCAAGGGCGTGAGCATGTTGCGCATCAGCTCGCGGTCGACTTCTTCGTTGTCCACCACCAGCACCTTGCGGCGCGGGCCCAGGTAGCCGATGCGTTGACGCTCGGGCATCACCTTGGTCACCATCTCGGCGCGCACTTCGGGCAGGAACAAGCGGATGCGGAAGATGGTGCCGCTGTCGGCTTCGTTGGCGGCTTGGGTTGTATGGCTGGCTGGACGGCTGCTCACCGTCATCTCGCCGCCCATCAAGTCGGTGAGCATCTTGGCAATCGTGAGCCCGAGGCCCGTGCCACCACCGGGCGAGCTGCCGCCGCCCGAACCGGCCGCCGAGCCGCGTGCAAAGGGCTCAAAAATTTGCGCCACCTCTTGCGGCGTGATGCCGGGGCCAGTGTCTTCAATTTCAAACACCGCCATTTCAAAGGCATAACTCAAACGAAACACCACCCGTCCGGTTTGGGTGAACTTCACCGCATTGCCCAGCACATTGATCAGAATTTGCCGCATCCGCTTTTCGTCGGTGCGAACCACCTCGGGCACAGCCTGACCAAAATCGTGGATAAAGCTGATGCCTTTGCCCAAGGCCTGCAGTTCAAACATGCGCGCAATTTCCAGCAAGCCCTCGCGAAAACGCATGGGTTTCACATCGAGCGACAGCTTGCCGCTTTCAATGCGTGCAATGTCCATGGTGCCTTCAATGAGCGACAACAAATGGTCGCCGCCTCGGCGAATCACACGCACCGCTTGTTGGCGGTGGGCCGGCATGCTGGGGTCTTCGTCCAGCAACTGGGCATACCCAATGATGCTGTTCAGCGGTGTGCGCAGCTCGTGGCTGATGGTGGTGATGTAGCGGCTCTTGGCATGGTTGGCCAAGTCGGCATGGTGGCGCGCTTCTTCGGCTTGTTGTTTGGCCAATTGCAAGGCTTCGTCGGTGCGTTGGTGCGATTCCACCTCGCGGCGCAGTGCCTGGGTTTGTTCGTTCAACGCTTGGGTTTGGCGGTTGCTTTCTTCTTGCGCCACTTCGCGGCTTTTGTGGGTCAGCACCAACCACCAGGTGACGATGCCGGTGACCACGGCCAGGGCGGCGAAGGCTTTCATAAAACCCAGACCGAGTGCTTGTTTGAGTGCCAGATTCAGGCTGCCTTGCTGTGCGAACTCATGCGTCCACAACAAATAAAAGAGTGCAGCCAGCAAGGGCAAGATGGCGCTCATCAGCAGCATGTAGCGGCCCAGCTCGGAGTTCAAACGTTGCCACACCCAGGCAGGCAACACCGCCTGGGCGCTGGCTTGCCACTGGGCCGACCAATTGGCCTCGGGTTTGCACATGTCGTTGCAGCGCGCATCGAGTGAGCAGCACAGGGAACAAATGTGGCCCAAGTAGGCGGGGCAGTAGGCCATGTCGGGGCCTTCGTAGTCACGCTCGCAGACGGTGCAGCGAAGCAGTTTCACAGAAGCACTGGCGGCTTTGTTTTGGTTCGCTGCGAGCAGCCCAGTAAACAAACCCCCACTGGCGCTGGCAACGCCACTCGACCGTGCCAGGTAATAACGCCCCTTCGTCCACCAAGCAATCAAAGGCGACACGACCAAGGCCGTGGCCATGGCGATCACCGCAGAAAATGCCTGGGCTTCCACGCCGAACCACCCCAAATGGGCCACCACCGACAACAACGAAGCCAGCCCCATCGCCCCCACACCCACTGGGTTGATGTCGTAGAGGTGTGCGCGTTTGAACTCAATGCCTTTGGGCGACCAGCCCATCGGTTTGTTGATGACGAGGTCAGCCACCACGGCCATGATCCAGCTGATGGCAATGTTGGAGTACAGCCCCAGCACCTTGCCCAAGGCCTGGAACACATTCAGCTCCATCAGCATCAGCGCGATCAAGAGGTTGAACACCATCCACACCACACGGCCCGGGTGGCTGTGGGTGAGGCGGGCAAAAAAGTTCGACCACGCGAGCGACCCCGCATAGGCATTGGTGACATTGATCTTGAGCTGCGACACCACCACCAGCAGCGCCGTGGCGGCGATCGCCCAGGACTCACGCGGGAACAATTCGCCGTAGGCCAGCAAATACATCTGGTTCGGGTCCACCGCGCGGTCGGCCGGTATCGATTGCTTCAAAGCCAAAAACGCCAGCAGCGCGCCGCCCAGCATCTTGAGCACGCCTGGAATCACCCATCCCGGCCCACCGATGGCCACCGCGGCCCACCAGCGTTTGCGGTTTTGCGCGGTTTGTGCGGGCATGAAACGCAGGTAGTCGACCTGCTCACCCATTTGTGTGATCAGGGCCACGCCCACGGTCAAGGCCGCGCCGAACAGCAACCCATTGAATTGGCCACCCTGACCGTTCTCGCCCGCGTAGGCCGCGAGTTCGTTCAGCACGCCGGGTTGTTTGTAGAACACCACCACAAAAGGCGTGATCATGAGGACCAACCACAGCGCTTGTGTCCACACCTGGAACTTGCTGATCACAGTGACGCCGTGGGTGACCAAGGGCAGCACCACCGCCGCACAAATCAAATAACCCCAAGCTGGCGGAATGCCGAACACCAGCTCCAGTGCGTAGGCCATGATGGCCGCCTCTAACGCGAAGAAGATGAAGGTGAAACTGGCGTAGATCAGCGACGTGATGGTGGAGCCCAGGTAGCCAAAACCAGCACCACGGGTGAGCAAGTCCATGTCCACACCATAACGAGCGGCATAAACACTGATGGGCCAGCCCGCCAGAAAAATGATCAAACCCGTGGCCAAAATGGCCCAGAAGGCATTGGTGAAACCGTAGCTCACCAGCAAGGTGGCCCCCAAGGCCTCCAGCACCAAAAAAGACGACGCGCCAAAGGCGGTGTTGGCCACCCGCAGTTCCGACCATTTGCGAAAGCCGTGCGGGGTGAAACGCAGGGCATAGTCCTCCATGGTCTCGCGCGCCACCCAGCTGTTGTAGTCGCGGCGCACCTTGACCACGCGCTGCACCGCGTCACCTGGCAGCGTTGCTGGGGTGATGCCGGGGCCGAGCGGGGCAGGCTGCAGCGGGGTTTCAGGCGGTGTCATAGCCCCTTGCAAGGGCAAGGGCCGTGCCACCACTGCGGCGGAGGTGGTGAGCGCCTCGTCCAACCCGTCATTCCCGCGCAGGCGGGAATCCATCGGTGAAACAACTGCAAACCAGAGGTGTGAAGCGACCCACCACTGGATTCCCGCCTGCGCGGGAATGACGGGATGTGGCGCGAGGGCCGCTACGATGTGGCACACCTCCTGCAAAGCACCACACCATGGAACTCACACCCTGAGTTCGGTCGGCTTTGACGACCGCTCGGCCAAACTTAACAACTTCGAGCAAAGCGAGATGGAACTCACACCCCGAGACCGGTCGGCATTTGCGACCGCTCGGGCAAACTAAAAAGGACGTGCGAAGCGCGATGGAACTCACACCCCGAGAAAAAGACAAGCTGCTCATCTTCACCGCTGCCCTCTTGGCCGAGCGCCGCCAAGCCCGTGGCCTGAAGCTGAACTACCCCGAAGCCGTGGCCCTGATATCGGCCGCCATCATGGAGGGCGCCCGCGACGGCAAGACCGTGGCCCAGCTGATGAGCGACGGCAAACTGATCCTGAGCCGTGCCGACGTGATGGAGGGTGTAGCCGAAATGATCCCCGACATCCAGGTGGAAGCCACCTTCCCCGATGGCACCAAATTGGTGACCGTGCACCAACCTATTCCATGAACCCCTTGTTTGGTGCGCGATTGGGTTTCACCGTTCGATCGCCGCTGCGCCCCACCCCCCACCCCTTTGGAGCTCCCATGCGCCCCATTCCACCCAAGATGCAAGCCATCCTCACCGTGGCCCTGTCACTGGTTGCGGCCCTCAGCTTGACCCTGTTCGCCAGCGGGGCCTTCGCCCACACCGGAGTCGATGGTGGAAGCCACCATGACCTGATCAACATGTCGCATCACCTGAGCGACTTGGAGGCATGGTTTGCCGCACTGAGCCTGGGCACTTGGCTCGTGCTGCCACTGGTCTTGGGTTTGTGCGTTTGGTTGGCAGTTCGCCGTTTGCAAAAACAGCCCAAGCGCAGATCGTCCTCAAGCCAAAAGGCCCACCGCAAGGATCAACCATGATTCCCGGCGAACTCTTCACCGACGAAGGCGAACACACCCTGAACGCAGGCCGCCCCACCCTCACCGTGGTGGTACAAAACAGCGGCGACCGCCCCATTCAAGTCGGCTCGCACTACCACTTCGCAGAAACCAATGGGGCTTTGGTGTTTGACCGTGTTGCCGCACGTGGCAAACGCCTGAACATCACCTCAGGCACCGCCGTGCGGTTTGAGCCGGGTCAACAGCGCACCGTGGAGCTGGTGGACTATGCGGGCGACCGGCAGGTGTGGGGCTTTCGCGGCCTGGTACAGGGGGCGTTGTGAGGGAGGCGCTCACGGTCGCCTCTGGGGGACCGGCGGTGTTGGCGCCGGTTCGGGCTGGGCTTGTTGAAGCCTTGTGGCTTTGTTGTCGGGGTGATGCTTTGAGTTGCACCGCGTCGGGATATGCGCCCGACAGCGCAGTAACTTTTCTTTGCTTCGCCAAAGAAAAGTCACCAAAAGAAAGGCGACCCCGGTTCCTCGGCCCCGGAAATACCGGGGCTGCCTTGCGCTGCTCGCGGGAGGCGGGAAGCGCAGAACTCGCCCGAGTACGGGCTCAAAC
>JANPCX010000062.1:0-24076 GCA_031431125.1 Burkholderiales bacterium
GGGTGATCGTCGGGTGCCAAGGCCCGCTGTTGTGCTGCTTCCCGTGTCATTTGCCCATACTGCTGGGCCGCCGCAGTTTCAATTTGATCGGCGGGCGCGAGTTTGGCCATGGAGGAACGTTTGCCCACTTCCACGCCCTCACGCGACCAGGCGGGCAGCGCCAGCGTGACACCGGCAGCAACCAAGCCGCTGGTGAAAAGGCGACGCGAATGCGCTGCACATCGGCAACCGGCACCGTGGGCGCGCAGGGCTTGGGCCAGCGGCGCACTGGGGGTGAAATCGGAAGCGGGATCAAAGGAATGTTTCATTGCAGTCACCTCGAATTTTTAAGCCGCACCTACAGGGCCAGCTAATACCAAAAGGAAGCCCGCGCCCTTTTGGTGTTAACAGGCCCTAATCGTCCATCAGCGGTGTTTTCGGGTCGAACTCTAACGCTTTGATGGGTTGGCGCAGCCCATACAGCAGACACAAGGCGGGCACGGCCACGATGGTAGACAAAACAAAGAAGGTAGGCCAACCGATGGACTCGGCCAGTACGCCCGCCAGTGGGCCCACCCACACGCGGCCTATGGAAGCAAACGCACTCAGCAGCGCGAACTGCGTCGCCGTGAATTTTTGATTGCACAAACTCATCAAAAACGCCACAAAAGCAGCGGTGCCCATGCCGCCACTCAAGTTCTCCGCCGCAATCACCAAGAGTAGGCCGCCATCCACTTGGGTGGCCTGGGCTAATTTGACGAAGCCCCAATCGAAGGCGGGCACTTCAAGGCCGGGCAACACACCTTTGCCGTTCACCGCCAGCCACCAAAAACCCAAGTTGCTGAGCATTTGCAAAATCCCAAACAACATCAGCGAGCGCCACAGGCCAAGCTTGATCATCAGGGCACCACCGAGCAGCGCACCGCCGATGGTGAGCCACAGCCCGATCACCTTGTTCACCACGCCGACTTCGGCGCTGCTGAAGAGCATGGACTTGAGCAGGAAAGGCGTCATGAGCGAGCCTGCAAATGCGTCGCCCAGTTTGTAGAGCACGATGAAGGCCAGAAATGCGGCTGCGCCGCTTTGACTGAAGTAGCTGCGCAAGCCACCGAGTAAGGTTTCAAAACGAGCTGCCTTCGCGGCCCAAGCGGCCAGCGGTAGGGTCAAGCCCAGACCGAGCATCAACGCCAGCAGGTCTGTCCATTTGGTTTGCAATGCAGTTGGCAAGCTGCTGTTGGCCCACCATGGAGCCAATACAGCGCGGGCTATTGGGGGGCCGAAACGTTCGCTCAGCACAAAACCCAGCGTCACGGCCAACACCACCGCGGCAAACCCGATCAAATCCCGCCGGCCGACCGACGTGGGTGCGACGGCATTCTTGAGGCGCGGCAAGGTCGTGGCAGACAGCACGGCTGCGACCACCATCAATGCAGCCATGAAGCGGTACACCTCGGGCCAGGTCCAACCGCCGCCGGGACTCGCGACGGTCGCGGGGTCGACCCAAATCAAGGCCACACCACCCGACAAAATCATGGCCAAGCGATAACCCAGCACGCTCAGCGACGCACCCAGGCCACGTTCGTGGGCGCGCAACAAGTCGGTGCGGTAGGCGTCTATCACCACGTCTTGCGAGGCGGATACAAAAGCCACGAGCACAGCCAACAAGGCGAAGCTGCGGGTGGCACCGGTGGGCGAGGTATCGGCCATCCACCACAAAGCTGCCGCCAACCCCAGCTGGGTCAACACCAACCAACCGCGCCTGCGCCCCAACCAAGGCAGCTCGAAGCGGTCCATCAGCGGGGCCCATAAAAACTTGAAGGTGTAGGGCAGGCCCACCAAACTCAAAAATCCAATGGTCGCAATGTCCACGCCGGACACCGTGAGCCAGGCTTGCATGGCTTGTCCTGTGAGGGCCAAAGGCAGGCCGGACGCGAAACCCAGGACGAGCACCACGGCCAAGTGGTGCAGCGAGACATGAGGTTTGGAATACAACGGTGCGGTCATTGGTATCTTTTGCTTTTGCGGTGGGTGAGTTGTCCTGCCGTCAGTCAATGGACACGCCGGGGGCCGCTCATGGTCATAGCCCTCCTAGGCTTACAAACTCTCACACAACACAGTGGGGACCATGAGGTATCGGAGGCCTACAATTTTCTGAGGGTTGTGACGCGCATAGCGCTTGCGCGGTACGAGACAAACTTGCCATCTTTCAATCAGTTCCCCCGGAGATCAACGAGTGTCGAGCTATCTAGAAGAACGCAGCCATCCCTCAACGCCTGCTTGTGGCCCTTCCCGATCCTTCCTTTACTTTAACGGGGACTTTTTGGTGTTGCTCGGCCCCAAGACCAACACACCCTTTCCGGCAGTCTCCGGCAGCCGGAACGACAAAGGGTTGTTTGACTATTCGGTCGAGCGTCAAAAGGTGCCATTCAAGGGGCCGATACCCGAGGGCGACTATTGGATTCAACCGTCTCAATTGTGGGAAAACGGTCTTTTTAAACGTGGCAGCCGCACCGCCTGGGGGAACTTTCGGCTCACGATTCACCCATACCCTGCAACTGTGACCCATGGCCGGGGTGGTTTTTTTGTTCACGGCGGTTCCAATGCCGGCAGCGCAGGTTGCATCGACCTGACGATGTACATGGACAAGTTTGTCGAGAAGCTCAAACAAGAACTGGAAGGTTTGCCAGAATGTTATGTGGCCTTGAACGTCGATTACTCAAAGAAGAAGTAGTTCGAGCCATTGCGCTCGCGACTTGTTTGTGGGTTCCGGGCTGGTGCATGGCGGAGGTCTCAGACAAGGTGAACTCGGTGCCCGAGATCTGGGGTATCGGCCTTGCAGCGTCTGCGATAGGTTTTATGGGCGCATATTTCAGGCCGTGGACACTGGTTCTTCTGGTACCCGTCACGGCCTACTGGTTCATTGCTTTTCTGCTTGAAATCCATTTTTCCGACATTGCGCCTGCTTTGCGCGTGGAACAAGGGGCTGCGTATTACGTGCACACCTACGCGGCCTTGGTACTGTGGATTGTTGGTGTGTGGGCTGGATGGATTCTGCGTAAGCGGCGATCAGCTGCCTAGCGAACCTGACGCACCGCCTCAGCGCAAGTGATCTAAGACTCAGCCGTCAAGCTTGTCCCAACAACTTGGCCTCGGCCAAGGCCAAGGCTTCGGGCAGGCCAGACAGCACCAGGGTGTCGCTGGGGGCGAGCCTCAATTCATCGCTGGCTGCCACCACCGCGCCGCTGGCGCGGCGCACCGACACCACGGTGACCCCTACGGCGTGTAAGGCTTGATCGCTCAGGGTTTCGCCCAGGCAACTGGCCGCCATCGGCAAGGTCACGCTTTGCAGGCGGGCGGTTTGGTGTTCGTCCACGGTGTCGTCGTCGGCGCCAAAGAAGTAGCCGCGCAGCAAACCGTAACGTGCGTCGCGCTGGTCTTGCACCACACGAATCACGCGGCGCATGGGCACGCCCACCAGGGCCAAAGCGTGGCTGGCCAGCATCAAGGAGCCCTCAATGGCTTCGGGCACCACTTCGGTGGCGCCAGCGGCGCGCAGTTTCTCCAAGTCGGTGTCGTCTATGGTGCGGACGATGACGGGCACCTTGGGCGCATGTTCTTGCACCAAGCGCAGAATTTTCATGGCGGAAGCGGTGTCGTGGTAACTCACGACCACCGCACTGGCACGGGCCAGGCCCGCCGCCATCAAACTTTGCAGGCGGGCGGCGTCGCCAAACACCACACTTTGGCCTGCGGCGGCGGCTTGCCGCACGCGGTCCACATCAAGGTCCAGGGCCATGTATGCAATACGTTCGCCTTCGAGCAGTCGCGCCAGGTTTTGTCCGCTGCGGCCATAGCCGGCGATGATGACGTGGGCTTGGGCGTTGATGGCGCGTTTGGCGATCGTCGTCATGGCCACGGACTGCATCATCCAGTCGCTGGCGGCCAGGCGCGACACGATGGCATTGCTGTAGTTGATGAGCAAGGGCGTGGCCAGCATGGACAGCACCATGCTGGCCAACACGGGGCTCATCCACTGGGCGTCAATCAGCTTTTGTTGCGCGCCCAGGGTCAGCAGCACAAAACCAAATTCACCCGCTTGCGCCAGATAAAGGCCGGTGCGCAGCGCCACCCCCGGCTGCGCACCAAACAAACGGGCCAAACCCGCCACGAGTAAAAACTTGGCCAACACCGGGATGCAGGTCAGCGCCAGCACCAGCAGCCACTGGTCCATGACAGGCCGCCAATCCAGCTTCATGCCAATGGTGATGAAGAACAAACCCAGCAGCACATCGTGAAAAGGCCGGATGTCGGTTTCCACTTGGTGTTTGTATTCGGTCTCGGCCACCAGCATGCCAGCCACGAAGGCGCCCAGCGCCAGCGACAGGCCGGCGTGCTCCGTCATCCAAGCCAGCCCCAAGGTGATGAGCAAAAGGTTGAGAACAAAGAGTTCCTCACTCTTGCGTTTGGCCACGATCGTGAGCCACCAGCGCATCACCTTTTGGCCGCCCACCAGCAATACCGTGAGCAGTGCAGCCGCTTTGACGGCCGCCCAACCGAGAGAAGCCGCCATGTCGGCGCCACTGGAATTCAGTGCTGGTATCAGCACCAAGAGCGGCACCACGGCCAAGTCTTGGAAGAGCAGCACGCCCATCACGCGGCGGCCATGTTCGCTGTCCAGCTCCAAACGTTCGGCCATCATCTTGACCACGATGGCGGTGCTGGACATGGCCATGGCCCCCGCCAACACCAAGGAACCTTGCCAAGACAATTCCCAAGGCTGGTCAGAAAAAGAAAACGCCCAGGTGAGCAGATAGTGCCCCGCCACGGTGCCTAAGATGGTCAGCAGCACTTGGGCCAAACCCAAACCAAACACCAGTTGGCGCATGCTGCGCAGTATGGGCAGGTTGAACTCCAGCCCGATGACGAACATCAAAAAAACCACACCGAACTCGGCCAGGTATTGCACACCGGCAGAGTCTTTGGCAAGGGCCAAGGCATTGGGACCGATGAGCACGCCCACCACCAAGTAGCCCAGCATTGGTGGTAGTTTGGCCAAGCGGCACAGCACCACACCCGCCACGGCGGCTACCAGATAGAGCAATACCACTTCGAGTGTGCTGGCCATGATGAAATTCGGGATGCAAATTGCAGGCCAAGGCCACAGGCCTTGCTTGCCTACAATCGCCCGATGCTAAACGACGCTTGCGTTCGCCCCCTCCCGTGACAACCCCTCCCGCTTTCAACGCTGAGCGCGCCTTGCAATTGGCGCGCGACACCTTCGACATCGAAGCCCAAGCCCTGCTCGGCTTGAAGGCGCGGCAAGGCGAGTCGTTTGCGCTGGCGGCACGCGCGATGCTTGAATGCCAAGGCCGTGTGGTGGTGATGGGCATGGGCAAGAGCGGTCATGTGGGCCGGAAAATTGCAGCCACTTTGGCTTCGACAGGCACACCCGCCATGTTCGTGCACCCAGCGGAGGCCAGCCATGGTGACCTGGGCATGGTCACACCGGGGGATGTGGTGCTGGCCATTTCCAATTCTGGTGAAAGCGACGAGTTGATGGCGGTGTTGCCCGCACTCAAACGCCTGCTGGTCAAGGTGGTGGCCATGACAGGTCAGAGCGAGTCTTCATTGGCACGCCATGCCGACTGGGTGATCTCTTGTGCGGTCGACCAAGAGGCCTGCCCCTTGAAGCTGGCGCCCACGGCCAGCACCACGGCACAAATGGCATTGGGCGATGCACTGGCCGTCGCCTTGCTGGATGCTCGGGGTTTCAGGGCAGAGGACTTTGCCCGGTCGCATCCCGGTGGCAGTTTGGGGCGGCGGTTGTTGACCCATGTGCGGGATGTGATGCGAAGTGGGGATGCCGTGCCCCGCGTTCGACCCAGCACACCACTGATTGAGATGATGCGCGAGATGACCGGCAAGGGTCTGGGCGCGACGGCGGTTGCCGACGACCAAGGCGCCGTGTTGGGCATCTTCACCGACGGCGATTTGCGCCGGATGGTGGAACGCGGCACCGATTTGCGCCAGCTGACGGCGGAGCAGGTCATGTACAAAACCCCTCGTTTGGTGCGTGACGATGCACTCGCGGTCGATGCAGCAGCCATGATGGAGCAGCACCGCATCACCAGCGTGCTGGTGGTCAATGCGGACGATCGGCTCGTCGGGGCGTTGAACTCGAACGACCTGATGCGGGCCAAGGTGATCTGAGATTCTGAAAATGAAACCAGCGCTGCATTTCCCCCCCGAACTTTTGCTTCTAGCGCAGGGCAGTGGCATGGGCTTGCGTGCCGCCATTTTTGATGTTGATGGTGTGCTCACCGACGGCCGCCTTTATATCGGTGAATCGGGTGAATCGTTCAAGGCCTTTCACAGCCTGGACGGCCATGGCCTCAAGTTGTTGGCTCAGGGTGGCATCACGCCCTTGGTGATCACAGGGCGCGATTCGCCTGCGGTGCGTCGCCGCGTGGCCGACTTGGGTTTGGCTCATGCCGTGTTCGGTGCCGCAGACAAACTGGCGGCCGCAGAGCCCTTGCTCAAAGCCCTGAACTTGTCATGGAACGACGTGGCGGTGATGGGCGACGATTGGCCGGATCTGCCGCTGTTCACGCGTGCGGCTTTTGCTTGTGCCCCGGCCAACGCCCACATCGAAGTTCGCAGCCGCGCTCACCACGTCACACAAGCGCGTGGAGGCGAGGGCGCTGCGCGCGAGTGCTGCGATTTGCTGTTGACGGCGGCGGGCCGCTACGCGGACTTGCTACGCGGCCACCTCATCACACTGGACGGCGGCGCCGCATGACACGTGTTGCACTGGCCGCGCTCACGGCGGTGGTGGTGCCACCACCGAGCCGTGGCTCTTGGCTGCGGCGTTTGCTGCCCCCCCTTACCACCTACTTGCCGCTCTTGCTCATGGGTTTGCTGGCACTGGGCACCTGGTGGTTGGTGAAAAACACCCCGCTGCTGATGCCTGAAGGGCCTGCTAAAGCCTTGCGTCATGAACCCGACTACACCATGCATCAGTTCAGCGTGCACCGTTTCGCGAAAGATGGACGGCTCAAAGCCCAGATTGAAGGCGACATCCTGCGCCACTACCCCGACGACGACACCGTCGAAATTGACCGAGCGCGTTTGCGGGCCTTAGGTCCTACCGGTACCGTCACGCGGGCTACCGCCGAACAGGCGCTGAGCAATGGTGATGGCTCGGAGATTCAGCTCACCGGCAGCGCTCGCGTGCAGCGCGATGCCAGAGGCGATGAAGAGGTCGCGGTGTTTACCAGTGATTTCTTGCACGCTTTCCTCAACACTGAAGAGGTGCGCTCGCATTTGCCTGTCGTTTTGCAACGCGGCAGCACGCAAATTTCTGGCGACAGCTTGAACTACGACAACCTCAACCGGGTGATCTCGGTCAATGGACGGGTCAAAGCCACGTTTGCGCCTGCAGTGCAAACCACAAAAGCTGCGGGCCAAGGTCGCCAGCCATGAAGCTGCCACCGCTGGTGTTGATCACAGGTGCCTCCAGTGGCATAGGCCAAGCGCTGGCTTCGCGTTACCACCAGGCGGGTTACCGCCTGGCCTTGGTGGCGCGCCGAGGGGCGGAGCTGACGCAGTGGGCGCAGCAGCAAGGTTGGGCCAGCGACCGCTGGGCTGTTTATGCCGCAGATGTGCGCGATGTCAACAGCATCGCGGCCGCTGGGCGTGATTGCATTGCCGCCCAAGGTGTGCCCGATGTGGTGATTGCCAACGCCGGCATCAGTGTGGGCATGGACACCGCCGAGTTCGACGACCTGGCCGTGATGCGTGAAACCTTCGAGACCAACAACATCGGTTTGGCGGCCACTTTTCATCCCTTTGTGAGCGGCATGCTGGCACGCGGCAGCGGCACCTTGGTGGGCATTGCCAGCGTAGCCGGCATACGCGGCTTGCCAGGGCATGGTGCCTATTGCGCAAGCAAAGCCGGTGTCATCAGTTACTGCGAAAGTTTGCGCGGTGAATGCCGGCCATTTGGTGTGAAGGTGGTGACCGTGGTTCCGGGTTACATCGCCACACCCTTGACCCAACAAAACACCTACAGCATGCCGTTTTTGATGCCTGCCGAGGCGTTTGCTGATCGTGCGTTTCGTGCCATTGAAGCGGGGGGCAGCTACCGCGTCATCCCGTGGCAAATGGGCATAGTCGCCAAGCTGATGCGCCTCTTGCCCAATGCCGTGTTCGATCGATTGCTCTCAGGGCGTGCGCGTAAAAAGCGACGCCACGAATAGGATCAAAAAGCGTCGCTGCTCACGCGTTCACGCCGCTGCATCGACCAATTCAAATGCTGGCTGGGCAATGCGTTGGTTCAAGTGGGCCAAGGCTTCTTCCACCTGGTCCACCAGCACCAAACACAGGTCGCCGGGCGCGAGCTGTTTCAAGGCTTCATCAATGGCCAAGAACTCGCCTTTGATGGATTTGACCTTGCGTGTGCGGGACGCGCCCTGCAGCCCTTGACGCAACAAACGCACGACCTCGCCGTCGGCGCGGCCGCGTTGGCACGCGTCTTCAAACAGCACCACGCTGTCAAAGGCGGCGCCGAGAATTGCGGTTTGCTCGCTGATGTCCTCGTCGCGGCGATCGCCCGCTCCACTGATGACCACGCTGCGTCGTTTGGCCGGCATGGCGTCAATGGCGGCCACCAGGGCACGCATGGCGTCGGGATTGTGGCCGTAGTCGGCGATCACGGTGGCGCCTTGGTAGTCCATCACGTTGAAACGGCCGGGTGCGGTGCTGGAGTCGTTCACAAAGCTGGCCAAACCGCGGCGAATGTCGTCCCAGTGCAAGCCCAAGCCCCAAGCGGCTGCAATCGAGGCCATCACGTTTTCCACTTGGAAAGGGATGCTGCCGCTGCGTGTCAACGGGATATCACGCATGGGGAAACGCTCGCGCCATGCGCCTTCAGACACCACGATGGCATCGCCGTCCACGTACACCGTGCGGTGTCCTTGGGCGCGGTGGGTGGCCATGACGGGGTGGTGGCGGTCGGCGGCGAAATAAATCACCTTGCCTGGGCACACCGCGGCCATCGCAGCCACATGGGCATCGGCCGCATTGAGCACGCCATAACCGCCGGCCGCCACGTTTTGCACGATGACACGTTTGACCAAGGCCAGGTCTTCCACGGTGTGGATGTGGTTCATGCCCAAATGGTCACCCGCGCCCAGATTCGTGACCACCGCCACTTGGCAGCGGTCGTAACCCAAGCCTTCGCGCAGGATGCCACCGCGTGCGGTTTCAAAAACGGCGGCGTCAACGTCAGGGTGCATCAATACATTGCGTGCGCTCTTGGGACCACTGCAATCGCCACTGTCAATTTGGCGACCGTTCACATACACACCGTCGGTCAAGGTCATGCCCACACCCAGGCCGCTGGTGGCCAGCAGGTGGGTGGTCAAGCGGGTGGTGGTGGTTTTGCCATTTGTGCCTGTGATGGCAACGATGGGAATGCGACCATCTTGGCCTGTGGGGAACAGGTTGCTGACGATGGCTTCGCCCACAGCGCGGCCCTTGCCGAAAGACGGTGACAGGTGCATGCGCAAGCCAGGCGCCGCATTGACTTCCACCACGCCACCGCCCTGGTCTTCCAGCGGTTTGAGCATGGTTTCGCAGACCACGTCCACGCCACAAATGTGCAGACCCACCATTTGCGCGGCCGCGACCGCGCGGGCTGCCATGTCGGGGTGGACATCGTCGGTCACGTCGGAGGCCGTGCCGCCCGTGCTCAAGTTGGCGTTGTTGCGCAGCACCACACGCTGGCCTTTTTCGGGCACGCTTTGCGCGTTCAAGCCTTGCAGCGCCAAACGTGCCAAGGCGATGTCATCGAAACGAATTTTGGTCAGTGAGGTGGCATGGCCATCACCCCGGCGTGGGTCGGCGTTGACGCGGTCCACCAGTTCACGCACGGTGTGTTGCCCATCACCAATCACATGGGGTGGATCGCGGCGGGCGGCGGCGACCACCTTGTCGCCCACCACCAACAAGCGGAAGTCGTGGCCCGGCAAATAACGCTCCACCATCACCTGGCCGTATTCGGCTGCGGTGCGGTAGGCCGCTTCCATTTGACTGCGCTGGTTGATGTTGACCGTGACGCCTTTGCCCTGGTTGCCGTCCTGCGGCTTCACCACCACCGGCATGCCAATTTCTTGAGCCACGGACCAGGCATCCTCGATCGAGGTCACGGGACGGCCCCAAGGCACAGGAACGCCGGCGGCGCGCAGCAAGGTTTTGGTGAGGTCTTTGTCTTGCGCGATGGATTCAGCCACGGCGCTGGTGGCATCCACTTCAGCGGCTTGGATGCGGCGCTGTTTGGAGCCCCAACCAAACTGCACCATGCTGCCTTGGGTGAGGCGGCGGAAAGGAATGCCACGAGCCACGGCCGCGTCGACGATGGAGCCGGTGCTCGGCCCCAAACGGGTGTCTTCGTCCAATTCGCGCAGGCGGGCCACGGCCGCGTCCACATCAAACGCCTGGCCCTTGGCGGCGGCTTCAATCAAGGTTTGCGCCAGATCGACGGCCAAGCGGCCCACGGCCTCTTCGCTGTATTCCACCACCACCTGGTAAACACCGGGCTCGCTCGTCGCCGAAGTGCGGCTGAAAGTGACAGGGCAACCGGCTTGGGCCTGCAGCGCCAAGGAGGCGCTTTCCAGCACATGGGCAAAGGAGATGGGGCTGTTCGCGCCACTGGCGCGCAGCGCACCGACGGCCGGGAACAGTGCGCGCACGGCGGCTTCAAAGCCGGGGCGTGTGGCGATGGAACGCTCGGACTCTGAACAAGTCACGATGCTTTCAATGGCGGTGTGGCGTCCCCAGAGGTTGGGGCCACGAAGAGCGCGAATGCGTGATAGTTCCATCGTTGAGCTTTCTGGGTGATCGTTGGCTTCTAACGTGCGAGCCGTTGTTTAGGACGACTGACGCAAGGCGCCAGATGTGATGCTTTTGGTATTTGTTGTGACAAAACCCAGGTCCACCAATGGATCGCTGGTATTGGCGCGGAAGGTGTCGATGCCCGCGACGATGAGGTCGGGCGCCATGCCCAGTGCCCAGACTGTTGCGACCGAGGCCAGCAGCGCCTCCAAGGGCAGAGGTGGCGTGTCGGTCGTGTTTTTCCCCGTGGCGCGCTGCGCCAATTCGGGCAGCAGCAGCTCGTCGTTGCCTGTGGCCAGCACCACATGGGCACCACGCTGGAACACCAAGCGTCCGCCTTGGGCGCGTTGGTTGAGCAAAGCGGGCAGCTTGTCGCTGAGGCCGTAGAAAATCACGCCGCCATCACACAGGCGGGCCAAATCGGCCACTTGCGCATCGGCGCCGTTGAGCACGGCGGTGCCCTCGGGCAGCACCACATCGATCTGGGTGCGCAGCACTTTGAACAACTGGTCGGCGTCCAGCACGTCGAAGTGGGCCAGGGCAGCGCGATCCTGCTCGGGCAGTTGGAGGTCGGTCACCACACCAACCATGCAGCGGTCATAGGCCAGGCCGTCACGCAGGATGGATTCGGCGCTGTTTTCAAACACCGCGGCATCGACGGAGCGGTTGATCAAGAGGCGGCGCCCGGCTTCAAAATGAGCGCTTGAGCCGCGCTCCACGCGGCGGCGGTTCAAAAACAAACCGTCTCGGCAGGCCAAGCCGACATGGTGACCGCCCAGGTTCATGAGCCATGCCACCAGGCGCGAGATGACGTTGGTATCTTGCGTTCCCGCCACACCAACAATGGGAATGCGGCCCGGGTGCTCGCCGTTGTCGGCCAACGTTGGGGCAAACAAATGGTCCACGATGGCGCGGCCCACGGGGCGGGGTTGACCTTCTGCTGGCTTCAAATGCATGAGCAAACCGGGACCTGCATTCACTTCGACCACCGCCCCACCTTGATCTTGCAAGGGTTTGGAGATGTCTTGAGCGACCAGGTCGATGCCGGCGATGTCCAGCCCCACCATGCGTGCAGCCAAGGAGGCCATGTGGGCCACTTCGGGGTGCACATCGTCGGTGCAGTCAATGGCGACGTTGCCATTGCGCTGTATGAGTACTTGCCGCCCTGAGGCGGGTATCGATTGGGGGGTAAGACCCTGGCGCTGCAAGTCGAGCATGACGGCGCCGTCTTCTTCTGGACGGATGCGGCCCAAGGGAAAGTCTTCCGTATCGCCACGGCGTGGGTTGGTGTTGATTTGCACGTCGATGAGTTGTTGCACGGTGGACCGACCGTCGCCCAGCACGGACACGGTTTCGCCTCGTGCGGCAGCGACCATCTTGCCGCCCACCACCAGCAAGCGGTGCTCATGGCCGTGAATGAAGCGCTCGACGATCACTTCGCTGCCTTCTTTTTCGGCCACTTCAAAAGCCGCCTTGATGTCGGCTTCCAATCTCAGGTCGAGGCTGACACCTCGTCCGTGGTTGCCGTCTGAGGGTTTGACCACGACAGGCAATCCCAAGTCTTGCGCGGCCTCCCAAGCCGCTTCAGGCGTTTCCACCACCAGGCCTTCAGGAACGGGAACACCGCAGGCTTTGAGCAAACTTTTGGTGAGGTCTTTTTCACGGGCAATGCCTTCGGCGATGGCGCTCGTCAAGTCGGTTTCCGCTGTCCAGATGCGGCGCTGCCGGGCACCGTAGCCGAGTTGCACCAAATTGCCGCCGTTCAGGCGCATGTGGGGAATGTGACGATCTGCGGCCGCGGCGACGATGCTGGCGGTGCTGGGGCCGAGGTAACAAGCTTCGACCCTGTCGCGCAGGCGCTGCACGGCTGCAGCAGTGTCAAATGGCAATGTGTTGATGGCGCACATCAACAACCGGTGACCTTCTTCCAGCGCCGAACGTGCGACTTGTTCGTCACGCGCACGGAACACCATGCGGTAGACGCCGTGTTTGGAGGTGCTGCGTGTTTGGCCAAATCCGGTCGGCATGTCGGCCAGGTTCAAAAGCTCGATGACCACATGTTCCAAAATGTGGCCAGCCCAAGTGCCCTCTTGCAGACGCTGCAAGAAACCGCCTTTTTCACCCACACCACAATGGTGTTCGCCCAAAGCGGGCAAGGTGGCGAGCAAGCGGTCGGTCAGGCCGGGAATCAAATTGGAGGGAAAATCCTCCAGCGCACCCAAATCCAACCACACCTCCAGCACGGGCCGATAGGTCCAAATATTGGGGCCACGCAAGAAGTTAATGCGCTGCAGCTGGATGTCTTCGAATTTTTGCATTTAAGAGAGTTTGCGCAAACTAACAAAGACCTTGGTAGTCCTGATCGGAAGCGGCGAAATCAATTGGGGGCGTTTGGCGGACGAGGCTCTCAGGTCAACTCAGGGACGATTGGTCTCGTTTCGGTGAGAATCGCCGGTCTGTGCCGAGCTGATCCCCGCTGTTTTAATGCTTCATCAGCCGTCTTTGGCTGTCAAAAATACCTTTTCCCCTGGAAACCGATGCACTCAAATCCTGCCGATATTGCTACCAGGGCCCTTGTAGACCCCGCGCAGGCAGCGTTGTCTTCGCAACTGCATGATGGCGAAAACGTCTTAGCCCAGCTATCGGTTGACTTGACCGAGCACTTGTTTTTCGCCAGCACACAACTTTTTGTGACCAACCAGCGTGTGCTGGCCTGTCGGGAGGGCGGTCAAGTCACGGATTGGCCGCTGGCAACCGGGATGGCGCTCAAACTGCGCGACCACGCAGGCGTTGGAAGTTTGGACCTGGTGAACTCCAGCGGCTTGCTTGCGCAATGGTTTTTCAGCCTCGGACGCAATGTGGCGGTGTTGCGCTGGATGGCGCAGTTTGAACAGGCGGTCGAGCGGCTCGGGCAGCCGCCCAAAACCGAGGCCTTGGGCGGCGACGAAGTCCTGAATTGCCCCACCTGCCAGGCCAGCTTGCCTCCAGACAGCGAGTCCTGCCCGGTTTGCAGCCGGGAGCTGCACTCACCGCCGTCCACCTGGGTGTTGCTGCGTTTGGGACAGTTTGCCAAGCCCTACCGTGGCAAGTTGATCCTCGGTTTTTTGCTCACTTTGGCGTCTACGGCAGCGACCTTGGTGCCGACCTATCTGACGATTCCGCTGCTCGACGATGTGCTGGTTCCCTACCAAAGCGGCAAACCCATAGACACCGATTTCGCCCTGCTGCTGCTCTCGGGTTTGCTCGTGTCGGCCCTGCTGGCCTGGGGTTTGGGGTGGGCGCGTACTTACCTTCTGGCCCTTGTCTCCGAAAGAATCTCGTCTGACCTCAGAACCACCACTTTTGAGCATTTGCTCAAACTCTCGCTGGATTATTTCGGTGGCAAACGCACCGGTGACTTGATCGCACGCATCGGTTCAGAAACCGACAACATTTCGGTCTACCTGTCCCTGCACGCCATGGACTTTGCCACCGACGTCATCATGATTTTGATGACGGCGATCATTCTGTTCTCCATCAACCCTTGGCTGGCTTTGGTGACGTTGTTGCCCCTGCCCTTCATCGCTTGGATGATTCAGCGCGTGCGTGATCGGCTGCGGACCGGGTTCGAAAAAATTGGCCGGGTGTGGAGCGAGGTCACCAATGTCTTGGCCGACACGATTCCTGGCATTCGTGTGGTCAAAGCCTTTGCGCAAGAAGGCCACGAAGCCACCCGTTTTCGTGAGGCCAACCGTTTGAACCTGGAGGCCAACGACAAACTGAACCGCACCTGGTCTTTGTTCACCCCCACCGTGTCCTTGCTGACCGAGATTGGTTTGTTGGTGGTTTGGGGGTTCGGCATTTGGTTGGTGGCACACGACAGCATCACCGTCGGCGTGTTGATTGCCTTCATCACCGCCAGCGGCCGTTTTTATGGGCGGCTCGATTCGATGAGCCGTTTTGTCTCGGTCACGCAAAAAACCGCAGCCGGTGCCAAGCGCATTTTTGACATCTTGGACCATGTGTCCAACGTGCCCGAGCCCGCAGACCCGGTGAAGGTCGACCAACTGCAAGGCGGCATGCAACTGCGCGACATCGGGTTCCGCTATGGCAGCCGCGCCATCATTCGCGGCTTGTCGCTGGACATTCAACCGGGCGAGATGATCGGTTTGGTCGGTCACAGTGGCTCTGGCAAAAGCACCCTGGTGAACTTGATTTGCCGCTTTTACGACGTGACAGATGGCTCCATTCGCGTTGACGGCACCGACATTCGCCGCATTGCGGTGGCCGACTACCGCCGCCACATTGGCCTGGTGCTGCAAGAGCCGTTTTTGTTCTTCGGCACCATTGCCGAGAACATCGCCTACGGCAAACCCGAAGCCACGCGCGAAGAAATCGTCGCGGCGGCCCGCGCTGCCCACGCCCACGACTTCATCTTGCGCTTGCAGCAAGGCTATGACTCCATGGTCGGGGAACGCGGCCAAGGGCTCTCGGGCGGTGAGCGCCAGCGAATTTCCATCGCGCGTGCCTTGTTGATTGACCCGCGCATCTTGATCTTGGACGAAGCCACCTCGTCTGTGGACACCGAAACCGAAAAGGAAATTCAAAAGGCGCTGGACAACCTCGTCAAGGGCAGAACCACCATTGCCATCGCCCACCGTTTGTCCACCCTGCGCAAAGCCGACCGTTTGGTGGTGATGGACCGCGGCCAGGTGGTGGAGGTCGGTCCCCATGACGAGTTGATGGCCAAGCAGGGCGCTTATTTCCGACTCTATGAAGCCCAGGCGAGGCAAGTCGACACCGAAGATGGCGACAACACCCACTTGGTTCCGGCCGCGATCCCCGCAGCGCACCCCGCAGGACAAGCATGAGCACAAACTCACTCAACATGCACCGCGATTCTTTCGGTCGACTTGTCTTGACCGACGACTCGGGGACGGCCCATGTGGGCATCACACCGGTTCGTGCTTTTCCCATCTCCGCGCCACTCGAGGGTGTTTCACTCGTGGGCACGGACGGCAAAGAGCGGGTGTGGATTGCGCATTTGAACCAGCTCGCACCCGAGCTACGCCGCCTCATCGAAGCCGAGCTGGCCATGCGCGAATTCATGCCTGTGATTCAGCGCATCAAAAAGGTATCCACCTACTCCACTCCGAGCGTTTGGGATGTGGACACCGACCGAGGAGCGACGCAGTTGGTGCTCAAAGGCGAAGAGGACATTCGCCGTTTGCCCGCGGGGCGTTTGCTGGTGGCCGACAGCCAGGGCATCCAGTTTGTGATTGCCGATCGGACGGCACTGGATCGCCAGTCGAGGCGGATTTTGGAACGTTTCCTCTGACCGTTTGATGCTTTATTCAGGTCAAGATCGTTGATTTGCGAAGGGAGCACAGCGCCGTGGGCTGGCCGGTGTGGCACCATGCGTCCCCATGATTGATGTCGTCGTTCTGTTTTTTGTCTTGGGTGTGTTGGCCCGTTTGCTGCGCAGCGACCTGCGTTTGCCCGAAGCGCTGTACGAAACCCTGTCCATCTATTTGCTGCTGGCCATCGGCCTGAAGGGCGGCATCGAGTTGAGCAAGCAGCCGGTGCTGGACTTGGCTCCGCAAGTGCTGGCCACCATGGCCCTGGGTTTTGCCATCCCCTTCGTGCTGTTCCCGGTGCTGCGCTTGCTCAAAATGAGCGGGGCCGACAGTGCCAGCCTGGCGGCCCACTACGGCTCGGTCAGCGTGGTGACTTTTGCGGTCGGCACGGCCGCGTTGACCCGCCAAGGCATTCCTTATGAAAGCCATGCCGCGTTGTGGGTGGCCGTGATGGAAGTGCCTGGCCTCGCGGCTGGCATTTTGTTAGCCCGTTGGGCCACACAGAAAGAGGCCCGTGACAAGCAACAAGCCGCCAGCCCCTTTCGCTGGCAAACCCTGGCTCACGATGTGCTCTGTGGCAAAAGTATGGTGCTCTTGCTCGGCGGGATTGTGATTGGGGCCATCGCTGGCGTCGAGGGCAGCGCGCCGATCAAGGCTGTGTTTGTTGATCCGTTCAAGGGCGTGCTCGCCCTGTTCTTGTTGGAGCTGGGTTTGGTGGCTGGCGGCCGCCTGGGTGAAGTCAAACGATTTGGCGCCGCCGTGCTCGTGGTCGGCTTGGGTGCACCGCCGATCTTGGCGTTGGCGGGCGCTTTCGTGGGTGTTGCGCTGGGCCTGTCGACCGGTGGCGTGGCCATCGTGGCGATACTCGCGGCCAGCGCCAGCTATATTGCGGCGCCCACGGCCATGCGCATTGCGGTGCCGCAAGCCAACGCTGCCTTGTCCATCACTGCCGCGCTGGGAATCACGTTTCCGTTCAACATCGTGCTCGGTATTCCGCTGTACATCGAACTGGCCAAGGTTTTAACCTAGGTCCGGTAGTTGACCGCTTTCATCCGCTTGCAACCCTTTATGCGCATTGAAATTTCTGCACACGAAGCCCATTACCTCTTGGGTAAAAGCGCTACACACCCGATTGAGCAGTGCTTCGGGCTGCTGGCGGCGTTGCTCCTCCTTGCGGGCACGAGCCCTCCGCGTCGTCGCGCCTTGCCATCACCCCGAATCACAGCCCACTCGGGCGTGTCCAACTGCCGGATCTAGGTTTACGACATGAGCGACATGAACAAACACCCGAAAAAACTCTTGGTCATCATTGCTGAGGCAGCACTTGAGAAACCGCTGGGCCAAGACGTCAAACGTCTGGGCGCCCATGGTTACACCGTCTATGACGTGCGTGGGGCGGGGCACACCGGTGAGCGTGAAGGCGCTTGGGAGGCCGACCGCACCATCGAGATGAAAGTGATCTGCGATGCGGATGTGGCGAACAACATTGCCCGCCATGTGGTGAGCACGTATGCCCCCAATTTCGGCCTGACTTTGTTTTTCGCCGACGTCTCGGTGATACGCGCAGAGAAGTACTGACCTGCCCTGCAGACGCCGCTGACCGGCAATAAAAAAGCGGTGGGCTGATGCGCCACCGCTTTTGGTTTAAACCTGGGGTTCAGCTGGTTCAGTAACCGCCGCCGCCACCGCCGGAGCGGCCACCGCCACCACCGCCGTAGCCACCGCCGCCGCCACCGGAGCGGCCACCGCCACCACCGCCGTAGCCACCGCCGCCACCACCGGAGCGGCCACCGCCACCACCGCCGTAGCCACCGCCGCCGCCACCGGAGCGGCCACCGCCACCACCGCCGTAGCCACCACCGCCGCCACCGAAGCCACCGCCACCGGAACGACCGCCACCGCCGCCACCAAAGCCGCCCGGACGCTCTTCGCGTGGACGTGCCTCGTTGACCACCACAGCGCGACCATCAAGGTCTTTGCCGTTCATGCCAGCGATGGCTGCTTGTGCTTCTGCATCAGAGCTCATTTCTACAAAGCCGAAGCCCTTAGAACGACCCGTTTCGCGGTCCATCATGACCTTGGCCGAAGCCACGGTACCGAAAGCCGCAAAGTTTTGCTGAAGGTCTTCATCACGTATACCGTAGGCCAAGTTGCCCACGTAGAGTTTGTTGCCCATGCAGAGCACCTTTCTTTCCTATTGATCCAAGAAAACCATGTGGAGCATCAACCCGTCCTGACCTATTCAAGCGAAGGTGCGGCTGCCGGACACAGAATTCCCATTATCAATTGATTTTTCCAGCCTGCGCAAAGAGTTATCAAACCCACGACCAGGAAAGTGTTGTTTTGCAAGCAAGCAGTGCTTGGCGGATTCGGGTTATCTCGGAGACCGCAAGCCAGGCCAAGCACCAGCCCAAAGACCACAATGCGCCGTGCATGCTGACTCCACCCCCCCACTAAGAATTGCCAGTTTGGTGCCCAGCCTCACCGAATTGTTGGTGGAATTGGGTTTGAACCCCTGGTTGGTGGCCCGCACCGGGTATTGCATTCATCCGGCGCAGGCGGTGGCCGACGTTCC
Source organism: Burkholderiales bacterium (assembly GCA_031431125.1). Taxonomy (GTDB): domain Bacteria; phylum Pseudomonadota; class Gammaproteobacteria; order Burkholderiales; family Burkholderiaceae_C; genus JANPCX01. The sequence goes on from JANPCX010000062.1 coordinate 18,784, forward strand.
CAAGGTGGGGGGCACCAAAACAGTGAATTTGCAGAAACTGCGGCGCCTGGCACCCAGCCATGTCTTCGTGAATGTGGATGAAAACGAGCTTCCCACCGTCGATGCGCTGCGGGCGTTTGTTCCCCATGTGGTGGTGACCCACCCCGGCTGCGCGCAGGACAACCTGGCCCTCATCGACCAGGTCGTGGCGGCTTTGCCCATCGGCGGCTGGTCTGCGGAACTGGCTAAGCGGGCCCAGCACTGGAAAACGCAGATCAAGGAGCAATTGACCCACCTCCAGCCGAACAAACTCCAGGCTCAGCGGGTGCTCTATCTGATCTGGCGCGATCCGTGGATGACCGTGGCGCGAGACACTTACATCTCACAAATGCTGGCCTTGGTGAACTGGCAAACACAGCCTGACATTCAAGGAGGCCCGACAGGCTCGGCGCGTTATCCCAGCGTGCTGGGTAGCGAGCCATGGTTGGCCGAGGTGCATCAGGTTTTGCTCAGTTCCGAGCCCTACGCGTTTGGTGCCGAGCATGTCGCCGAGGTGCAAAAGCTCTGTCCTCAAGCCACGGTGCGCTTGGTCGATGGCGAGGCGCTCAGTTGGTATGGCCCGAGGGTGGTGAAAGGTTTGGCCTTGCTGCGACAAATGGCCGCAGAACATTCGGCGGGCCACACCGCACAATGAGCCATGGACATCTACAAACCTCTGATCGCCCTCTTGGCCATCGTCAACCCGATTGGCGTGGTGCCTTTCTTCATCCACTTCACCAGCCACTTCACCCCGGCACAGCGACGGCGCACGATCAAGGTCAGCGCCTTTTCTGCTTTTTTGGTGGTGTCCATCAGCGCGCTGGCGGGACTGAAGATCATTGAGTTTTTCGGCATCTCCTTGCCTTCATTCCAAGTGGGCGGGGGCATTTTGTTGTTGATCTCGTCGCTGCAGATGCTCAATGCCCAACCCGCGGAAGGGCGCAAAGAGGACGTGACCGAGGGCTCGAACAAAGTGGATGCGGGTGCCAGCATTGCGGTGGTGCCCTTGACCATTCCTTTGCTCACCGGCCCAGCCACCATCTCCACCATGGTGATTTATGCGGAAAAAACCCAAGGGCATGTCTGGCAACTGGCGGTGCTGGTGGGTTATGGCGTGGTGGTGGCCTTGGTCACGGCGGCGGCGTTTGCCGCATCCGGAAAAATTGCCAAAGTGTTGGGTTCCACCGGCATCAACATCATGACGCGTTTGATGGGCTTGATTCTGGCCGCCTTGGCGGTGGAGCTGCTCACCGACGGACTCAAACTGCTCTTCCCCATTCTGGCGCGTTAGGTCTTCTTCTCGGACACGCCATGAGCACGCCGACCTACGACTACATTGTCTGCGGCGCAGGGAGTGCCGGTTGTCTGATGGCCAACCGCTTGAGTGCCGATAAAACCAAACGTGTGCTGTTGATCGAGGCCGGCGGAAAAGACGACTACCTGTGGATCCACATTCCCGTCGGTTACCTGCACTGCATTGGCAACCCGCGCACCGACTGGCTCTACCGCACCGAAGCCGAGAAAAACTTGAACGGCCGCGCTTTGCGTTATCCACGCGGCAAGGTGCTGGGCGGCAGCTCCAGCATCAACGGCATGATTTACATGCGCGGCCAAGCGCGTGACTACGACGGCTGGGCGGCTTTGGGCAATGAGGGTTGGGAGTGGGACCAATGCCTGCCCGCCTTCATGGCCCATGAAGACTTCCATGGCGGTGCTGATGCGTTTCACGCCGCACCTGGCCACGACCCGCTGGGCGCACGTGCAGGGGGCGAGTGGCGGGTTGAACGCCAACGCTTGCGCTGGGACATCTTGGACGCTTTTGCGCAAGCCGCGGTGCAAGCGGGCATCCCCGCGCTGGCCGACTTCAACCGCGGCGACAACGAAGGCGTGGGCTACTTTGAGGTGAACCAGCGCAGCGGCATCCGCTGGAATACCAGCAAAGGTTTTTTGCGCCCTGCGCTGGACCGCGACAACCTGCAGGTGTGGACGGGTGCGGAGATCGACCAGGTGTTGCTCACGCCCGGGACCGACACGCCCTGGCGCGCCGTCGGTGTGAAGGTGCAACCCCATGGGGGTGGACAGCCCGTGGAAGCCCACGCCACGCGAGAAGTGATTCTGTGTGCCGGGGCGATTGGCAGCCCCATGCTGCTGCAGCGGTCGGGCATGGGTGATGGCGAGTCGCTGCGTGCGCACGGCGTCGTACCGCGTCACTCACTGCCAGGTGTCGGGCGCAATCTTCAAGACCACCTGCAAATCCGAAGCTGCTTTCAAGTGCAAGGCGTGCGCACCTTGAATACCATGTCGCAGTCGTGGTGGGGCAAGGGAATGATTGGGCTGGACTACATGCTTCGCCGCCGCGGCCCCATGAGCATGGCGCCGAGCCAGCTCGGTGCTTTCACCCGCAGCAGCGCGGACCAGCCCCATGCCAATTTGCAGTACCACGTGCAGCCGCTGTCACTCGACGCCTTTGGCGAACCGCTGCACCGCTTCAACGCCTTCACCGCCAGTGTCTGCCACTTGAACCCGACGAGCCGGGGTGAGGTGCACATTCGTTCGCCACGCCTGGAGGATGCGCCTCGTATTGCGCCGAACTATTTGTCCACCGACGACGACAGGCAGATCGCGGCGCAAGCGCTGCGTGTGACGCGTCGCATCGTCGCGCAAGCCGCCTTGGCCCCTTACCAACCCACCGAACTCAAACCCGGTGCCCATCTGCAAAACGATGAAGAGTTGGTGCAAGCCGCAGGCGACATCGGCACCACCATCTTTCACCCGGTAGGCACGGCCAAGATGGGCTCGGCCAGCGACCCCACGGCCGTGGTCGACGCCCGCTTGCGCGTGCACGGCGTGTCCGGTTTGCGTGTGGTCGATGCCAGCATCATGCCCACCATCACCAGCGGCAATACCAACTCACCGACCTTGATGATTGCCGAGCGGGCAGCGGCTTGGGCGCTGGCCGACGCGAAAGATTAGGGCCTGTTGGCACACAACGCGGCCCTGCGCCCTTGGGGACCCTGGCGCGAGGGCGATTTGTATGTCAACAGACCCTAAAAGCTCTCAGCCACGCGCTGCCAACACCCGTTGCATGAACAGCTGCAAACGCTGTTTGGCCTCTGCCGGCATTGCAGCCGCGGGCGTGATCAAGGCACTGTCGAGCGCGTTGTGGGCGATGGACACTGGGGGCGCGTCGTGCAGGCGCCGCACCACCTCGCGCACCAAGGCCTGGGCATTGCTCGCGTTCTGCGTCAGGTTGGCAATCGCCATGTCGGCGGTGACATGGCCGAAACTCTCGTGCCAACAGTCGTAGTCGGTGACCAAACCCACGGTGGCGTAGGCGATTTCTGCTTCGCGGGCAAGTCTCGCCTCGGGCATATTGGTCATGCCGATGATGTCGGCGCCCCAGCTGCGGTAAAGCTTGCTTTCCGCCAGTGTGGAGAACTGCGGGCCTTCGATGCACACATAACTGCCGCCCCGGTGCAGGCGGCCTTGGCCGAACTTGCCCTTACCGTAAATCGATTCAGCGGCGTCAACCAAGACCTGATGCAAGGCGGGGCACACAGGCTGGCCCATGGCGGCATGGGCGACGATGCCTTGGCCAAAAAAAGTGCGCGGACGCTGTCGTGTGAGGTCGATGAATTGATCGGGCAGCACCGCGTCCAGCGGGGCCATGTCTTCTTTCAACGAACCGACGGCCGACAGCGACACCAAGTAACGCACGCCCAATGACTTGAAGGCCCAGAAGTTGGCCAAGAACGGAATTTCGCTTGGGGTGAGGCTGTGGTGGCGGCCGTGGCGGGCCAGAAAGACTACAGGCACGCCCTGGAGGGTTCCCGCCATGAAAGCGTCGGACGGCGGGCCGTAGGGTGTTTCGACTTTGATTTCTCGGGCGTTTTCCAAGCCCTCGATGCGGTAAAGGCCGCTGCCGCCGATGACGCCGATGCTGGCGATGGGAGAGCTTGCAATGGATTCAGGGTTCACAGGGGTACTCCAAACAATTTTGTCCGCACTGCTGTAAGGTAGCGGCAGTTCGACACGACAGCCGTTGTCGACCCCTATTTTGCTTGGAGCCCCGCCGCATGCACGCGATGATGCCTTTGTTGGCCGAAACCACCTTCCCCGCGCTGCGCCGCCGCCGCGTGGAAACCTTGCAAGTCAATTTGGGCTACACCTGCAACCAGTCTTGCCTGCACTGCCACGTGAACGCGAGCCCGCAGCGCACCGAGCAAATGGACCTGCCCACCGTTAACTTGGTGCTGCAGGTGTTGGCCCACCTGAAAACCAGCAGCGCCGACCTCACGTTGGATTTAACGGGCGGCGCACCCGAGATCAACGCCCACTTCCGCCACCTGGTGCGCGAGGCCCGTGCTTTGGGCGTGCATGTGATCGACCGTTGCAACCTCACCATTTTGTTCGAGCCTGGCCATGAAACCCTGGCCGAGTTTTTGGCCGAGCAGGGCGTCGAGGTGGTGGCCTCCTTGCCTTGTTACTTGGAAGACAACGTCGATCGCCAACGCGGCGATGGCACTTTTGCCAAGAGCATCCGCGGCCTGCAGCAACTCAATGCCCTGGGTTATGCCAAGACGGACAAACTGCCCCTGAGCCTGGTCTACAACCCGCAGGGCCCGAGCTTGCCGCCGAACCAAGTGAAGTTGGAAGCAGATTACCGCCACTTCCTCGGCGAGCAGTTCGGCATCACCTTCACCCGGCTCTATGCCTTGGCCAACATGCCGATCCAGCGCTTTGGCAGCACCTTGGTGTCCAAGGGGCAGTTCAACCCCTACATGACCTTGCTGCGTGGCGCCCACCGCGATGAGAACTTGGACAGCGTGATGTGCCGCAGCCTGGTGTCTGTGGGTTGGATGGGTGAGCTGTTTGATTGCGACTTCAACCAACAACTGGGCATGCCTTTGCGCGGCGCGTCGTTGAAAGCCCCCGCACCGCATTTGCGCGACTTGCTGCGCGAGGACTTGAATGGCCGGCCGATTTCGGTGGCCGACCATTGTTGGGGGTGCACCGCGGGGCAAGGCAGCAGCTGCGGGGGGGCCTTGGCGTAAGGCCGCAACGTTTCATGATGCCCTTTGCATTTGTTGTTGCTGACGCGGTGCACTGCGTCGGGACGTCGGCCCGACAGCCGAGTAACTTTTCTTTGCTTCGCCAAAGAAAAGTCACCAAAAGAAAGGCGACCCCGGTTCCTCGGCCCCGGAAATACCGGGGCTGCCTTGCGCTGCTCGCGGGAGGCGGGAAGCGCAGAACTCGCCCGAGTACGGGCTCAAAC
>JANPCX010000063.1:0-21231 GCA_031431125.1 Burkholderiales bacterium
TCATGTCGGGCGCGCGCTTGTTTTTTTTGGTGTTCTGGGGCGGGGTGAAAAATTTCTACTAAAGGCGGGGGTGGTTCCTCCTTCGGTGGCCCCCACCAAACTCAACGGCCAAAACGCGAGGTCACAGCCGCGACGCGGGCACCAAATTGCTTCGCGGTTTCCAGATCGCCAGGCAACATTTCGTCAACGCTGGCATCAGACGGCGTGCTGGCCATGGCGCCTGAGAAGGAAGCCAGATAGTTCACATCATTGCGTGTGGCGGCCTTGCTGTTGCTGGGCATCAAACCGGTCCCCACCCAAATCATGCTGTGTTGCTGCGACAAGGTGAACAGGTAGTGCAAGGTAGAAAGCTTGTCGCCATTCATCGATGCGGAGTTGGTGAAACCGGCGGCGATCTTGTCTTTCCAGGCCTGTGTGAACCAAGGTTTGCTGGACGCGTCGGCAAACTTTTTGAATTGCCAGGACACCGTGCCCATGTAAGTGGGCGAGCCCATGATGATGGCATCGGCCGCGTTCAAGCTGGCCCATTGGGCTTCGGTGAGGTTGCCCTCTTTGTCGATGGCGATCAACTCGCCTGCAGCACCTTCTGCCACGGCCTGGGCCATGCGGGCGGTGTGGCCATAACCACTGTGAAAAACAACGGCGACTTTACTCATGTTGACTCCTGGGTTGGTCTATCAAAAACACGGGGCAATGTAGATGGACTTCTGGCTGTCTGCTGCGCTCAAGAAAATACACTGGCTTCCAATGTGCCCATCTCGCCTAGGCGAAAACGGCGCATCATGTCGGCCGCTTGTTCCGCAGAGTTCGCAATGAAGGGGCCACGCGGCACGATGGGCTCGCCGATGGCGGAACCCGCCAGCACCACCACCTGCGTGTTGGATGCGCCCGCCTGCAAACGCAGTACCGCGCCGTCGTCCGTGTAACGCAGCGCGTGGTGGGCGGCCACCTCGCCATCCGACGTCATCAGCCCGCCCTGCACCACGATGGCAAAAGCGCGGTGGCCGCGAGGCACCGGCAACTCAACCGTGCTGGCCGCCGGCAAATGAATGTCCAGCAAGGTGACAGCGGTATGCGCAGCCAACCGGCTGCTTTGCCCGGCAAACTCGCCCTGCACCACACGAACCGTCACGCCGGCTTCGGTCTTGACGACAGGAATGTCGTTTGATCGCAAGTGAAAGGCAGCCGGCGCGGCGTCTTTGTCAACCGCCCGTGAATTGACGAAAATCTGCAAACCCTGCACTGCTTGGCCTGGCACGGTCGGTACTTCTTCATGCAGCATGCCCCGGCCGGCCTGCGTCCAGTGCAATGCGCCGGGTTCAATGCGGCAGCTGGTGCCCAGGGAGTCGCGGTTGTTGACCGTGCCTTCGCTGTCCTCAAACAAATAGGTCACCGCCGAGAAACCGGCGTGAGGATGCGGCGCAATAGTCGGCGTCGGCATTCTGAAGTGGTCCACCAGCACCACGGGGTCCAGGGCATGCAAATCCTGCGGGTGCAGCATCCACGCACCCGAGCCTTCATTGAAGGCATGCCAAGGCATGCTTAGCACCTGCTCGACCTGCCGGATGGAATGAAGTTCTGAACCGCACATGGTTAACTCCTTCTCGTCTAAAACGGATCAAGCAGCCAGATCAAACACCAGAACCTCGGCGTCTACCCCTAGGCTCAGAGTCAACGCCGTTTCACCTTCGAGTTTGAGTGCGTCGCCAGCGGCCAGCGCCTGCCCGTTGACATTCAACTGCCCCCGCACCAAGTGCACATAGCTCAGTCGTGACGGGTTCAGCAGCAAGCTGGCAGATTCACCGGTGTCGAACAAACCCGCGTACAACGCCGCGTCGGCGTGCACCGTGACAGAACCTTCGCGTCCATCGTGGCTGGCCACCAAACGCAAACGGCCGCGTTTTTCTGCAGTGTCAAAGTGCTTTTGCTCATAGCCGGGCTGAATGCCAAACGCATTCGGTTGTATCCAAATTTGCAAAAAATGCGTGGTTTGTTTCGGCGCATGGTTTTGTTCGCTGTGGCGAACGCCGCTTCCGGCACTCATGCGCTGCACATCACCCGGCAAGATGCTGGTGCCGTTGCCCATGCTGTCTTTGTGGCCCAGCGCACCTTCCAGCACATAACTGATGATTTCCATGTCGCGGTGGCCGTGGGTGCCAAAACCTGTGCCGGGTGCAATGCGGTCTTCGTTGATGACCCGCAGGTTGCCAAAACCCATGTGGGCTTCGTCCAAGTAGTCGGCAAACGAAAAGCTGTGAAAACTTTTGAGCCAACCGTGGTCAGCGAAACCACGGTCGCCGGATTTGCGCAAAGTCATCATCTTGAGGGTCTCCTGCGTCAAGTGTCAGCCTTGATGGCTGCGATGTCGTCACTGTAAGTTTGCGACCTGTTCAAAGGGCTGCGCTGCGTTGATGACGTCATTCAAATAAGATGAACGTCCGTTTGCACCCTCAACCCATGACCCCACGCCACCTCGTCCTCACCCCCGAAGCCCTGTCCATGGTGGACGCCATTGCCCGCACCGGCAGTTTTGCGGCCGCTGCCCGCGAGCTGGGCAAAGTGCCTTCTGCCTTGACCTACAGCGTGCGCCAGTTGGAAGAGGCACTCGATGTGCTGCTGTTTGACCGCTCTTCGCGCCAGGCCCAGTTCACCGCTGCGGGCTTGGAGCTGCTGAACGAAGGTCGCCGTTTGCTGGCGCAGATGGACACCGTGGCCCACCGCGTGCGCCGCATCGCCACGGGCTGGGAGACCGAACTGACGGTGGCGGTAGATGGGGTGATGTCACAGGTCACCATCTTCGAGTTGTGCGAGGCATTTTTTGCGCTGTGTGACCACGCGCGTGAGGTCAACGCAGGCCCCGGCACGCGTTTGCGCCTGCGCACCGAGGTGCTCGCAGGCACCTGGGAGGCCTTGTCCACAGGTCAAGCCGACCTCGCCATCGGCGTGGCCACCAACATGCAAACCTCACCGCCACCGGGTGTGCAGGTGGCCAGCTTGGGCAGCATGGACTTTTTATTTGCGGTGGCGCCTCACCATCCCTTGGCCACGGTGGAAGGCCCCCTCAGCGACGCCGACATCCTGCTGCACCGCGCCGTGGCGGTGGCCGACTCGGCCAAACAGCTCTCCCCGATCACCGTGAATTTGCTGCCTGGGCAAGACGTGCTCACCGTCAGCAGCATGCAGGCCAAGGTGGAGGCGCATCTGCGCTGCATGGGCTGCGGTTTTCTGCCCGAGCCCCTGGCCCGCCACCACATTGAAGCCGGCCGTTTGGTGGTCAAAACCGTGCAGCGGCCCCGCCACAGCGCAGAGTTTGGCTATGCCTGGCGCGCCACGTCCAACCAAGACGCCGCCTTGGGCTTGGGCCTGCAGTGGTGGTTGAAGCAATTGCAAAGCGCCACCACGCGAAAAGCGCTGCTGGAGCGGCACAGCAGCCAGTGGACCTGTTGAGTTCCATGCACGCTGCTAGCCCCTATGTGGGCCGTTTTGCGCCTTCACCGACCGGCCCTTTGCATGCGGGTTCCTTGGTCGCCGCCCTGGCCAGTTGGCTGGACGCCAAAGCCCACGCTGGGCGCTGGTTGGTTCGCATCGAAGACGTGGACACGCCGCGCTGCGTGCCGGGCACTGCCCAGACCATCCTGTCGCAACTGGCCGCCTGCGGTTTGTTGCCCGACGAGCCGCCTTGGTTTCAGTCACAACGCAGCAGCGCTTACCAACAAACGCTGGACAGCCTGAATGCGGCGGGTGCCACCTACCCCTGCGCCTGCAGTCGCAAAGACATCCAAGCGTATTGGTTATCGCGTGGCCAACAAACGCCGCGCCACGCCGAATGGGTCTACCCCGGCACCTGCCGCGACGGTTTGCAGGGCCTGCCAGCGCGAGCAGTACGGCTGCGCTGCGGCACCCCAGAACACCCCTTGATCGTGCACTGGACAGACCGCCGCTTGGGCGCACAAGTGCAGAACCTCAGCACCGAGGTCGGCGACTTCGTCTTGAAACGCGCCGATGGCCTGTGGGCTTATCAGCTCGCCGTGGTGGTGGACGACGCCGCCCAAGGCATCACCCATGTGGTGCGCGGAGAAGACTTGGCCGACAACACGCCGCGCCAAATTCATCTGCAACAACAACTCGGCCTGCCCACGCCGCTTTACATGCACACGCCGCTGGTACTGGACGCGGCGGGCGAGAAGCTGTCCAAAAGCAGTGATGCACCGCCTTTGTTGCCCGGCTTCAGTGCCGTGCAAGAGGCTTTGCGACGACTGGGGTTGCAGGCGCAGGGCTCGGTTCTGGGAGACGTGTTGACTCGCGCCGTTGAGACCTGGCGTGGGCATTTACTGGCTGATACCCCCACCAGCCCCGATGGCAGCGTGAAGTCCCCGAGATAGTTACTTTCCGATATTGATCAAAGGCGCTGTTTGCATATTGGCAGGAATCACGACCGTCGTTGTGCCACCTTTTTCGGCGAACTTGTGCAGTGCCAAATTGGATTCGTGCTGAAGGTACTCGCGCGTCAAACTTTGGTTGATGATCTGGTTTGATCTGGCGATACCCTCGGCCTTCTTGACCTCAACCTGCGCTTCGGCTTCCGCAATAGCGATGCGTTGTTTGGTGGTCTCCAGTTGCTTCTGAGCAGCCACCGAGTCCTGAATGGCCTTTTCAATCGCTGGGTCGGTGGTCAACGCGCGAATAACCACCCGCGTGATGGTGAAAACGCCTTTGTCATTCGCATCCAATTCGACCTGCAGGGCTTTGCTAACTGCCGAAGCCAACTCATCGCGGCGGGTGTGCATGATGAGGCTATCGATACGTGAAGCCTCTTCGTAGACTGAATTGCGAGCCAAGCGCTGCAGCATGGCGTAGGACGGCAAGTTAACGCGACTGCCTTCATCGCGGGTGTGCTGACCGGCATATTTCACATACAAGTCTGCGACAGAACCTGCTGCAACGCGGTAATACACGGTCACGTCCAGGTCTCGCAGCGACAAGTTGTCACGTGCTTTCGGAGTCAGGTCGTTCAAATCCAACCCAATTTCCTTGGCCGAAAACTCCTGCACGGTGCTGATGCCCGGCACACCGAAATACAGCCCCGGCTCGACCTCCTCAGGATTGACCTTGCCCAAGACCGTGCGCACACCGACGTTGCCGGATTCGATCGTGCCGCAGCTTGCGAACATGAGCGCAACACCAGCCATCAGCACCACCCCAGTCAAAGCGCGAACAAGCATAAAAACCTCGTCAATGAAAACAGCAAATGCTGCGCCAGGATTATGTGCGCCCCTTGGCGGTGGTGGTTCGCATTTGCAGTGCTGTTGCAAGGTCCCCCAAGTCTGTGAAGCCAGTCTCTCGCCACGCCACCAGCGGTCGCCGAAGAAGCCACCTCGACAACATCAACCCAAGGCGGATACCACCGTGCCTAGAATCCGCCACACGAAAAAATTAGACGGGGCATCGCATGGGCTGGACGGGTTTGGGTTTGGGCCTGTTGGCCGCATGGGTCATTGGCGAGCTCGTGGGCTGGCATGGTGGCGGCCTGGTGGTGCTGGGCGGCTTGGGCGGCTGGTTGATCAGCCGCTTGCAGCAGCGACTCACACGCAGCGAAAACCAGTTCAACCTGGAACTGAAAACGCTGCGCGAAGAAGTAGCAAGCTTGCAAGGCAGGGGAGCGGCAAAGGCTGTGCAGTCGTCGCCCATACCGGCGGCTGAAGTCGCCCCCGTCAGCAACACCACGGTGTTTCAACCGATACCGGCCAGTGCACCCGCAGCAACCTTGGCGTCAACAGCGGCTGCAACCATGTCGAGTGCGGCGTCGCCAACCACGCCACCAGCAACAAGCGCCGCATCCGGTTGGTTCGACACCTTTCCGGGCCCCGATGCCAGTGAGAGTGCTCGTCGGGAAGGTTCTGCCGCACCAGCGAGCCCCGGCAACGTCACCCTCACACCCGAAGCCGACGAAAAATCCCTGCACATCACCAGCTCACTCGGTGCCAGCCTGCGCGCTTGGTTCACGGGTGGCAACACCATCGTGCGTGTGGCGGTGTTGATTTTGTTCATCGGTGTCGCCTTCTTGTTGCGTTATGCGGCGGAGCGCACCACGGTGCCGATTGAACTGCGGCTGGCAGGTGTCGTGTTGGTGGGGGTGGCGCTGGTGGCACTGGGTCGGCGGTTGCTGCACAAGCGGCGCGGCTATGCGCTGTCCTTACAAGGCGCGGGCGTGGGCATGGTGTACCTCACGCTCTTTGCCGCTTATCGCCTTTACGACTTGATGCCTGCGGGGTTGGCTTTTGGTTTGCTCGGCTTGATGGCCGCCATCACCGCCGTCTTGGCCGTGAGCCAAAACGCCTTGCCGCTGGCAGTGCTGGGTTTTGGTGGCGCTTTTCTGGCCCCCGTGCTCACCAGCACCGGCCAGGGCAGCCATGTGGCTTTGTTCAGTTACTGCTTGCTGTTGAACCTGGCGATTGCGTGGATCGCCCAGAGGCAGGCGTGGAAGCTGCTCAACCTCGTCGGTTTTTTCTTCACCTTCGGTTTGGCCGGCGCCTGGGGCGCCAAGGCTTACCTGCCAGAACATTTTTGGACGACAGAACCGTTCTTGATCGTTCACTTTTTGCTCTACCTCTTCATTGCTGTGAAGTACACGCAGCAGGTCTTGAAGGCAGAACCCACACCAGGCGCCTTGATGCCGGCGGTCGATGGCAGCTTGCTTTTTGGTGTGCCCATCGTGGCCTTTGGTCTGCAAGCGGCAATGTTGAAAGACCAGCCTTTGGCTTTGGCTGTCAGCGCTGCAGTGCTGTCCGCCATCTACTTGTTGGTGGGCCGCTGGTTGTGGCGACAAGCCGGGCAGCGCGTGCTGTTGTTGGTGGAAGGGCTGCTCGCCTTGGGCGTGATCTTCCTCGCCTTGGTCGTTCCCTTGGCCCTGGATGCACGCTGGACAGCAGCCGCCTGGGCGATACAGGGCGTGGGCGTGCTCTGGGTGGGTTTGCGCCAACGCCGCTGGTGGGCGGCGGGCATGGGTTTGTTGTTGCAAGGCGGAGCGGCGCTGACGTTCTGGACCTCGGTCTCCACCCGCACCTCGGGTTGGGCCATCGATCAAGGCATGGTGACGGCGCCCACCCAAGACCTCATGCCATTTCTAAACGCCGAATTTTTTGGTGTGCTGGTCTTGGCCGGTGCGGCGCTCTTCAGCGCGCGTTTGTTGAAGCGACAAGCGCAAGACACGCCGCAGGACTCCGCCACAAGCGTGGCCCCGCTGTTGCAACCCCTGCACCTGTTGATGATGGGCGTGGGCGCATTCCAACTGTGGTGGTTCGGATGGTTGGAGCTCTACGCCTGGCCCCAATCCAAACTGGACATGGCCTTCCTGGGTGCTTGTTGGAGCGCCCTCTTGGTCGTGGTGTTCGAGCTCACGCAGCGTGGCCTGCGTTGGCCGGAGCTGCACTGGCCAGCGCGTGTCTTCATGCTGCTGGCCTTGCTGGCCTCCACCTCTGGTCTGCTGAACCACTTCGGTTCAGTGCACGCCAGCTGGACGCGCCTGGCCTCGGGTTGGGGTTGGATTGAAGCCCTGGGCCTGACCGCGCTGGGACTGTGGTTGCACCGCCGCCAACAAGACCGCGAACGCGACGCCTTGTGGGGCCCTGAAGGGGTGGTGCTGACTTGGTACGCCATGCTGCAAAGTGGTTTGCTGCTGTACACCGCTGGGGCTCACCTGGTGGCGCGCCACGAGGGCTGGACACCCACCGCCGCCATCCTCTTGCCCACCTTGATCGCCCTCTTCTTGATCGGTCGTTCGGCCTTGCAGCGCTTCCCCGTGGAAGACGCATTGCTGCTCTACCGCCGCGCTGTCTTCCAGCCCTGGCAAGTGCTGCTGGCCTTGTGGGTGCTGCTGGTCAACGGATTCTCTGACGCGCGCATGGCGCCGCTGCCCTACCTTCCCTTGATCAACCCGGTCGACCTCGGGCATGGATTGATCTTGATCTACTGCCTGCGTCTTTCGCGGCTGGGCACATCGAACGATCCTGCAGCCAACACCCAAAAACCGTCGACGTGGGCACGCGGTGTGATGGCCACCCTGGCCTTTTGGTGGCTCAACTCACTCTTGATCCGCACCCTGCACCACTGGGCCGGCACGCCCATGTGGGAGCACGGCGCCCTCGACTCCGCCTTGGTGCAAACCAGCCTCACCGTGCTGTGGACACTCAGCGCCTTGGTCACCATGCTGTACGCCACCCGCAAAGCGTCTGCCGACCAAGCCAGAAGCTTGTGGATGGTGGGCGCCGCCTTGCTCGCGGTGGTGGTGGTCAAACTGTTTGTGGTGGACCTCTCCAACGTCGGCACCTTGCAGCGCATCGTCTCCTTCCTTGTGGTGGGTGGATTGATGCTGGTGATTGGTTATGTGTCCCCCATGCCACCTGCGGCGGGGCCCAGCCACAAGGAGAAAACCCCATGAGGCACCCACTGATCGTTCAACGGCCGCGCTTGCAGCGCATCGGCCACTGCGTGGCGTTGCTGGTGCTGACCTCGTCGGTTCTGGCGGCCAACAACACCGCGAGCGATGCCGGTGACCTGACCCAACGTTTTGCCGCCATCGCACCCATCACCTTGGTTCCTCAAGAAGGGCTGCAGCGGCTGGGCCTGCCCTTGCCGGTGCTGCAAGCTTCACGCAGCAGCGCGTGGGCGGATGTGCGTGTCTTGGATGCCTCGGGCCGCCCCGTGCCCACGGCATGGTTGCCGAGTGCAGCGCCCGTGCGTGTGGACAGCGACACCAGCCTGCTGTCCGCCTCCCTGCCACGTTTCGCCTGGCCCAGCACCCCCAACGTCGGCAACACCACGACCCTGGCCGCCGACACCGGCGACTTGCGCGTGCAAGTCAACAGCGCCGGTGCGGTGGTCAAGATTGAATCAAGCCGCCCCAAGCAGGCCGCAAGCGCTGGCACCGACACCGCCCCCCGCGTCTGGTTGCTGGACTTGAGCGCCCTGCCCCGCCCCGGCCGCAGCATCCAACAACTGCAACTGGACTGGCCCGCCCTGCCACAAGGTTTGAGCAGCCGGGTCGACATCGAAGGCAGCGACGACGCCCAGCGCTGGAGCCGCATCACCTCCGGCCCCTTGCTGGAACTGCCAACGATGCCCTCGGCAGCCGCAGCATCAGACGCCAATGCAAGCGAAACGTCCGCACAGGCAGCCCCACAGGTCAAACAGGTGGACTGGCCCGCAGGCCAGTCCACGCCGCGTTACCTGCGTTTGAGTTTCGAGCAGCCCATGGCCCTGAGCAGCGCCCAATTGCGCTGGTTCGCCACCGCCACGCCGGTCGCACTGCGCACCGCCACCGTGCAATTTCACGCGGTGGCCGCCGACGACAAACAACCGGCGCACTGGGCTTTGGATTTAGAAGGCGCGGTGCCCATCCAACAACTGCAACTGAGCCTGCCGCAAGTCAACACCGTGCTCGGCCTGCGCTTGGAGCAACGCAACGACAACCGCGAAGCCTGGCGCAGCGTGGCTTCTTTTGTTGCTTGGCGCTTGCAACGCGATGGCAAGGAACAACAATCATCGCCCCTTGAATGGAACACCGCCACATCGACCACCACGGCCGCCACCGCACGTTATTGGCGGTTGGTTCCCGACGCCCGCACCGCGCAACTCCCGCCCCAATCTTTGAACGCCACCATCGGCTGGCAGACACCGCAACTGCTGCTGGTGGCCCAAGGCGGCGGCGCACTTCGTTTGGCCGTGGGGCGAGAGCGTGACATGGGGTCCACCGTGGCTTGGCAAACCTTGGTACCGGGGGCGGATGAGGCCGCGCTGAAACGTTTGCCCGAGGCTGGCCTAGGAGCACTTACCCGACAGGTCGTTGTCGAACCGAGTTTCAACGAACGTATTCAAACGGCCAGCCCTGAAGATCAGCGGCGCTGGATGCTGTGGGGAGTGTTGGCCTTGGCGGTGGTGGGTTTGGGGGGGTTGGCTTGGAGGTTAGGGAAAGACATGAAAGTAGAACCACGTTAAGAACAGCAAATCTTGACCTCTTGTCCGACACGAACTCAGATTTCCAAGCAACCGCTGTAAATAGATGACTCTGCTGCTCACCACAAGAAGACTTTCTGACGCACTGAATCGGATAATTGATGGCCGTGCTGCCCCTTCGGCCGATCGACCATTCTTGAGTGCTGGTTTGCACGATATCGTCCATGAACATCACCGAGCAGTTTGCATTCTTGTGTCTGAAGGCCTGTTTGGATCGGCTCTATGTTTGTTGCGCCCCATGTTCGATGGCTGCATTCGAGGTCTTTGGTTGCGTCACATAGCAACTGACAACGAGATTGACCAATTCTCGAAACACCGGTGTGATCCAAACCCAACGACAGTCCTCAAGGCACTCCAAAAGCGAAATCATGTTGGTTCGGAGGGACTGGGTCGCTTACATGTCGAAGGATGGAAGATTATGAGCAGCTATGTTCACGGTGGATTTCACCAGGTTGTTGGACGTCTCGGCAACGGATTTATAGGCTCCAACTACCCGCAAGAGATGGTAGACGCGCTGCTGGAAGAGGCCAACTGGATTGCACTTCTGTCTGCAGTCGAGATCGCCGAGATATCGTCGGATTCGGCATTGCTGCAAGCTGTAGTTGACGTGGGCAATCGCTACGTAAACGATAGAAACCTGATGAACCCTGGCATCATTCGCCCCTCACATCACAACCGCGACTGAAAGCCCGCACCATGAACACCACAGAATCCGGCCTCCAATACGAAGACACCATCACCGGCAGCGGTGACACCGCCGAGGCGGGTCAACACGTCACCGTACATTACACCGGGTGGCTTTATGCCGATGGCCAAAAAGGCAGCAAATTCGACAGCAGCAAAGACCGCAGCGACCCCTTTGCCTTCAGCCTTGGTGCCGGCATGGTGATTCGCGGTTGGGACGAAGGTGTACAAGGCATGAAGGTAGGCGGCACGCGGGTGCTCATCATTCCGCCTGAATTGGGTTACGGCGCACGCGGCGCGGGTGGCGTGATTCCACCCAATGCCACCTTGATGTTTGAAGTCGAGCTGCTGGGCGTTTGATGCCCGTCGTTTACGACGTGGTGCACACCACCGTCTACCGCTACCGGGAGGCGGTGTCGTTTGGTGAGCACCGCGTGATGTTCCGCCCCCGCGAAAGCCACGACCTGCGTGTGCTGGCCACCGACTTGGAAGTCAGCCCGCCTTCGGACGTGCGTTTGATTCAAGACCCGCACTCCAACTCGGTCGCCCTGGTGCAGCCGCTGGAAGAATGCAACGAGCTGCGCATCGTCTGCAGCTTCACCATTGAACACGCCCACAGCAACAACCTGGAGTTGCCGCTGTCGCCTTCGGCCGAGGTTTTCCCCTTTGCCTACAGCGTCGAGGAACGTTTTGATTTGGAGCAGTACCTGCGCCCCCACCATGACGACCCGCAGGGTGATTTGAGCGCCTGGGCGCGCCAATTTCTTCGCACCGACGGCCCCACGCGCACCCGCGACATGATGGTGGCCATGAACCAGTTCATCCGCGACCAGTTTCGTTACCAGTCGCGCGATGAAGAAGGCACCCAAAGCCCCATACAAACTTTGCAGTTGCAAAGCGGCTCATGCCGCGACTTTGCGCTGCTGATGATGGAAGCGCTGCGCCGCCTGGGTGTGGCCACACGTTTTGTATCGGGTTATTTGTACGACCCCAGCAGCGATGAGGTTGATCCTGCGCAGGATGCCGCGGCCACCACACCGCCACAAGAAGCCACGGATCAAAACGTGGTGGGCGCAGGTTTCACCCACGCCTGGTTGCAGGCCTATTTGCCTGGCGCGGGTTGGGTGCCCTTTGACCCCACCAACAACCTCACCGGTGGCAACCAGCTGATTCGTGTGGGCGTGGCGCGGGACCCGAGCCTGGCCGCACCCGTTTCCGGCGTGTGGTACGGCAAACCCAACGACTACCTCGGCATGACGGTGAATGTCACAGTGAATCGCCGCTGAAAAGACCATGCTGGAAGCGCTCTCCATCTTGCTCGCTTTTCAGCTCTTGGGTGAAACGGTGAGCTACACACTGAAGCTGCCCATCCCCGGCCCCGTCATCGGTTTGGTTGCCCTGTTTTTGGTATGGCCGCGTTTGACCTCTTTTCAGACCGATTTGGCTGAGGTCTCCACCACCATCCTCGGGCACCTGGGTTTGTTGTTTGTTCCTGCCGGCGTGGGGGTGATGCTGCATGTGGGTTTGATTGCCGCGTGGTGGGCGCCTTTGCTGCTGGCTTTGGTGTTGAGCACGGCGGCGACGGTGCTATGTGTCGCCTGGCTCTTCACTCGCTGGAGCAAAACCGCGTGAGTGCCAATACCGCCACCACCTTGCTGCCCGAACCCATCGCCCAGCTCTGGGTTTACCTAGGCACCAGCCCGCTCTTGTGGCTGGCGCTGACAGTCTGGGCCTATGTCTTGGCGGTGCACCTGCAGCGGGCCTGCAAAGGCAGCGCCTGGGCCAATCCGGTGATGCTGGCGGTGGCCATGCTGGTGACCGTGCTCACCGTGAGCGGCACGCCCTACCCCACCTACTTTGAAGGCGCGCAGTTTGTGCACTTCATGCTCGGCACGGCCACCGTTGCCTTGGCCATTCCGCTGCGTCGGCAATGGAGCCAAGTGCGTGCGGTGCTCACGCCCTTGATGGGCGCGGTGCTGGTGGGCAATGTGGTCGGGGCCTTGGTGGCCATGGGGGTGCTCAAACTGTGGGGCGCACCGCTGCATTTGTTGATGTCCATCGCACCGAAATCGGTGACCGCGCCGGTGGCCATGGGCATTTCGGAAAAGATTGGTGGGTTGCCTGCGCTCACGGCTGTGCTGGTCATCCTCACCGGCATTTTGGGCGCCACCTTGGCCACGCCGCTGCTGGCCGCGCTGCGCCTGCACAACGATCCGGCCCGGGGTTTGGCCCTCGGCGTGGCCGCCCACGGCATCGGCACGGCGCGGGCGTTTCAATTGAGCGAAACCGCAGGCACGTTTGCGGGTGTGGGCATGGCACTGAGCACGCTGGTGGCGTCGCTGTTGGTGCCCTTGATGGTGGGTGTGTTTGGTCGCTTGACCGGCAGTTGATACCCGCTAGGCAGAAAGGTGGCGATTCCATGTGATTCAGCACATGGGCTTGTTGATTGAGGAGCCGTCAGTCCCGCGCATGCGGCAATCCAGTCGGTGGCGACCGATGAAACAGTGGGGGTGATGCGTCACGGCCTTGGATTCCCGCATGCGCGGGAACGACAACCCGTGGCCCAAAGCCCTTGGCCTGCAACGTCGACCCGCGCATGACAGACTTCATTCACAGCCGCTTTGACACCATTCCCCATGCCGCCCACACCCCACCTCCTGCCCCACCAAGAACGCCCCCTTTTGTGGTGCCTGGCCGGCATTCAGTTCACCCACATCGTCGACTTCATGGTGATGATGCCGCTGGGGCCGATGTTCATTGGCCTCTTTGGGATCACCGACGCACAGTTTGGTTTGCTCGTGGCGTCGTACACGCTGTCGTCGGGCGTGTTTGGTTTGCTGATGTCACCCTATGTGGACCGCTTCGACCGCAAACGGTTGTTGTTGGCGGCCTATGCGGGATTCATCTTGGCCACCTTGGCTTGTGCGCTGGCACCCAGTTATGCCGTGCTGATGGTGGCGCGGATTGCGGCGGGTGCTTTTGGCGGCGTGATTGGCGCCATGACCCAAACCCTGGTGGGCGACCTGATTCCCTTTGAACGGCGCGGCCGCGCCATGGGGCTGATCATGGCGGCGTTTTCGCTCTCCACCGTGGGCGGTGTGCCCGCGTCGTTGTGGATGGCCAACCACTGGGGCTGGCACCTGCCGTTCTTTGCGATTGCGGCACTGTCGGTATTGGTGTGGTTAGTGGCCGCTCGTTATGTGCCGAGTTTTCGCCCACCCACACCGCAGGGCGGGGCGCTGTCGGCCTGGGGCCAACTCAGTGCGGGTTTGTCGGAGCCCAACCATTGGCGGGCGTTTGCGCTGGCGGTGGCCATGGTGGGTGCGGGTTTTTTCATCATCCCTTACATCACGGTGTTCAGCACCGCCAATGTGGGCGTGACGAATGCGCAGCTGCCATGGATTTACCTCACCGGCGGCATCGCCACTTTGTTCACCGCAAGGCTCTGGGGTGTGCTGGCCGATCGCCACGGCAAGGTGCGGGTATTGCGTGCACTCGCGCTGGCGGCTGCCGTGCCGATGTTGGTGCTGACGCATTTGGGGCCCACGTCACTGCCGCTCTACTTGTGCGTCACGACTGCATTCTTTGTCTTTGTGTCCGGCCGCATGGTGCCTGCCATGGCCCTGGTCACCAGCGCCGCACAACCGCATTTGCGTGGCACCTTCATGACGCTACAAGGTTGCGTGCAGTCATTGGGCATGGGTGTGGCCGCCTTGGTCGGCGGCCTCTTCATAGGCCGCGATGCCAACGGTTTGGTGACCGGCTATGGTTGGAACGGTTGGATGGCGGTGGTGTTGAGTGTGTTGACGTTTTGGCTGGCAGGTCGGATTCGTACGGCAACTTTGGCACAAACCAAAAAATTCATTTGATCTTTTTCGTTGGCCCTGAATACGCCGAAAGACAGCGTGCGCAACAAACAGTTCGCAAGCTCGAAAAAAGTTCGCAACAGCGAACCTTTCCAATAAAAAATGCCGAGACGCAGTGGTCAGCGGCATTTTTTGTTTTTGTCTTCAAACGGTCACAGACCGATCAGGGCTTTCACAATGTGCCCCGCGATGCTGGGGTTTTCTTTCAGCCGACGGGTGCTGTAGCCATACCAGTCTCTACCAAAAGGCACGTAGACGCGCACACTGAAACCCATGTCCCGCAGTTTGTCGCGTAAAGGTTCACACACACCAAGCAGCATCTGAAACTCGAATTGGCTTGTGTTGATACGTTCTCGTCGAACAAAGTCGATAACTTGCTCAACAAGGGCGCCATCATGAGTTGCGATAGCGACGAAACTGCCGGAGTTGAGGCATCGCACCACGTGTTTCAGGAAGTGTGCATTGATTGCGCGACGGTCGGCCCAAGCATCGCTGACCAAGTGCACCCGATTCTCCAAATAAATGCCCTTGCAGATACGCAAGACAGTTCTTTCGCCCGCGAGCAGCTCGATGTCCAGGTAGGTTCGCTGCAAATATGCCTGCAACGCCAAACCAATGTTGGCATGTTGCGCTTTCAGTTCAACAAACAATTCGACTTCTTTTTGTGTGCAACGAACATCCTCCATGTCCATACAAACGGAGTTCTTGTGCCGATCTGCTGTTTCAAGAATGCAGGCAACGAGTCGCTTGCATAGCGGTGCGTCAAGCAGCAAGCCCAGCGCAGAGGGTTTGATCGAAATGTTGGCCTGCAACGCATGCTTTTGGATCGCATGCAAAACCTCGACGTACTCGTCTGCTGTGGCTTGCGCTTGCGCTGGGGTTAAAACGGTTTCACCCAATACGTCCAGCGTCGCACAAAAGCCTTGCGCATTGAGTTGCTGGACACGAACAAGGGCTTCAGCGAGCGTGTCGCCGGCAATGTAGCGGCGGGAAATTTTCTGGATCCATGAACGGGGAATCCAGGGGATGGCGCGGGCCACCAAAGCATTAAAAAATTGCATGTCAATTTCCAAGATGAAGAACACAGCGCTTCGCCAACCCCCCGGAAATGGGAGGTGAAAAATAGGCGAAGCGGGACGACCGGCCCGCGCATATCGGGGCCAGCCATGGGCAGCGCGGCCGCAGCGTGCGATAAGGCACAGCCACAGCGACGAGCGTTCAGTTCATCAATGGAGGCCAGGCAGCGGCGTGCATGCGTTCTTCTCTCAATAGATACTTGCCCGGATACAACCTCTGCGAAAGCAGAAGGTCACATCCGAGTTTTCCTCAACACCCGAAGGTACTCAGAATCGGTGAGCTCTCAGGTGCCATAGAGCTGGTTCGTCAAAAGGGCACTGTGCCCGCGACGCCTCTCTCGATCAGCGGTCAAACCCACCTTGGCGCGGACGCTGAGGTTTGAATGGGCCGCCTTTGCCAGCAGGCCGTGGTGCGCCGCCAGGGCCACCCGCGTTGCGTGGTGCAAAAGCCGGTGCGCCCGCAGGACGGTGGCCCGGTGCGCGGTCGAATGCTTTGCGCGGTGCGGCGTTGTCAAAGGCGGGGCGATTCGGCACGAAGGTGCCTTCGCTGCGTTTGGCAAACGGCGTATCGCGGCCAGGGTGCACATCACGTGGCGCAGCGTCACGGCGCGGCGCAAAACCTTCGTCGCGACGTGGTGCGTAGCCGTCGCTGCGACCATGGCCACCGAAACCGCCTTCGTCGCGGCGTGGTGCGAACGGCTTTTTATGGCCGCCAAAACCACCTCGGCTCGGGCCGTTGTTGAAGGAGGGCTTGCCACCAGGGCGAGCGACAAACTCACCGGCCGGGCGACCGGCGTGAATGCGTGGCTCAGGTGCTTTGGGCTCCAGGCCTTCAATCGATGCCACCGGAATTGGCTGGGTGGTGAACTGCTGAATGCGGCGAATCATGCCCACGTCCATGCGTTCGGCGAGGGTCACGGCCAAACCATTGCGACCTGCGCGGCCAGTGCGGCCAATGCGGTGCACATAGTCTTCGGCTTTCATCGGCAGACCGTAGTTGATGACGTGGCTAATAGAAGGCACATCAATGCCGCGTGCAGCGACATCGGTGGCGACGAGCACACGCAACTGGCGGTTGCGCAGGCCTTGCAACACGCGGTTGCGACGGCCTTGCGGCATGCCGCCGTGCAGCGCTGCAGCCGAGTGACCCATGTCAGCCAGGCGGTCGGCCAGCATGTCGGCGTCGCGCTGGGTGCTGGTGAAGACCACGGCTTGTTCCATGTCTTTCTGGGTCAGGATGTGGTCCAGCAAGGCATTTTTGTGGTGGTGGTTGTCAGCCCAGTGCAGGCGCTGCTCAATGTTCTCGTGGGTGTCGGTGTGCGAGGCCACGTCGATGCGTTTCGGCTCGCGCAACAAATTGCGGGCCAGGTTGCCCACGTTGCCAGCAAACGTCGCGCTGAACATCACGGTTTGGCGCGTGGTTGGAATGCGGCTGGCGATGGTTTGGATGTCGTCGATGAAACCCATGTCCAGCATGCGGTCGGCTTCGTCCAGAACCAACATTTGCACGTTGTCGAGCACAGCGCGGCCCGACTGCAGGTGGTCGAGCAAACGACCGGGTGTGGAAATCAGAATATCCAGCGGGCCCATCAGCGCTTTGATCTGCGCTGGGTAAGGCACACCACCGACGACCGTGGCCACACGCAGGCCTTGCACATGGCGGCCATACATCGTGGCCGCTTTGGCCACTTGCATGGCGAGCTCGCGGGTGGGGCACAGCACCAACACGCGGGGGCCGTAGACCTTGCCTTTTTCGCGGCGGGTGTTGTTGTCACCACGTGCAGCCAAGATGCCTTGCAGCGCGGGCAAGATAAAGGCAGCGGTTTTGCCACTGCCGGTGCTGGCCGAGACCATGAGGTCGGCGCCTTCCAAACCAGAAGGAATGGCTTGGGCTTGCACTTCGGTGGCGGTTTCGTAGCCAGATTCGGCCACGGCTTTCAAGAGGGCGTCATGCAGCCCGAGGTTCAGGAAACTCATCAAGTTCTTTCAAAAAAAACAGCACAGCCATGGCCTGCGAAAAACGCAGACCAAAGTCATGCTCGACCGGCCCCAATGAGGCTTGTGGTCAAGAGGTATCGCCAGAGAAAGATTCGACCCCACGGGGCCCGAGCCAGGTGGCAAGGGCAAGAGATGGAATGCCGAGAACAGTCAAAGCGACGGCATCGCCGCCAACCATTCCCGCATGCTGAATCTCAAAGTGAGAACAGCGTGGGTATCAAAACAGCCACACCTTTTGCTGCGCGTTGATCAACAACTGCAGCGCGGTGGGAGACTCGATGAGGTCAGAGGGGATGAACGAAACGTGGCGGCTTTTTGTAGCTAAGAACCGCAACGAAGCTGGCATTGTAGGCGAGTTCGGGTTTTTACGGGTGTATTTTTTAACGAGAAAGGCAAAAGGCAAGGCCGCCCCGCTCATCGGAACCAACTGACAGATTGCCTTAGACACTCCTTTGCCACAGTGGAAAAGGAGCGAGTAGGACATTTTTGGCTCGGCCCCGAACTCCGAAAAAAGACCTACTTCATCGAGCTAAGGCCAAACATATTGCCTTCTGTGTCTTCACACAGCGTGACCCAGCCAAACTCTCCAATAGAGAACTTTGGGCGCACCACTTTGCCACCCGCATCTGCGACGCGTGGCTGCTCTACAGAGCAATCTTCCACACTGAAATACACCAGTGTGCCGCCCAAGCCAGGTCGGGCGTGGTTGGCTTTCACCAAAGCGCCACCCGCTCCGTAGGACTGCATGTCCGTGGGGAAGCTCATCATTTGGGTTTCACCCGTGGGGTCGCCAATTTTCTCCAGTTTTTGCTGAAATACCCGCTCATAAAACGTAACCGCTCGCTCCATGTCATTCACGTAGATATCAAACCATCCGATTGCATTGGACTTCGCCATGTGGCACTCCTTGGTGGGGTTAAGAAGCGTGCAGCTTAGGCAGCGGTGTCGTGCTCGTATTGTGTAAATCAGACATTGAACCTTTTCGCATATTTCACCGGCGTGTAACCCGTGATCTTGCGAAACGAATGGATGAAGTGCGCTTGATCGGCGTACAGATCCAGGTAGTGATGTTTGAACGATTGCTGCAAACGCAGAACCTTGAGCAAGTCATGGGGTGTGAACCCTGTTGTTTGCTTCAGCGTGCGCTGCAGGTGACGGGGAGATAGGTCTGCAACGGCGGCCATGTGTGTCACCGTGTGAATGCTGTCTAGATTCTTCAGTATCTTTTCCGTCACCAGGTTGATCACGACCAACCCAGCATCAGTAAGCTGCTGCACCAAACTGCCCATGACCAACTGTTTGGCTCCAAAACCCAATGCGGCAAGTTCTTGACTGGTTTGAACCAAAGGCAAATCGCCGAGGTAGGGCGTACCGACAAAGTGATCAACAATTTCCCGCCGATCGCCTTGCCACACTCCCGGCAAAAATTGAATGCCAACATAGTGAAACGACCTGCCCAAATTCAGCACCTCGTACCTGGTGCGCAGCGCAGTCACACCCGCAATGTTGGCATCTATTTGGTTGAACAAAATATTCACGCAGGCATCGGGTAGCGCGTGTAGCAAAAAGTCGTCGCGCAGCACAGCGTCGGTTTTGAGCTCCCAAAAACAATGCACGAATCCGGACAAGTGACCTGGTGGCTTCGCCTCGGTGTACCGCACACCACTTGCAGTTTTGTCCATGCCATCTTGAACAGGGCTGTACATATCAATACCCACTCACCAAAAGCGGAGGGAAGCAAGGTTCCAGAGCGTGCTGGCGCTCAAACCAGTCAGGGTAGCGTCTGGTAAGGGCTTTTTGCCTATTGCTGATCCTTCCCGCACGCACCGACAGCCTCCACCTCACTTCACCAAGAAGTGTTCACGGTAGTACACCAACTCATCAATAGACTCTTGAATATCCGCCAGCGCCGTATGCGCTTGGGCCTTCTTGAACCCGGCCAGGATGTCCGGCTTCCAGCGTTTGGCCAACTCTTTGAGCGTGCTGACATCCAGGTTGCGGTAGTGGAAGAACTCTTCCAGCTTGGGCATGGTCTTAGCCAAGAAGCGGCGGTCTTGGCAAATGCTGTTGCCGCACATGGGTGACTTGCCCGTGGGCACATAGGTTTTGAGGAACTCAATCACCTGCTCTTGCGCCGACTCTTCGTTGACGGTGGAGGCTTTGACGCGGTCGATCAAGCCGCTCTTGCCATGGGTGCCTTTGTTCCAGGCGTCCATGGCGTCCAAGGTGGCATCGCTTTGGTGAATGGCGAACACAGGGCCTTCCACACGCACCTGCAGGAATGGGTCTGTCACGACCACCGCAATCTCGATGATGCGGTCGGTCTCGGGGTAGAGCCCGGTCATTTCCAGGTCGATCCAAATCAGGTTGTCGTCGCTGCGTGCCAAGGGGGTGGGCATAGAAGGGCTGCTTTCAATCAGGGGGATGCGGTGAAAGTGTGCATTGTCTCAGGGCAGGAGGCACCGATCTGCCACTCAACCCGGCACCCACAAGGCGGGCAGCCCAGGCAAGTTGCGCAGGTGATTCGCCAGGCTGCCATCAAACACCAGCGCGGCGGCGTGTTCCATGTCGGGGGCGAGGTAGCGGTCGGTCATCATGGACGGCACTTGGCTGCGCAGCAACGCGTGCACGGCCTCCAGGGGGGCCGAGCTGCGCAGTGGGCGCAGGAAGTCGATGCCCTGGGCAGCGGCCAGCAACTCGATGCCGAGGATGCGGGCGGTGTTGTCGATCATGGCATTCAGGCGCCGCGCCGCGAAGGTGGCCATGGACACGTGGTCTTCCTGGTTGGCGCTGGTGGGCAGGCTGTCGACGCTGGCGGGGTGGGCAAGTGATTTGTTCTCCGATGCGAGCGACGCGGCTGTGACGTGGGCAATCATGAAGCCGCTGTTCAAGCCCGCATCACTCGACAGGAAAGGCGGCAGCTTTGATACGCCACTGTCGATCAGCATGGCGATACGCCGCTCTGCGATGGCACCCACCTCGGCAATCGCCACGGCCATGGCATCGGCCGCCAGCGCCACCGGCTCGGCATGGAAGTTGCCGCCCGAGACCAGTTCACCCGCTTCGCCGTCCAAGCCCGCGAACACCAGTGGGTTGTCGGTGACGGCGTTGGCCTCAATCAGCAGCACCTTGGTGGCGTGGCGCAGTTGATCGAGGCAAGCGCCCACCACCTGGGGTTGGCAGCGCAAGCAGTAGGGGTCTTGCACGCGGTCGTCACCGTCCAGCAACTGGCTCTGCCAGGGCTGGACACCTCCCTCGGGGGGCGACCGGTGCGCAGCGCTGGTCTCGGGGCGCATGTGCAAATGCGAGCGACGAATCTCGCTGCCGACCAGCAAGGCACGGTAGTACTGCGCCACATCAATCTGGCCGGGCTGGCCGCGCAGCGCATGGATCTCGGGTCGGAACGGGGTGGTCGAGCCCATCAGCGCGTCGACCGAGAGCGCGCCGGTCGCCAGCGTCGTGCAGGCGAGGCGATGCGCGTCGAACAGGCCGGCCAGCGCATAAGCGCACGAGAACTGGGTGCCGTTGATGAGGGCCAACCCTTCTTTCGCCCCGAGCACGACGGGTTTGAGCCCTGCCGCTTTCAGAGCTTTGGC
>JANPCX010000064.1:0-2121 GCA_031431125.1 Burkholderiales bacterium
ACAAGGGCCCGGGCGCCGGCTCTGCTTCCAAGGGCAGCAAGAGCAAGGCCAGCGCGGCGGTGGCTAAAAAGAAGTGATTCAGCTTTGGCTTTGCTCCTCGCGTTCTAGCTTGCGGTTTTGCCACGTGGCGTAGAGCATGCCGGAGAGTTCAAACAGCACGGGTATCACGGATAAAGCGTAAGCAAACACCAGAGCCACCCCCCAACGCTTTTCATTGATGACGATGGTTTTACCCAAGAACTCTGCGTAAATCCACGTCATCAACTCCGGCAGCCAATGGAAGATTGCCAACAAAAGAATCGTCACGGCAGTTGCTTTTAAAAAAGCCTTGACGTTTGCCTTTGGATATCTCTTTCGCATCGTGTTTGTCATGATGCTCAAGGCTTCCCAGGCTTGGGAACAAAAAATTCTTTGTAGAGGTTTTCGCCCACAGGGGATGTCCCTGAGATGACTCCGCCTGCCGTCACCCCAAAGAACTGCGGCATCTTGTTAACAGCAATCGGCTGGAACAGCGCAGGCACTTGTGGATTGAGATTGGCGAAGTAACGCTCAGGTTGGTAGTAGCTAAGACCTCTCGTTGTTGCAGCGCCGCCCCGGTATCCAAACGCACCAAACATTGCGCCTGCCACCATCGGTAACCCATATGACTTGTCATCTCCATACGTGTAATTCTGGAACTGCGTATTGGCCGCAGCCCCAAGTCCACCCAGGAGGATGTTCGTTTTGAGGCCACTGGTGGCCCCCAGCGGCCCGGTGAACGCGCCAACCGTTCCTGCAAACAACGTTTGCCCAGGTCGCCAGCCGTTCTTGTCCCAGCTCTCTGTGTCGATGTACTGCATCCCCGCATCCATGGTTGCGCTGGTGCCAAAGCCCAGTGCCGCAGTGCCCTGCCAGCCTATCGTGCTGTAAAGGCTGCGCAACCCAAGGCCGAGGCCCACCGAGCTGTAGCTCAAGCCCGCACCTGCTATCCACAGCGGTGCCGTGACAAGCAAGCCCGTTGTCCGATCCAAAGATGCATCAATCTGAGCCTGTGTTCGGGATTCGCTATAGAGGTTTGAACTCAAGCCTGCGGAGTACGCTCCCGTATTAAAGTTTTTATCGAACGGGCTAAAAC
Source organism: Burkholderiales bacterium (assembly GCA_031431125.1). Taxonomy (GTDB): domain Bacteria; phylum Pseudomonadota; class Gammaproteobacteria; order Burkholderiales; family Burkholderiaceae_C; genus JANPCX01. The sequence continues at coordinate 1,115 of JANPCX010000064.1, forward strand.
CCGGTGTCAGCACAAGCCCAGTCGATCGCGGAACCGAGCTGTACTCAGTGATGCCGCCAGCGTTCTGTCTCGCATAGTCTGCGGCCTCGATATGCACCTTGGCTTGATCTAACAGCATCTGGCCGTAGTCTTTGTTTCCTTTCTGGAACTGATCCAGCGCCACATCGGCCAACAACTTGGCTTTGTTGGCGTTGCTGGTGGCCAGGCCATACAGCGCTTCTTTGCTTCCCGTTTGGTCAATTTCGTCGAGCAGGACACCACGCGGGGTGATGGGCCCCAACTTCTGTGCAGCGTTGTTGCCATTGCGCCTGAAGTCCACATTGGTCAGCCCATCGCCAAGGGTCGATGGCGGCTGTTCATGATCCCAGAAGGCATTGCCAAGTGAGTTGGCTTGCTGTCCCAGATTCACTGGCGCAGGCGGCCCCATGAAGTCAGGGCTACCGGGCTGCGGGTAATAGGTCTGCCCAGTGAGATCAACCGATCCCGCTTCTGTGCCTACAGATGCACCACGGCCAATGTTCCCAAACCCAACACGATTAGCAGCCGCCATCCACCCGTCAAGTTCGGACCTACCAGACCCCAAGGTCAGCCCTTGCGTCTGCGGTGCCTTGGCCCCTTGCTGACTGGCCCCGCTGGTGATGCCCCTTGCGATGGAGTTCCCCAAGGCATTGCCAAACGCGTCGGCCGCGACTTGCCCGAAGTTGACCCGTCCGCCCTTGTTGGTGACGGCCTGCGCGACGGTGCCGCCGATGAAGCGCGAACCCGCATCAATCGCAAACTTGCTCCAGCCGTCCAGGCTGGCGCTGTTCTGCCAGTTGGCCCCGCCCATTGCCTCGCCCACGCCTTGCGTCACGCCTGCCGTGATGGCGCTGGCCGCAACTGCTCGCCAGCTGAATTGAGGTGGGTCCGACGTGCAGTCGTAGTCGAACACTCCGCATGCGAGGCGTGGTGCGGGTTGCAGCCAGGTGTGGTGAGCAAGCATGGGGCCAGATTGTGCCCCGCGCGCG